>JAZHPA010000023.1:0-45115 GCA_051024685.1 Moorellaceae bacterium AZ2 | reverse complement strand
TTGAGCCAAGCGCTAGTTTGGCCCGCGAGGGAAGCCATAAGCGAGCGAAAGCCAAGCAGGCCTGGGATCAAAACTGGATACGTCAGGGAAACTTCATGTTGACCGGGGCAAAGTCACCGGAAAGTAACCGGTAGGGGGAATTTTCGCCGGCCGGCCGCCATATATTGTTTAGGGGGCTGCTGCCGGAAGGCGTCAGTAGCGTCTTGCATCAAAGTTCGCGAAAGGGTGCAGTAGCTCTGATGGAAGGTTTTTTCCCCAAGCTGCTGCTGGTTTTCTTTACCGCCCTGGGCCTAATCCTCGGCGCCTCCTTAGTTGGGTGCCTGGCCGCTATTCTGGTAGGGCAGCCCCCGCTAAGGACCATGGCCCAACTGGCCCTGGATATAAAGATATGGGCCATGGTAGCGGCCATCGGCGGCACTTTTACCACCCTGGAAGTCCTGGAATTAGGCCTGCTGGAAGGCCAGTTTCGGGCCCTGCTCAAACAGCTCCTGTTGATCATCGGCGCCTTCTCCGGCGCGCAGGTGGGTTATTTCATTATCACCTCCCTGGCGGGGGGAAAATAAATGTCGGGCTCCCGCCGGCGCTATTTGGCCTTTTTTCTCTTAGGAGTACTTACCGGTGCCAGCGCGGCCAATATGTGGCTGGCCCAACAGCTGGACTGGCTCCACCTGACCAACGAAAAACTCCGCCAGCAGCTGGAAGCCGCCAGCCAGGAACTAGCCGAAATAAAAGAGAATGTGGCCCGGCAACACCTCCAGGTGGTGACCGCCATCGAGCCGATCATAACTTTTCCTCCCAACAGCAGGCCCCCCGTCCTGGAAGGGCAGGCCATCTCCCTGGCCCTGACCAAGGAAGTGCAAAAATTAATGGCGCCCCTGATGGGGCAAGAAGTCTCCAAGATCAATCTCCTGTTGGTCCCCGGCCTGGTGGATGACCGGGTGGTTAGAATAAACGGTCGTTCCTTTAAGTTGAAGGTGACGCTGGTGCTGATCAGCGAGCGCGTGGTCATCCACGTCCAGGCCCAGCCCCAGGCCAACCTCTCTCCGTGACCCTGTTTATCCCTCCCCTCCGCCATTTTCTTCCAAGGGAGGCTGCCCGCCGGGCGTGATCATGACGGCCGAACCTATCCGGCCCTGAGGAAAGCTGCGGGGCCACAGGGGATGGTCGCCCTCCTCCCGCGGCTCCCGCCCGGCCTTACCCGGTACGGGAATTCCTCCCCGAAGCTGTTTTCCCCCTACCCCGCGCGCAGTATTTCTCTGCCCCTGAGACGCCTTTTCATCTTCCACCGGCGGATAGCCTTTATCATCTTGCACCATGCCGTTTCCCTCCCGGGATGCATAATCTCCAGGAATAGTGTAACCATGTTAGGAGATTTAACTCCAATTTTTAGCCTTAAAGTCTTGACAAGGAAAAACGGGGGCAGCTATAATTATCCTAGAAGATATCAGTAATTGCTACTATTATTATTTAGGAGGGGTTTAAATGTCCGAGCTGATCAATGAAGTACAACTGGGGGTTACTAAGGGAACAGCCCTCCAAGAAGCAGTGGAGGCCAATTTCCGCGGGGAGACCATGGAAGTAGGCCTTTACCTGGCCATGGCCCGTCAGGCCCAGAGGGAAGGCTATCCGGAGGTGGCCGAAGTTCTGGAGAAGATCGCCTGGGATGAGGCCTGGCATGCGGCCCATTTTGCCGAGCTCAACGGCATGATCTCTTCCTCCACCAAGGAAAATCTGCAAAAAATGCTGGCCGGAGAAAAGGCGGCCAATAAGGGAAAGCGCGAAGCTGCAGTCAAGGCCAAGGAGAACAACCTGGACCATGCCCATGACTATTTCGACGAGTCTTCCCGGGACGAGGCACGTCACGCCCGGTCCCTGGAAGGCATCCTCAACCGCTACTTTGAAGGGAAGTAATACTTGCCGGGGGCGGTAGCTGAAGTTTAAAGCCAACGGGGTGCAAGACCGGGCGGAAGCCCGGTCTTGCTCTATCTTCCTATAAAGAAAAAAGGCGCTTGAACTGCGCCTTGTTCTTGCTTATGGAGTGGTCGGAGTGGGGAGATTTGAACTCCCGGCCTCATGGTCCCGAACCATGCGCTCTAACCAAACTGAGCTACACCCCGACTTCCTCGGGTTTCAACTTTATTATACCGCCCGCAGCAGGCCGGAGTCAAGAACGGGGTAGGCTGAGCTATCCCCACTTTTTCCAGGGGAGGCCTGCTTGGACTTGAAAGCGAGCGAGCAAGCCTTCGCGGCTAGCCCAGGCTTTAAGCTTTGGCCGAAAGCGGAGGCGGGGTCGAGGATAGGAGGTCCGAGACCGGCCCATCGGCAAGGACGCCGATTGGGCCGGGAACCCCGCCTTAAGCTTTGAGGCCGAGCAAAAGTCCTGCCCGCGAGGGTTTCTGGAGCGAGCGAAAGCCAAGCCGGCCTGGAATAAAAACTGGGGGTCCCTCAGCGGGGTAGGCCCTCCGCAATGTAATTTCCGCGGCATGGCCGGGCTAAAACTGGGAACCAGAGGACGGGTTTAACCCTTAAGGAGTGACAGGGCCTCGGAGCGCAGGGCCTCATCATCATGGAGGACTCCACGCACAGCGGAGGTGATGGTCAGGGAGCCCGGCTTTTTTACCCCCCGCATAGTCATGCACATGTGCTCTGCTTCGATGACCACAATGACACCCAGGGCCTGGACATACTCCATAATGGCATCGGCTATTTGTTTGGTCATACGCTCCTGGAGCTGGGGGCGCCTGGCGAAGGTTTCAATGCCCCGCACCAGTTTGCTCAGGCCCACCACCCGGCCCCGGCGGGGAATGTAGCCCAGGTGCACTTTGCCGAAAAAGGGCAGCAGGTGGTGCTCGCACATGGAGTAAAAGGGTATGTCCTTCACCAGCACCAATTCCTCGTGCCTCTCAGTATAAAGCACGCTAAAGGCATCTGCCGGGTCCTGTTCTAGCCCGGCAAAAATTTCCTGGTACATCCGGGCCACCCTGCGGGGGGTATCCCTCAACCCCTCCCTTTGAGGGTCCTCCCCGATGGCCTCCAAGAGCATCCTCACCGCCTGCTCGATTTTAGGTACATCAAACACGGGGCAACCGACCTCACTTTAATATTTTAAAGGTCCATAGTATTCCACCTTACTGGGTTCCTTTAACTGGGCCAGGAAGTCCTTGGCCGTCTTACCGGCATAAATCTCGGCCTCCGTCAATTCGGCCAGGGGCACCAAAACAAAGGACCTCTCAAAGGCCCGGGGATGGGGAACAATCAGTTCGGGCAGATTGATGCGCTCCTGGCCGTAAAGGATAATGTCGATATCGATGGTGCGCGGCCCCCAGTGGATTTTGCGCTCCCGTTGGAGCAGAACTTCTATACGCTGGGTTTCCTGCAGGAGCTCCAGAGGACTCAGATCGGTATCACAGGCGACCACCGCATTGAGGAACCAGTCCTGGTCCCTGTACCCCACCGGTTCGGTGTAATAAAGGGAAGAAGTATGGCGCACCGTAATACGCGGGTGGCTGTGCAACAGGCGCACAGCCTGGCGGATATACTCTTCCTTGGGCTCGATGTTGGAGCCCAGGCCCAGGTAAACGCGGGTAAGCTGGCGCCTGGTAATCTGCACCTGGACTCCTGCCAGGATGCCGGCAATGGGCACTTCCGGCTTGGTAACGGTCACTTCCACCTGCTGGACGTTTTTAAACCTGGCCAATACCGTTCCGGCAATCCTTTCGGCCAGGGCTTCTATCAGGTTGAACCTTTCTCCTTCCACTATCTTCTTTACCAGGCTGTATATTCTGGTGTAATCGATGCTTTCCTGGATGCTGTCTTTATGACCGGCCGCATATAAATCCAGGTGGACCGTCACATCTACCAGAAAACGCTGGCCCAAGGATTTTTCCTCCGGGAGCACGCCGTGGTATCCGTAGAAAGACATGCCCTTTAAAGTGATCTTATCCGTCATATTTTCCCCTCACTATCGCATCGGTCACCTGGACCACTTGTTTCATCTCCAGAACATCGTGGACTCTCACGATGTCGGCGCCGTGGGCAATGCTCAAGGCCACCGTCGCCGCGGTCCCCCATATCCGCTCCTTTGCCGTCAAATTGAGGATTTTGCCGATGAAAGACTTGCGGGAGGTACCCACCAGAATGGGCTGGCCCAGGTCTTTAAATTCTTCCAGTTGCTGTAAAATTTTGAGGTTATGCTCCAGATTCTTGCCGAAACCTATACCCGGGTCCACAATAACCTTCTCCCGGGGCAGGCCGGCTTCCGTGGCCATTTCTATGCCCTGCCGCAGGTACTCTTTTATCTCCCCAATGACATCTTCGTAAGTGGGGTTCTCCTGCATGTTTTTCGGCGTACCTTTAATATGCATAATCACTACCGGGCAGCCGAACCGGGCCACCACCCGGGCCATTTCCGGATCGGCCCGCAGGCCGCTTATATCGTTAATGATGGTAGCTCCGTGCTCCAAGGCCGCGCGGGCCACCTCGGCCTTGTAAGTGTCCACCGAAAGAGGGACCGTCAGCTCCTTAGCCAGCCTGTCCACCACCGGGACAACCCGGCGGAGCTCTTCTTCCAGGGGAAGGGGGTCGGCTCCCGGGCGGGTGGACTCACCGCCGATATCAATGATGTCGGCGCCGGCGGCTACCATTTCTCGGGCCCTGGCCACCGCCCTCTCCGGGTCAAAATAGAGGCCGCCGTCCGAAAATGAGTCCGGGGTGACGTTGAGGATTCCCATGACGTAAGTCCGCTGACCAAAAGTAAATTCGTAGCCGTTGTAGCTGAACCCTTGCAGCAAGTTAGTTCCCGGGCCAAGAGCACAAGACTTCGTCCCGGCCCAGACTTCCTCCTTTCTGTGGCGGTCTGAACCTATGGTAGTTCAACAGGAGAAAACTGTCAATGCGAAAAGGCACCTGAGCTATCCCCACTTTTTCCAGGGGAGGCCTGCTTGGACTTGAAAGCGAGCGACTAAACTCGAGCGGCTGGCCAAACTTGAGCTTTGGCCGAAAGCGGAGGCGGGGTCGAGGATAGGAGGTCCGAGACCGGCCCATCGGCAAGGACGCCGATTGGGCCGGGAACCCCGCCTTAAGCTTTGAGGCCGAGCAAAAGTCCTGCCCGCGAGGGTTTCTGGAGCGAGCGCAAGCCAAGCAGGACTGAGCTCAAGGGTGGGGATAGCTCAGGAAAAGGTATCCCGAGCAATCCTGCTACGCCAGTCCGGGAAACCCGGACTGGCGTAGGGCTTCATAAAGAACGAGGGCCACGCTGTTGGCCAGGTTGAGGGAGCGCAGTCCCGGCCGCATGGGGATGCGCAGCACCCTATCCCCTGCTTCCTGCAAAATTACGGCCGACAGGCCCCGGGTTTCGGGTCCAAAAATAAGAAAATCGCCCTCCCGGTAATGGGGCTCCGTATAAAGGCGCTTGCCTTTAGTGGAAAAGTAATAACAGTTGGCCTCGGGGTAAGCCTGGCAGAAGGCCGCCCAGCTCGCGTGTTCCTCAATGGTCACCTCATCCCAGTAATCCAGTCCGGCCCGCTTTACATGCTTTTCACTTAGAGTAAATCCCAGGGGATGAACCAGATGCAGGACGCTCCCGGTAGCCGCACAGGTCCGGGCAATATTGCCCGTATTTTGAGGTATCTCCGGCTCCACCAGGACTACGTGGAAGGGCATCTTTAAAGGGCCACTCCTTTTTATAATATCTCCGTATGGTAATCAAGGAGTTCCAGATCCACCTGGGTTTCGATAAAACGCACCACAGCGGCCAGGACCTGATCTGCGTGGGCACCGGCATTGCTGACACAAGCAATCCCTAAAGTGGCGCGGCTGCGGTGCCCTTGATGATCTACTTCTGCGGCCGCCACCTGATAGCGCTGGCGGACCCGCTCCAGCAACCCTTTGATGACCCGGCGCTTGTCTTTCAAGGTCAGGGCACCCGGCAACCGGAGTTCTACGGTGCAGACGCCTATAACCATCTCGGCGCTCCTCCTCAATAATGATAAAGCGTGCCGCAGGGTTGTCATTCTCCCGGGATTAGGCTATCCTATTGACGAAAGGAGAGGAGAAGCAACCCATGGGCCAGAACTTAGCGGAAAAAATTATTGCCCGCCATCTAGTAGAAGGAAAGATGGTGCCCGGTGAGGAAATAGCCATCCGCATCGACCAGACCCTCACCCAGGACGCCACCGGCACCATGGCTTACCTCCAATTCGAAGCCATGGGCATAAACCGGGTGCGTACCAAGCTTTCCGTAAGCTATGTGGACCATAATACCCTGCAAACCGGTTTTGAAAATGCCGACGACCACCGCTTCCTGCAAAGTGTGGCTGCCAAATACGGCATCGTCTTTTCGCGGCCGGGCAACGGCATTTGCCACCAGGTCCACCTGGAGCGCTTCGCCGTACCGGGCAGCACCCTCTTGGGTTCCGACAGCCATACTCCTACCGCGGGGGGCATAGGCGCCCTGGCCATCGGCGCCGGAGGGCTGGAGGTGGCCGTAGCCATGGCCGGCGGCCCCTTTTATTTTACCATGCCGGAAGTGATTCGCATCAACCTTCACGGCTGCCTGTCTCCCTGGGTTAGCGCCAAGGATGTGATCCTGGAGGTCCTGCGCCTCTTAACCGTTAAGGGCGGCGTGGGCAAGATCATCGAATACGGGGGCGACGGGGTAAAGACGTTGTCGGTTCCCGAACGGGCCACCATCACCAATATGGGGGCCGAATTGGGCGCCACTACTTCCATTTTCCCCAGCGATGAGGTGACCAGGGCCTTCCTGCGGGCCCAGGGGCGGGAGGAAGACTGGGTGGAACTCCTGCCCGACCCGGACGCCGTGTACAGCCAGATGCTGGATATCGACCTCGGGAGCCTGGAACCCCTGGTGGCCCAGCCCCATATGCCCGACAGGGTGGCCAAGGTGCGTGAGGTGGGACCCATCAAGGTGGACCAGGTGGCCATCGGCAGTTGCACCAATTCCTCCTATGCCGACCTCATGCGGGTGGCCGCCATGCTCAAGGGCCGGCACGTGCACCCGGAGGTGAGCCTGGTCATTTCTCCCGGTTCCCGCCAGGTCTTTTACTTGCTGGCCCAGAACGGCGCCCTGGCCGACCTCGTCGCCGCCGGCGCCAGGATCCTGGAGTGTACCTGCGGCCCCTGTATAGGCATGGGACAGGCCCCGCCCTCGGGCGGTGTATCGGTACGCACTTTTAACCGCAACTTCCGCGGCCGCAGCGGCACGGCCGATGCTTCCGTTTACCTGGCCAGCCCTGAAGTGGCGGCGGCCACGGCCCTCACCGGCGTCCTCACCGATCCGCGGGACCTGGGTATGCCGCCGGTGTCCGTGGTCCTGCCGGAGCGTTTTCCCGTGGACGATTCCCTCCTCATCTTCCCTCCGCCCGCCGGAGCGGAAGTAGAGATCAAGCGAGGGCCCAATATCAAACCCCTGCCTGCGGCGCAGCCCCTGCCGGAAGAGGTTACGGCACCCGTGCTGCTGAAGCTGGGCGACAATATCACCACCGACGATATTTCCCCGGCCGGAGCCAAATATCTGCCCCTCCGCTCCAACATCCCGGCCCTGGCGGAGCACGCCTTTGAAGGCATCGATCCCACCTTCGCCAGGCGGGCCCAGGAGGCAGGCCGGGGCATTATCGTGGGCGGGCAAAACTACGGCCAGGGTTCGAGCAGGGAACATGCCGCCCTGTGCCCCATGTACCTGGGCATCAAAGCCGTCATCGCCAAGTCCTTTGCCCGCATCCACCGCAGTAATTTGATCAACTTCGGCATCCTGCCCCTCACCTTTGTCCGCGAAGAGGATTACGAGGGCATAGACCAGGGCGATGTGCTGACCCTCGACCTCAGCGGCGGGCTGGAAGCCGAGGTCCTCACCGTCCGGAATGTAACCCGCGGTACCTCCTTCAAGGTGCGCCACGGCCTGTCGCCGCGCCAAAGGAAAATCCTCCTGGCCGGCGGTCTTTTGAACTATACTAGGCAGAGCTTATAATAAGCTAAAAGGCCGGGAAACCCCGGCCTTTTGATCAATACCCCTGCCCTAACCGTGGATTAGTACGGGCAGGCAGCGGGTGCATACCCAGGTGCTCTCCCCGCCGTGGCGGGCGAGAAGGAGCACTGCCTTCTTCTCGTCCGCGCCGCAGCGGAAACAGGCCATTTTTTCGCCCCTAGCCCTCTTTGCGGCCAGATTCGCAGCGGCGGCCTCCGGGTCAAAGGCAGGCACCTCCCGCTCCTCAATGGACAGGGCGCCTACGGGGCAGATGGGAAGGCAGACGCCGGCTCCGTCACAGAGCTCTTCCCGCAGCACCTTGGCTTTACCGTCGACTATTTCGATAGCCCCTTCGGCACAGGGCGCAACACAGAGGCCACACCCCGTGCACAACTCCTCATCGATACGTACTATCTTACGCTTCACAGCCGAATTCCGCTCCTTTCTGCTGCTTTTCGCCTCCATTCTACCCGTCCTTCCCTCTTCCTGTAAGTGATCTGCATCAACTTTTCCCGTGATGCCGGTCGCAGTAACCGCAGTAGCCGCTGATGGGGCATTCCTCGCACCGGGGACTGCGGGCCAGGCAGCAGTAGCGGCCGTGAAAAATGAAAAGGTGGTGGGCTCGTCCCCGGGAACCGGGGGGCAGGACGGCCATGAGCTGCTCCTCAGCCTCTTCCGGGGTCCGGGCCCGGACCAGCCCTATTCTATTGGTCACCCGGAAAACGTGGGTGTCCACGGCGATGACATCCTGGCCGAAGGCCTGGTTTAAAACAACATTGGCCACCTTGCGTCCCACCCCGGGCAGGGCCATGAGCTCCTCCCGGCTCCGGGGCACTTCCCCGCCGTGACGGGCCACCAGGATTTCGGCCGCCGCCACCAAGTTGCGGCTCTTGGAGCGGAAGAGGCCCAGGGATTTGATGTCCTCCTCCAGCTCACCCGGGAAGGCCTGGGCCAAATCCCGGGGAGTGGGATATTTGGCGAAAAGCCTTGCGGTCACTCTATTCACCTGTTTGTCCGTGGTCTGGGCCGACAGGATGGCCGCCACCAGCAGTTGAAAGGGGTTCTCAAACTTCAGCTGGGGTCCTGCATTAGGGTAGGCCCGTTCTAGGGCTTCCAGGACGGCCTGTACCTCTACCGGTTGCATAAACCTTCCCACTCCGTAAGAAACTATATAGAAAAATCCGCCGAGGAGGGATTGCACTTGATCTGCGCAGAAGTAAGCCTTTACCCCCAGAAGACTACCAGGGCCAGCGAAATAATCAACGCCTCCATTGAGATGCTGGCCCGGGAAAACATCGATTATTCTGTGGGTTCCCTGAGCACCCACCTCCACGGTTCCGAGGAGGAGGTGTGGAAGGGGCTGCGCAAAATGTTTGAGGAGGCCAGCCGGTCGGGAGAGGTCAGCATGGTGGTTACCATATCCAATGCGGTACATTGAGGTTATGGCCGCCCCCGGCTGGGCTTCCTCTATGTTCAGGGATAAAAGAAATTAACCCCCCTCCCGACGGTCAGGGGGTTTTCCAAAGTTGGAGACTGTCCTAGGAAGCTTGGGGACCGGCCGCAGCTACTTCCGGGGACACTCCCTCAAACTTGGCAAAGTTCTCGGCAAAAAGCCGGGCCAGTTTGCGGGCCATTTCATCATAAGCCTGCGGGTCCTGCCAGGTATTGCGCGGCTTTAAAATTTCCGGCGGTACCCCGGGGCAGCTTAAGGGGACCAGGACCCTAAAGATGGGGTCCGGCTCCATCTCCGCCTTTTCCAGCTCTCCCTTCAGGGCCGCCGTCACCATGGCACGGGTGTAGTTTATGCTCATGCGCCGGCCCACCCCGTATGGGCCACCGGACCAGCCGGTGTTAACCAGGTACACGTTGGTATTATGCTCCTCCAGCTTCTCGCCCAGCATCCGGGCATATACCGTCGGGGGCAGGGGCAAGAAGGGAGCGCCGAAGCAGGTGGAAAACGTGGCTTCGGGGGACGTTATTCCCCGTTCAGTACCTGCCAGCTTGCTGGTGTACCCGGAGAGGAAATGGTACATGGCCTGTTCCTTGGTCAATTTAGCAATGGGGGGCAGAACGCCGAAGGCGTCGGCCGTTAAAAACACGACGGTACGGGGATGGCCGCCTACGCCGGGGATAACGGCGCCGGGGATAAACTCAACCGGATATGCGGCCCTGGTATTCTCCGTAAGGTTGGCGCAATCGTAATCCGGTAGACGGGTTTCTTCATCCACTACAACATTTTCTAAAACCGCACCGAAACGGATGGCATTCCAGATCTGAGGCTCGTTTTCCGCCGAAAGGCAGATGCATTTAGCGTAGCAGCCGCCCTCAAAATTGAAGATGCCGTCGTCCGACCACCCATGCTCGTCATCGCCGATTAGCCGCCGCTGGGGATCGGCCGACAAGGTGGTCTTCCCCGTGCCGGAAAGGCCGAAAAATAGGGCTGTGTCCCCTGCAGCGCCGACGTTGGCGGAACAGTGCATGGGAAACACCCCCTGCTGGGGCAAGAGGTAGTTCATTACCGTGAACACCGACTTTTTCATTTCTCCGGCATAGCTGGTGCCGCCGATGATAATCAGCTTCTCTTCCAGGTTTAAAATAATAAAAGCTTCCGAGCGAGTGCCGTCCAGTTCCGGTTCGGCGTTGAAGCCCGGAGCACAGATCACCGTGAACTGGGGCCGGTGGGCGGCCAGCTCTTCCGGCGTGGGCCGGATAAAGAGCTGGTGGACGAAGAGATTCTGCCAGGCCAGTTCGTTGATTACCCTCACCGGCAGGCGGAAACGGGGATCGGCGCCCACAAACCCGTCGAAGACGAAAAGGTCCCTGTTCTGCAGGTAAGCCGTAAGCCGCCGGTAGAGCTGGCGGTATTTTTCTACCTCGAAGGGCCGGTTTATGTTGTTCCAGTTGATTTTGTCGTGCACCGAAGGCAGGTCGACGATAAACCTGTCGTTGGGGGAGCGCCCGGTGTACTTGCCCGTCTTGACCACCAGCGCGCCGTTGCTGGCTAAAACACCCTCTCCCCTTGCCAGCGCTGCTTCGACCAATCTGGCTACCGAAAGATTGCGATAAATTTTGCCCGTATTGTACAGTTGCATTGCTCTTCCCTTCCCCCTTAAACTCTCCCAAGCCGAAAGCAATATACCATAAACCTACAAAACCCGTCAATGGAGGGGCCAGATGTATACTGTATGCTCCTACAAGCAGAGTCGGAGGGCCACGGCAAGAACGCCGGATTCGGCAGCATGCCACGGCCACGGGCGCCCGGCGGCAATAACTTTTTCCCGAATCTCCCGGAAATACGTCGACAGCCGTTCCTCATCGCCCATCAAGGCCGCCGCCCAGGCCACCAGGGGAGAAGTGAAGGCCGTCGGGGAAGAAACGAGGTGCCAGGAAGGGTAGTTGCGCAAAAACGAGCGGTAGATTTGCCGGGCCTGGGGACTGGTCCGTTCCAGAACCCCGCAGATGAGGGGGAACAGCTGGGCCAGGGCATCGGGATACCATCTTTTCCAGTTGGGCCGCCGACGCAGTCCCCAGGAGTAAATCGCAGGGCTAAAGCCCTCCCCGACCCACATTTTACGCTGTATGCTTTCCGCCAGCTTCAGGGCCTTTTGCCGGTAAAAGTCGGCCCGGCCCCCATCCTCCCAGACTTCTTCCTGCAGAACCGCGTAGTCCTTAAGGCCCTGGTATACTTCACAGTTGTCCATGAGGTACTTTACCGGCCAATCCGGCCGGGCCAGGGTCAGGCCGTCCTTCTGCTCGGTGGCCAGCATAGCTCCCGCCACCATTTCCAGCTCTCCCCGGTGGGCCTCAACCCAGGCCTTATCTCCGGTGGCCTGATAATAGCGCCACACCAGGCTCAAGAAAGTAGCTGCATAAGAATCCGAAGAATCATACCCTTCTTCTGGTATTTCCCGGCCGTCGGCCGTGACGGTATAATCATAAACCGTCCCGTAGAGGCCAAAACGATCCGGGCGCTCCAGGTGGGCCACGTACCATTCAAGGTAAGCCCGAACCCTATCGCCGTAATTTCCTGTCGCCACCACACCGTATAAAGCCAGGTGGGCAAAATAGGGCACGATACGCGGACGCCCCGGATATCGGGTAACGATGGCCCCCGAAGGAAGTTGGTGGCCCGCCAGGATCCACCCGGCCTCCTCCGCCAGCATCCTCTCCATGAAAAATACCTCCCCCTTATAATATGGCGGAGGTATTTCTGAAGAGAAAAGGCTCAAGCCAGCCGCAGGGAGAGGTAAATAAGCAGGATCATAATAGTGTTCCAGGTCCCGTGGGCCACCACCGGAGTGATAAGGGAGCCGCTGCGCTCGTAGAGGTAGGCCAATCCCCATCCTCCCATGGCGAGGGGCAAAAAGCGGAGCCAGTCGAAGTGCAGAAGAGCGAAGAAAAGGCTGCTCAGGACCTGCCCGGCCAGGAGGCCGTACCGGGCCTTTAAGATGGGATAAAGAAAGCCCCGGAAGTAAAACTCCTCCGTCAGGGGGGCCAGGAAAGCGCCCAGAAACAAAGGTACTAACAAATCCCTGAAGCTCCGGGCCCGGCGGACGAGTTCGGCAAAGGGCTGGGGAGCCGGGTCGGGCAGGAAGTTTTGCAGCAGCGCACCGGCCAGGATCACCAGGATAAAAAGGAGGGTCCCGCCGCCTATCCCCAAGAAGAAGGCGCGGCCTAAGCTGTGACCCCTCAAGCCCAGCTGGGCCAGGCTGCCGCCGTACTTGACGCGCACAACATAATGGAGTCCTCCCAGTACCGCCGCCGCCTGAACCAGGCCGGCCAGCAAGAACTGGTGGGACAGGGATAAGGGCGGACGGGTCCACCTTAAAAATAAACTGAAGCCGTAACCGGTAACGACCAGGAGGACCAGCACCAGAAGGGCATCCTTCAAGTTCCAGGGGGGCTTGCGGTAGGCTACCATTTCGTCACCTTCCCGGGTTCTTGGCTGCTGAAATAAACACAGTTGTATTCTATCACATCAGGCAGGCAAAATCATCCGTGCCGGCCCCGGAGTTACTTCTTGCTCCAAGGCCTCCTCAGGCTTGGAAGCAAGCGACTAAACCCGAGCGGTTAGCCAAACCTGGGCTTCGGCCGAAAGCGGAGGCGGACCCGAGGCCACGGATGGCCGAGGCCGGCAATTGAGACGGGATGTCGAATTTGCCGGGAATTTCGCCTTAAGCTTTCAGGCCGAACGTTAGTTTGGCCCGCGAGAGAAGCCACAAGCGAGCCCAAGCCAAGCAGGCCTGAGATCAAAGGTGGAGATGCCCCAGTTCCGGCCCGGGATCAGGGAGATTAGCCTTGGGACTCTAGGTCCCCTGGAGCTCTCGCCGGCGCTGGAGATAAGCTTCTACCGTGCTGACAAAGGTGGCGTGGGACCAGGTGAGGGGCGAGACGGAAAGTGGTTCCCCCGTATACGGGTGGAGCTGTTCCGGCAGCATTCCTGCCGGAGTGGCCCGAGCAGCCGCCCATTCTAAAATCCGGCGGGCCCCTTTTAGTTCTTCCAAGCTCTGGGCCGCCCTGGCCAGGCAGATGGCCAGCCACAGGGTGCAGATGAACCACGGGTTACCGGGGACGGTTTGAAAATCGTCGCTAATGCGAAAATAGTAGTCCCCCGTATAGCGGGCGATACCGCCCACCTGGGTGTTGATCCTCAAGCCCTGCTGCACGGCCTCGACCGTTCGCTTTATGCGGGGGTCAGTTGGGGGCCAAACCTCCAGCACTCCCAGGATTAACAAACTGGCGTCCAGGACGTAATCCACTTTTACCCTACCCTCGTCGTCCCCATAGATACCGCGCACGAAGCGACCAAGGGTGGGAGAATACAGGTGTTCTTCTATTCCCCTCCTTACTTCTTCCGCGGCCCGCCGGTATTTCTCCCTTTCCTCGGGCCTTCCGGCATAATGGGCCAGCAAACCGGCGGCCTGCAAGCCGGCATAAACCGAAGCGGCAGTAAAGGTAAAAACGCCCCGGCGCTCCTCCCACAGGTCGTAACTGGGCAAGGGGAGGCCGGTGCCGGGATCCCGGTAGGACAGGAGAAATTCTGCTGTCGGCCGGATCAACGTATGGTAGAGATCTTGAATCAGGCGCCAGTCCCGGTACCTTTTCCAGGCTTCACCTACCGCCCACAACACTAAAGCGGTTTCGTCTTCCTGGAAAGGTATGATGCTCTCCCCTCCGTGCACCGGCGGCAGCCAGCTAGAACCCAGGGTACCGTCGGGATTGTACTTTTGATAAAAGAATCCCCTGGGGTCCAGGACCCGGGAACAATAATAATAAAAAGGAAAAGAAACTTCGGGGTAACCTGCCTGATCCAGGGCTGCCGCCACCAGGGCTCCGTCCCGCGGCCAGCAGTACCCGTAGTGGTCCCGCGCCTCGTACAGAATGTCGCTGTCGCTGCCGGCCAAAATGGCACCGCCGCTGTCGCTCTGGGTGCGGATTACGAGAAGACTCTGGTAATACTGTTCCACCACCGATGCGGGTAGGTCGCCGAAATCACGCTCGTATTTGCGGGCCCACGCCTGCCAGTAGTCCCCATTCTCCGCCAGCAGGCGGGCCAGGCCGGCGGCCAGCACTACCCCGTTCGTCCGCGCCACTTCAGACCAATCCCGGCCCGCCGCGATCCAGTAGTGCACTTCTCCCTTTTCCCCCGGAGCGAGGTACAGGCGAAAACTTGCCGTGCTGTCCACAGAACCGTGGTGAATGGGGTTTCCCTCCAGGTGCCCGTCTTCCGCATCCCTCCAGGTACCTTCCGCCCCGCGAAATCGTTTGTTACCGGTGGCATACTGGAAGAAGCCTTCGCTGCCCGCCCGCCCGTTAATGAGAAAATAGAGGCCGCGCTTGTAATGCAGGATTACCCCTCGGTCCGGGAGGTAGGCAGCCGTATCACCCAGGGGAGATTCGTTCAAGGTGAAATCGTGGTAAAAAAACAGCCTTACCTCTCGGGAACAGTCGGCCAGATTGTGCACCGTCACCTTCTCCAGAAAAACGTCCCAACGGTAGTGGACGCCGTTCTCTATCTCCAGGGCCAATTGCAGGCTCTTGTTTACCCCTTGAACCCTCCCGTTCAAAGTCCCCGGCTTGTAGCCCACCTGTAGTTCCCAACCGGACTCCTCCAGCCACGTAAACGCCCCATCGACCCAGAGGCCCACTCTGCTCTTTTCCCCGCCCAAATGGCTTATGTGGTTGGGCCAGCCTACGTAGGGATAGTAGAGGTCACGCATATTAAATCTTCCATCAAAATTGATTAATAAGCGTCCGTTCCCCAAAGATAATTCCCGCGGCAATACAACTCTCCTCCACCAGGTTTAAGTCTCAAAAAATGCTTGCACCCCTTGTAAAATAAACTTCGTCCTTCTGGACATAATAAGCATGAATTAAACTCCTTAAGCCATTATTCCACTAAGGGTAGCAGATTATTTGCAGGTTAAACACCGGAAAACTCGCAGGCGCAAATTCAATTCCAAGTAAAGGGGAAGGAATATATGGTGGTGGCTTTAATCTTAATCCTTCTCATTGCCCTGACAGGAACCGTCTGGTATTTTGCTACGAGGCGCCGGCCGGCAGCCCGCAAGACTATGACTCCGTCCTCTCAGCGTCCGGCCGCTCTGCCGGGTAAGTACGGTAAGGACCAAATCGTGCTGTTGGTCAAAGATCCCTACTGGCTCTATGCCTACTGGGAGATAACCGGGGATAAAAGGGAGGAATTCGAGCGGCTTTACGGAACGGGATCCTGGGAAGACTCGCAGCCCGTTTTGCGGGTCTATGACCTGACCCACAATGCTTACGATTTCCTCCATGCCCCCTATTTTGAAATTGCCATTACCGATTTTGCCGATAACTGGTATATCCATGTGGGCAAACCCAGCAGTACCTTCTGCGTGGACTTGGGTCGCCTCCACCCCCGGCACGGCTTTGTTGTCCTGGCCCGGTCGAATATCGTAACCACTCCGGCCGACCGGCCCAGCCAGGTCATTGATCCCCTCTGGCCTCCTCTAGAGGCTTGTTGGAAGGCGGCAGGGACGGCCAAGGGCAGGGGTGCCGATCTCAGCTCCCCGGCCCTGGTGAATCGCCGATCTTAAGTCTCATAGAAAAGGTGATGTTATGCCTCTAGGCTATGTAGCTTTTGTACTCCATGCCCACTTACCTTATGTGCGTCATCCCGAAGAAGAATATTCCTTGGCCGAAAAATGGTACCATGAAGCGGTTACGGAAACTTATCTACCCCTTATCCGGGTGTTGCAACGGCTGCTGGAAGACGGCGTTCCCGTCCGGTTGACGGTTTCCTTGAGCCCCCCCCTGGCCAGCATGATGGCCGACGAGTTTATCCAGAGACGCTACTTGGCCTATCTGGAGCGTCTGCGGGAGTTGGCCGCCCGGGAGGTGTGGCGCACCCGCAATGATGCCCGCTTTCATATTGTAGCCCGCATGTATCAAAGACTGTTTGAAGATATTTACCGTACTTACACCTTCTATAAGGGCAATCTAATTGCCGCCTGGCGCGAGCTCCAGGACGCGGGGGTCCTGGAGATGATAACCTCTGCGGCCACCCACGGTTATCTTCCCTTGATCGGGCTGCAACGGGAAGTGGTGAGGGCCCAGGTCCAAACAGCCGTCCAGAATCACTGCCGCCTCTTTGGCCGGCCGCCAGCCGGCTTGTGGTTGCCTGAGTGCGGCTATAACCCGGGAGACGATGCCATTTTGCACCGGTACAACTTGAAATACTTCTTCGTCGACGCCCACGGCCTCCTCTACGCCACACCGCGTCCCCGGTACAGCATCTTCGCCCCGGTTATGACCCCTTCCGGCGTAGCGGCCTTCGGACGAGACCTGGAATCTTCGGAACAGGTGTGGAGCGCCCAAGAAGGTTATCCCGGAGACTTTGATTACCGCGAATTTTACCGGGACATAGGTTACGACCTGGACTTTGAATATATAAAACCTTACATCCACCCCTCGGGGTTGAGGGTGGATACGGGGATGAAGTATTACCGCATCACGGGTAAGACTAATTTGAAGGAGCCCTACGTTCCCGAGTGGGCCAGCCGGAAAGCCCAAATCCATGCCGGCAATTTTCTGTTTAACCGCGAACACCAGATCCGGTATCTGGCCGCCCATATGGACCGGCCGCCCCTCATAGTCTGTCCCTATGATGCCGAGCTCTTCGGCCATTGGTGGTTTGAAGGTCCCCAGTGGCTGGAATCCCTTTTCCGCCGGGTGGCCGCTCTCAGCCACCGGCCCTTTATGTTTATCACGCCCAGTGACTACCTGGAGCGCTTTCCCAAGAATCAGCCGGCCACCCCGTGCATGTCTAGCTGGGGAAACAACGGCTACAATGAAGTATGGCTGGACGGTTCCAACGACTGGATCTACCGCCATCTCCATAACGCCGCCGAGGCCATGATAGCCCTGGCCAACCGTTTTGCAAATCCCAGCCTTCTGGAAGAGCGGGCCCTCAACCAGGCAGCTCGCGAGCTCCTCCTGGCCCAGAGCAGCGATTGGGCCTTCATCATGAAAACGGGTACCATGGTGGAGTACGCGGTGGGAAGGACCAAAAAACACCTGCTCCACTTCTGGGAGTTAAAGGCAAGCATGGAGAGGAAAGAAATAAACGAAGAAAGGTTGCGGGATCTGGAAGAAACTGACAACATTTTCCCGGACCTAAACTACCGGGTCTTCGCCAGCGAGGCCCGGTGAGGCGGTACCGGCGGCCTGCCTGACCTGACCTCGGTCCCGGCCTGCAGCCGGTAAGTATAGAAGCTGCCTTCGGCGGGCGGTCCTACCCTTTCCGCGCGCGGGCCGAGCCAGGGACCCGGCCGCAATGGTTTGGGCGACCGGTAAAAGTTAGCCCACCGCGGATCCTATGGTATAATAATACAGGAGGATGGATGACAACTTGCCAAGGGGGTACAAACCATGCGCGAGGCGCGTATTGAAGAAGCTTTGGGACTCCTTGTGTGCCCCTGCGCGGTTATAGGGGCCAAGAAAGGGGAAGTCCACGACCTTACCACCGTGGCCTGGGTTACGCAGGAATCCCTTAACCCGCCCCAAGTCACCGTAGCCCTTCACCCTCAGCGATATGTGTTGGAGCTCATCCGGCAGGCGGGTGAATTTGTCCTGTCCTTACTGGCGCAGGACCAGGAGGAAATAGCCAGCTTCTGCGGTTCCCGCTCCGGAAGGGATACGGACAAGATAAAGGCCCTGGGGGTTGAGCTGGAGCCGTCTAAAGCCATACATACCCCACGCCTGAAGAGAGCCCTGGCCAACCTGGAATGCAAAGTCGCGGGCGAATATACCAGTGGCGACCACGTCATTGTGGTAGGCCGGGTCCTGGCCGCCGATATAGATCCCGACCGGAAGCCCCTTCTGTTCTACCGGCACCAGATCACCCCCTGGAGATAGTGTGAAAGAAAGGTTAATTCCTATGGGTACTCCCGAACAGGTTAACCAACGGCATTTGTGTTTCGGGTGCAGCCCGGATAACCCTCTGGGGCTGCATTTAGAATTTTTCGCCCGGGAAGATGGTTGCGTCGGCACCCGTTTTACGCCGGGCGTTTTCCACCAGGGTTATCCCGGCATACTCCACGGCGGACTGGTCACCACCATCCTGGATGAGTTAATGGCCAACCACCTGGCCAGGCTGGGTTACTGGGCGGTTACCGCCCGCTTGGAGGTACGTTTCCGCAAGCCCCTACCCATAGGGCAGGAGCTAACCTTCTTCAGCAGGCTTATTAAGAGAAGGCCGCCCCTTTTCCAACTGGAAGCCTGGGCCGAATTACCCACCGGCGAAATAGCTGCCGAAGCCCGGGCGGAGATGATGTTAAGAAAGTAAATGGGCAAACCTGGCCTGGAGAGCCCAGTACTCCTCTACCGGCCTGGGGTTATCTATCTTTCTCTGGGTTAGCCGCCCGTTTTCATACTCGGCCAAGGGCCATTGTCCCGTCTGGACAGCCAGGCGCGCCAGGTGCACGGTCAAGTCGCTGGGATAGCCCCACCCGGGCGGGCAGGGAGACAAGACCTGGATATAAGCGGGCCCTTTTGTTTCTTTTGCCTTTTGTACTTTACGCAGGTAATCCTGGGGGTAACCAATGCTGGCCGTGGCGGCATAGGGTATATTGTGGGCGGCCACAATGCGCATCATATCTTTTTTGGGGCGTTCTTCGCCGCTTCCTCTAATCCCCACAGGGGTAGTGGTGGTCTGGGCGCCCCGGGGCGTGGAGCTGCTCCGCTGCACGCCGGTGTTCATATAAGCTTCGTTATCATAGCACAGGAAGATGAAATTGTGCCCCCGCTCGATAGCGCCGGAAAGGGCTTGAAGCCCTATATCCACCGTACCGCCGTCGCCGGCGATGCCCAGGACCTGAATGTCTTCCCTTCCCCGACGTTTGAGGCCCGCGGCTACCCCGCTCACTGCCGCGGCCGTGCTGGGAAAGGTCACGTTGACGCAGGGTACTTTAAAGGCCAGTTGGGGATAAAAGGTGGTCACCCCCAGGAGACAACTGGGGGTGGTCACGATGACCGTCTGGGGCCCCAAAATTTTGAGGGCCAGCCTGACGGCCAGAATTCCTCCGCAGCCGGCACAGGCATAGGATCCGTAAACCAACTCTTCTTCCGGGAGCTGCTGAATTTTCACGGCTATCTTCCCTCCAGCATCGTCAAAATTGGGCCGCGGCTACCTGGTGCACGGCCTCGGAGTTCATCGCCAGGCAGCGCCGGAAAATATCCTCTACGTCAGCCTGCCGGATATCCTGGCCGCCCAGGCCCAGGATAAAGCCGGCTACTGCCGGCGGCCTTTTAAGTCCCAGCAGGGCCGCCTTGACCTCCGTGCAGACCGCGCCTTCGTAGCCAAAGGAGCAGTCGCGGTCCAGGACGGCCACCACCCGAGCCCTGGCCAGCACTTGTCGCACCTCTTCCGCCGGAAAGGGGCGCAGGGCCCGCAGGCGCAGGGCGCCTACTTTGCTTCCCTCCTGCCGCAACCGGTCCACCACCTCCCTGACGGTGCCCATGGTAGCTCCGAGGGTAACCAGGATAACTTCGGCATCCTGGCAGTAGTAAGGATCCACCAGCCCGCCGTACCGACGGCCGAAAAGGCCGTAAAACTCTTCATCCACCCTGTAGATGACCTCCCGGGCCCGGTCCATGGCCGCCTGTTGGGCCTGCTTAAAGGCGGGATATAAATCGGGACCGGCGCCCACTCCAAAGACTAGCGGCCGTTCTGGCTCCACCACCCCTTGCGGCCTGTAGGGCGGCAGGAACCGGTCTGCCGCTTCCTGGGCGGGAATTTCCACGATTTCCTCCGTATGGGAAACAACGTAGCCGTCTAGGCAGAGCATGACCGGGGTCAGGACTTCCGGGTGTTCGGCTATCCTGTAGGCCTGGAGGCAGGTATCCAGGGCCTCCTGGGCGGTTTCCACATAAAGCTGGATCCACCCGCTGTCACGGCAGGCGATGCTGTCCTGGTGGTCGGCCCAGATGGTCCACGGGGCCGCCAAGCCGCGGTTGGCCACCGCCATGACCACCGGCACCCTGCTGCCGCTGACATAGTGGAGCATTTCAAACATATAGGCCAGGCCCTGGGAAGAAGTTGCAGTAAAAACCCGCATGCCCGTCACGGCCGCCCCATAACAGGCCGCCAGGGCGGCGTGTTCCGATTCCACTCGAATATATTCGGCATCCAACTGTCCCCGCGCAATCTGAGCGGCTATTTCTTCTACCACAGGCGACTGGGGCGTGATGGGATACGCAGCCACCACCTCCACCCGGGCCAGGCGTACGGCTTGCGCCACCGCTTCATTGCCATTCAGATATTCACGCACCTATTTCACCTTCTTCCCCGCCGGGAATAACTTCTTCCACCAACTTCAAGGCCTGGCGTGGGCACTCGCGGACGCAGATACCGCACCCCTTGCAATAATCGAGGTCGATACTTATGTACCCTTTCCCCCTCCGAATGCACCCCTCAGGGCAAAAAAGCCAGCATATCAAACAGTTGGTGCACCTGCCGGCCTGCAGCACAGGCCGTGCCGTTCGCCATGATCCGGTACGAAATTTGAGATGTGGTGTAGGTAAATTCGGAATCATTTCTCCTGCCTGCCTTTCCTTACTTCCTCTCCCCACCTGAAGCTGGCTTCCACTAGGCGCCAGTTTTTCTCCACCGCCGAGGCGGGGAGGAGGTCGGCTGTAGCCTGCTTGACCGCATCCAAAGCGACCCAACCGGTAAGGCCGGCCAGGGCCCCCACCATGGCCGTATTAACCAGGAATGTCCCCAGGATTTTTCGGGCCATGCTGGCGGCGTCCAGCCGATAGAGGCTTACCCCGGAAGGAGGAGAAACCCTCAAAGCAGGAGGAACGTTGACGAGGGCGCACCCTCCCGGCCCCAGGCCCTGCCAGATATCCACACCCCCCAAGAGAGAAGCATCCAACACCACCACCCAGTCGGGCTGGTAAATTTGACTTCGATCCCTGATCGGCCCCTCGGCCAGCCGCGTAAAGGCCATGACAGGCGCCCCCCGGCGCTCGGTGCCGAAGGAAGGAAAGGACTGGGCAAACTTGCCTCCGTAAACCGCTGCTGCCCGCCCTAACAGGCGCGCGGCGGTGACCACTCCCTGGCCTCCCCGGCCGTGCCACCGAATCTGCAACATAGGCACACTCCTTTATCTTCGGGTTCTCCCCCGTGGGCAAGCCATATCTTGCCTTCATTATACTCTTTTATTATACTCCAGCCGTGAAGTGCCGGAAAAGAGATTTCCGGGCTGGCCCGGGGCCGTGAGAAACCTGCGGCCGGCAACTGAGAAAGGATGCGTAAATCCGGCCGCGAAGCCCGCCGGAGGATGAGCGGTAGTTTGGCCTGTGAGGGAGGCCTTGGCGAGGGCAAGCCCAGGCAGGCCTGGGAGCAAAACTGGCTATAACTCAGGTTTCCGGGCTAGAAGTTTTCGGCCGCAGGCGAGGCCCGAGCAGTGGGGTTAAAGCCTGGGGGCCTCACCCCTACGGATAATCTCCTGCAGTCTCTTCTCGTAGAAGGCCGCCAGTTCTTCGGCGGCTTCCTGGCTAAAGGCCTCGCTGTAAATGCGGTACATAGGTTCTTCCTCGTCGGGCAGTACCAGGGCCCATCCCTGGGGATAGCTTATCTGAATGCCGTCCAGCAGCTGCACCCGGCGGCCATCTTCTTCCCCCACGAGGGAACGCATGACCCTTCCTTTGGCCTGCCAGGGACAGGGAACCAACTTCATACTGCGATAAACGGCCGGCAATCCGGCTATGGCCTCGGCCAGAGGCAGGTCACGCCTGACCAGCCAGTCGATCAAGTAGGCCAGAGCTGCCAGGGCGTCGAACTGCAGGCTGAACTGGGAGTAGCGGCCCGGGCCCTCTTCTTGCAGTACGGCCTGGTGCACTAGGCCGGGGTGATTTTTTACCCGCCGAATGCGCCCTCCCAGATCGGCAGCCACAATTTCCGCCACTCGAGGAGCCACCATGGGCAAGGCCAGGGTTTTGTTCTTGGTTTCCTCCAGGTAAATCTGGGTCAAGAGAGCTGTGCGGCGCGTTTCATCCACCAGGAAACCGTTCGCGTCCAGGAGCAAAAGCCTTTCGGCATTTTTGTCGATAACGGCCCCCAGTTCGGCGCCGTAGCGCCGAATTTCCTGGGCAAAGAAGGAGAGCTCCTGCTGGATCTCGCCCCAGGTGCGACGGGGAGCGAAGTCCAGACGTATCAGGTCACAGCCGGCCCGGGAAAGCAACTGCCCCGCAATTTCGGCGCTCCCTTCCTGGCAGCCCACGGCCACCCGCAAACGGCGGCGGCTTATCTTATCCGTGTCCAGGGTGCCCACCAAATAATCAAGGTAGGCCTCCACCAGGCCCGGCTGGTAACTACTTTCAACAATTTCATCGCTCTCTACCTGCCGGACGTCTTCCCGCCAGAAGAGGTTTTCCACTTTGCGCACGTCCGCCGGAGGGAGGTCGGCTCCTCTGCCGTTTACCAGGTGCAGCCACACTTTACCGCGCACGCCGGAGTCTTCCTTGAGGTGGCAGGCCCCGTCAAGCTCCAGGGCCCGCACGGCAAAGCGGAATACCGGCATCAGCAGGCGACCCATTTCCACTACTTTAACTCCCGTACTCATGAGCCCGGCCGCCAAGGCTTTGGCCAGCATGTCCCCGCCGGGCCCCTCAAAGGCGCTCACCCCCACGGAAGCGCCGGGCTTAAAGGTGGCTCCGAAGGCGGCTCCCAACCTGGCCACCTGGGAAGGATTAAAGTCCCCCCGCAAGAACCCGGGCACGGCGCTGCCGATGAACAGGGGGCGCCCGGTACCCTGGCCCCAGATAAGGGATTCCCGCAGGACGGCATCCTGACCCACGCATTTTTCAGGCCAGACCTTCACCTGGGGACGCACCTCGGCCCGGGCCAGGATACGGCTGGCATCCCCCACCACAGCCCCCTCCAGCACCCGCGCCCCCTCCTCCACGGAAACGCGGCTCAGGAGAACGCCTCCTTCCACCCTGCTTCCCGCACGCAGGGTCACCCTGTCCCACAGGATGGCCCGCTCCGCCCTGGCGCCCTCTCCCAACCGGCAGTAAGGTCCCAGCACCGTATAGGGCCCCACCCTGGCTCCCGGCCCGATGCGGCAGAACCCCCCGATAAGGACCGGCCCCAGGATTTCGGCCGTAGGATGGATTTCCACCCCTTCCCCGGCTACAATGCCGTCGCCCCGATCCTCCCCCATTATTCTTACCCTGACTTTACCGGAAAGGATGTCCTGGTGAGCCTGGCAGTACTGGACAATGTTCCCGATATCACACCAGTATCCTTCCAGGGTAATCCCGTACAGGGGCTTCCCTTCTTTTAATAAGAGGGGGAAAAGATCCTTGCTAAAATCAAAGGGCCTGTCCAAAGGTATCATGTCCATGACTTCCGGCTCTAAGATGTAAATGCCCGTATTCACGCGGTCGCTGAAGACTTCGCCCCAGCTGGGCTTCTCCAGAAAGGCTCTAATTTTACCGTCCGGATCGGTAATGACTACTCCGTACTCCAGCGGGTTCTCCACCTGGGTAAGGACCAGGGTGGCCAGGGCTCCCCGCTCCCGGTGAAAGGCCACGGCCTCCGGCAGGTCAAAATCCGTGAGGGCGTCCCCGCTCACCACCACAAAGGTTTCGTCCAGGAAAGGGGCAGCGTTTTTTACACTCCCGGCGGTGCCCAAGGGAGTGGTCTCCACAAAATAATGCAGGTGAACTCCAAAATTCGACCCGTCCCCAAAATATTCTTCGATAAGAGCCGGCAGGTATTGCAGGGTGACACCTATTTCGGTAAAACCCTGCTCGCGCAAAAGATCCACACAGTATTCCATGACCGGTCGGTTGGCTACCGGAACCAGGGGTTTAGGACGCTGGCAGGTCAGGGGTCGCAGGCGCGAACCCTCGCCCCCCGCCATGATGATGGCTTTCACGACCTTTACTACCTCCTTGCAGGCTGTTCGTGCGGACACTCTTATCCCTTGCGAATGAGCCGCCCGGCCGAACGCGGCCTACAGCAGGCGGTCTCTTCCCCGATCTTGATTGACCAGAGCCGCCCGATGGCCCACCAAGTCGTAACGCCCGCTAAAAGGGAGCGTGCTTCGCTCCGTCTCCTTTTTCTCCCTGTTACCGCCAAGGGTCAGGGCGTAACGCCGGAGCCTCTCCCCAATGGACGGCCTTTCCGGCCAGGGGGTGCGGCGGTACTCCTCATAGACCGAGGTATAAAGTTCAAGGGTGCGCCGGGCTATCTGCTGCCAATCATAGACCTCCTCCACCAGGCGCCTCCCCCCCTCTCTTACCCTGGCCGCCAGGGCCGGGTCTTGCAGGAGGGCAATAATGTTATCGGCCAGCGAATGAGTGTTCCCGGGGAAGGCCCGCATCCCGTTAATCCCGTGGGTGACAATCTCTTTCAAGCCCCCGGTCTCGCTTACCACCACTGGCACCCCGGCCGCCATGGCTTCCAAGGCTACTATACCGAAGGGCTCATAAAGGCTGGGGAAGACTGCCACTTCCGCCATCCGGTAAAGCTGGTTGCGGGTGCGGTCGTCAATGTATCCCGTAAAGCAAACCTTGTGGGCAATTCCCAGCTCCCATGCCCGGCTCTTCAGTTCACCTTCCATAGGGCCCTGTCCGGCCACCACCAGTTTGGCTTCCGGGCACCTCGCCAGCACTTGAGGCATGGCTTCCAGCAACACCTGAACCCCCTTTTCCACCACCAGGCGGCCGACAAAAAAAATTATCCTTTCCTGAGGTAAAGCATAGCGGCGGCGCAGGTCGGGATGGGGATTGGTTTCGCGGAACTTGGAGGGCATAACGCCGTTGGGGATGACGGTAATTTTATCCAGGGGAACCTGGAACAGCCCCTGAACTTCCTCCCGCATGTGCTGGCTGCAAACCACCACGCGCCAGGCCTCGTAGGTAAGCCACCACTCTACACTATGGATGTAGCGCTGCAGATCATTATGTAGTCCGCGGTTGCGGCCGGCCTCCGTGGCATGGACGGTGGCTACCAGGGGCAGACGGTTGGCATGCTTAAGAGCGCGGCCGGTAAAGGCCACGAGCCAGTCGTGGGCATGAATTAAATGAAAAGGACCATAACGCCGCCAGATGAACATGGCCTCCTCCAGAAAGCGTATGTTGAGCTGCAGGACCCAGGTAAGGAAGTCCGGGGCATGGATGGGGTAGGCTTCCACCCTGTGCACAAACACGCCTTTTCCCTGCTGTTGCATCCGGTCGGCCCCGGGCTGCCCTACCGTAAGAACATGTACGTCCTGGCCTTGAGCGGCCAGGGCCTGGGTCAGATCTTCCACATGGCGGGCCAGACCGCCCACGCTGTAGGGAGGGTATTCCCAGGAAAGATGTAGTAGGCGCATCCTGCATCACCAGCTTTTAGTTTGCTCCAAGAAGACGTTATTTCATACCGTACGGGAGGATTTTGAGAGGTGGTGTCGAAAACAAATTTGTCGGAGGTGAAGGATGATGGCCAGAAGGTTCGGATTGCTTATTCTCCTTTGCTCCCTTTTCTGGCTCACATTTGGTAGCTTACTGCCACCAGCCCAGGCTAGCGATGGCCTATCCCTCTCTACCGCCTTTCCCGGGATCGAAGTACGTCCCGGAGAAACCGTCACCTTTCCCCTGGAGCTGCGCACCACAGGGGCATCTAAAAAAGTCGATCTCCAGGTGGTCTCCGCTCCTAAAGGCTGGTCGTCTAGCTTTAAAGGCGGAGGTATGATAGTAAATCAAATCCTGGTCGGCCCTCAGGAGCCGGCTAAGGTAGACCTGCAAGTGGAAGTTCCCCAGGACGTGCAGCCCGGTACCTATAATTGCGTAGTCAGGGCTGCCGGAGGCGGGAGCAGTGCAACCCTTTCCCTTCAACTGGTGATTAAAGACGCTCCCAGCGGCAGCGATAAAATGACCACCCAGTATCCCGTGCTGAGCGGCACGAGCACCACTACCTTCCAGTTCCGGGTCGACCTCACCAATAATGGAGCCCGGGAACGCTCTTACAGTCTGAACGCCCAAGCCCCCTCCGGCTGGCAGGTTACCTTTAGCCCGGCCTATGACAGCAAGCAAATTGCCAGCTTGAGCTTGAAGCCGGGGGAGAGCCAGGGACTGGATGTGACCGTTAAGCCGCCCCAGGGGGTCAAAGCCGGCACCTATGAAATCCCCATTGAAGCCGTTTCCAGCAACAGCAAGGCCGGCGTAGTGCTCAAAGTGGTGATCACGGGTACCTATACCCTTGAAATCACCACCCCCACCGAACGGCTTAACGCCGAGGCTACCGCAGGTTCGGAAAGCCCGGTCACTTTGATTATTAAGAACACGGGCAGCTCCGACGTGCAGAACATTACCTTCACCGCTTCCCCCCCTTCCCAGTGGTCCGTGACCTTTGAACCGGACACTATCGACGTCCTGCCGGCCGGAGAAGCCCGGCAGGTGGTGGCTTATCTTAAGCCGCCTAAAGAGGCCATTGCCGGGGATTATGTGGTCAACATCACCGCCGAGTCGCCGGCGGCCAGCACCACGGCCAGCTTCCGGGTGAGTGTCAAGACCTCCACTTTATGGGGAATTGTGGCCATCCTACTGGTTTTAGGCGTCATAGGCGCGGTGGCCTGGATTTTCCACAAATACGGACGGCGATAGCCATGGGTACCGGTACAGCTATAATCGTTACGGAGAATTTAACTAAGCGTTACGGACCGATAACGGCAGTAGAAGGCCTAAACCTGGAAATTTACGAGGGCGAGATCTTTGGCCTTTTGGGCCCCAACGGTGCGGGCAAGACTACCACTATCCTCATGTTGTTGGGCCTTACGGAGCCTACGGCCGGACGGGCCCTGGTGGCGGGCCTGGATGCCACCCGTCAACCCTTGGCCGTCAAAAGAATAGTAGGCTACCTCCCCGACAACGTGGGTTTCTACGAAGATATGACGGCCAGGGAAAATCTCCTTTATACTGCTCGTCTGAACCATATTCCGCCGGAAGAAAGCCGGAGGCGTATTGATGCCGCCCTGGAACAGGTCGGCCTCACCGACCACGGCGACCGCAGGGTAAGGGAATTTTCCCGCGGCATGAGGCAGCGCTTGGGCATTGCCGATGTCATACTAAAAGACCCGCGCATCATCATCCTGGACGAACCCACCCTGGGCATCGACCCGGAGGGCGTCCGGGAATTATTGGATTTAATCGTCCGCCTTTCCCGGGAAAAGGGTAAGACCATCCTTATCTCCTCCCACCTCCTGCACCAGATTCAACAAATATGCAACAGGGTGGGTATCTTTGTGGGCGGACGGCTGCTGGCGGTGGGCCCTCTGGAAACCCTGGGGCGACAGGTCATGTCCGGGAAGCCTCTGGAAATCGAGTTGCAGGTGCAGCCTCAAAACGACGAAGTCTTGTCTCTCCTTACTTCCCTGGAGGGCGTTGAAGAAGTTCAAAGGCAGGGGCCCTACATCCGTGTACGCTGCGCCAGGGGTCAGGACGTTCGGCCCCAGTTGACCAGGCTTCTGGCCGATAGAGAAATAGCCCTGCTCCATCTGCGGGCCCGGGGTTATGATCTCGATGATATTTACCTGGAATACTTCCAAGGAGAGGGAAGACTATGAAGGATTGGCGCCAAGAATGCCGGGACTTTATCCACTGGTGGCGGGAGGCCTTCCGCAGCAGCGGTGGGTTAAAAGTTATATTTGTCAAGGAGCTCGGCGACCACTTGAGCAGCACCAGGATGGCCATTATCTTTTCCCTGGTCGCCGTGGCCTGCCTCTCAGCCCTGTACGTGGCCGGTCAAAACATCCGCCAGTCGGTGAGCGAGGAAACCTCGGCCTTCGTTTTTCTGCGCCTTTTCACCACGAGCGGCGGCTCTTTGCCCCCTTTTATCGCCTTCATGTCCTTTCTGGGTCCCCTTTTAGGACTAGCTATGGGCTTCGACGCCATAAACGGCGAATACCATAAGCGTACCCTGAGCCGCCTGCTGGCCCAGCCCATCTACCGCGACGATGTCATAAACGGCAAGTTTCTTGCCGGGATTGCCGTCCTGGCCCTTATGGTCACCGTCTTGGGCTTGCTGGTGGCCGGCCTGGGGTTGGCCCTCTTCGGAGTTCCACCCCGGGGGGAAGAATTATTGCGGATGGTTGCTTATCTTTTGGTAACCGTCATTTATATAGCCTTCTGGCTAAGCCTGTCCTTGCTATTTTCCCTGGTCTTCCGCCAGACGGCCACTTCGGCCCTGGCCGGTATAGCCGTGTGGCTTTTCTTTGCCATCTTTGCCCCTATGCTGGCCGGAATTATTGCCGATGGGCTGTTCCCCGTAGCCCAAGACTCTCCTGCCGACCTGGTGCTTCGCAACGCTGCCTGGAAGCAGGGGCTCAGCCGTCTTTCGCCGACCACCCTTTACGATGAAGCGACCATAACCCTGCTGAACCCCGATGTACGCACTTTGGGCCCCGTTCTGATCCAGCAGCTCATAGGAGCCGTTCCCGGGTTCTTGCCCCTGGGACAGAGCCTGCTCCTCATCTGGCCGCATTTGGTGGGCCTTATCGCCGCCACCATGCTCATTTTCGCGGCGGCCTACTATTTCTTCATGCGCCAGGAGATACGCACGAATTAATCCCCGTTGCCCGGCCCAACTATTGCACCCCCAAAGGTCCTGGCAATTCCCCCGTGAGCCGGCGTCCATGTCGATAGGCCGGCTCCCCGAATTCCCATCCTCGGCTGCGTCAGCTGCCTTATTAAGCCGTGTCTCGCGCGAAGGCCTGCCCGGACATCTTCTACCCCGAGCAGGCCTTTTTAACCAAAGCCGGGAGCAGCTAAAAGCTCTTGCATTTCCTCCTGACCGCCCGCAACTAGGAGTAGCCATCGCGCCCTGCAGAAAGCAAAGCCGCGGGTAAGCCAATCTTAACCCGCGGCTTTACGCGTCCACCCCCGAGGCAGGTCCCGGGTGGCCAATCTAAATATAGCCCTCTTGCCTCAGCAGGTTTCTAGCCGTCTCGGCGTCTTCAGGGGCCACTAAGATGACAGGGCCGGTGCAGCCCATCCCGCTGGCGGCGTAAATCCCGGCCTTCCACAGGGCCCGGACGGCCGCCTCCAATTCCAAGATATCGATACCGGGGATCTCCTCGCTCACGGGCTTTCTGGGCGGTTCCGGCACAGGAGCAGCCGTCTGTTCGCCTTTAACTTCTTCAGCATCCCAGAGGCCCTCCAGACCGGCCCCTTTGGCCCTGGCCAGCTCTTCTTTATAAAGGGCAAGGACCTTACCCTGGGCCGCCTGCGCCGCATAACGGATGGCACCGGCTACTACCGGCGCTCCGGAGGCCCGGGACAAGATGAAAACGAGGTGACCATAAGTTTCCCCTATTCCCGGCCCGTAGCCGTAGCCCAGGGCCTCGTATTCCCCGCCGGTGGTAAAGGAGGAAAAGACCTTCATGAGGATGTTCCCGGTAAGGCTGTCGGTCACCATGACGTCGCAGGCGCCGGCCAGGAGATCGTTCCCCCGCATGACCGCTCCGCCGTCGGAACGCACGGAAGTTGCGAACTCCAGGTCGTACCCCTGACTCTGCAGTTTCCTCAAGATCCGCTCCACCATGCGGGCGCCTTCAACGTTCAGTATGCCTAGCCTCGGGCGGGCGATGCCGCAAGCTTTGGCACAGGCGATGCCCGCCAGGGCGTTTTTTACCATGGCCTTTACCCTGTCGGCATCCGAGGTACCGGTGGTGGTGGCTATGAACATCTCCCGCCCCTTGCCGGGGGTAACCACCCGGCCTACGGTGGCCGTGCCCAGGGGGAAATTAAAATGCATGGTCACCGCCGCCTGGATCTCACCGGTTTTCAGAAGTGTTTCCATGGTCTGGTGCAGGTCTCTCTCGCAGTCACCGGCAGGGACATGGGAAATCCCCAGCCGGAGGGCTTCCTCCACTCCCTCCACTTTCGGCCCTATGAGCACCACCTGGATATCACTCTGACCTTGGACCGCGTCCATGGCTCCCCGGACCAGCTCTTCCCGGCCCACCTCATTGGGGGACAGGGTAAGGCCCACCCGTACCCGGGGTACCGGAGCCCTTCCCTCCAGGGCATCGGCCAGCTCCAGGAAGACCTCCCCTAGCGCCTTCTTAAGCGCAGAGCCGGACATGCTTCCCACCTCACTCTGCCATAATTTCCCTGGCAACTCTGCGCAGCGCCTCGGCCATCAGGCTGCGAACTTCATCCCTAGGTAGGACATCCGCTTTACCGGGGACCTCTCCCGCATTTTTCTCTAAGACAAAGGATACGCCGTCAAAGAGGCCGGTCATCCTTCCCAGGAAGAGGCTGCCTTTGCCGATGATCATGACGCGATTATACCTGCCGTTCAAAATTCCCTCCCGGGCAAAGGCGAGGAAGGGTACCCCGGAAGGTACGTGCCCCTGAGTTGGTGCATAACCGGGCATACCGTGCCGCTTGATAAAGTCCTCCAGCTCACCCCGCTGGATCTCGCCTTTCATTACGGCCAGAGCACCGATCATCTTATAGTTGGCCTTGGGGACGTTCCCGGCGCCGGCCGGCTCCGTAATTTCGGGGTTCTGCATTTCAGGCGCGTATTTGTCGATGTCGCCGATCCTTAAATTGCCCCGGGCCAGGGGCTCAGTAACCAGGGCTTCCATTACTGCCTGGGGGGTAGCCCCAGACCCTATCTTATGGCGGCCAATGATGTCGGTGCGGATGACCGGATTCGCCCCGTCGTTCTCGCCCACCAGGACGGCAAAGGCTCCCAGGACGTCCTCCAGCACCGGCATGCCCTTTTTCACGTGGTCCCGGCCGTTCATCCCCAGTTTGGCCACGGCACCCCCGCCGACAACCAGGACATTCCTGTAAATACCCGCCTGGACTAAGGCCGCCGCCGTCACCAACCCGTGGGCCGGGCCGGCGCAGAAGGAACGCATATCCGCCCCTGTAGCATTGCGCAGTCCGCACATCTCGCCGATGGCTTTGGCAAAATTCCCCCCGCCCCGCTGGTTCATATCGCCGCACGCTTCTTCAGAGGTCTCGATAATGTATTCCACTTCTTCCCCGGTAGAACCCAGCAGTTTGAGGAGGCGCCGCACGGCCCAGATGGCCGTGGCCTTGGTGACCAGGTTCTCCAGCATCACGTGGGCCTGTAAGTTTTCATCCACATCATGGGCCCGGCGCACACAGCCCACCATCTGGCCGTCCAGCAGGAGCTCTTCGGCTCCTGTTTCGCGGACATACTTCTCGATTTCCTCTCGCTCGCTGCCTTCCTTCCATTTGGCAAAGTCCCCATCTTCAAAAAGCCCCGTCTGGAGCAGCTTTGCTTTAATGCGGGCCTGAAAATCCTTTTCCAGGTAGACGAGGTCGAAGCTGTCCGCCAGCTTCAGCAGCCCGTAGAGCAAGTCCTCGGAAACGATGTCCCCAAACTTTCCTTGGGCGGAAGCACCTGTAAGCAAGTTGGAGTACCAGGGCCGGGATATATTTTCCAGCTCTTCGGGCCGCAGGTTGCCGATGAAAACCTGATTGGGGGGATACTGTACCACTTCTTCATAAGACCTGAGGTGGGAGGGCAATTTCTGGAGGTACTCCCCCTCCGGATTCTTCAGGCGTTCTACCTTCTGAGTGGAGCCTCCGGTGAGGAGAACGTCAGGAGAATGGAAAAGGGCGTAGGCGGCTCCTTTGAGAACCGGAAAGCTCATCTTCTCACCTCCCGCAAAGGCTTAAGAAAGGTGGGCAAGAGTTCCTTGCCCACCCCGGTTCCGGCTTTAGTCGGCAAAGACCGTCTGCTCCTCCACTTCCGTCTGCAGGGCCCGCAGGGCTTTCATGACCAGCCTGCGCCGCAACTTCTTTTCCTCTTCCCGCGCCAGGGCGGGGTTGCCCAGGGGATGCGGGATGGCTACGGCCGGCACTATGCGGTTAGCCCCTACGGTGAGGGAAATGGGTACAATGGTGCAGACGTGAACTACAGGGATCCCGGCTCTTTCGATTTCCTTGACCATCGTTGCGCCGCAACGAGTGCAGGTTCCTCAGGTGGAGGTGAGGATAACGGCCTGCACCCCGTCCTGTTTGAGTTCGGCGGCAATAGCCTGGGCGTACCTACGGGCGTTGGCCACCGAGGTCCCGTTGCCTACCGTGGCATAGTAGTAACGGTGGAGCTCGCCGATGACCCCCTCTTTTTCCAGTTCCCGCATAACATCTACCGGCAGCACGCGGTCCGGGTCCTCGTTGGCGTAGACCGGATCATAGCCGCCGTGGGCCGTCTGATGGGTTTCGCTGGTCAAATCCGTTATGCCGGCAATATCGTACTTCCCGAACTTGGAGGCGCTGGAGGACTCGATCTTGTCGGGGTTGCCCTTGGGCACTATACCTCCGGAAGTTACTAGGGCGACCTTGGCACGGGCTAAGTCCTTGACCGCCGGATTGGGGGGTACCCGGTCGAAGACCGGCATGGGATATTCGGTCACAAAGGGTTCGCCGCGGAGTTTCTTTACCAGCATCTCTACGGCGCGCCGGGAACCGCGTTCGGAGCAGAAGACGTTCCTGCGGATACCCCGGGGAAGGTAGCCTTCCTCTTCCGGCGCTCCCACCGGCTCCCCGCGGCCCAGTTTGACGGCCAACCGCGCCATAGGACCAACAGCCTGCCGCATGGCCGCCGCGGAATTACCAGTCTTAATAATATAGGCATAACGGCTGTAGAGCTCCACGCCGGGATTCTCGGGGTACATACCGGAGACCACCGGTTTTTTCAGGGTTTCCCAGACGCCCTGGGCCACGGCGCCACAGGCGGTCCCGTAGCGGCCGGCATTAAAGGCCGGGCCGGCGACGACTACATCCGGATCGTATTGGGCAATGAGCCTGACTACTTCGGCCTTAGCCTCTTCCAGGTGTTCGGCAAAATAGGTATCCCCGCATATAACGGTGGCGACGACTTCCCCCTCCTGACCCAGGGCCTGCTGCAGGGCCAGTCCCGGCCCTACAGTGCCCTCTTTGGCCATAGGAGGGACGTCCGCTTTCTCCTCGCCGCCTATCTGGCCGAAAAACTGGTTCAGATAATGGACGATGCGGACTTTCTTCTTTTCCACCCTTTTCATCCCCCTTTCCGGCTGCCTAGTATTTGCTGTATTGCTCCCGGATGGTCCTGACCTCGTTGGTTATGGCTTCCACATCCAGCACCATTTCCATCATGCCGACCTGTTTTTCGTATACCTCAGGGTTAATGGCCTCTTTGACTTCAGGCTCCAAAATATGGTAGACCCGGAGTCCCAACTGGACTCCCGTCAATGGACCGGCAAACGCGGGATCGCCGTTGGTCACCGTTTCGGCCGTAAGGCCGGAAGCTTCGGCCTCCGCGCCACCCAAAACGACGATCAGGTCGGCGGGATTATACTTCTCCGCCAGTTCCTTTACCCGCGCTTGATTTTCCAGGTCCATTGCGCCGGCTGCCGTTCAGACGAAGCATTCGGTGGTATTGAAAACGACTTCCCCGCCGGCGCTCTTAACACATTCCTCGATGGCCGGACCCGGTACGCCGTCCCGGTCTCCCAGGACGATGACCTTTTTACCCTTGAAATCAACGGCCATATTAGAACACTCCTTCCCTTAAACTGTTTAATATTGCCGGGCTGATAACCGGCTAAAGCCCAGCTCGTTAGTCGAGCCGGTTATGGCCTGAATTTCTACCGTAATGCTGCCGTCCGCCTGCAGGCTACCGGCAAAGCCTCCCGCGATGACATTGGCTGCTTCGGGGAACCCGATGACTTTCTCCATAGGCGGCAGGGTGATGATTTCGTTAGAATTCCCTGCCGTTACCACGGCATCCGCCTCCGGAGCAGCATCCGCCAGGGATTGGGAAGCGCCGTCCCGGCCAGCATACTCGTCGGTGATGAGTACAGTCTTGATGCCCTTGCGGGAGATCTTTACACAGTTCATGATCAGGTCGGTATCGGGGTTCCCGAAGCCTTCTTCAGTAATTATGGCACCGTCCGCGCCCAGGAACTCCACCAGCTTGGCCGTATAATTGGAGGACCGCTCCTTGTCGGCCAGGGTAACGTTTTCGTTGGTGATGACCACGCCGATGAAGTTCAGGTCTTTGCCGTGGCGCTCGTACAAATCCTCGATAACCGGGTTGTTCTGGTGATGATAGGTGGTATTCTTATCGCAGGCCGATACGCAGTTCCCGCTGACGATAGCCCCATCCATAACCTCCGTGGGGGAGATCAGGGTGGGCAAGATCCGCTTGGCGTCGACACCGTACACCCAGGTGTCGTGGAGGAGCCCCTGGCTCTGGAGCATATAGACATAGACAACTTTAGGCAGGTCCGGATAGCGGGCCAGGGCCTGGGGCAGCGGTAAGCATTCATACTCCTTCACCACATCCGGCTCTATCATCCGGCCGGCCTCACCCAGGAAGGCGGCTGCCTTGAGCCCGGCCATGCGCACCGCAGCCTCATGTTCGTGCTGGGGCAGTCCCTCCACCGGGTCGATGACCAGGACAACGTTGTAGGTCTGCGAGAAGGGAGTATACTCGGCTCCGGGGCCGCTCATATCGATAATTCCTTCCTGGAAACCGACGATTTTGCCGCAGGTGACCACCGCGGCCCCTTTCAGGACATGGGTACGGCCGCTGCCCACGATTTCTACCTTGCTGACCATACCGGGAAATACCCCACCCGGTCCTTCCACTTTGACCCTTGGCTCGATAACATCTTTAACCGGCAAGATCCTTACTCTCTCTCCCGGCCGGGCCAGCTCCACCTTTACCCCGGCAATACGCTCATCTTGCTTGATCTTTTCTATCAGCTCCTGGGCGTTTACGTACAGCACGCCTCCTTTTATCTCCGTTGCCGGACCGAACTGGACGTCCCTTATGTGAATGTACCCCAGGGTTAGCTTCACAAGCTGCACCTCCTTACCTTAGCCTGGTTACTATAAGAGTTCCCGGATCTTTCCCTCCACTGCTTCCGGGGATACCTCCTCCGGAGTGAGCAGGGCCACCTTCTGGCCTCCCTTAAAGAAGCCCATGGCCGGCAACCCTCGCACTCCCAGGGAAAGGGCCAGCCGGCGGTTGCCCTGGATATTGAGCTTGGCGAATTTTACCTTGTCTTTGTATTTGCCTTCCAGGGCCTCCATGTCCGGCATGAGGGCCAGGCACTTTTCGCAATTCGGGCTCCAGAAATCCACCACCACCAGCCCGGAGGCACCCAGCACCTCGGCCTCAAAGTTGTCCTTATGGACCTCCAGCATAGTACACCTCCTTTCTTCGTACGGCTTCAGGATTCAATTTAGGTTAGGCTTTCAGGCTAGCTCTTTTAAGAGACAAAGGGGGACAAGGCCTTCTCCACAGCCTCGCTATCTAACTCCTGGATTTGCGCCACCACTTGGCCCTGCTTCAAAAGCAGGACGGCAGGGACTTGGGCAATGCCGTAGCGCCTGGCCACCTTGGTATTGCGGTAGGTGTCGATCTTGGTCACCTTAATCTTATCCCCCAGTTTTTCCTGCAGTTTCTCGGCATCGGCCACCACCGGCAGGCTGGCTTCCACCATGGGGCTCCAGAAGACCAAGAGAACTGGCTTCTCCTGCTGCAGTACTTCCTGGCGGAAGAACTCCTCTTCGCGGATGTATTTTTCCGCCGCCATGGCAGCGATCGCTCCGTCGGCCGCAGCCGTAACCACCTGACGCAGGAATTTCTCACGGCAATCACCGGCAACATAGACTCCTTCCACGGAGGTTTCCATCATATCGTTGGCCTTAATGTACCCCCGGGCATCCATTTCTATCTTGCCCTGCAGGAAGGAGGTGTTGGGAAGGGTCCCTACGAAGAAGAACACCCCCTCGGTAGGTAGTTCCTCCAACTGCCCGGTTTTGATATTCCGGATAACTACCCCGGTAACGGCCTCATCGCCCTTGATCTCTTCTACCACCGAGTTCCATTTGAATTTGAGTTTGGGATTGGCAAAGGCCCTCTCCTGTATCACTTTCGTGGCGTCCAGAATTCCCTCATCGTGGATGACGATCAAGGTGACCTCGGCCGCGAAATTGGTGAGGTAGATGGCCTCTTCCACGGCCGCGTCGCCGTTGCCCACTACCACTACACTGGCATCGGTATAGAAATCGGCGTCGCAGGTGGCGCAGTAGGAGACCCCGCGGCCGCGGAACTCCCTTTCTCCCTTGATACCCAGTACCCTGGGCTCGGCGCCGGAAGCGATAATGACGGCCTTGGCTACATAAGTATCCTTTTTCTTGGTCTTTACTACCTTTTCGTAGCCGCTAAAATCCACCTCCACTACTTCGTCCTTAATAATCTGACAGCCGAAATGCCGGGCGTGTTCCGCCATCTGATCCGTCAGTTCGGCGCCGCCGGCCTTCAGGGTGCCGGGCCAGTTTTCAATGATTTGCGTGGTGGCAATCTGGCCGCCGTGGCGCCCTTTTTCCAAAATAACGGTGTTCAACCGAGCCCGGGAGGCATACAGACCGGCGGTCAAGCCGGCCGGACCACCCCCGATAATAAGTACATCCACTTCTTTGGTGCTCATCTGTAACCACTCCCTTCGCGAAACTTAAGACCTCCCGACGGTCGCGCCCAGTTCTCAATCCCGTCTTTGGCTTGGGTGCTCCCTTACCTAAACTTCCACGGTTTGGCCAACTAGTTGCCGGTCCAGGTGGCGAAAATGACTAAGGGTTTCGCTGTCGTAAAGGAGCCTGCTACCAACCTCCCTTTCCCTGGCTTCCAGCATGGCTATGGCGTTTTCCATAATGATAATAGAGCGGGTATCCAGAGCCGTTGGACGGCCTGCAGGTTCGAGCAGGACCACACTGCGGTAGGGGTTTTGCCAGGGCTTCAAGCTCCCCATGAGGGGGTGGCTCCCCAAGGTGTAGCCCTGGAAGATGAGCTTTCGCGCCTCCCTGAAAACCCCAAGGGGTCCCTCCGGTACAAACAGGAGGCGTCCTTTAACCGGCTTTATATCGGGGTTGTTGGTGACTACCCACACCTGTCTGTGCACATTCATGTTAGATTTATTCTTCCCCACACCTCGCCTAAAACGCCAAATAAAAAAGCTATTCGCCCTCGTGAGGGTGAATAGCCTCTGTCCTTCCACCTGAGAGAATAGGCTTTACGCCTTACCCCGTTGGTGTTCCCCCTGTCGTGCCGCCCGGCTTACAGGGAGACGCTCTCCAGAGCCGCGTCCGAGAGTAGTACTTTTGCCTGAGAGTTTCTGCGAAGGCTCCACCGCAGGCCCCGCATTGCTCCTTCGGCGCCCGGCGTCACCGGGTCTCTCCTACTCTCCTCAACCGCTGGTCGGTATTTACTTGGGCTTGAGTCTTGTGTTGGTTCTCACTAGTACTATATTCGGCATATCGTTAAATTCTCCTTCTTGCTACCAAAAAAATTTCAGGGGAAGTTACCGGTCATACGGCAATTGGGCTCGGGGCTGAGATAGAAGGGCTACCCAAGAGGCTTATGGCCAACACCAAAAAAAGCACCTTGCTCCTTTTCGGCTAGGCTCCTACATCTTCTCCTCGCCGTTGCGCTGGACATCAACTATTTGGTAAGAAAAACAGACCCACAGGAGACGGCTCTTCAGGAATTGAAGCGTGCGAAATGATCGTTCCTGCTCATTGCCCCCTCAAAAGTTCAGCAAAGCTCGTCCCCGCTAGCCCGTAGGGTACCCCCAAAAGATCGGCTGCCGTAGCAGCCAGGTCGGCAAAGGTCGAGCGCACGCCTACGTTAACCGGCCGAATCCCCTGGCCGTATATAAGAATGGGTACGTATTCCCGGGAGTGATCCGTGCTGGGCGTAGTAGGATCACAGCCGTGATCAGCGGTGACCACCAATACGTCCTTCTCATCCAAGTCCTCCATGAGCTCCGGCAGCCTGCGGTCAAAGGCCTCCAAGGCGGCAGCATAGCCCTCCACATCATTCCTGTGCCCGTAGAGCATATCAAAGTCTACCAGATTAGTAAAAATAAGACCGTGACTGCTTTCCCGTAAGAATTTGCAGGTTTTATCAATACCGTCCATATTGTCGTGGGTATGAATCCACCGCGTTATTCCCTTGCCGGCAAAAATGTCTTTTATTTTACCGACGGCCAAAACCGGGAGGCCGGCTTCACTCAAAATATCTAACAGGGTGGGGCCGGGCGGCTCCAGGGAAAAATCCTGGCGCCGGTCGGTGCGGATAAAGTGCCCCGGTTCGCCTACGAAGGGCCGCGCAATGACGCGCCCCACGCCGTGTTCTCCCTTTAGCAATTCCCGGGCGAGGCGGCAGTAGCGATATAATTCCTCTACGGGAATCACCTCTTCATGGGCCGCAATCTGGAAGACGCTATCCGCCGAAGTGTAAACAATAGGGTAACCGGTCCGCATATGTTCCTCGCCCAGCTCCTCGATAATGGCCGTACCGGAAGCGGGTTTGTTGCCCAAAACCTTGCGGCCGATGGCCTCTTCAAAGGCCCGGATGACTTCTTCGGGAAAACCTTCAGGGTATACGGGAAAAGGCCGTTCCAAAATAAGGCCGGCCAGCTCCCAGTGGCCCGTGGTGGTGTCTTTGCCCGGGGCCTGGGCTCCCATTTTACCGTAGGCTGCCTGGGGGTTGTCCACCGGGTCAACACCCCGCAGAGGAATAATGTTGCCTATGCCCATCCGGGCCAGATTGGGCAGTCTTAGAGGCACGGTCTCTGCAATGTGGCCTAACGTATTGCTGCCTTCATCGCCGTACTGGTCGGCGTCAGGCAGAGCCCCGACACCGACGCTATCCAAAACGATAAGTACGATGCGTTTTGCTATCATTGGTGTGTCTCACCTCTATAAGTCTCTATAAAAATGATACCCATTTCGGGCGCCGATTCTACAAAAAGAGAATAAAAAGGGCATCACCTCCCCTGTTTTCGTTTCTCACTTTGGGGCAGGTGATGCACAGACTGCGAGTATTCCCCCATTTACTCCTTCTGTACCTTAGAGGGGAAGGCCAGGGCTGAAGCCAGGAATATAACGACGAAAGGCAGGACGCCCAGGATCACGGCAGGACCCGTACGGCCGACGCCAAAGCCGGCCAGTTTAGCTCCATACATCCCGGTGGAGAGAAGGAGACCCACAACCAATCCGCCCAGGCCGCCGATCCACATTAGAGCCAGACCGAGGCCCGGGGATTTTACGGTGCTGATATCCTCCTCGTCCATAATCTCGGTCCAGATGAGGTCCCATTTCTTTATGCGGGGATAGAGAAGCAAAATCAGAGGCGGTCCCAGAACGATGGGTACGATGGTATTGTTAAGGGCAATGATGGTGCCCAGCACGGCGAAGGGATACATGCCCAGAATCTCCAGGCCCCAAGCTATGATCATGGCACAAGTAACGCCGCTGAGGATAACCGCCAAAACGTAATGGAAAAAGTCCTGACCGCTCCTAAGAGTCGGCTCTTTCTTGAGGGCCTGCCATATCTTATAAATTACGTACCCTTCAAAGAGATTGCCGAAGAAACCGAAGAAGCTTCCCGGGCCCAGGGTGCCAAAGAAATCCCCGATGAGATTTCCGATGGCTACGCCCCAGGCGCCGGCAGGACCGAAGAAAAGAGGAAAAGTGGTGGTAATAATCTGGGCAGGACGGAATTCGGTGATGCCGGGAATGATGGGGATGCTCTTAAAAGGGATTAAGAGGGCGGCAAAGACGGCGGCCGTCAGGGCCGTGAGGATGACCATCCTGGTGCTCTTCCACATGGTCCACAGCTCTTTCATAATTCTCTTTCCCCCTTCATTTAAAATTTTTAAAGCCGGTGCGAAACTCCTTTAGTCCAGGCGCCTCACCTCCCCCATTACTTTATTAGCCCTGGAATGCCCGTCAGACCTTGAATTTTGGCCCAGGCATTGAGGACGGTTAAAAGGAGAAAAACAGCCAAGAACACCGTATCCACCTTTTTCCATTGGAGCTGGAGGTAAAAAGTCCTCTGGGGGTAAGCGCCAAAGCCCTTACTTTCCAAGGCCATGGCCAGATTATCGCTGTTGCGGATGGAAGAAAGGAAAATAGGCACCAGCAGGGGCACATATTTTTGTATCTTCTCCAGGAAAGAGCCGGAGTCGAGGTCCAGGCCGCGGGAGCGCTGGGCCTGGGATACCGTGGCTCCGGCTCCTACAAAAGTGGGCACCAGCCGCAGAGCCGTGGAAAAGGCAAAAGCAACCGGAAAAGGTAGGCCCAGCTTGATTAGACCCAGGGTGATCTCCTCGTTTTTGGTAGTGGAAAGGAAAATGAGGCCGGCAATGATCATGGCGTCAATCTTTATACCGGTGGCGATGCCGTACATCACTGATTCCCGGGTTAGGCGCCAGAAGAGGGGGGTACTGCCCCGGGCAAAAATAAACCATACCAGGGAAGAGAAAATAAAGATCAAGATTAAAATGGTCTTGATGCGTTTAATGTTGGAGAGGGATTGGGCTAAAAGACCGTAGAGGAGGATTAAAGCGGCAGCCCCCAACGACCATAAAGGATGGTCATTTAAAAGGGGGATGGCAAAACTGCAGATAAGGATGATGATTTTGGCCCGGGGGTCCAGGCGGTGGATAATGGTGTCTTTATCCAGATAAAGGTATAAATTCATTTCTCCCCCTCCTTACCGCGGTCCAGGCAGGCCAGCATTTCCCCCACGCTTAGGCAGGTAGCTCCCAGGCGGTTACTGAACCGGACGATCTGGGGTGGCCTGAGGCAAGCTTCTTCCAGTTCCTTCTCCCTGGCGAAGACTTCCCGGACGGGGCCGTCCATAATTATCCGGCCTTCTTTCATAACGATGGCCCGGTGGGCGTATTCTGCCGTTACCCACATGCTGTGGGTAACCATGATAATGGTGTGTCCCATTTCGTTCAGCCTTTTCACCAGTTCCATCATGCCCCGCTGCTCTTTATAATCCAGGCCGGTGGTGGGCTCATCCAGGATAATGATTTGCGGTTTGGTGGCCAGGACGGAAGCCACCGCCACCCTCTGGCGCTGTCCCTTAGTTAAAGAAAAGGGGTCCTCTTCCTCGTAGCCGACCAGTTCTACTGCTGCCAGGGCATCCCTCACCCGCTCCTCGATCTCCGCCGGCGGCACGCCATGCAACTTGGGACCGTAGGCTACCTCTTCTTTGATCGTACCGGCAAAGATCTGGTGGTCCGGATTTTGAAAGACATACCCCACTAAGCGTCCAAATTTGTCAATGCTTTCCCGCCGGGTGTCCAATCCGGCCACCCGGACTTCACCTGCCGAAGGGCGGAGCAAAGCGTTAAAGTGTTTCACCAGCGTGGTCTTGCCGCTGCCGTTTTGGCCTAAAATGGCTACAAACTCCCCCTGCCGTATGGTCAGGTCTACACCCTTCACGGCCTCCACGTTGTTCTCGTAACGGTGAACCAGACCTTTCACTTCAATAATGGGTTGGCCGTAACCCTGACTCTGAGCTTCCTGTTGATCTTTAACCATCTGCCGATAGCGTTCCTGATTCACCGTCCATCCCAGGGACCGCCAGGCAGCCAAACCTTCTTCTACCGTAAGGGGCACCTCTTCCGTGCCCAGCTGGGCAAAAAGTTGGGCCATATCCAGGGGTTTTATGGAACATTCTTCCAAAAGCCGGCTCTGGCGCAAGATCTCCCGCGGCGGGCCCTGGGCCACAATGGAACCCTGGCGCAGGAGGATAATCCTATCGGCGTTCAGGCATTCCTCCGTTTCATGCTCTACAAGGAGCATGGTCATTTTCTTTTCTTCCCGCAAAGCCCTGGCAATGGCAAAGACTTCGTATTTGCCCAGGGGGTCCAGATCGGTGGTGGGTTCGTCCATGCATATCATTTCCGGTTGCATGGAAAGCACCGAGGCAATGGCCAGGCGCTGTTTCTGGCCTCCTGAAAGGGTAGCCGGCTGGCGATTTTCAAAGCCTTCCAGCCGGACCTTGCGCAGGGCTTCCCTTACCCGCTCTCTGATTTCTTCCGGCGGAACATTGAAATTTTCCGGCCCAAAGGCAACTTCCAATTCTACATTAGTACAAAAAAGCTGGGATTCGAAATCCTGAAAGACCAGAACTACGGTATCGGCAAAATGGCTCACTTTACGGCCCACGGTAGGTACTTCCTTGATCCTCACCTCACCCCGGAAATCCCCCTTCTTTACATTGGGGATCAAGCCGTTTAGGGTGAGGCACAGGGTAGATTTCCCCGCTCCGCTGGGCCCCATGATGACGCTAAATTCCCCCGCCTCAATATCCAGGTTAATGCCGCGCAGTACCGGAGCTGAGCCGCCTTTGTAGGTAAATTCCAGGTCGCGAATGGTTATAAAGCTCATTCCTGTCAAACCCCTTTTTCTTGCAGGCAGCTAGTCATGCCGCCAGCTGGCCAGATACTTTTCCTGCTCCGGGGTAAGAGTATCGATCTCCACCCCCAGGGATTTCAGGCGCAAAGAAGCCACCTGGCGATCCACCTCCCAGGGCACGGGGATAACTTTGGGGGGCAATTGGCCCCTGGTCTTCAGCAGGTAATCGAGGGATAGGGCCTGGAGGGCAAAGGTGAGGTCCATAATCTCGGCCGGGTGGCCGTCGGCCGCCGCGATATTGACCAGGCGGCCTTCAGCCAAGAGGTAAATGCGCCGGCCGTCGGCCAGCACAAATTCCTCTATATTGCGGCGCGCCACCCGGTGGCTTCGGGCCATGGCCTGCAGATCTTTTTTGTTGATCTCTACATCAAAGTGGCCGGCATTGGCCAGGATGGCCCCATCTTTCATGACCGCAAAATGCTCGCCCCGAATTACATCGATGCAGCCCGTGGCGGTGACAAAGATATCGCCGCATTTGGCTGCCTCTACCATGGGCATGACCTCAAAACCGTCCATCAGGGCTTCGTTGGCGTGAATGGGATTAACTTCCGTCACGATAACCCGGGCGCCCAGGCCTTTGGCCCGTGCGGCAATACCTTTACCGCACCAGCCGTAACCGGCCACCACCACCGTCTTGCCGCAGACGGTCAGGTTGGTGGTACGCATGATCCCGTCCCAGGTGGATTGTCCGGTTCCGTAGCGGTTGTCAAAAAGGTGTTTGCAGTAGCCGTCGTTCACCGCTACCATGGGGAAGGCCAAAACGCCCTCTTTTTCCATAGCCTTCAGGCGTAAAATGCCGGTGGTGGTTTCCTCGGCGCCCCCTATAATGTCCGGCAGGAGCTCTCGCCTCTCGGTATGCAGCAGATGGACCAGGTCGCCGCCGTCATCGATGATGAGGTGGGGCCTGGTATCCAGCACTTTGTGCAGGAAGGAAGTATACTCTTCCGGCGTACACCCGTGCCAGGCATAGACGGTTACCCCCAGGCTGGCCAGGCCCGCGCAGACATCATCCTGCGTGGAAAGGGGGTTGGACCCGCAGATGGCCACCTCACCGCCCCCGGCCTGGATGACCGTGGCCAGGTAAGCCGTCTTAGCCTCCAGGTGGAGGCAGATGGCTACCTTTTTCCCCTTAAAAGGCTGGCTGGCTTCAAAATTCCGGCGTATCTCGTTCAGGATGGGCATGTGATTTTTGACCCATTGGATTTTTAATAGCCCATCCTCGGCCAATCCGAAGTCGCGGATGACTGATTCGGGCATGATACGCGGCCCCTTTCTCAAGGATTTAAACACTTAATTTGCTGGGCGTCTGCCAGCACCGGCAATTTCTTTCCTGCGGTATGCGGGGTATGGCTTGCATGATGAGGCTCCGCAATTTCTTGCCGTTCTGGGCCATAACCTCCAGGACTTCCTCATGGGTTAAGGCCGTTTCCGAAATACCGGCCGCCATGTTGGTTACCATGGCGATGAGGCTGTAACACAGCCCTGCCTCATGGGCCAGGACAACCTCGGGTACATTGGTCATACCCACCAGATCCCCGCCCAGCTGGCGGATCATGCGGATTTCCGCCGGAGTTTCAAAGCGCGGCCCCTCGGTACAAGCATAAACGCCCCCACGATGGGCCTTAATACCGGTGTCAGCAGCCGTGTGAGCCAATACCCGGCGAAGTTCCGGACAATAGGGCTCGGTAAAGTCGGTGTGTACTACCCCCATCTCACCGCCTTCAAAAAAAGTGTAGACTCGGGTCTTAGTGAAGTCAAGGAAATCGTCCACCAGCACAAATTCTCCCGGCTTAAATTCGGGATTGGTGGACCCTACGGCAGCCGTGGCGATGACCCGCTCTACTCCCAGCATTTTAAGGGCCCAGATATTGGCCCGGTAATTGACTTTATGGGGGGGCAAGGAATGCTTTTCTCCATGGCGGTTCATGAAACATATTTCCTCGCCCTGGTAAGTACCCACCTTTACCGTGACCTTGCCATACGGGGTCTCCACGCTTTCCTCCCGCAGGTTCGTCAAGATGCCGGGATCATAAACTCCCGACCCCCCGATGATAGCTATGCGCACCTTCCATGCCTCCCCTAAGGTTAGCCCTATCCTTCTTTGATATATTCTTTCTTTATGCACAGGAGATTTTCCTCCCCCAATGAATAAATTTCTTCCTGCCTTTTCCACGTTCCTCCGAGTTACCGCCTGAATATATCCCCCCTTGTTGTCCCCGGAATTCAGCAGCCATAAAAAAACCCCTTGCTCAGTGCAAGGGGGTCAGCCCTGACGTATCCCCAGTTTTGATCCCAGGCCTGCTTGGCTTTCGCTCGCTTATGGCTTCCCTCGCGGGCCAAACTAGC
>JAZHPA010000022.1:0-48085 GCA_051024685.1 Moorellaceae bacterium AZ2 | reverse complement strand
CACTAGTTTGGCCCGCGAGGGAGGCCTTTGCGAGCGAAAGTCAAGCAGGCCTAGAAGCAAAACTGGGGATGCGCCAGGAATTACGCAAGGGGACAGGAAAGAAACCACGCCGGCAGCCAAGGATACCAGCAGGGAAACTTCGGGTGTGGCCAATTTGCTTCCTCCTGTTTTAGGCGTGTTACTTATTGTAGTGTAAGCGGACCTTGGAAGGTTGTCAAGGCTTCCCCGGCCTGAGTGTCGGCGGGCTGAGCTACCGCCGGTTCCCCGGGCGGGGCCGCGGGGGGTTTAAATTGAGCTTAAACGATAGGCTAAAATATCAAATTAATTTTTATACGGTAGCAGGAATCGGCAGAGATTTGGAGAATAATATTAACGACAAATAAAGGACATGACGCTTTAGTTTGCCATAAGGAGTTCGGGGTAGTGTTGCAGGAAAGGCCTATCAAAGCCGCCGTAATTGGACCCGGTAATCTGGTGGAAAGGGTAGCGTGTTCTGCCCGGGAAATGGAAAACCGCATAGTGGTGGAGTTTTACTCTTACGAAGAGGAGGAGCAGATCTTAAGCCTTTACCGCCAGGCCAGTGCCGAGAATGAGGTCGTCCTATTTACGGGGCCCTTGGCGTACTTCCGCGTGCAGGGGGCCTTCCCTAATTGGGTAGTGCCCTCTACTTATGTGCCCTACAGCCCGGACTGGCTGTACCCCCCCTTGTTGCGCCTCTTAAGCCGCGGCTACGATATCAGGAAGGCCAGCGTGGACGGCTTTGGGAGGGACGCCATAAACGAAGTTTATGCCGAGATTGGATTTGACAGCGGCGGCGTCCTCAGTTTAAACGAGACGGCCGATGAGGAAAAGATCTACCAGTTGCACCGGCAAGCTTATGAGGAAGGGCGCGCATGCTGTATCGTAACCTGCATACGAAATATCTACGGGAAATTACTCCGCGATAATATCCCGGTGGAATGGGCCGTCCCTACCAATTCCGCCCTGCGGGAGCTGTTGAAAAAGGGTATACTTCTGGGTGAAGCGGCCAGGGAGGCCGAAAGGCAAATAGCGGTAGGTATCTTGGAATTTGACGATCCCCGGCAGGAAGAGGAGTTCGGCATCCCTTACGAATACCGGCGCGAAAGGTTGATCCTGGCAGTGCATCAAATACTGCTGGGCCAGTTTGAGCGCCTGGGTGCTTTTGTAACCCCTACCAGGCCCGGCAGCTTCCTGTTTATAGCCACCAGAGGTTCTCTGAAGGATTTCACCCATTCCTTCCGCTCCTTTGATCTCCTGGACATCCTTAAGAAAAAGGCGGGAGTGGCGGCCAGCGTGGGCATAGGCTTCGGCTCCACGCCCTGGGACGCCGGCCGCATGGCCTATAAAGCCTTGCAAATGGCCAGGCGAGGGGGAGGCAACTGCTGCTATCTGTTGTCCGAGAGCGGGGAACTGTGGGGACCCTTAGGCAGCAGCCAGGCTTTAAAGGTCGATATCCGGGTGACGGCCAACCAAGCCCTTTTCCGCCTGGCGGAAAAAGCAGGTTGTTCGCCGCCTACCTTGAGCAGGGTCATTGCCGCTCTTTGCTCCCTGGATAAGAGCTTCTTTACTTCCGAGGATTTGGCCCGGCTTACCGGGGTAAGCACCCGTTCGGCTCAAAGGATGCTCAAAAGGCTCCTCGAAGCCGGTGTCGTTAAAAGGGCGGGAGTGGAAAAAATAATATCACCGGGGAGGAACCGGTCTTTATACACCTTTTCCCGGGAAGAGAAGGAGGTGAGGGAGGTTCTAGAAGGGTAAGGTTCCCCGCTACATGATTTTTCGCCTGTCGCACCCCCAAATCTTCGGGCTTCCGCAGGACGGAGGGGCGGTGGCCTTTCGCCCAAGAAAATCCCCGGAAGCACCAAAGAAGCACCAAAACCCTTAAGGAGGTATAAGTATGCATTCCCTTTTGCGCGGCAAGCATTTCATCACCACCCAGGAGTGGACCGTAGAGGAGCTGGAAATGGTCTTCTCCCTGGCCGAGCGGTTGAAGCAGGAGTTCGCCACCGGCCAACTCCATGACCACATTTTACGGGCCAAGACCCTCTTCATGATCTTCTTCGATAACTCTACCCGTACCCGCAACTCCTTTGAAGCCGGCATGACCCAGCTGGGCGGCCACGCTCACGATCTAAGCCCGGATAAGTTGCAGATTTCCCACGGGGAGAACGCTAAAGATACGGCTATGGTCCTCTCCCGGTTCGGCCACGGCATTGCCATCCGCCACTGCAGTTACGGAGAAGGGAACAAGTATATCCGGGAAGTGGCCAAGTACTCCAGCGTGCCGGTAATAAACATGCAGTGCGATATGTACCATCCGTGCCAGATCCTGGCCGACTATTTGACCATCAGGGAACGCTTCGGCCGCAACACCCGGGGCCTGAAGCTGGTAGTCTCCTGGACCTCGGCTCCCAAGTATGTGCGCCCCTTGTCTGTGCCCCAGAGCTTGATACTTATGATGCCGCGCTTCGGGCTGGATGTTACCTTGGCCCATCCGCCGGAGTTCGAGCTCATGCCCGAGATTGTGGCCCAGGCTAAGAAGAATGCCGAAGAGGCCGGCGTTAAATTTGAAATCGTGGACGACATGGAATATGCCTTTAAGGATGCGGACATCGTCATCCCCAAGAGCTGGGGTCCCCTGGTCCATACCCAGGATAAAGAAGAAGGGGTTAAGCTCATCAAGAAATATCCCAAGTGGATCTGCGATTCCCGCATGATGAGTCTGGCCAAGAAACACGCCATTTATATGCATCCGCTGCCGGCGGACCGCGGCTTTGAGGTCACCGATGAGGTTATCGACGGGCCGCAATCGGTGGTTTACGACGAGGCGGAGAACAGGCTGCACGTGCAGAAAGCCCTCATGGCTCTGGTGATGGGCGGCCGGCCTTAAACAGCCGGCTCCAGCCCTACACCTTTTTAAGGGAGGTAACGGCCAATGAAGGTGGACGATACGATTATTAACAAGATAAAAGAAGAAGTAGCGCGTTACCGAGAAAACATCATCCAGTTTCTAAAGGACATCGTAGCCATCCCATCCCCCAACGGGGCCATCGGCGACGTGGTGCAGCGCATTGCGGAGGAAATGAAAAAGTTGGGGTATGACGAAGTTTTCTTCGACCACATGGGTAACGTGGTAGGGCGAATAGGGAACGGGGAAAAGAAGCTCCTGTACGATTCCCATGTGGATACCGTGGATGTGGCGGATCCCACCCAGTGGGAATGGGATCCTTACAAGGGTAAGATAGAGAACGGTATCTTGTACGGCCTGGGGGCCTGTGACGAGAAGGGTTCTACCCCCGGTATGGTCTACGGGCTGAAGATCGCGCGCGATCTGGGGCTCTTAGACGGTTACACCGTTTATTATTTCGGCAACCTGGAAGAGGTTTGCGACGGCATTGCGCCCCACTCTCTGGTGGAGACCGACAAGATCCGTCCCGACTTCGTACTCATCGGGGAGCCCACTAACATGAAAATTTACCGCGGTCACCGGGGCCGGGTGGAGATGAAGGTGGTCACCAAGGGACGCACCTGCCATGCCAGCGCCCCGGAGCGGGGGGAAAACGCAGTTTATAAGATGGCCCCCATCATCGAGGGCATCAGCAAAATGGGGGCGGAATTCATAGATGATCCCTTCTTGGGCAAGGGGAGTATAGCCGTAACCGATATACATTGCAAGACACCTTCCATCAACGCCCTGCCAGACGAGTGCACCATATATATCGACCGCCGCTTGACCTTCGGCGAAACCCTGGAAATGGCGGTGGAGCAGGTGCGCCGGGTGGTTGAGCCCCACGGGGGCCAGGTAGAAGTGTTGATCTACGACGAGCCCAGTTATAATGGCTTTGTGTTCAAAGTCGATAAGTACTTCCCGGCGTGGGCTCTCCCGGAAGACCACGTTTTGGTGCGGGCCGGGGTGGAGACCTGTGAGAAGGTTTTCGGCACCAAACCCCAAATCGGCAAATGGGTATTCTCTACCAACGGCATATACTGGATGGGCAAAGCCAACATTCCGGCCATAGGCTTCGGCCCCGGCAATGAAGTCTATGCCCATACCGTGAAGGATCAGGTGCCCCTGGAGGATGTGGTGAGGGCTACGGAGTTTTATGCCCTGTTCCCCGCCGTTCTCCGCAGCCAACTGTAGGAGGTTAAGTACGCGACAGCTTAAAAGGGGAACTTCTCGGGTCTCCTATAAGTTGGCAGAAGGGCCTGCTTGAGCTTAAAGGCGTATACCCCAGCGGAAGGCAAACTAGGCAAACCCTCAAGCGAGGTAAGGATGAGGACTTGCTGCTCGCTCTGCGGCCGAAAAATTTTTGTTCCATCCTGGGAACCTCGCCTGAACTTTTCCAGAGGTTAGGCTTGACCCGGAGGGGGTTGGGGTAGCGCGCGGAAGCCGGGCAGGCCTTGTTCGTCTTCCGACCGGCTACCGGCAAAAATCCTTCCGGCCGGGCCATAGATTAGCAGGATTTAAAAAAAACATGGCGAATCAATTAAACTGAAACCTTCGTATAACCCCGGCAATAGGGCCGGGGGTTTCTACCAGGTGACCGGAATCACCCGACTACGAAGGCGGGTATATCGTGCCACACGACCGGTCACTATTTTTATACTTTACCTCTCTAGGGGAAGAAGGTGAGATTATGGCCGAAACCTTAATCGGTAAATCCGTAGGACGTATCGAGGGCGCTGCCAAGGCAACAGGCCAGGCCCTTTATCCTGCGGATATCAGCTTTCCCCGCATGCTCTACGGGAAGGCCAAGCGCATTCCGGTGGCTTCTGCCCGCCTGGAGAAGGTGGATGTGGGGCCTGCCCTCAAAATCCCGGGAGTAGTGGCAGCTTTAACCGCCCGGGATGTACCGGGCCACAACGGCCATGGTGTGCTCATACCCCACATGCCGGTGCTGGCCGGGGAACGAGTCCGTTCGGTCAACGACGTGGTGGCTGTGGTGGCGGCGGAAGATGAAGCTACGGCGGAAGAGGCCTGCCGGGCCATCGAAGTAGAGTATGAGCCTCTGCCGGCGGTTTTTGATCCCCTGGAAGCCATGCAACCGGGAGCTCCTCTCATTCACGGGGATTCCAACATCCTTTACCACATCAAGATCCGGAGAGGCGACGTAGAGGCGGGCCGTCGGGCCTCGGCCGTGATAATCAGCAACACCTATCGCACTCCTATGCTGGACCATGCTTTCCTGCAGCCGGAAGCTGCCGTGGCCCGTGTGGATGAGCGGGGTCATATCGAAATCCACGTGGCCACCCAGTATCCCCATTGGGACCGGACAGAAGTGGCCAGGTCCCTGGGGGTACCCCAGGACCGGGTACGCATTATTACCACCACGGTGGGAGGAGCCTTCGGTGGTCGAGAGGATATGACTCTGCAGATTTTAGCCGCCCTGCTGGCTTATCACACCCGGAGACCGGTTAAGATGATAAACAGCCGGGAGGAATCTTTTTACTCCCACAGCAAGCGCCATCCCATGATTATGAAGTATACCACAGGCGCCGACCGGGAAGGTCGCCTTACCTTTGTGGAAGCCGAGATCGTGGGCGACAGCGGCGCCTATGCATCGTGGTCTCCCAACGTCCTGCGTAAGGCGGCGGTCCACGCTACAGGCCCCTACTATGTACCTAATGTAAAAATAGATGCTTATGCTGTGTATACCAACAATCCCTTTACCGGGGCCATGCGGGGCTTTGGAGCCACCCAGCCCCCCATAGCCTATGAGGGCCAAATGGACCTCCTAGCTGCCGAGCTGGGGCTCCACCCCTTCACCATCCGGTGGCGGAATATCCTCCGCCAGGGCGGCGTGACGGCTACGGGCCAGGTTCTGGAGAGGAGTGTAGGCCTGGAAGCTTGCCTGCTGGCAGCCGCCAGGGCGGCCGGCTGGGATGTGGAGAAGCTTAAATAAGGAGAGCGGGAAGTCGGAGAGGAGGGAGAGACGGTGGCCAAGAAACGAGGTACAGGCATGGCCTGTGTTTTCTACGGCATAGGTTATGGCAACGGATTTCCGGATGTATCCACGGCGCTGGTGGAAATCCATGAGGACGGCTCGGTGACCGTTCGCACGGGGGCCGCCGACTGCGGCCAGGGTTCCAGCACCATTCTGGCTCAAATTGCGGCGGAGGAGATCGGTGTAGCCCTGGACCGGGTCACGGTGGTGGCGGCGGATACCGATGCCACCCCGGATGCGGGAACCACAGCAGCCACCCGGCAGACCTATGTTTCTGGCAACGCCGTGCGCCTGGCCAGCCGCCAGGCGGCGGATAAACTCCTGAACTTTGCTGCCCGTGAGCTCGGCGTCAACACCGTCATGGGGCTGAAGGCAGCGGACGGGTATATCAGTGTGCTCGGTTACCCGGAAAAGAGGATAGCCATTGAACAAGCGGCGGCTCAGGCCTGGCTGGCGGGAGTACGCCTGGTAGGGGAAGGAACCTTTACAGCCCATACCACCAAATTGGATGAAAACGGTCAGGGTGCCCCTTACTGGCCCTATGCCTTCGGCGTCCAGATCGCCGAAGTAGAAGTGGACACCGATACCGGTGAAGTGAAGGTATTGAAAATCATAGCGGCCCACGATGTGGGTCGGGCTATCAACCGGGGAGCGGTGGAGGGTCAGATAGGCGGGGGCGTGGCCATGGGTTTGGGACTCGCTCTAATGGAAGAAGTGCTTTTGAGCCAGGGCCAGATTTATAACCCCAACCTTCATAGCTACCTTATCCCCACCAGCATGGATATGCCCGAGATAGAGCCCATTATTATCGAAGATCCTGAGCCTTCCGGGCCTTATGGGGCCAAGGGAGTGGGGGAACCTGCCACTCTGCCGACTGCTCCGGCCATCCTCAATGCCATTTATAACGCCGTCGGCGTCCGCCTGACGGAGCTGCCGGCCACGCCCGAAAAGGTGCTCAAGGCTTTAAAGGCTAAGGAGGGGCAAAATGAGCATTCTCATTAAAAACGGTACCCTGGTAACTATGGACGGGGACCGACGTGTCCTGAACGGAAACCTCTACATTGAAAAGGATCGGATTGTAGCCGTAGGCTCTACACCGGAAAGTGCCGATACGGTCATCGATGCCTCCGGCCAGGCCGTGATTCCCGGCCTGGTCCAAACACACATCCACTTGTGCCAGACTCTTTTCCGCGGCCAGGCCGACGACCTGGCCCTGCTGGACTGGTTGAAAAAGCGAATATGGCCTCTGGAGGGCGCCCACGATGAAGAATCGATTTATTATTCGGCCCTCCTGGGCTGTGCCGAAATGCTTTTGAGCGGCACCACTACCATCCTGGACATGGAAACGGTGCACCATACAGAAGCCGCTCTGCAAGGGGTGCAGGAAAGTGGTATCCGGGCGGTATGTGGGAAGGTAATGATGGATGGGGGGGAAGGGGTGCCCCCTTCCTTGCGTGAGGACACGGAAGCCTCCCTGGCCGAGAGCGAGGAACTCTGCCAGAAGTGGCACGGGGCGGCCGGAGGGCGTATACGCTATGCTTTTACCCCCCGCTTCGTCCTTTCCTGTAGTGAAAGGCTGATGCGCGAAGTAGCAGATATGGCCCGTCGCTATGGCGTTCTGATCCATACCCACGCTTCGGAAAACCAGGACGAAGTGCGCCTGGTGGAAGAAATGACCGGCAGGCGCAATGTTACCTATTTGCACGATCTGGGGCTGACGGGCCCTGACGTGGTCCTGGTGCATTGTATCTGGCTGGATGAAACAGAGAAGAATATCCTGGCTGCCACCGGCACCCAGGTGGCCCACTGCCCTTCGTGCAACCTGAAGCTGGGCTCGGGCATTGCTCCGGTGCAGGAGCTCCTGGACCGGGGTGTTAACGTGACCCTGGGGGCGGACGGCGCACCGGGCAACAACAATTTGGATGCGTTTAGAGAGATGCACCTGGCGGCCCTTATTCAAAAACCGTTACACGGGCCTACGGCTATGCCGGCCTGGAAGGTTATGGAGATGGCTACCCTGGGAGGAGCCCGCGCCCTGGGACTGGCCGACGAAATCGGGAGTCTAGAAGTGGGCAAGAAGGCTGACGTGGTGGTAGTGGACCTCCGGGGCCTGCACCAGACGCCGGGAGACGGCGTTGATATTTATAGCCGCCTGGTCTATGAGACCCGGGGCAGCGACGTTACCTGGACTATAGTGGACGGCCGGGTGGTGGTGGCCGACAGGCGGCTTCTTACGATAGACACCGAAAATCTGCGGCGCCAGTGCAACAAAGCCCTGCACCGGGTCCGGTGCCGGGCAGGCCTGGAATAGAGGGGTGGTGTCATGGAGGACTACCTGGTGCGGGCAACGGCCGGAGAAGGCGTACTGGCCCTGGTAGCCAGAACCACCGACCTGGTAGAAAGAGCCAGGAACCTGCATAATACTTCGCCTACGGCTACCGCCGCCCTGGGCCGTCTCCTTACCGGAGCGGCCCTCATGTCGGCCACCCTCAAAGAGGGCCAGAGTGTAACCCTGCGCATAACGGGAGACGGTCCCCTAGGCAGTCTGGTGGCCGTAGCCAGGCCGGGGAGGGTCAAGGGATACGTCGGGGAGCCGCAGGTGGACTTGCCGTTAAAAGGGGAAGGCAAGCTGGATGTGGGCCGGGCCGTAGGCAGGGGAACCCTATACGTGGTCAAGGATTTGGGATTAAAAGAGCCCTACGTGGGCAGCGTAGAACTGGTGTCCGGGGAGATTGGCGAAGATTTGGCCTATTATTTTTCCTCCTCCGAACAAAAGCCCTCGGCCGTGGGCCTGGGAGTGCGGGTGGAGCCCGGGGGAAAGGTGGGGGCGGCCGGGGGTTACCTCTTGCAGCTTTTGCCGGGAGCTCAGGAGGGAATAGCGGAAGCCCTGGAAAACAACGTCCGGGAAGCCGGGGCGGTTAGCCGCCTCCTTGCCCAGGGCCTTACCCCGGAAGATATCCTGCGCCTGCTTTTGCAAGGCCTTTCCTTTAAAATGCACGAATACCAGCCCCTGCAATTTGCCTGCGAGTGCTCTCGCGAACGTCTGCGGGAGATCCTCCTGGCCTTAGGGGAGGAAGAATTGGAGCGGCTGCTGGCCGAACAGGGCGGGGCCGAAGCCGTGTGTGCCTTCTGCAACCGGGTTTACCGATTCGGCCGGGATGAGGTGGAGGAGCTGGTGAAATTAAGCCGGTTACCCCGGAGGGACGGAACAGAGGAATACGGCCGACCGCAAGGCTAAAAAATATTTTTCTTTCCAGCAGGACTATGATAATTTACATTGAATATATATGGACAACAATGAAACTGAGCTTAACAGGAGTGAGTAAGGTGGCGAAGACAGTTGTATTGGCCTTCGGCGGCAATGCCATAGTACGTCCCGGGCAGAAAGGTACCTATGAAGAACAGAAGGCCAATATCCAGGACACCTGCCGGCAGGTGGTGGATTTAGTACGGGAAGGTTATCGCCTGGTCCTTACCCACGGCAACGGGCCGCAGGTAGGTAGCATACTTATTAAAAACGAGCTGGCCAAGGATGTAGTTCCGGCCATGCCTTTGGATGTTTTGGTGTCTGATACCCAGGCCTCTATTGGTTATATTATCCAGCAAACCTTGCACTACGAGCTGGCCCGAGCCGGGCTGAAAGTGCCGGTGGTCTCCATAGTTACCCAGGTGGTCGTAGACCCCTCTGATCCCGCTTTTCAGAACCCCACCAAGCCCATCGGCCCTTTTTATTCGGCGGAGGAAGCCCGCAAACTGGCGTCGGAAAAAGGTTATCAAATGGTAGAGGACAGCAACCGCGGCTGGCGGCGAGTGGTTCCTTCTCCTAAACCTTTGGAGATCGTAGAAAAAGAGGCAGTTAAGGCCCTCTTGCAGGCAGGAATTATCGTGGTGGCCGCCGGGGGCGGAGGGATCCCGGTGGTGCGGAGGCCCGACGGGAGCCTTCAAGGAGTGGAGGCAGTCATTGATAAAGACCGGGCTGCGCGCCTGCTGGCCAGCGAGGTGGGGGCGGAGTTTCTCTTCTTGTTGACGGAAGTGGAGCAGGTTTATCTGGATTTCGGCAAACCCACCCAGAGAGCGGTATCCCGGCTCACAGTGGAGGAGGCCAAAAAGTACCTGACCGAAGGGCAATTCCCGCCGGGAAGCATGGGGCCCAAGATCGAAGCCGCTATCAGCTTTGTGGAAGCCGGGGGCGAGAAGGCCATTATCGGCTCCTTAAGCAAGGCGGCAGCGGCTGTGGCGGGTAAATCGGGTACTGCTGTTGTGCGCGAGTAGGGGTAAAAGTCATGGATGTTTTTCAGGTTATCGGACCGGTTATGATAGGGCCTTCCAGCTCCCATACCGCGGGGGCCGTACGGCTGGGGCGGCTGGCCCGTGCTATTCTAGATGATGAGCCCCGGGAAGCGGAGTTTTTGCTCCACGGCTCCTTTGCCCGGGCCTACCGTGGGCACGGAACCGACCGGGCTTTGGTGGCCGGTCTGCTGGGTCTTGAGGTGGACGATGAGCGGGTACGCCAGGCCCTGGAACTGGCCCAGGAAAAAGGACTGAAAATAAGTTTTAAAGAAAGGGATTTGGGCGAGGTTCACCCCAATTCCGTTTTGATGGTAATAAAGGGCGATAGCCGCCGGGTGGAGGTCCTGGGCTCCTCCCTGGGAGGTGCCCAGGTAGTAGTTACCCGGATTGACCGGTTTACGGTGGAAGTCACGGGCCAGTTACCTACCCTGGTAGCTGCCTATAAGGACCAGCCGGGTATTATTGCCGGCGTAACCGCTTTGCTGGCCGGTCAGAGTATCAATATTGCCAATATGCGGGTTTCCCGCGAGGGGTTGGGCCAGCGAGCATTGATGATTGTGGAAACGGACGAGGGCTTGCCCCCCGAGATCGTTGCCGGTATGCGGGCCTGGCCGGTTATGGAGCGGGTGATTACCATTGACCCTGTGTAACTGTAGTTGGAAAAAAGCCTCTGAACTCCTGGCCGTGGCAGAAAAGGAGGGCCGTTCCCTGGCCCAGGTGGTCATCGAGTACCAGGTGAGCTTAAGCGGCCAGGACGAAGGGATTATCCGGCGCAACATGGCCGAACGGCTAGAAGTCATGCGGGGTGCCGCAGCCCAGGGGCTGAGGGGAGAAATCCGCTCCCCCAGCGGCCTGATAGGCGGCGGGGCTAAGCTCCTTGAAGCTGCCCGCCAAAGGGGGCAAAGCCTGTCCGGCGGAACTACCGGCCGGGCCATCGCCCTGGCCATGGCGGTAGCCGAAGTAAATGCTTGCATGGGCCGCATCGTGGCGGCGCCGACGGCGGGCTCGTGCGGCATCCTGCCCGGGGTCCTACTGGCCCTGCAGGAAGAAAAAGGTTGGACGGATGAAGTCCTGGTGGATGGTCTTTTTACGGCTGCCGGCATAGGCATAGTAGTAGGCAAGCAGGCCTCCCTTTCGGGGGCTGCCCTGGGATGTCAGGCGGAATGTGGCGTAGCCAGCGCCATGGCTGCTGCGGCGGCGGTAGAAATGGCCGGGGGCAGGCCACGCCAGGCCGTGGACGCGGCGGCCATCGCTATAAAAGGCTGGCTGGGCCTGGTCTGTGACCCGGTGGGAGGACTGGTGGAAATACCGTGCGTCAAACGCAACGCCATCGGGGCAGCCCATGCCCTGGCGGCGGCCGACATAGCCCTGGCAGGAGTTCCTTCGTTCATTCCCCTTGATGAAGTGATTACCGCCATGGTCCAGGTGGGGCGCAGTATGCCGCCTGCCTTGAGGGAAACCGGGGAGGGCGGCGTGGCGGCCTGTCCCAGCGCCCGCGCTTTGATGCAGGGCTTCCTAGCGGGGGTCTAGCCGTACAAAATGTTAATATAAATTTTCATACAAGAAGGATAACGGGGCTTAAATGTCGAATTAAAATGTACAACTAAATAGAGGGTGGATGAAAGGAGTAGAAGAGACCCCTCCTGCTTTTACAGGAAAGGGGCGCCGAAGGAGCAACGCCGGGTGGAAGGGTGGCTGCCCGGAGGGAAACTCTCAGGCAAAAGTACTACTCCCGGACCCGGCTCTGGAGAGACCTCCGCAGGGAGGCACCAAAGGGGTAAGGCTTTACTTTTAAAGCCTAATCTCTCAGGTAAGGAGACAGAGGCCCACACCGCCGTTGAAGGCGCTGTGGGCCTCTCCGTTTTGCAGGCCATACTATATGTGTCGAGGTGATAATCATGGACGACCAGAAGGGGAAGAAGCCGCCCCTGTATGAGGAACACCTAGAGGCGGGGGCGCGCATGGTGGAGTTTGGCGGCTGGATCATGCCCATGCAGTACACGGGTATCCTGGAGGAGCACCAAGCCGTGCGCACGCAGGCCGGGCTTTTTGATGTTTCCCATATGGGGGAGATCGAAATAAAAGGGCCGGATGCCTTGCGCCTGGTCCAGCAGTTGATCACCAACGATGCATCTCTGGCCAGGGGGGACAGGGTTATTTACAGCCCCATGTGCTACCCTGACGGCGGCACAGTGGATGATATTCTCGTGTATCCGCAAGGAGAAGATAAATTTCTCTTGGTGGTTAATGCCGCCAATACATTAAAGGACCTGGAATGGATTGAGAATCAGGCCAGGGAAGGGGATGCCGACGTAGTCATCACCGACGCCTCTTCGGCTACTGTCCAGCTGGCTCTGCAAGGCCCGGAGGCGGCGGCCATTTTGCAGCCGTTAACCGACGTCAACCTCCAGGACCTGGGATACTATCGCTGGACTTACGGCCGGGTGCAGGGGACCCCCTGCCTTATCTCCCGTACCGGGTACACAGGAGAGGATGGTTTTGAGCTTTATCTGGACCCTGCCGAAGGGCAGAAAATGTGGCGGGGGTTGCTGGAGGCCGGCCGGGACCGGGGATTGAAGCCCTGTGGCCTAGGGGCGCGGGATGTACTGCGTCTGGAAGCAGCGTTGCCCCTCTACGGCCATGAGCTGGGGCCCCACATAACTCCGGTGGAAGCGGGACTGGGTCGTTTTGTCCGCCTGGAGAAGGGAGAATTTAACGGCCGCCAGGTCTTGCAGCAGCAGAAGGAAGCCGGGCCCCCGTGCCACCTGGTCGGCCTTATCATGCTGGATCGGGGCATCCCGCGGCCGGATTATCCGGTGAGGCAGGGGGATAAGGTGGTAGGGCGTGTTACTTCCGGCTCCTTTGCCCCTGCTCTGGGCAAGAACATAGCCCTGGCGCTGGTAGAAAAGGGATACGGCCTGGTGGACGATGAGTTGACGGTGAACATCAGGGGACGGGAGCACCCCGCGCGGGTGGTATCGCTACCCTTCTACAGCCGCAAGAAAAAAGGTGCTTCTAAGGAAATATGAAAATCGGGGAGGCTGGCGTAAGGCGACTTAGGGCGAGCCTTACGAGCCTTTTGGTGGGACCGAGCCCGGAGGCGGGGCCGAGGCATGGATGCCCGAAGCGGGCCACTGAGACGGGATGACGAATTGGCCGGGAACCCCGCCGGAGGGTGCTGGGGAGCCGTACGGATCGCCTACGAGCCCATCAGGAGCCGGCGCCAGCCCCCGGACGTGGGGAATGCATCGCAAGATCGCAAGTATGAGAAAAAATAAAGGAGGATGACCAGCATGCATATTCCTAAAGACCTGTTTTACACTCCGGAGCATGAGTGGGTGAAAATAAACGGCAACCGAGGCCTGATTGGTATTACCGATTATGCCCAGCAGTCCCTCGGCGACATTGTATTCGTGGAACTGGCCGGGGTGGGAGATGAATTGCAGGCCGGAGACAGCTTTGGCGTAGTGGAGTCGGTGAAATCAGCCTCGGACGTTTACATGCCGGTATCCGGCAAAGTGGTGGCCGTTAACGAAGAACTGCTGGAAGCACCCCAGCTTATTAACCAGGACCCCTACGGGCAAGGCTGGATGATCGAGGTGGAGTTGACCAACCCCCAGGAAGTAGAGCGCCTGATGGACGCTTCTGCCTACCTGAAGTTGTTGGAGGAGGAATAGAGCCATGGGTTATATTCCCACCACACCGGCTGAAAGGGAAGAAATGTTAACGGCCTGTGGTGTAACCCGCGTGGAAGAGCTGTTTGGGGATATTCCGGAGGAAGTGAAGCTGAAGCGCGACTTGGACCTGCCGGGCCCTTTAGCTGAAGTGGACCTTTTACGCCATCTCAAAGAGCTGGCCGGCAAGAACCGGACCGACTTAATCTCCTTTTTGGGCGCCGGCGCCTACGAACACTATATACCCTCTGTAGTATCCCATCTATTGTCGCGCTCCGAATTTTACACCGCCTATACCCCTTACCAGCCGGAGGTTAGTCAGGGCACCCTCCAGGCTATCTTTGAGTTCCAGTCCCTTATTTGCGCCCTGACCGGACTAGATGTAGCCAACGCTTCCCATTATGATGGCGCTACGGCTACGGCCGAAGCAGCCCTGGTGGCGTGCGGCGCTACCAGGCGCCAGAAGATCCTGTTCTCCCGAGGCCTTAACCCCCAGTACCGGGCCGTTCTCCGCACCTATACCCGGGGCCAGGGAATCGAGCTGGTAGAGATACCCTGGCAGGACGGCCGGACTTCCTTGGAGGAACTGGCGCAAATAGCTGACCGGGACGTAGCCGGCGTCATCCTTCAACAACCGAATTTTGTAGGGCAGCTGGAACCTATGGCTGAAGCCGCCGAGTTGGCTCATAAAGTGGGGGCCCTTTTCATCGCCGTGGTCAACCCCATTTCCCTGGGTATCCTGGCCCCGCCAGGGGAATATGACGCCGACCTGGCGGTGGGGGAAGGCCAGAGCCTGGGCAATCCCCTGAACTTTGGCGGTCCCTATTTGGGCTTTATGGCCGCCAAAGAAAAGTTGGTGCGGCGCCTGCCGGGCCGTATTGTGGGCCAGACGGTGGATGTGGACGGCCGCCGGGGTTTTGTCCTGACCCTGCAGGCCAGGGAGCAGCATATCCGGCGGGAAAAGGCCACCTCCAATATTTGCTCTAACGAGGCCCTTTGTGCCCTGGCAGCCACCATCTATCTCTCCTGCCTGGGTAGAGAAGGGCTAAAAGAAGTGGCCCGCCAGTGTTTCCTGAAGGCCCACTATGCCTATGATGAACTCTTAAAGATAGAGGGCATTAAGCCAGTCTTCAGTGGTCCCTTCTTCCACGAATTCGCCATCCGGGCCCGCAAGGCTCCCCTCGACGTAGCCGTCCGGCTGCAGCAGGCGGGCATAGCGGGCGCCTTGGACCTGGGGCGCTTTTACCCGGAACTGGAAGGAGCCATGCTTTTCTGCGTTACCGAGGTACGCACGCGGTCGGAAATAGAACGTTTAGTAGACGCTATGAGGGGGTTGTAAGCCGTGGCAGTAGAACCACTTCTTTGGGAACTGGGCGCTCCCGGCCGCAGGGGCTGTACCTTGCCGCCGGTGGATGTGCCGGGAGAAGTAGAAGACTACCTGCCGGAAGCCTATCGCCGGCGGGAGGACGCCGAGCTGCCTGAGCTCAGCGAAATAGAAGTCGTGCGCCATTTCACCCGTCTATCAAGCCTCAACTACGGCGTGGACACCGGCTTTTACCCTCTGGGGTCCTGCACCATGAAATATAACCCCAAGGTTAACGAAGCAGCGGCCGCTTTGCCCGGCTTTGCCGGCCTTCATCCTTGCCTGCCGCCGGAAGCTACCCAGGGGTCCCTGGAACTAATGTACCACCTGCAGCAGTACCTGGCCGAAATCACCGGCATGGATGCCGTAACCCTGCAACCGGCAGCCGGTGCCCACGGCGAACTGGCGGGGTTGCTCATTATTGCCGCCTACCACGCCAGCCGGGGCGAAACCCAGCGCAAGAAAGTACTGGTGCCCGATTCGGCCCATGGGACTAACCCGGCCAGCGCGGTCATGGCGGGCCTGGAAGTCGTCCAGATACCGTCCAACGATCAGGGGCTGGTGGACCTGGAGGCCCTGCGGGCGGCTTTAGGTCCGGATACCGCGGCCCTGATGCTCACCAACCCCAACACCCTGGGCCTCTTTGAAAGCGATATTGTGACCATGGCCCGCCTGGTCCATGACGCCGGCGGCCTGCTCTACTACGACGGCGCCAACCTCAATGCCATTATGGGCATCACCCGGCCGGGGGATATGGGCTTTGATGTAGTGCACCTCAACCTCCACAAGACCTTCTCCACCCCCCACGGCGGGGGCGGGCCCGGCAGCGGCCCGGTCGGGGTAAAGGAACACCTGGCTCCTTTCCTGCCCGTACCCGTAGTAAGTTACGATGCGGGTAAAGGACAGTACTACCTGGACTACGACCGCCCCCAGACCATAGGCCAGGTGAAGGCCTTCTATGGTAATTTTTCCGTGATGGTAAAGGCTTATGCGTATATTCGTACCCTTGGTCCCCAGGGCTTAAAGGAGGTTAGCGAGCAAGCGGTTCTCAATGCCAACTACCTGCTAAGCCTCCTGCGCCCCCACTTTAACGTACCCTATGACCGTATCTGCAAGCATGAATTTGTGATTAACCCGGGAACCAAAATAAAAGAGGCGGGCGTGCGCACCCTGGACATAGCCAAGCGGCTTTTAGACTACGGCTTCCACGCACCCACCATTTATTTCCCCCTTATCGTACCGGAAGCCTTAATGATTGAGCCTACGGAGACCGAACCTAAAGAGGTGCTGGATGCCTTTGCCCGGGCATTGACCAGTATTGCTGAGGAAGCGATTACCCAACCGGAGCTGTTGCACAACGCACCCCATAATACCCCCGTGCGCCGCTTGGATGAAGCTGCTGCCGCTCGCAATCCGGTGCTAAAATGGCCGAAAAGATGAAGCAGGAAATAGGCCCCTTTTTGGTCGAATTAAAACTAGGGTGAAATTATGGCCGAGACTTGGCGCCTTCTGGATACTGGAATAGCTGACGGGCCTACCAATATGGCCGTAGATGAAGCCATCCTGCAGGAACACCAGGCCGGCGGGGTACCCCCTACCGTGCGGTTCTACGGGTGGGACCCGCCGACCATCTCCTTAGGCTACGGCCAGTCCCTGGAGAAAGAAATCGATGTGGCTGCCCTGGAGAAAAGGGGGCTGGGGCTGGTGCGGCGCTTGACGGGCGGCCGGGCGGTGCTCCACGACCGGGAAGTAACCTACAGTATTGTGGTGAGGGAAGACCACCCTCTGGTGGAGGGAGGAGTTCTGCCCTCGTACCTACGGATTGCCAGGGTGCTGGCCCGGGGATTACAAAGCCTCGGGGCCCAGGTGGAAGTGGCTTCAGGCAGAAAAAATATAGGTGAACACAGCAGCGCGGCCTGCTTTGACGCCCCTTCGTGGTATGAGATTACAGTGGGCGGTCGGAAGCTTGTAGGTAGCGCTCAGACCAGGAAGGGCGGGGTACTGCTCCAGCACGGCTCTATTGTACTTCAACTAAATGCAGAGGATTTGTTCGCCGTGCTGCGTTTTTCTTCGCCCGCGAGGCGGCAAAAACTGCAGGAAAAATTCGGCCTGCAGGCCTGCGGCCTCTGGGAGGTTCTGGGTCGTCCGGTTGACCCGGCAGAAGTGAAGGAGGCCATCACCAGAGCCTTTGCCGAAGTCTATGCCGTTCATCTGGTGCCGGGCGAGTTGACGCCGCGGGAAAAGACCCGGGTGGAGGAATTGCGCCGGAAATACGCCAGCCGGGAATGGAACTGGCGGCGCTAGCCCCGACGTTGCCCCTGGCGCCCTTACACCCCAGCATAGGTTCAGCCTCCCCGGGAAATGCTATAGGACAGGAGAATTTCCTTATGTATTTCCGGGGAGGGAAAATAAATGGGCGACAGAGGTCGCAGCCGTTTCGTAAATGAAGATCGCACCAGGCTGGAGAGTATGCGGGCGGCCGAATATCCCGGCGGGGTAGTCGTGGACCCGGTGCCTATTACCGCCGGGAGCGAAGTGACCGTTCTGTACTACGGCCTGCTGTCACAGTGCGGGGCCGACCAAGTCTGGATGCGGACGGGGTACGGCGACCCGCACAACTGGGAGGGCATTTACGATTATCCTATGGAACGCACCGGCTACGGGTGGGTTAAAAACATCCGCATCTCGGAGGATTACGACCGCTTCCACCTTTGCTTCAAAGACAGCGCCAACAATTGGGACAACAACAACGGCCTTAACTGGAGCTTTATCATTCACAAAGGTGATCGACAGGTATGAAGCATCCGTGCCGGTACGCTCGGGCAAGGGGGACCGCGGGGGCTGAGGAAGCGCAGCTCCCACGTTAGCCCTTGTGCACTTTTGATTTAGAAACTCGTAATATCAAGGCATTTTAGTCTTGGTCAGTCACTATCCGTCGTTTAACCACGTCTTCGTGGCTTTAGTTGGTTTTTGGGGGTACGCCAAGCTTGGCAGAAGGCTCTCCCTGCTCCGCTTCCCGCACTGTTCTCCAACCGAGGTGCACCCTTTTTATGCGCGGTCTTCTCTATGGCCACCAGAAGATGATAGGCCAAAACGTAGAGGAATATGTGTTCCCACACCTAGTTCTTTAGCCGGTGGAATATGACCTTCTCGGCAAATGGGCTTTTCAGAGTGCGAAAGGCGTTCACAGCCTGTGTCAAAAAGGACCAGATGTACCAAGTTTTTCGGCCTTGACCGTCCAGCTAAGTAAGGTTTGCATCCCTTCGCCTTTGGATGGTTCTCCTAAAGGAGGGCAAGGTTACACTACAAAGAGACTTCCACAAGACTAGAAAGGTTAGCTCCATGACATATTCTAGAGCCATGGTATTCACCCAACTGGGCATGCCATGCTCCGAAGCCGCATTTGTTAACCTGTTCAGCACCATTACCTTAATCATCTGTCGTGATCTTTCATTAGTACCTACGTCGCCTAATAACTTTTCCAGCTCCAGCTTTTCCCAGAGTTGGGTTCCCGTGTGCACCGACCAGGGTTACTTGGCCCCTTCCACCGCCTCTTTATCCGCCGTTACCTCCCTTACTTCCTCTGTTCAGTTGCTACCTTCTTACCCTGCTTTTTGTCGTGTCCCGTGCTGAGACAAGGATAAACTGGAGTTACGTTGTGTAGATAAATATCACTCCAGGTAACTTAGTATGTATTAAGTTAGGCCTGATACCACTATATGTTATACCCATTAGTAACAGGGGGTGTTGCTTATTTGGCTGGACTTTCGAAGACTATAGCCTTATCATAAATCACAAGAAAGTTTACTGGCCAGGGAAGGAACGGGAGATTTTCCGGCCCCACCCCAAAGTTAAAAGAAAGAAACTAGCAAAAGATTAAGATGGGGGAGAACTACGATATGGATGCCCTTTATGGATTTTCTGTTGAATACGCTCTGACTCTCGATTGTTTTTATGGTGCGAAAGTAGTCGGTGGCCGGGAGGGCTTGAACCGGATCATAACAAGTGTAAACGTAATGGAGGTACCGGACGTTCTCCCTTGGGTGAAGGAAGGACAGTTGCTGCTTACGACCGGTTTCTCTATCAAAGATGACCCTGTTGCTCAAGAACAGTTGATACCAGAACTAGCCAAACGCGGCCTGGCTGCTTTGGCGGTTAAACCTAAGCGTTATCTGGACGTAATACCAGTGGCCATGATAGACGCAGCAAACGAACATGCAATTCCCCTAATTGAACTTCCGCCGGACGCTTCCCATCCCAAGCTACTGCAAGGTATCTATACTGAACTTGTAAATCGGCAGACCTCTCTCTTAAAGAAGACGGTGGAAGCTCACGAACAAATCATGGCCGTACTTCTTGAAGGGGGAGGATTAAGAGAAGTAGCTGGTGCTTTATCGCGGCTAGTGAGCAATCCTGCTATTATATTTGACGCCGACGGCAAAATACTTGCCACTTCGCCAAATGTCCCCCCGTTGATACACTCAACCCGCTGTTTGAAGCTTGCGGATAATAATTCCAAAAAATGGCGCATGAAGAGGGAAACGCTTATCACGGGCGATAAGAAGGTCTGTCAGGTTATATGCCCCGTAGTCCATGGCAGCACGTTATTTGGATACATTGCAGTATTAGAAGAAAACAGGCCACTACGCGAAATAGACCTCATTTCTATAGAGCAAGCAAGTACGTTGGCAGCCCTCGTTTTGCTTAACCGCGAAGCGGTCAAGGGCGTGGAGACAAAATATCGCAACGAACTTTTATATGACTGGATACAGGGTGACATTCAGAGCCTTGATGAACTTTTGGAACGAGCAGCGCTGGTTGGCTGGGATCTTGAAGATAGCTTTAATCTTCTGTTAATCGGGATTGATAAGTATGAACAGGTATTATCGGGATCATCCAAGGCGAACAATACGGCCCTTATTAAGCTCAAGGAACAACTACGGCGCACAATAGTGAATGTAATGGAGCAAAATCATGAGTTCTATATATTGGGGGAAAGGGGGCACCATTTTATATTGCTGGTTCGAGTCAAAGCTACCTGGAGCAACCGGGCTATTAAGGAAAAAATGCGTAAGGTGGCCTCGAACTTACAACAGGGATTACGTCAATCAGCCCCTAAAATAACTTGTTCTATAGGAATAGGTAGATTTTACCCTAATCTCCTCGATATGAAACAAAGCTACTTGGAGGCTCGGAGGGCCATGGAGATTGGCCGCATTGTTAAGGGCGGTGGACAAGTTACTCACTTTGATGATCTAGGTATTTACCGGCTGCTTTGTCAGGGCACCCAGGAAGAAATGCGCAGATTTCTAGAAGAAACTTTTCTCCCTTTACAAGACTACGACCGTGCTCACCACACGGAGTTGATACCTACACTTGAGATGTTCTTCAAATGCAATGGCAATATTAGCAAAGTGGCACGGGAGATGTTTGCCCACTACAATACCGTTGTATACCGGCTGGAGAAGATTCAGGAGATAACAGGAATAAACCTAGACGATCCCGAACAACGCTTAAATTTACAGGTGGCTTTAAAGATTGCGCAGATGGAGGCCTACAGTTCTTAAGCCGAGAACTTAGTAGAATTCCCTGAAAATTAGGCGCCACATTTATCAAATTTTCCTGAAGGAGACCAACCTTCGCTTAGAGAAAAGTACATCGTACAAAGTTGTGAAATCGGGGAAGGATGATGTTGATGCGGGTGGATATCGAGACATGCATTGGATGCGGCGAATGCACTCATTACTGCCCCATGAATGCTTTGACATTGGAGAAAGATCATGTGACAGTAAACAAAGAAGAGTGTGTTGAGTGCAATATATGCTATTATTCAGGAGCTTGTCCCGTAGATGCGTTACAAAAAGAAGAGCTAACCTGGCCGCGTGCAGTACGTGGGGTATTCAGCGATCCCTTACAATCTCACAGCACTACCGGAGTTCCGGGGCGAGGCACTGAGGAAATGAAGACTAATGATGTGACCGGCCGCTTCAAGGAAGGATATGCGGGGATTGCCGTGGAATTGGGACGTCCGGGCACAGGCGCCCGTTTCCGCGATGTGGAAAAGGTGGCCATGACCATGGCCAGACTGGGTGTAAAATTCGAAGAAAAGAATCCAGTTACCAGTCTTATGATCGACAAAACTAGTGGAAAGCTTCGCGACGACGTGCTCGACGAAAAGGTGCTATCGGCTATTGTTGAGTTTGAGGTGCCCTTGGACAAAATGCAGGAAGTCTTAAAAGCGTTGCGGGAAGTTTCCTTCGAGATCGATACTCTCTTCAGTCTTGACCTCATCTGCCGGATAGATAAGAATAATGTGGCGCCGGCAGCCGAATTAGCCAGGGCGGCGGGATTCGAGCCCAGCTTGAACGGTAAAACTAATGTTGGTCTGGGTAGACCTCTGGCGGAAACGAGGTAGGAAAGGTAGTGAAGTTAAATGACTCATACATTACACCGGGTTGGTACTAAAGATAATTTAAGGCATGACTACGTTGTATTTGCTATGGCAGCGCAGGATATAAACCGGGAGGGAGCGGCCGAGAAACTGCGCAAGTTTCTTGAGATTCTCTTGAAATACAACCCTGTAAACTTTGGGGACATGAAGACGGGTAATGTTATTTCGGTGGGGCGCGATAAAGTGATGGCCGGCATCCAGGATAACTCTATAGTCCATGGTGTCTTTACTGACGTAGAGACCGTTGCGAAGTTGTTGAATGAGCTCAGAGAAGCCGACCTGGGGATGTCGGTAGTGGTTTCGGGCCTTTTAGAAAGTGTAGATGATTGTTGCCGGAAGGCCGGTCTACAGCGTCATACTGTCGAATACTCGCTGGGGGTGTGGGGTAAGGTCGACCGGTTGCCAGAAAGGGAAGTACTGGAGATCAGTACTATGTGTGGTCATGGCATGGTCAGTTTCAACCTTGTAAAGTATATGGTGGAGCAGGTGGAAAAGGGTAGGTTGTCACCGAAGGCTGCGGCCCGGCAATTAGCGGCTAATTGTCATTGTGGGGTGTTGAATCCTGAGAGGGCTGCAGAACTACTAGCCAAGATGGCCAACAAGGAGGAGTAGTTTGGGATGGCCCTCAAGAGTAGGTCTATAGTATTAGAAGGACCTAAGAGAATGGTTCTTAAAGAATTTCCTCTACCTAAGATTGGACCAGATGAGTTTCTGTTGAAAGTGGAAATGGTGGGTATTTGTGGAGGCGATCCCATAGAGTACGAGGGTCGTAATAAAAAGACACGATTTCCTCTTATCCTGGGACACGAGGTTGTAGGCCGCATAGCTGAGATCGGTCACAAGGCAGCCGAGTATTATGGTGTTAAGGTAGGGGACAGGGTGACAGTAGAGCCCTATATAATTTGTGGGAAATGCTATTATTGCCTCAATGGTCTGTACCAGTTTTGCCAGAATTCGCGGGTTTATGGTGTGAACGTCAGTTGCGACACCCCTCCTCATTTATGGGGAGCATATAGTGAGTATCTGTACGGAGCCCCGGGAGCAAGAGTACACCTCATCAAACCCGAGATACCTGCAGAGGCGGCATGTATGTCTGCGGTTCTGGGCAATGGTGTCCGGTGGGTTCGCAGGCTGGGAGGAGTTCGTTTCGGAGAAGCGGTGGTGATTCTGGGCCCCGGCGCACAAGGTCTGGCTTCAGTCATTGCTGCTAAAGAGGCTGGTGCCCATCCCATTATTGTGGTCGGGAAAACGCGAAATCCGCGCAAATGGGAACTGGCACGGGAGTACGGCGCGGACTATAACATCGATATTACGGTTCAAGATCCCATTGCGGCAGTTAGTAATATAACTAACAAAGGGATGGCCGAAGTGGTAATAGAGACAACGGGTGCGGCTCATATGATGGAGCTAGCTCTAGAGTTGGCCCGACCTGCTGGGAGGGTAATAATGGTTGGAACTTGTGGTTTTGAACAAAATCCCCTCACAACGGATCTAATTGTCTTTAAAGAATTACGGGTCATAGGCGGCTTGGGACAGTCCTGGGACACAGAAACAGCTGTTAGTATTATCAACTCCAGGAAATACGCCGTTGAAAAGATGGTAACACACGTTTATCCACTTAATCAGGCAGAAGAAGCTTTGAAGTTCTATATGAACAACACAGGTGAAGCCATAAGAGTAGCGATAAAACCATGAAGAAAGGAGGGCAATATTCACTCATGGCATATTCCCTCGCTATGCCTAGCCTAAAAATTTACAAGTAGACCCAGTATTGAAAGGGGGAGCAAAATGCAGTTTTCGTTTCTCGGGAATCTTGTGACAGGCAGTGGTCCGGTTCATACTCTTATGATAACCTTAGCACTAGTGGGCATGATTATAGCCGTTATCATTTGGGTTATGGAACTGAGTGGACGCACTATTACTTCTAAGGGCATTGTGAAGAACAATGTAAAATGGGATGCAACGACAGTGGCAACTATAGCAATCTGCGCTGCTTTATACATCGTAGGTAGGCCTATACAGTTTCAGTTTGTGCCAGGTATAGGAGGCTTTAATCCTACTCTTGCTCTGGCTCCAATACTTTCGGTCCTTTTTGGTCTTCCAGGCGCAATTGGGGTTACTTTTTCAATGCCAGTAGGTGATGCCATATCCGGAGCCTTGACAGTGGGATCGGTGGCTGGCTTCCTAAGCCATACGTTTGTAACATGGCTGCCTTACAAGATGGTTAAGAATGCAGATTTCAAAAAGGCTAGTAATGTGATTAGCTTTTATGTTTGGGGTATTATAATTGGACCTATTATTCACGCTATAGTAATACCTGGTTGGCTCGACTTTACCCATACTGTTCCACCGGCGGTGGCCTGGGCGGGTGTTACCGCGAGTATAATCATCAACCACATGCTAACTGCTGCTGTGGTATCAGCGATCTTAATGCCTATTCTTTATCCGATTGTTAAGAGCCGCGGCATGTATTGGCAAGACAGGTACCAAGTAGGCGAGGAAGAATAAAAACTGAGAATTAGCATTCACTACCACTAGGCAGCGGGGGATATGCCATGAGTGATACAATCGTTGAGGTCAGGAATTTATCCTTTCGTTATATGGCTAGCGATGAATGGGTGTTAAAGGATATTAATTTAACTATAAATCGGGGAGAATTTGTGGGAATTATAGGACCTTCTGGGGCAGGCAAGACTACTCTTTGTTACTGTTTAAAAGGGCTCATTCCGCATACAATTAGCGGTAAAATGCGAGGAGAAATAAACATATGCGGTATGAATACCAAGAAATACACACCTGCACAACTATCCGAAAGGGTAGCTATGGTATTGCAAGATCCTGAGGCGCAAATAATTGGGTTGACCGTAATTGAAGACCTGGCCTTCGGACCGGAGAACCTGGAGTGGCCGCGCGAACGAATACTGGCTAAAGCAAGCCCCCTGTTACAAAAAGTGCGGCTGACCGGACTGGAGAATCGCGAAACTTATAGCCTATCTGGTGGTCAAAAACAGCGTCTGGCAATAGCAGGCGCTCTCATGATGGAACCTGAGCTTTTAATCTTGGATGAACCTACGTCAGAATTGGACCCTGTGGGGAGAGAAGAAGTATTTGCTACTATCAGACGTTTGCGAGACGAAAAAAGCATAACGGTCATAGTAGTCGAGCAGGCCGTAGAGGAGCTCGTCGAGGTGTGTGACCGTCTGATCATTATGAGGGCTGGTGAAGTGATTGGCGACGATACGCCTGGGCAACTATTCCAAAGGAAGGACATTTTTGCTCGTGATAACGAAGGCGAAATTCCGGTGCCTCAGGTAGTAGAGCTGTTGCATATGTTGGAGGAAGCAGGCCATATAGCTTTGAATTCAGTGACACCTTACGAGAAAGAAGCTATTGGGGTACTCAGTACCCTTCTTGAGAGGTGCTAAGTTGTGGAAAGCACGGTTATTAAGACCGAAAAACTTTTTTTTAAGTATCCCAACTCCAAAGATTATGCCCTAATAGATGTTAACCTAACAGTTAAGCAGGGAGATTTCCTCGCCATTATCGGGCAAAACGGTGCTGGTAAAACCACACTAACCAAGCACTTTAACGGCTTGTATAAGCCAACAGAAGGCAATGTGTTCATAATGGGTAAAGACATACGTGGAATGCCTACTACCGAGATCATTAAGTTGGTGGGTTATTGCTACCAAAATCCTGATCACCAACTATTCTGTCGCACCGTATACGAGGAGGTAGCTTACGGACCTCGAAACTTGGGCTTGGCACCAGACAAAATTGACCGGAATGTGTCTGAAGCGTTAAAGGTTACTGAGCTAGAGGATAAGAAAGATCGTTATCCTTTTACTCTCGGTAGAGGCGAACGCCAAAGGTTGGCCATAGCCTCAGTTATTGCCATGGGTTCTCCAATCTTGATAGTAGACGAGCCTACGACGGGATTGGATAAACGGGGTGCCAGAAAAATAATGGATCTCCTTAAAAGTTGGAATCAGCAGGGTCATACGGTAATAGTGATTACCCATGATATGGCTATAGTAGCCGCGTACGTTCCCCGAACTGTAGTAATGTCCAATGGTAGAGTGATAGCTGACGGACCGACAAGGGAAATCTTAAGAGAGAAGGCTCTTCTAGATGCAGCCTTTATCAAGCAGCCCCAGATATTGCGTTTGGCTCGTGAGCTTGCTCCGTGGGGCGTACCAGATGACGTTCTGACCTCGCAAGAAATGTATGAGGCGCTCCTAACACTGTGTAAAACATGTTGAGCATAAAGGGGAGACCAAGATGCCTGTAGGGTACAGCATTTATATCGAAAAGGATTCCTACATCCATAATAATCTAGATCCGCGTACCAAGTTGGTTTGGCTAGTAAGTATGTTTCTTTTGAGCCTGCTTTTTAATCACCCTGTACCCCTGGCTATATTTTTGCTCCTAGTCATAGGAATGGGGTTGCTGGCCCGTTTAGAGCTAAGAGCTCTAGTTCCCTTTTTGCTAGCCTCGGTATGGTTTCTTCTACTGGGGGTACTTATCTGGCCCTTTTATATCAAACAAGGTGCCGTTGCCTTTCACGTATTTGAGCATGAAATTACATGGGACGGAATTCTCTTCGGCCTTGCTATGGGCCTAAGGGTGGCCCTTATGGTGACGGCGGCGGCTGTTTGGATGATGACGACTTCTCCCCAAAAAATGATGCTAGGGCTGTTAAGGATGGGTTTGCCTTATAAAGCGGGGATGGCCTTATCATCGGCGATACGGTTTGTACCCCTGATTAATGCTGAAAGGTTAACCATTAGTGAGGCCCAAAGAGCAAGAGGACTTGATCTGGAAAGGGGTTCATCCTTCTCAAAGGCAATTAAGTATGTAGGTGTCATAGGCCCACTCCTACTTCGTAGTTTTGGTCTGACCCAATCCCTGGCCGTTGCTATGGATTGCCGAGGATTTGGTGCAAGACCAAGGAGGACAAGTATCTTTGAAATAGGTTTTCAGGAGGTTGATAAATGGGTTATGTTTATTTGCTTATTAGCACTGGTAGGGGGAATTATATGCAGGATATTAGGCATCGGTATACTGGTAAAGGGTTACCTGTAACAGAAATAGAGATTCGATGTAGGGGATTGGACAGGGACGTGGAGGGATCGTGATTTGGACACGAATCTTTTTCGGGGGAGGACGGTTTTTATCGGGCATCTCACCCTGGACGACGTCGTCCTGCCGGATGGACGCACGTACTTTGATAGCCCTGGTGGTGCGGCGCTTTATGCAGCCGCAGGCGCTATTCTATGGTGCAGTGAGACTCGAGGGGTGGGACTCGTAGCACGGATCGGCCACGATTATAATAATGCCATTATTAGTAGACTCAAAGATCTTGGTCTGGACCTTACCGGCATAGTTAGAACAGATGATGCAACTATTCATATCTGGGCTCTATATGACCGAAAAGGGTACCGCTACTTCATACCCCAAATAGGTGGAGGAAGATATGAACAATTGGCTCCAAGACCAGAAGATATACCGGTCACATTTTTGAAAGAAGCGGTTGGTTTCCATGTGGCCCCGATGCCCCTGCCATCCCAGGAACAAATAATAGAAAAACTAGGCAGCACTGGTAAGGTGATTTTACTTGATCCTCACCACGAATGGGTTGAGCCTAGGCATTGGGAGCGCTGGCGAAGAATATTGCGCACCATTGATGTCTTTTTGCCCAGTGAGGATGAATTAGCGGGCCTTATGGGGCTTGACGGGCGACTTGAATCCATTGAGCACTATAAGGTGCACTTGCAAGAGTTGGCTGGTATGGGACCTCGGATTGTTGCATTGAAACTGGGGGAAAGAGGTGTGCTACTTTATGATGCAGATAAAGGCGCCTTCTGTCACGTCCCCAGCGCTGCTGAAAAAGTGGTGGATGTTACAGGTGCAGGGGATGCTTTTTGTGGGGGGTTTTTAGAAGGGCTGGTTGAAACAAATGACCCCATAACGGCAGCGCTTTATGGCACTGTTTCGGCATCTGTGGCATTGGAGGATTTTGGAGCAATTTCGATATTACAGTATGATCGAGAAATTGTTCGCAAGCGTCTAGCAAAGTTGAAAGAGAAGTTGGCCGCTGCGGGCTGTTAGTTAAGAATTATGCAATAGGAGGTTCAGGTATGGTTAATTCCGCCCTGGAGCTTATGCTAAAAGAAATTAGGGAGCAAACAGAACTCCTGGTGTCCGGAGTGGCGGACTTAGAGCAGCAAATTGATAAAATCCTGGAGGTGCCTGATTGGGTTAGGCCTGAAAAAATCTATATTGTGGGGTGTGGCGACTCGTTTTATGCTGGACTGGCGTGCCAGCAGGTTTTTGCAAGGTACACTGGAGTCGAAACGCAGGTTTGGCAAGCCTTGGAGTTCTCGCGTTATATCTACTCCAGTGTCAATCCTAGAAGCGTAGTGCTAGCAGTGTCCAATTCCGGCGAAGTGGCACGGACGGTGGAGTGTGTTGTTCGCGCAAATAGGCAAGGGGCGAGGACGATTGGCATAACACGAAACACACGAAGCAGGCTGGCTGAACAATCGAAAAGCGTAGTGGAGGTTAAGATACCGTCGGTTGTAGGGGTGCTGCCTGGCACTCGTTCGTACCTGGGCTCACTGGTGGCTCTTACAGCCTTTGCTTTGACCCTTGGAGAAAGGTTGGGTGCAATCACTCCAACAGAAAAACATGAGCTGAAAGCTTACCTTAAAGACTTAGCTGCTCCGATGCGAGCTACAATCGAGGCCAATTACATTACAATAGGTGAATATATACACAGCGAGGAAGTGGATATTTACCATATTCTCGGTAGCGGACCGAACTACGGTACAGCACAATTTGGAACAATGAAGCTTCTAGAGGCGGCTGGATTTGTAAGTATACCCCAGGGTATAGAGGAGTGGGCTCACACGCAGTATTTTGTGACGCGACCAGGTACACACGTTATCGTCCTCGCTCCTAAGGGCTGCTCACACGACCGCTCGCTAGAGATCATGCCGGCGGTTAAAACCGTTGGAGGGAAAGTGATCGCTGTGGCCGAGGAGGATGATGAAGAGGTTAAACAGCATGCGGATTTTGTCTGGGGTATTACCGGAATCCGGAATATTAGAGAGGAATTCAGCCCGTTCCTCTATTCAGTGCCCCTGGAGCTCTTGGCCTACCATATTGCTGTTAAGTATAACACTGTGCCCTTAGACTTTGAAGGGAAGCCGTGGAAACGCGAAGAGAATTTTAGACAGATCTTCCATTCGCGCATTGTTGAATAGTTGAAGGGAGAGAGGAAGGTTCATAATGGCAAACACCGGTGGGAGACGTAAAACTGTTATAGGAATGGTAGGTCTTAAAGCGCTTCCCGGTACCTATATGTACCAAGGTGAAAGTGTTGAAGAGATCAAGAAGCTTGCTATAGAGGATGCAATAAAGCTGTGCTCTGCCGGCTTTGATGGCATAATTATTCAAAACGTGAATGATCTACCTGGAAAGCGGAAAGTTGGTCCAGAGATAGTGGCGTATATGGCGTCTATAGGCCAGGCAATACGCACAGAGGTGGGGCGCAATTGTCTTTTGGGTGTGAGCGTACTAAAAAACGACGGCGAAGCCGGCGTTGCCATAGCCCATGCTATAGAGGCGGATTTTGTAAGGCTTAAGGTTTATGTTGGAGCTATGGTTAGCGCAGAAGGGCTCATCGAGGGATGCATGGAAGAAGTGCTTGAGATGAAAAAGCGTATAGGAGCGCAGGTTGAACTATGGGCAGATGTACTTGATCGTACTGGCCGGCCATTAACCCAGGTTACGGTTGAGGAGATGGCAGAGCAAGCCTTTACCAAGGGGGGAGCCGATGCAGTGATTGTGACAGGTCGAAGTTTTGAGGAGACCTTGAAGTGGATCGAAACGACGCGCAGGAGCGTACCGGGTCGGCGGATACTAGTGGGAGGAGGGTGTACGCCGGATAATGTTGGAGCGGCATTGGAGTACGCCGATGGGATAATTGTGGGAACCTATTTGAAGAGAGATGGTTGCATATATAACAGCGTGGATGACAGTCGGGTGCTAAGGTTCATGAAAGCTGTTGCTGCTGCCAGGGATGCCAAATAAGGTTATGATTGAAGGGGGAAGGCAAGCCGTGCTGACTAAGAATGAGCTGGCAGCTCTAATAGAGCACACCCTACTGAAACCTACAGCTACCCCGACAGACATTAAGCGCCTCTGTGAGGAGGCACGGCAATTCCATTTTGCCGCTGTTTGTGTGAATCCTTGCTATGTGCGGATAGCCTCACAGGAATTAGCAAATACGCCTGTGAAAGTTTGCACAGTCATCGGTTTTCCGTTAGGAGCAACAAGTTCATTAATGAAGGCAATGGAGGCGGAAGTCGCTATTGCTGACGGTGCTCAAGAACTTGATATGGTCATGAATATAGGTGCTTTTAAGCATGGTGATCTTAAGATAGTTGAGAAAGAAATAAGGCAGGTAACGGAGGTGAGTGAAGGCCGCGCTTTAGTCAAAGTGATCTTGGAGACGGGATATCTGAGTCGAGAGGAGATTGTCACTGCATGCCGCGTTGCGCAGGAAGCTGGTGCACAATTTGTGAAGACCTCAACAGGTTTTGGCCCCAGGGGAGCTACAGTAGAGGATATTGTTATTATGCGGGAGGCAGTTGGTCAATCTTTGGGGATCAAGGCTTCCGGTGGAATTCGGGAATATGAAGTTGCTATCAGAATGGTTGAGGCCGGTGCGAACCGTTTGGGTACGAGCGCAGGGGTAGCGTTAGTATCATGGGAAGGGTGAGGTGAGGTAAATTATGCGGCTCAAGAACAAAGTGGCGGTTGTGACTGGCGGGAGTTCAGGGATTGGCAGGGCCATTGCGATCAAATTCGCTGAAGAGGGGGCTAAAGTTGCAATTTTTGATGTTCAACGGGAATCCCGCCTTGAAAGCGAAAAACCCTGCACAGTAGAGGCAATCGAAACTATGGGTGGTGAGGCACTATACGTAAAAACCGACGTGAGCCGGACGGAAGAAGTAGAACGTGCGGTAGACCAGGTGTTGTCGGAATACCAACGGATTGATATACTTGTAAACTCAGCAGGCATTTTCATTCGGGATCCTATTACTGAGGTTTCAGATGATGAGTGGGAGCAAGTGATAAGAGTAAATCTATACGGGTGCTTTTATATGTGCCGCACCATAATTCCGCATATGGTTAAGTCTGGATATGGCAAAATTGTCAATATTGCGTCTATACACGGCCTCCTTGGCACTGGGAATGCAACGGCCTATTGTGCCTCGAAAGGAGCCCTAATAAATTTGACGAGGCAGTTGGCTGTCGATTACGCCAAGAAAGGCATAAGAGTAAATGCAATAGCACCAGGAACAATTGTAACCGCAATGTCCAAGCCCTTCAGAGAAACTCCTGAGATTATGAAGGAGTACTTGACGCGCACGTTGCTTCCCCGTTTGGGGACACCCGAGGATGTAGCGTATGCTGCCTTGTACCTTGCTTCCTCGGAGTCGGACTGGGTTACGGGTCACTGCTTAGTGGTGGACGGTGGTTGGACTGCTTGGTAAGGGGTGAGGAGGTTTGATTATTAAGGCTTTGGTAAAACCGGCATACTATCAAGATTCGGTGGCGTTAATGTGGATTTCGAGACGGGTCCATGCTTGCGCGGGTGTGCACAAGGCAGCGGTCATGATGGCGACACCACAGAATAAGGATATAATGCGGGAAGCCGGACTATTTACTGAGGCGGTCGCAAGAGCGGGGCCGGGCGACATGGTTATAGTGGTTAGCGCAGAAACTGAGGAGGCGGCTGCTGGGGCGCTGAGGGAGGCGGAGCAATGGCTGGCAAAGCCGGTAGGAGAGGAGAAAAACAGTACCACGTCTTCTCAGTACCGTCACTTAGCTGCCGGCATCCGTAGCTTGCCTGGTGCTGATGTAGCTGTAATTTCCGTACCTGGTGTTTATGCAGCAGCTGAATCTCTAAAGGCTTTGAAAAACGGACTCCATGTGTTCCTGTTCAGTGATAATGTTTCGCTGGAAGATGAAATCCAACTAAAAAGGCTGGCCCATCAGCGAGGACTGCTGCTTATGGGACCCGATTGTGGCACGGCGTTTATTGGCGGGGTGCCCCTGGGTTTTGCCAATGCGGTACGGCGGGGGGGCATAGGTATAGTTGGTGCTTCGGGTACCGGCATGCAGGAGGTAATGTGTCTGGTTGACAGGTGGGGCGGTGGCATATCCCACGCCTTTGGTACTGGAAGCCGCGATCTGTCCATGGGGGTCGGCGGTATAACCACCCTAGACGCCCTGGAAATTCTAGCCAGAGATGAACAGACAAAGGTCGTAGTCCTGGTGTCCAAACCCCCGGCGCCACAAGTTGCCGAAAAGATACTCCGCCGGGTCGGCGGCATGGGCAAGCCGGTAGTTCTATGCCTGCTTGGCAATAATAATACAACTTCCCAGCCGGGGGTGTATATGGCTAGAACACTCGAGGATGCTGCTCGCCTGGCAGTAGTCCTTGAACGAGGAGAGGCGCCTGGGACTGATACCGTTGAAGGGAGTGTTCCGACCTTATCCCTGGACATAACGGGGGGCTACTTGCGAGGTCTTTTCTCGGGTGGTACCCTTGCAGAAGAGGCCTTACTCATCCTTCGCGCTTGCATCGGACGCGTTTACTCTAACCTTCCTGAAGGGGAGACGCTGGCAGACCCAAACTTCAGCAAGGAAAACACTATTGTTGATATGGGAAGTGATGAGTTTACCGTAGGCAGGCCGCATCCCATGATTGACTTTTCCTACCGCCTGGAGAGATTCCAGCGGGAGGTAGCTGACCCCAGAGTAAGCGTTATCCTAATGGATGTGGTATTGGGATTCGGTTCCCACCCGGACCCGGCAGCCGAACTTGTTCCCCCCATTAGTGAAGCGATCAAGGAGGCACGACGCACTAACCGTGACCTTAATATCGTGCTCAATGTGGTGGGTACTGATGCCGATCCTCAGGACTATACCGCGCAGGTGACCAGACTGAAGGCGGCCGGAGCTCTGGTGGCGCCTACTAACGCTCAAGCAGCCCGCATGGCGGCGAAATTGCTTAGTTCAGGTAGAGGTAGGCTGGAGTTGGAGGTTAACAAGCAATGAACGCAGGAATATTGAAACAAGGGCCCAAGGTGATAAATATTGGACTTGATTGGTTCTATTCTAGCGTCGTTCCCTTTACCAGTGCAGTTCATTTGGAGTGGCAACCTCCTGGCTGGGGAGACCCAGAGTTGGCGCGCATAGTGGCACAGCTTTCCGATGATATCGATCCGGCCAGTCTTGGTGGCAAAATAGCGTCTGCCAACCAGGAGGCTTTAATCCGGATCACTTCAGCACGACCAGTTGTCGTAGACATGCTCCCGGCCAGGAAAGTAATTCCTGGCATGAGCAGCAATACTATTCTGCATGCAGGCCCACCTATAGAATGGGATAGGATGTGCGGGCCCATGCGTGGCGCTGTTATCGGTGCCCTTCTGTACGAGGGGATGGCTTCTTCACCTGATGAAGCAGAAAAACTTGCGGTAAGCGGTGAAATCGAATTTGCCCCTTGCCATTCGCGGAACGCTGTGGGGCCGATGGCTGGCATAATTTCACCTTCAATGCCTGTATGGGTAGTGGTTAACGAAACTTTTGGTAACCTTGCGTTTTCAACGATGAACGAAGGCTGGGGCAGAACCCTCCGGTTCGGCGCTTACGATGATAAGGTTATTGAGCGTTTAAAATGGATGGAGTACAGGTTGGCCCCCGCGATGAAATATCTCATCGAGAGGCTCCAGGGAATTGATTTGAAAAGTATTATTGCCCAGGCGTTGCAGATGGGTGACGAATGCCACAACCGGGATATTGCTGCTACTAACTTATTTTTCAAAAAGGCTGCTCCCGTGTTAGTAGACAGCGACCTGGACAGCAGCATGGTACGGGAAGTGATTTCTTTCTTAGGTAACCACGAGCACTTCTTTCTCAACCTCGCCATGGCCGCCTGTAAGGCCACTCTGGATGCGGCGGAGAATATTCCCTACTGCAGCGTCGTAACTGCTATCGCGCGAAACGGCGTAGAGGTGGGGATCAGGGTCAGCGGTTTAGGTGATAGATGGTTTACAGAAGAGGCCACCATACCACAAGGCCTTTACTTTCCTGGCTATTCCGAAAGCGATGCAAATCCGGATATCGGGGACAGCGCCATTACGGAAACTGCCGGCATAGGTGCTTTCGTAATGGGTACGGCTCCGGCTATAGTCCAGTTTGTGGGAGGTACTCCGGAGGATGCTGTGAGGCTCACCAGGGAGATGTACGAGATCACGGTTGGGACCAACGACAGCTACCGCTTGCCCAATATGTCCTTTATTGGAGCACCGACTGCAATTGATGTGCGCAAAGTGGTGGAAACTGGTATCCTGCCGATTATTAATACCGGTATAGCACATAAGGAACCGGGGCACGGGCTGGTGGGCGCCGGTATAGTAAGGGTTCCGCGGGGTGCTTTTGAGAAGGCGCTGCGCGCTCTGGCTGAAAAATATGCGCCGGAGGGACGAGTGCTGACTTAGAGGAGGTGAGGATTGATGAAAGAGGACCTAAAACGGATTCTGACGGAACTGGTTGCTCTTAGTGGGGTATCGGGGTTTGAACAAGACGTGATTCGAACTGTGGCCAAGAAAATAAAGCCGTTTGCAGATAATGTTGAGATCGATAATTTCGGCAACGTGTATGCGGTGAAGGAAGGACTTCGGCCGGGGCCTACTCTTATGGTGGCGGCCCATGCTGATGAGGTGGGGGGCATTGTCAGCGGAATTCTACCCAACGGCTTACTTAGATTCCAAACGATTGGTATTGTGAGCGAGGCAGTACTCCCGGCAACCAGGGTGATAGTAAACGGTATCAATGGTGTTATCGGCTCCGAGCCAGCACACTTAGAACGAAAGGCTGCTAGTGGTGAGGGGGGGTCCTATAGTCAGCTCTACATAGATATCGGCGCTAACAGTGATGTGGAGGTTAGGGAGTGGGGCATAGAGGTTGGGTGCCCTGTTTCCTACGCTGGGGCACTTATGGAGTTAGGAACTCCAGACCGGATCTGCGGTCATGCTATCGACAACAGGATAGGTTGTGCCATCGTAATTCGCCTGTTCCAAGAGCTTGGCACCCTGAGATTTGCCGGAAAAGTATACGGAGTAATTACAGTGCAGGAAGAAACCACCATGAGTGGAGCCAGGATAGCAGCCGCTCGCCTTCAGCCCGACTGTGCCATTGTTCTGGACACAGTACCGGCTGCCGATACTTCAGCGGAGGGTGCCGGCAAGTTCGGGATTGGTCGTGGCCCCGTAATCCAGCTGGCCGAGGGTGTACAGAGAGCTTATGTAGGCACCATAGCTCACCCGGCGGTAAAGGGTGCAATCCTGAGGGCGGCAGCGGAAAGGGGTATTCGAGTACAGCTGGCCGCGGAAGTCGGACACTGGACAACCGATGCAGCTGGACTTCACATAGCCGGTAAAGGAGTACCTACCGGATTTATCTCCATTCCCCGTCGTTACGCCCACTCCCCGGCTGAAGTTATGGACATAAATGATGCGGTAGGGGCAGTAGAACTACTGAAAGGGGTAATCAGCGGCCTTGGTACCCTTGACCTCCGATTCGTTTCCCTGTAGTTCAGCCGGGTGGCAGCAGACCGCCGCCTTCAGTGTAGGATGGAAGGTGAAAGCAATACTAAGGCTGCGTTCACACGTAGGCCGGGTACATAGTGTGTTCTCCAGGGCCTTCAATGTGGAAACCCCTGAGGGGGAGGTATTTAGTGTTCTAGTTGGCGGGACGCGTTATTGGCTGGCCATAAACGTTCAACCCTGGCCAGGGCAGCTTAGGGTAAGAAAAGGAATGGTTGTCACTTACGGGGATAGCAAAATGGCTATACCTGATGCGGGGATAAGTATTTTACTGAAAGGCTCACCGGTGTGGAGGACTACAACCCTCGAGGTAAGGCCTGGTGCACGGTATGATGTTCTTCAGGCGCTTCGCATTGCCGCAGCCATTGGGTGCCGTTTCGGTAACTTGCAAGGGTTCGGCGGATTGCTAAGACATTTTTGCAGTGAGGGAAGCACACCTTCCGCAGGGGCCGAAGTACCATTCTGGTTGGGCCGGGGGTACAGAGCGGCAGAGGATTTGTTGATGGCACTTAGACGGAGAGACCCCTGGTGCGCAGAAAAGGCTGCCAGGGAGCTGGTTGGTCTGGGGCCGGGTCTCACGCCGGCCGGCGATGATCTGCTGGCGGGGCTCATAGGTGCCTGGTGGTGGTGGAAGAAAGCCTACGGTGAGCATGGGGGCCTCCCACAGCACTGTCTGAGAACAGTGGTGGCGGTTGCACGCGAATGCACTAACGTTTTTGGCTATCGGGAGATTTACGGTGCTACGGTGGGAGAGCTGCCTGAGGCTGCCCTGGAAGTTGTTACTGCTATATTAAGAGGCAACATAGAGTTGGCTTCTCGAGTTTTGGAGCTTTTGGCGTTGGGATCTTCGTCAGGAACCGATATGCTAGCTGGCATTTGCCTGGCCCTGGCATCGTGGAGGATTTAGTCAGCTAGCCTATGGTAAGTGCTGGGAGGGGGAGCCATGCTAGATCTAATAATTAAAAATGGTAAAATAGTCGACGGGAACAACATTGTCGAGGGAGACATTTTAGTGGCTGGCGGGAAAGTAGTGGGGGTGACACGGAGAGGGGAAATTGATAGAGCCCGGAGGGTATTAGATGCTGAAGGCCGTTACGTTTTACCAGGGGCTATCGACAGCCATTCGCATTTCGGCCAGATGCCCGGAGCAGGGCAGCCTAAAGTGCAGGGTCAAGAGGAAAACTTTATGACCGAAAGTTCGTCCGCTCTGTACGGTGGTGTAACCAGTGCCCTGAATTATATCTTTACCCAGGAATCATTGGAAAAGGTGTTTCCTCGCTTTATCGAACTGGTTAAGAGACACAGTCTAATTGATATAAAGTTCCACGGAGCCTTGATGAATCAGGTTCACCTGGACAATATCGAGAGATATATTCACGATCTGGGCATTACCTCTTTTAAAATTTTTTTACCTTATAAGGGTGCAGAGGCCGCGAACTTAGGTGGATTGAGCAGTCTCAATGATGGTCAGATATTGGAGGCATTTGTCAAACTGAAGGAGTATGGCGGCTTGCCCATGATCCATGCAGAGAATCCTGAACTCATTGATTACTATTCAAGGCGGTTAACCGATCCAACTAGACAGGATATGGCCTGTTGGGAGGCGACCAGGCCGGGGATCTGTGAAGGTGAAGCTGTGGCCAAGGTTCTCTACCTTGCGCGAAAGGTCGGATGTAGAATTGGCATCGCCCATGTGAGCTCGAAGGAAGCTGTAGAGTGCATTCAAGAAGCCAGGGACCAGGAGGTCGTGTTGGAGACATGTCCGCATTATCTAGCCCTTACCGTTGAGGCAGGCCTTGGCAGTTTGGGTAAGGTAAGCCCCCCGATCAGACACCATGATGACAGGGAAAAAATTTGGGAGGCGGTTGAAAAACAGGTTCCGGTTATCATCGGATCGGATCACAATTCCTGGGTCACGGCCCACAAGCAAGAATTGTGGAGTGGGCTGGCCGGACTCCCGGGCAACGCTGTGATAATGGCGGTGCTGTTTACGGAAGGCGTAAACAAGAGGGGCCTTTCTCCTCTTGATGTGGTTCGGGTTAGCAGCTATAATGCGGCCAAATTATTTGGGTTGTACCCAGCCAAAGGGACTCTGGCGGTGGGCAGCGACGCCGATATTACCATCATGGAAACTGGAATTAAGAAATACCTTGACCCTAGCGAGACCGGCTCTATAGTTGATTATACTCCCTACCAGAACTATCTCTTTACAGCTTGGCCTTATGCGGTTATAGCACGCGGAGAGGTCATGGTCTTGGATGGAAGAAGGGAGAATAGTGAGCACCGGGGACACTGCCTCAACACCTTTTGCCTTAACACTGTTTGTTCCACGTAGATTTTCTCTGTACGAATAGCAAGGTTGGAGGGATGCCCACGTAAGGGGTAGGGTTGCTTATATTGAATCTTCATCACATAACTATCACATAACCCCATTAATCCCTAACTGGTCTTTTCCAAACTTGATACCTCTTTTACCGATATAGCTGACCAGTTTCCTCGTTGAGGAAGTACTTTTCCATGGTACCTTCCCCAAGGTTAGGGGATAATCTTCTCCTATCCTCGACCGTTGCCCGGATATAGACTAAATCGGGTGGTAAGCTTGGGAAATTCAATGTCTCTTGCCAGGAAGCACTTCCTTTCGGGAACAACCATCTTCCGCGCTGCATTGCAGCCCGTCTGGAAAACCGGGTTAGCCTGCAACGACCAGGAGACCTGTAAGCTTTAGAGTACCCTCCACAGCTACCACCGCCGGTGCACACCATAGATGAACCATGCTTGCAATAAGGAAGCTCCCGGACTCGTGGAAAGACGTCTTCGGGGGCCGAAGCCGGTGGTCATAATAGGGGACCTGGTAAGCGAACAGGTGAGTAGGGTATTTAAAGCAGGACCTAGGCAGGAAGTCCTAGCCGTGGGGGCGTAATAAATACCGCAGAGGATGAAGCTAGCTGCGGGGAGTGAAAAAGATGGCTAGGATTATTGTGGCCTGCCAGACTATAAGCGACGAGGTAAAGAAGATCCTAAAGGAGGAACATATAGACTATCCGGTCCTTTGGATAGAGTCGGGCCTGCACAACTATCCCGAGAGGCTGAAAGAAAGGCTTACGGACGAGATAAGCCGCCTCGATAATGTGGATACCGTTATCCTGGTCTTCGGCTACTGCGGCAACTCTCTCCTGGGGCTCTCTGCGCCGGAAGCCCAGATGGTAATACCCCGGGTGGACGACTGCATCTCCCTGCTCCTGGGCTCGGTGGAGCGCAGGCTGGAACTCACCCGCGGGGCAGGCACGTATTTTCTCACGCGGGGATGGCTGGTGTACGAGAACAACATCGTGCGGGAGTACGAGCGTTGCGTGGCCAAGTACGGGGAGGAGCGGGCCTCCCGCATTATGCACGCCATTATGAGGCATTACCGACGGCTTACGCTTATCGACACAGGAGCTTTTCCCTTGGGTGAGTACGTCGAGGTGTCTTTGGCCTTCGCCCGCAGGATGGGGTTGGAACATGAGATAGTGCCCGGTTCCCTAGTCTATCTGAAGAAACTCCTGTGCGGTCCCTGGGATGACGATTTCGTAGTGCTGCCGCCGGGGAGGCCGGTGACGTTGGGGGATTTTCGGCTGGAGTTTGCCGATACGAGGGCCCAGCTTTCACCCCTGCTCGGCTCGGGGCAGGTATAGATACGGCCGGGCATCACCCGGCCTTTTATGTTATCCTACTTTAATTTGAGTGGTCCGGCGTTTTTCTAACGCCTCCCGGTACATATTTTCGTATTGGGCGGCAGAAGCCGACCAGGAGAAGTCGGCCCGCATGCCCCGTTCCATTAGCCGGCGCCATTCCTGCGGCTGGGTGCGGTAAACATTTAAGGCGCGGTTTATCGCCTGCAGCAAGGCCTGGGGCGTATACTCTAGGAAGGAAAATCCGTTGGCCCGATCCGGATGCCGGTGGAAGTCTACGATGGTATCCTCCAGGCCGCCGGTAGAGCGCACCACGGGCACGGTGCCGTAGCGCAGGCTTATCATCTGGCTCAGGCCGCACGGTTCGAAGCGGGAGGGCATGAGAAAGATATCCGCTCCGGCGTAGATGCGCTGGGCCAAGCTGGGGTCAAATCCTATCTTCACCGCCATCTTGTGGCGGTATTTTAATTTGTACTCGGAAAAAAGCCGCTGATAATAGTCTTCGCCGCTGCCCAGGAGAACGAACTGCACATCTTGCTCAAGGAGGGGGTCCATGATGGCGGCCAGGAGATCGAGGCCCTTTTGCTGCACCAGGCGGGAAATTAAAGCCAAGAGGGGCACATCCGCCGCCGGCAGATCCATCTCCTGCTGCAGGGCCCGTTTGTTTTCCTTTTTTCGTTCCAGGGTGGAAACATCGTAGTTGACCGGTATGCGGGGATCGGTGGCCGGGTTGAATTCCTCGTAGTCGATACCGTTCAAGATCCCGCGCAGGTCGGCAGCCCTCTTGCGCAAGAGCCCGTCCAGGCCTTCGCCCAATTCAGGAGTTTGGATTTCCAGGGCATACTTTTTGCTTACGGTGTTGATCAAGTCGGCGTAAAGGAGGCCGGCTTTCATGAAATTTACTTTGCCGTAAAATTCCAGGCGATCGGGGATAAAGAATTCATCCCCCAGGGCCATAAGCCGTAGGGTTTCCCGGGGAAAATGCCCCTGGTACTGCAGGTTGTGAATGGTAAATACAGTAGCCGTATGCCGGTAAAAGGGGTTGTCCTCATGTTTCACTTTAAGGAAAAGGGCGATGGGTCCCGTCTGCCAATCGTTCAAGTGGATTACATCCGGGCGAAAATCTATCCCGGGTAGCAGGGACAGGACCGCCTTACAGAAAAAGTTGAAGCGGGCATCATCATCAGGGTAACCGTACATGCCGTCCCGGTAAAAGTACTTGTAGTTGTCGATGAGGTAAACAGGTACCGAGGCGGTACCGGGAAGGGTAGCCCGGCGAATTATAGCTGTTTCCAAGTTGCCGTCCATCTCCACCGGGAGGTCGGTGAGATAATCCACCTCCGTGATCTGGCGGTAGCGGGGCATTACCAATCGCACGTCATGACCCCTCTTGGCCAGGGCTTTGGGGAGGCTCCCGGCCACGTCGGCCAGACCCCCGGTCTTGGCCAGGGGAGCTACTTCGGGAGAAACGAAGATAATCTTAAGAGAATCGGTCATCTTGCTCCTCCTTGTTAACGTCGTTTAAGAACTGGGCGGCGTGCTCGGGAGACGTAGGGTTGATGTATATGTTGGTGCCCCATTCAAAACCGGCTACTGTGGTCAGGCGCGGCAGCAGCTGCAGGTGCCAGTGATAAGCCGGCACCTCCTGGTGCAAGGGAGCCGTACGCACGACGAGGTTAAAGGGCGGATTGGCCAGGGCTTTGGCGAGCCGGTCCAGCAGGTCCTGCAACAGCGAGACCAGGTCTTCCAGCTGTTCGTCTGTTAGGTCACCGAAACTGGGCTGGTGCTGCCGCGGGAATATCCAAGTTTCAAAAGGAAATCGGGAAGCGAAGGGGCAAAAGGCCAGGAAATGCTTATTGAAGGCTACCACCCGCGCTCCCTGCCTCAACTCGGTTTCCAGCAGGTCACAGTAAAGGCAACTTTCTTCTTGTTCCATGTACTGTTCCGCTCTCTGTATTTCTTCCTGGAGATCGGGCGGGATCACCGGGGTGGCGATGAGCTGGCTGTGGGGATGCTGAAGCGAGGCTCCTGCTTCGGTGCCGTAGTTCTTAAAGATCTGGATGTAAGCCAGGCGTTTATCCTGAGCATGCTGGAGGTACCGCTGGCGCCAGGTCTTAAGAACCTGGACGGCATGGGCAGGCTTATAGGCCGGGAGTTCGACATCATGGTCGGGCCCTTCGATGATGACTTCGTGGAGTCCTATGCCCTCCTGGCGGCGGTATAACCCGGCTACTTCTTCGCCCCCTCCGCCGTCGGGGACGAGGGCGGGAAATCTGTTAGGTACTACCCGTACCTGCCAGCCGGGCGTATCGGCGGCGGTCCCAGGCAGGCGGAGGGCAAAGACTTCGGGAGGTGTTTCCTTTTCGTTACCGGGACAAAAAGGGCAGTTACCCCTTTTCTTAAAGGCCTGTCCTTGGTGTTCCCTGTCCTTAGGGCGTGCGAAGTCCGAGGGACGCTTGGCCCGTTCGGTGGAAATAATTACCCATCTCCCGGTGACCGGGTCCTGACGCAGTTCGGGCATAAAACCGCAACCTCCACGGAAAATACAGTCTGGGTCTAGGTTACTTCTTTAAGGGCCCCTTTATACAGGAAGAAGCTTAAAAGATGCGGCAGGAATTATCAGGCGAAAGTAGAATAGCTGTATAGACGATTTTAATTTTCGCCAAGAAGGCATCTGGGACAAAATATAAATAGCTGGCCTTATCTGAACGCCGGTGCTTCCGAAGGAAATATAAAAAAGGTCGGGGATGCTGGCGAGCCCATCAGGAGCCGGCGCCGGCCCCCAACTTGGGGTATGCTTCGGAAGCATCTGAACTCCGGTGAGGGGGATTGACTCAATGATAGATAAGAGCTCCTTTGTGCCTCCTTACTATCAGCTGGCGCAAATCCTGGAACGCCAGATTAAATCAGGACAGTATCGCCCCGGCGATGCACTGCCTTCCGAAGCGGAACTGAGTGAAAAATACGGATTAAGCCGTATGACTGTACGCCGCAGCCTGAGCCAGCTGGCCAAGGCCGGCCTCATACGGACGGAAAGGGGAAAGGGCACTTTTGTCTCCCGGCCGGAGCTGGACCGAGCAGTTTTTGTCATGGATGATTTCCACAAAGACATGGCCTCCCGGGGTTTGGCCTCCAGCGTGCGGCTTCTGGAAGCGAGGCTGGTCCCGGCCCCGGAAAAGGCGGCCCGGAAACTACAACTTCCGGTAGGCACCAAAGTGTTATATATACGCCGTTCTCTCCTGGCCGACGGAGAACCCATGGCCTACGATCGCAAGTATCTCCGGTATGACCGGGGCCGCCCCATTTTGGAGAATGAGCTCCAGTACCAGGCCCTGCCGGACATGGTGGAAAAACATGCCGAGACCCTGCCGGTAAATAGCAAGATGGTTTTGCAAGTAACTCTTCTCAACGAGGAAGAGGCTCGGGCCCTCCGTACGTCACCGGGATTACCGGCCTTCTTGCTGGAACAGATACTCCTTGCCGGGGACGGTCGGCCGGTGGGATGGGGATGGTGCATATACCGGGGGGACCGGTACCAATTAACCTCGGTGCCCACCGCGATTTAAGGGTGCAGTTCGGCCCTGGGAGAGAGGGTGAAAGGGATATGGGTCCATTAGCGCTGGCGATGGCTGAATTGGATGAAAAGAAAGTCTTGGAACTGGTTAGACGGGAACTGGCTGCCCAGAGGGTTCCCTTGGAAATAGTAGAGGAATGCAGGCTGGGCCTCAACATTGTAGGGGACCGTTACGGCCGCGGGGAATACTTTCTCAGCGACCTCGTCATGTCCGCGGAAATATTCCAGGAAGTGCTCCGGGTGCTGGAACCTTTCTTAGCCGGTGTGCCTGTGTCGCAAGAGCAGGAAGGAAAGGTGGGAAAGGCGGATATTCTTTTCGGAACGGTGGAGGGCGATATTCACGACATCGGCAAGAACATAACTATCTCCCTCCTCCGCTGTGAAGGATTCCGCGTCTATGACGCAGGAGTGGACGTTCCGCCCGATGTGTTTTTGACCCTATTGCGGGAAACAGGTGCGCGGGTATTGGGGCTGTCTGCCCTTCTAACTTCTTCCTTTGAAGCCATGCGGCGGACCATCCAGCTGGTGCGCATGGTTATCCCCAAGTCGGAGGTACGGGTGATTATTGGGGGCCTGGTGAACGAGCGGGTCGCCCGCTATGTAGGCGCCGATGCCTGGGTGCGGGAAGCAGGGGAAGGAGTCGCCATCTGCCGGCGGTGGTTAGGGATGAGGGTGGTAAGAACGGCTACGAGAAGACAAAATTAAGTTGAGTTAAAGAAAATTGGCGAAAGGCCTAGATGTGACTATTCTAGCCTGTAAGTCGAACATCAATGTGACGGAAGGAGCTTAAGGGCGACCGGGGGGTGATTGGTTGACCTCGGAGGAAAGGCAGGAGCAGATGTTTTCTTCTTGGCTTGCGGGTCAGGGCATTTCCTTCACCGGCCGGGAAGCCGAAGAAGCGTACAGGCAACGGGTAGTACGTATAAAGGAGGCTGTTCAACTAAAAACGGCGCCGGACCGCGTCCCGGTCTGCCCTATGACCGGGCTCTTTCCGGTCTACTACGCAGGGATAACCGTCCAGGAAGCGATGTACGACTACCAAAAAGCGGCGGGAGCCTGGATAAAGTATGTTTTGGATTTTGAACCCGATGCCTATGTGGGAATGTTTGTTGTACCGCCGGGTAGGTTTTTTGACCTACTTGACTATAAATTATACAAGTGGCCGGGCCGCGGGGTCCCGCCGGATATATCCTACCAGTGCCTGGAGTCCGAGTACATGAAGGCCGATGAGTACGATGCTTTAATCCATGACCCCTCTGATTTCTGGTTAAGATCATACTTTCCCCGCATCTTCGGCGTCCTCAAGCCTCTGCAAAAGTTAGCCCCTCTTACCCACGTACTCGAGATGGTAATAACCTGCGGCAGCTTCATCCCCTTTGGTATCCCGGAGGTGCAGGCGGCCTTCCAGGCTATTTTTGAAGCCGGCAACGAAGCCGGACGGTGGGCCGACGTGGTTCACTACGTGGACCGGGTCCTTCAAGGGCACGGATTTCCTACCTTTTTGGGAGGTGTGAGCAAGGCGCCCTTCGATATCCTCGGCGATACCCTCCGGGGAACCCGCGGGATAATAGTGGATATGTACAGGCGGCCTGAAAAGCTGCTGGAAGGTCTGGAAGCGGTGACTCCCCTGGCCATAAGGATGGGAGTATCCTCGGCCCAGGCTGCGGGTAATCCCCTCGTATTCATGCCTCTACACAAAGGGGCCGACGGCTTCCTTTCAGATATGCAGTTCAGGACTTTCTACTGGCCGACCCTACGCAAGGTAATCATGGGCCTGATTGAAGAGGGATTGGTACCCTTCTTGTTTGCCGAAGGCGGCTACAATTCCCGGTTAGAAGTTATTCGCGACTTGCCGCAGGGTAAAACGGTTTGGCTTTTTGACGATACCGATATGGCCAGGGCTAAAGCAGTCCTGGGGGATGTAGCATGTATAGCCGGGAATGTACCCATTTCTTTGCTGGCCTTTGGTTCCCCCGAAGAAGTAAAGGACTACTGTCGAGAGCTTATAAAAATCGCCGGCAAGGGTGGAGGCTTTATCTTAAGTTCCGGAGCCGCAATTGATGATATAAGGCCGGAAAACATGCATGCTCTCATAGAGGCGGCCAAAAAGTTCGGGACCTATTCTTAATAGCGCCGGGAGAACTAGGGAATAACGATTAAAACAAAGATTAATGAAGCAGGAATTTTACAGCAAAAGTAGAATATATGTATAGACAGGTATCGTAGCCAGGTTGCTCCGCTCAAAGGCAATACTAAATGTTTTACGGAGGGTGCTAAAAATGCTAATAATCGGTGAAAAGCTGAACAGTGCCATTCCCAGTGTACGTCAGATTATTGAGGAGAAGGACGCGGCCGCAGTCCAGGATCTGGCGGTTAAGCAGGTGGCGGCGGGGGCCCATTACCTGGATTTGAATACTGCCCACTGTAACGAAATAGAGGATATGGAGTGGCTTGTACAGACGGTACAAGAGGTCACCGAAGCACCTTTATGTATTGACAGTACTTCAGGGGAAGTAATTAAGAAGGCTTTAAAAACTATTAAAGGAGAGAAAAGTAAGGTCATCATTAACTCCATTTCCCTGGAAAAGAACCGTCTGGAAGAAGTGCTACCGCTTGTTTTAGAGTACCAGTGTCCGGCCATCGGGCTGACCGCGGACGACAACGGCATTCCCAAGACCGTGGAAGACAGGATCAAAATCACAGAGCGCCTCGTGGAGCTTCTATCCAAGCACGGCTATAACCTGGAGAATTTGTATGTCGATCCTCTGGTTCTGCCCTTGGCTGTCAGCCACACCCATGCGGCAACGTTTTTTCAATGTTTAACCGAGATTAAGCGTTTATTCAACGTTAAGACGGTTTCCGGTTTGAGCAATATTTCTTTTAATATGCCCAAGAGAAAGCTCATCAACCGGTATTTCCTGGTAATATGCATGGCCCACGGCATGGACGCAGCAATACTCGATCCCCTGGATTCTAAGATTATGACGGCCGTCACGACGGTGGAGCTGTTAATGGGTAATGACTCCTTTGGCAAGAATTTCCTCAAAGCTTACCGGAAAGGTTTGCTGGCGGATTAACGAAAGGTGCGGCACAGAGGGGGTGAAGCACGAAGGAAGGATAAGAGGAGACTACGGCAGACACGGGTGGAAGCGCGGCCAAAGATAGTGGGGAGTGTTGGAAATTATTTTCATGAGGATGGGGAGGGAATAAAGCATGAGCGGCAAGGAGCAGCTCTTTCAAGAAAGGTTTAAGCGCTACAGCGTAGCCCTGGAGTGCGGCAAGCCGGACAAAGTGCCCGTAGTTTTTCCCCTGGGCGAATGGGTTATTAAATACAGCGATATCACTCTCCAGGAAGCCTATTACGATGTCGACAAATCAACCGCTATCATCGATGGCGTGCTTAAAGACCTCGATTGCGATGTAATGTTCGGCTCGGTCAATTTGTGGTGGCCGCCCATGTTTGATGCTATCGGTTGCAAGTTATATAAGTTCCCCGGGATATACTTTGAAGCGGACACGGGCTTCCAGTATGTAGAAGAGGAGTACATGAAGGCTGAGGAGTACGACGAGTTCATTGCCAATCCTACCCAATGGCTGGCCACCAAGTATCTGCCCCGTATAAGTGAGGAGTTTGCCGAGCCGGGGTCTTACCGGGCTACTGTAGCCCTGATCAAGGGCGCTGCCGCCTTTGCCATGCACAACGCCAAGTCGGCCCAGATTGGAGAGAAATGGAGCAAGGAATTCGGGATAGTGCCGTACGGGACGGGCATGACCAAAGCGCCTTTTGATACCTTGGGCGACGCACTGCGGGGAACGAAAGGAATTCTCCTGGACCTTCGGCGCCGTCCGGACAAGGTGCGGGCTGCCTGTGAAGCCATTGTGCCCCACAACATTGCCTTCGGCATGATTACGGCCGCAGGGGATACTTCTTTACCGTGTTTTGCTCCCCTGCATAAAGGAGCTTATCCCTTCTTAAGCCTTGAACATTGGGATAAATACTACTGGCCTTCCTGGAAGGCAGTTATCGAGGGACTTTGGGCCTTAGGGAAGAGGACTTTCTTCTTTGCCGAAGGAGACTGGACGCCCTACCTGGAGAGAATCGCGGAACTGCCGGATAAAAGTATAGTCTTTTGCATTGATCTAACTGATGCCCAAAAAGCCAAGAAAGTTCTCGGCGGCAGGTTCTGCCTTTACGGCGGTGTTCCCACCACTCTCCTGACTTACGGTACGCCGCAAGAAGTAAAGGATTGCGTCAAGCGGGCCATTGACGAATTGGCCTGTGATGGAGGATTCGTCCTGGCGGCCGGCGGGGTGGTCATGGGCGATGCGAAGCGGGAAAACATTGAGGCCATGCTGGAAGCTGCACGGGAATATGGTGCTTACTAGGTATTAAGCTGTGAAGGAGGAGGGGAAGTCAATGGCCGATAACAAAGTACAGGCTATGGTGCCGGAAGCGGGTACATGTGTGCCCTGGAAGATCAAAAAGGAAGAGCTGGGACAACTGGCCGGCAACGAGGAAATTGTTAAAAGGGAATGGGAAAAGCTGGACGCCTTTGCCTATGCCTTTATCTGGTTCTGGGTGCAGAGGTAAATCCGGGTGGCAATAACGCAAATCTTTTCGAGGGGATGGTGGTAGCTATGTCTAAAGAAGCCCTGGCTAAAGCCATGGCCGAATTAGAAGAGGAACAGGTACTAACGTTAGTTAAGGAATTGCTGGGAAGCGGTGTTGCTCCCCTGGATATCGTCAAATCCTTGCAAGAAGGAATGACGGAAGTAGGCAACCGGTTTGAGCGTGGGGATTACTTCCTAAGCGAGCTGGTCATGGCGGGCGAGGTCATGAAAAGTGCCATGGACCTCTTGGAGCCCTACTTGAGCAGTGAGAGCACCGAACATAAAGGCACCATCGTGATCGGCACCGTCAAAGGGGATATTCACGACCTGGGTAAGAACATCGTAATCATGCTGCTGAAGGGTGCGGGATATAACGTTGTTGACCTCGGGGTGGACGTGCCCAAAGAAAAGTTTGTGGCCGCCGTCAAGGAGACCGGTGCGCCTTTGGTGGGCATGAGCGTCCTTTTGACCAGCTGCCAGGGGGCGTTAAAGGAGACCATTGACGCCATCCGGGCCGAAGGCTTGAACCCCAAAGTGATAATAGGCGGCAACTATATTAATGAAACCGTTAAGAAACATGTTGGTGCGGACTACTTTGCCACTACGGCCGGCGACGGCCTCAAAGTGGCTTCCGAAGTCTTTGGAGGATAGGACCGGCGAGCGGAACTAAGACATCCTGCCTGCTCTGAAATAGCTTGTGCATAGGTAATCTTTTATGTGGCTGACCCTGAGTTATCCCCACTTTTTGCAGGGCAGGCCTGTTTAGGCTTGGAAGCGAGCGACTAAACCTGAGCGGTAGCCAA
>JAZHPA010000021.1:0-49494 GCA_051024685.1 Moorellaceae bacterium AZ2 | reverse complement strand
GCTAGTTTGGCCCGCGAGGGAAGCCATAAGCGAGCGAAAGCCAAGCAGGCCTGGGATCAAAACTGGGGATACGCCAGGTGTCTGTACCCTTGCACCGGGGAGAGAAGTCTGGTAAAATAACCGGGTGGTACTTTTTAAGAGGGGTGAAAATACATGGCCGTTTGCAGCATTTGTGGCAAAAAAGCCGTTGTTGGCCACCAGATCAGCCACTCCAACATTAAAACCAAGAGACAGTGGCGGCCCAATCTCCAACGCGTAAAAGCCGTCGTCAACGGTACACGCCAGCGGATTTACGTTTGTACCCGCTGTTTGCGTTCCGGCAAGGTTCAGCGTGCCCTATAAGGCCATCGTTCGGGGCCCGGGACCGAGGAAAACCGGCCCAGGCCCCCTTGTCTACGTTAATTCCTTAAATAAGTTGGCCATTTCAATGGCAGCCACGGCAGCCTCAAAGCCCTTGTTTCCCGCCTTGGTACCCGCCCTCTCGATAGCCTGCTCGAGGTTATCGGCCGTAATAACGCCATAGATGACCGGTAGGCCACTGGTCAAGGCCACCTGGGCGATGCCCTTGGTCACTTCTGCGGCCACATATTCAAAATGAGGGGTTGCCCCGCGAATAACCGCGCCCAGACAAATGACGGCATCATAGCCGCGCTGCGCCATTTTCTGAGCGGTGAGGGGTATTTCAAAGGCCCCCGGCACCCAAACAACATCGATGGCCTCCGACTCCGCACCGTGGCGTTCCAGGGCGTCCAGAGCGCCGGATAATAAACGGCTGGTAATGAACTCGTTGAATCGGCTGACCACAATGCCAAATTTTAACCCCTCGGCAGTTAATTTCCCTTCTAAAGTACGCACTTGCTTTAACCTCCATCCCGTCCAGGATTTAGCTGATGTGCAGCAGGTGACCCAGCTTGTCCTTCTTAGTTCGTAAGTAGCGCTGGTTAATCCCATTGGGCTGAATTTCCAACGGGATCCTTTCAACCACCTTAAGTCCATAGCCTTCTAAACCCGCGATCTTGCGGGGATTATTGGTTAGCAATTTTAGTTCCCGGATACCCAGGTCCACTAGAATCTGGGCTCCGATACCGTAATCCCGAAGATCGGCCGGGAATCCCAGGGCTTCATTGGCCTCGACCGTATCCTTGCCCTCTTCTTGGAGTTTGTAGGCCTTTATTTTGTTTAAAAGGCCGATTCCTCTTCCTTCCTGGCGCATATAAAGCAGTACGCCCCGCCCCTCGGCTTCGATCATGGTCATGGCCCGTGCCAGTTGTTCCCCGCAGTCACAACGATAGGACCCGAAGACGTCGCCGGTCAGGCATTCGGAGTGGACACGCACCAGTACCGGGCGGCCGTCATCCACCGCACCCTTCACTAGAGCCAGGTGACCCTGCTTTTCCAGCACATCCTCATAGGCGATAGCCCGAAAATGACCGTAACGGGTCGGCAGATTGGTTTCCGCCACGCGGCGTATTAGTTTTTCCGTGCGGCGCCGATATTTGATTAAATCGGCTATGGTGATAATTTTTAATCTGTGGCGCCGGCAAAATTCCATTAGTTGGGGTACCCGGGCCATGGTCCCATCATCGTTCATGATCTCACAAATGACTCCTGCCGGGTAAAGGCCGGCCAAGCGGGCCAGGTCGACTGCCGCTTCGGTATGACCGGCGCGCTTCAACACCCCTCCCTCCCGCGCCCTCAAGGGGAAAATATGGCCGGGCCGCCGTAAGTCTTCAGGTCTGGTCTGCGGATCGATGAGCTTTTTGATGGTCAGGGCCCGTTCATGAGCGGAAATCCCCGTGGTAACCTCGGCGGCATCGACGGAAACGGTAAAAGCCGTACCCAGGGTGTCCGTATTCTCCTGCACCATAAGCTCCAGCTCCAATTCATCCAGCCGCTGTCCCGTCATGGGAACACAGATCAAGCCCCGGGCATAGGTGGCCATGAAATTGACGATCTCGGGGGTAACCTTTTCGGCTGCCGCCACTACATCCCCCTCGTTTTCCCGGTCTTCGTCGTCCACCACCACTATCACTTTGCCATCTTTGATGTCCTCGATAGCTTCCTCAATGGTATTGAACTTAAATATTCCTGCCAAGCTTTCTCCCCCCTTCTCTCTAAATAAACCCGTGCCTGGAAAGGAATTCTAAACTCAACCCCTCGGGTCGTTCTAAAGTTCTGGCCTGTAAAAGCCTTTCCAGGTAACGGGCCAGCCAGTCCACCTCGATATTGACTTCGTCCCCTATCCTCTTAAAGCCCAGCACGGTTTCTTTTAAAGTATGAGGTATCAGTCCCACACTAAAACTGTCCCCACTACAGGTGATTACGGTGAGGCTGGTGCCGTCCAGGGCCACCGAACCTTTGGGTACCACATAGGGGCTCAAATTCTGGGGTAAATTCAGCACTATCTCCTCGGCTATACCCACCTTGCGGCGCTCCAGAATGCGAACTACTCCGTCCACGTGGCCGCTGACCAGGTGCCCTCCCAGCCGGTCCCCGAGGCGCAGAGCTCGCTCCAAATTTACTCCTTCTCCCGGCCTCAAACGGCCGAGGTTGGTAACCCGCAGGGTTTCGGCCATCATTTCCACCACCAATCCATCGGCCAGTAGCTCGACGACGGTCAGGCAAACGCCATTTACCGCCATGCTATCGCCGATTTTAGTTCCGGCCAGAACCTTTTGGGCGCCTAAGACCAGCCGGGCACCCTCTCCCCTAACTTCCAGGTCCCGTACTTTGCCGATTTCTTCTACAATACCTGTGAACATCGGATGCTATTCTCCCCAGCTTTCCCTCGAAGTGGCATTCCGAGAAATAAGTCCGGTGATCAATATATCCTCACCTGAAGGCTCTACCTCTACCTCTTCCAGTTTCCAGGCCTCTTCCGGCCGGGATACCCCCGGACCGGCCACCGCTCCCGGGGCTTCCCTTCCACCAAAAATCTTAGGGGCAATAAAGGCTACCACTCTGTCCACTACTCCGCGGGCCAGGGCAGAACCGTTGACTTCGGCTCCGCCCTCTACCAAAATACTGGTTATCTGGCGCTGGGCCAGGTTTTCTAAAAGCGCCGGCCACGAAACCTTCCCTTCCACCGAGGGCAAAACCACTACTTCTACACCCGCCCGTGCCAACTCTTCCCGCCGTTCCCGGGGTGCCTCCTCTGTGGTGGCCACCAGAGTAGGAGCGCTAGACTTGAGGTTGACTACCCGCGCATTAAGGGGCAGGCGCAACCTGCTGTCCAGGATCACCCTCACCGGGTCCCGGCCGCCCGGCAGCCGCGTGGTCAGCTCCGGATCGTCGGCCAGTATTGTACCGATGCCCACCAGGATGGCATCGTGGGTGTTGCGCAACTCGTGGGCTTTGAGACGGGAAGCCTCTCCGGTAATCCATCGGGAGGCCCTGGTACGGGTGGCTATCTTCCCATCCAGGGTTAAGGCCATCTTGAGGGTTACCCATGGTAAACCGGTGGTGATGTACTTTATGAAAGCCTCATTCAGCCGCCGGGCTTCCTTCTCCAAAAGGCCCACCTCCACCTCCAGGCCCGCTTCCCGCAGGCGCCGTATGCCGCGTCCGGCCACCTTGGGATTAGGGTCTACCATAGCGGCCACAACTTTTTTGATGCCTGCCGCAATAATGGCTTCGGTGCACGGTGGGGTCTTGCCGTAGTGGCAACACGGTTCCAAGGTAACATACAGGGTGCTACCCCTGGCCCTCTCACCTGCTTCCCTTAAAGCATGGACTTCGGCATGGGGAGTACCGGCCTTTTGATGATAGCCCTCTCCCACAATCTCCCCGCCCTGGACGATGACCGCTCCTACCGCCGGGTTGGGGGCGGTCCGGCCTAAGCCCCGCCGGGCTAGTTCTAAGGCTCGTCGCATAAAAGCTTCACCCATGGGTTTCCCCCTGTCCCATAAAAAGAAAAACCCCGAACGCTCATCGGGGTCGGCAAGCAAAAAGCTTACTTTGACGCCTTCTCCCATCCAGACTTTCACTGTCGGCTCCGGAATTTCACCGGATCAACTGCCCTCCAAGCAGCTCGCGGGCTTTCACCGCCGGTAAGGAATTCCACCTAACCCCGAAGACGTCAGTATGATTATAGCACTTCTTAAAACTCAGCGTCAAGGCTGCACGACTTGAGCCATCCCCACTTTTGATCTCAGGCCTGCTTGGCTTGGGTTCGCTTATGGTTTCTCTCGCAGGCCAAACTATTACTCGGCCTCAAAGCTTAAGGCGGGGTTCCCGGCCCAATCGGCATCCTTGCCAATAGGGCCGGTCTCGGACCTCCTGTCCTCGCCCCCGCCTTCGCCTCAGGCCTCGTTAAGTTTGGCTGCCGCGAAGGGTTGCTCGTTCGCTTCCAAGCCCAAGCAGGCCTTGTCAGCAAAAAGTGGCGATGACTCGGGGCGATCAGTCGTCCGTGTTAAGATCGAGTATTCTGCTTACGCAAGCTTTGGGCGGCCAACGCCTAAGGAGCGCTCCCTCTCCCCTTGGCCGGCTGCCCTCTGCAAGGCCCGCAGGGCGGCCTCCCGGTCAGAGGCGCCAAAAACAGCCGAACCCGCGACCAAAACCTGGGCGCCGGCTCGGCAAACGGCGGCGGCATTTTCCGCGTTAATTCCCCCGTCTACTTCAATGAGTATTTCTTTCCCTTTAGTCTGCACCAGGTCGGCCAGGTCCTTTATTTTAGCCAGCATGGAAGGGATAAAGGACTGTCCTCCAAAGCCAGGATTGACGGTCATGAGCAGGACCATATCCACGTCTTCCAGGATATAATCTAAGGTTCTAAGGCTGGTGGCCGGGTTAAGGGCTACCGCCGGCCGGCATCCCGCCTCACGGATCTGGTGGATAACGCGATGGAGATGGGTACAGGCCTCGGCATGCACGGATATCCAGTCCGCCCCGGCTTGGGCAAAAGGGATTATATAATCCTGGGGCCGGTCCAACATCAAGTGCACGTCAAAGGACAATTGCGTATAGGGCCTCAGGGCTGCCACCACATCCGGGCCGATGGTTAAATTAGGTACGAAGTGACCATCCATAATGTCCAAATGCAGCCAATCGGCCCCTGCCGCCTCTACGCTGGCCACTTCCTCCCTCAGCCGTCCAAAGTCCGCCGCCAATAGGGACGGAGCTATGAGAGCCATATATGTTTAGTAACTCCTTTCAGATTCAATAACTTCCTCCAGAAACTTGAGATAATGGGCATACCGGTGCCGCGGAATAGTGCCTTCCTCCACGGCCTTGCGTACGGCGCAGTCGGGTTCGGCACGATGCAGGCAGGAGTGGAAGCGGCACCCGCTCTCGTAGGGAACCATTTCGGGAAAATAAGCAGCCACGTCCTCCCGCTTCATCTCCGGCAGGTTCAGCTTACTAAAGCCTGGGGTATCCGCGACTATACCGCCGTCCTTTAAAAGGAGCAGCTCCACCTGTCGTGTGGTATGGCGCCCGCGGCCCTGCTTACGGCTCACTTCGCCCGTCTTAAGGTTGAGGCCGGGCTCCACAGCATTGAGCAGCGAGGATTTTCCTACTCCCGAGGGCCCGGCAAAGGTGCTTACGTGCCCCTTCAAAACCTCCCGCAAGAGATCCACACCTTGACCCGTGCGTGCACTGGTAACCAGCACCCGGTAGCCGAGGTTCTGATATAAGGGCGGCAAATGTAAAAACTCCTCATCGGCTATGTCGGCCTTATTCCAGCAGATGACGGGATCGGTGCCGCTGGCCACACTTAATACTAACAGCCTGTCCAAGAGCTCCAGGTCGGGAGGGGGTTCGCTTAAGGCGAATACCACAATAACCTGGTCGATGTTAGCTACCGCCGGCCTATCCAACTTGGTTATGCGGGGCAAGACGGCTTCAATAGTTCCTTGTTCTGGAGCTATCTCTTTAAATTGAACCCTGTCTCCGGCTAAAATCTCATCTTCTTTTCCCCGCAAGCGGCCCCGCAAACGGCATTGGTAAATTTTCCCCTCGCTTAAAACAAAGTAAAAACCGCCTACCCCTTTAACTAGAATACCTTCCCGCACAATTTTTCTTTCACCGGCACCTGCCTTTCTGGTTTTTTACGAGGTAGTCCGTTCCTTACCTATCCCGGTCGACAGTTATATTCTTTGTCGGAACCGGCCCCTCAAAAATCATCTGTTCATCGCGAAATACCTGCAACGTTCCCTTGCCATAATAAGGGACCACGGCCACCAGCTTTTCCCCAGGTTTCTGCACGCCGTTGAATTCCTCATGGGGGCCTTTGGCATCAATGACCACAATGCGGATGTGGTGTTCCTTATCGTCGCTGGGCTCGATAAGCACCACCGCCTCTTGGCGTCTCGGCCCGGGTCCCTGGCTGATTACCAGGTTGACGGGGCTGCCCTGCAGAATGCGGGCATCCGGGCGGGGGTCCTGGTCGATTATAACTCCTGAGAAGTACTCCTCACTCCTCTGGTAGGTTATGGTGCCCTCCTCCAGCTTATTCTCCCTTAAAGTTTGCTGGGCGTCCATCAGCGTCTTCCCAATTAAGTTGGGAGCGGGAATCAATTTAGGTTCCGGACCTTTACTCAAAGTAATTCTTACGTCGCTACCTTCAGGCCGCAGGCTCCCGGCCGCAGGGTCCTGACTAACCACCGAGCCAGCGGCGATGGTAGGGTGATAGACCTCGTTGGGACTAATAAGCACGTTAAATTGGGCGTTTTGCAGCTTGGTCCTGGCGTCGCGTTCGGGGTCACCCACCACATTAGGCACTTCGCGCATCCGCGGTCCTAGGCTTACTACCAACAGCACGGGCCGGGAACGCTTTATCTTTTCCCCCGCCGCGGGGTCCTGGGAAATTACGTAACCCTGGGGGACCTCGGCATCGTTTTGGCGCCCGGATACTTGGCCCTTAAGTCCGGCGGCCGCCAATGTATTGAGGGCATCTGCCTCCGTCAACCCCTCCACCGACGGCACGACGGTTTCCCCTACTACCAGGTAATAGCGGAACCCGGCCCATAGGCCGCCTGCTGCCAGGGCTAAGAAAAACACGGCCAGCAAGACCCACGCCCAGAGCCGCGGGCGACGCTTGCCCTGCTTCCCTTTTGGGGGGTCGGCCGCCAAGGCCACGAGTCCCGGCAATTCCTGGGTGGCAGAATTTTCCTCGGCCAGGACATTACGCAGCGCCCGCAAATCAGCCCTTAAAGAAGCGGCGCTGGGATAGCGGCGGGCGGGGTCCTTGGCCAGGGCCCTCAAAATAATCCTTTCCAGGGCAGGTGGAATGTTGGGGTTAAGCTCCCGGGGTAGACGGGGCTCCTCATGCAGGTGTTTTAGCGCCACAGACAGAGGTGTGTCTCCGTTAAAAGGGACCTGGCCGGTAACCATCTCATAGAGCACGACACCGAGGGAATAAATGTCGGCCGTTACACCCGTAGATTCTCCACGAGCCTGTTCCGGGGCCAGATAATGCACCGATCCGATCAGCGTGCCGGTATAAGTCATGGTGGCTTCGCTCACCGCCTGGGCAATGCCGAAGTCGGTAACCTTCACCCGTCCCTGTTTGGTAATAAGAATGTTATGGGGCTTGATATCGCGGTGGATGACCCCGTTTTCGTGGGCATGCTCCAGGGCCTCACAGATCTGCAGGGCTATGTCGACGGCCTCCTGGGCCGGTAAAGGAGCCCTTTGGTCAATGACCTCTTTGAGGGAGTTGCCTTCCACGTACTCCATAACGAGATAATGCAATCCCTCTTCTTGCCCCACATCGTATATACTGACGACATTGGGATGGGAAAGCCTGGCCACCGCCTGAGCTTCCTGCTGAAAACGGGCCACAAAATTACGGTCACTGGCGAACTGTTCTCGCAAAATCTTGATTGTAACGCTCCGGTTAAGCAGCCGGTCCTGGCCGCGATAAACCAAGGCCATTCCGCCGCCTCCCAGAGCCTCCTTGATTTCGTAACGGCCATCCAAGATTTTGCCGGTCATAACTTCACCGCCCTAAGACTTTCGCCATAATTTGCCCTCCTATAGGGGCTGCCACTGCTCCACCGGCTCCGGCGTTTTCTACAATCACGGCCACCGCCACTTGAGGGGTTTCGGCCGGGGCAAAGCCCACAAACCATGAATGGGCCCTCCCCTGGGGGTTTTGGGCGGAACCTGTTTTCCCTCCGACTCGTACACCGGGAATCCTCGCACCCTGTCCGGTTCCTTCCTCCACCGTAGCCACCATGGCTTCCTTAATGGTCAGCGCCACAGCAGGGTCAGCAGCCAACTTCAACAGCCGAGGGCGGGTCACCTTAAGCGCCACCCCTTTCTCGTCCTCTACCCTGGCCACCATGTACGGCTGCATCAGGCGGCCGTTATTGGCAACGGCTGCCGCCACCAGAGCCATCTGAAAGGGGGTTACCAGGACTTCTCCCTGGCCGATGGCACCTTCAGCCAGGGCATTGGGGTTGCTTTTCACGGTAGCAGGGACCCGCGAGGTAGCCACATTTAAATCAAAATAAAGTTTCTGGTCAAAGGCAAAATTTATTGCTGCGCGTTCAAATGCCTCCCCGCCCACTTCTAGGGCCAGCTGCGCAAAGGTGACATTGCAGGAAAACATTAAGGCCTCATTAAAATTAATATTACCATGAACCTGGGGACAAGTCAGCTTCCTGCCTTCAATTTCTATATAACCGGGACAGTAAAATCTCCGCCGGGAGATACTGGGGTCTTCCCCCAACGCCGCCGCTGCGGTAACCAGTTTAAGGGTGGAGCCCGGCGGGTATAAGCCCTGGAGGGCTCGATTGAGGAGGAGAGGGCTGCCCTGGCGGGGGTCGTTAAGGTGGTCCCAAGCTTCTTCTATCGTATCGGGATCGAAGGAAGGGCTGCTGGCCAGGGCCAAGACCTCACCCGTCTGAGGATTGAGGGCCACAACGGCTCCTCGGTAACCCTTCAGCAGGTGGAAGGCTAACTGCTGCAGGGAGGCGTCCAGGGTCAAGACTAAATTATTGCCACGCCGGGCCGTATTCTGTAGTTCTCGCCACTGGTTGAGCACCCCTTGCCAGCCCACCAGGCCCAAAAGTTGGCCGTTATAACTTGCTTCCAGACCGCTCATACCGAAGCGTGGGCTGGCATAGCCCACTACATGGGCCGCGGCAGCCCCCAGGGGATATTCCCTATGCAGGCGGCCCTGGGAGACGTAAGTGCGCGCCCAAACTTCTCCATGACGGCCGGTGATCTGCCCCCGCCAGGTTCTTTCTTCGAGCAACCTAAGGCGCGGGTTCAGGGGATTTAAATATAGTTCTTCCCCCTTTAACACCTGGATGTAAGTGAGGTGTAGAATCAAAACGAGAAACAAAGAGGTTAATACAAAGGCCAAGAGCCGAACAGGTTTTTCCAAGATTTTTTACACCCGCCCCGCAGCGCTTACGTTGAGCAGCAGTCCTAAAATCAAGTAACTTATAATCAGGGAACTGCCGCCATAGCTTACAAAAGGCAAGGTTACACCCGTCAAAGGCAACAGCTTGCTGACTCCCGCCATAATGATGAAAGCCTGAAAGGTAACCAGAACGGTTAGACCCGCCGCCAGCATGGTACCCTGACCTTCAGGTGCCCTTAAGGCCGCGCGAAAACCCCGATAGCCAAATAAAAGATAGAGAATGGCGATACCGGCGCTACCTAACAATCCCATTTCTTCACCCATGGTGGCAAAAATAAAGTCGGTAGCCACATGAGGAATTATCTGGGAATATCCCAGTCCCATTCCGGTTCCGACCAGTCCCCCGCTCCCCAGGGAAAAGAGGGACTGGATTACCTGATAACCTGCCCCCTGCGGATCCGCCCAGGGGTTAAGCCAAACAGCCACCCGTACTCGCAGGTGCGGGAAAAGGCTATAGGTTACCAATGAGCCTCCTAAAAACAGGAGGCCACCAAGGAGCATGTACCGCCGGCGCCCGGTGGCCAGGTAAATCATGGCTAGAAATACGGCCAGCAGAATGAGGGCCGAGCCCAGGTCCGGCTGTAATACCAAAAGTAGTACTGAAAGGAGGACGGCCGTAATCAGGGGGCCCCAGGTAGAGCGCCAGCGGGATTGTTCTAACATAAGTTCCCGCTTTTCTTCCAGAAACCCGCTTAAGAAGAGCACTACCAAAACCTTTACCGCTTCCACCGGTTGCAGGCTAAAGGACCCTAAAGTGAGCCAGCTTTTGGCTCCCCCCATCCTGGTCCCGGCCACCATCGTCAAAAACAGAAAGAACAGGCCCCAAGTCAAGTACAAGTAGGGGTACCGGGTGAATCTTTCGTAGTCGCTTCCTCCCAGCACGACGGCCACCAATACCAGTAAACCCACTACGCTCCACGCTACCTGACGCTTAGCTAAGTCCGGGTCCAGGCGAAAAAGAAACACCAATCCTAAGGCGGTCAGCATGGCAGCCAGGGGCAGCAGATATTGATCCCCCCGGTGCCGGCTGATTTTTAGAATAAAATGCACAGCCCAAAAGGCGGCTATCAAAAGGGTTATTTCGGGACTCCCCAAGCCGGCCGATTCCTCACGATTCAATAGACCATATAGGTAACCGTTGAGGAGGATGAGGGAAGGCCAGAAAAGAAGGACGAACTCCTGCCGCCTTTCAGTCATAGGCTGCGAGCACCACCGTTATATTATCAGGCCCTCCCCGGTTTAGAGCCAGGGCCAGGAGATTTTCCAAAATTTCTCTCAAAGTTCCTCCCTTGCCCAGGGTGAAAGCAATTTCTTCATCCCTTACCACTTCCGGCAAGCCATCTGTACAGAGGAGCAGCAAGTCCCCTTCCTTCAGGGAAATGGCCTTCCCGTCTACGGCCACCTCGGCTTCGGTACCCAAAGCCCGGGTTAAGATATTACGGTGGGGATGTGACCTGGCTTCCTCCTGCGTCAGATCGCCGCTGCGAACCAATTCCCCCACATAAGAATGATCGTGGGTTAACACCTGTAGTTGACCGTCCCGGAAAAGATAAGCACGACTATCGCCCACATGGGCCAATAAAACCTTCGCGTCGATCACCCAGGCCACCGTAAGAGTAGTACCCATTCCCCGATATTCCAGCCGGCTGGCGGCCGAACGATAAACAACCCGGTTGGCAAAACGAACCGCGGACACCAGGTGCCCAAGGGGGTCTCCCTGATAATGTTCCTTGACTTTCTCCCCCAAGGCCCTTAAGGCTAAGGCACTGGCCACTTCTCCTGCCTGATGCCCGCCCATTCCGTCGGCCACGGCCAGGAGGCCCAGTCCCAAATCTACAAGATAGGAGTCTTCGTTATCGGGACGCATTAAGCCGGGATGAGTAAGTACTTCGGCCCGCATTCTCCCACCTCACTTCGAAAATAACGCCTCCAATACGCACCTCATCGCCCGGTGTTAAATCTACGGGGCCGGTAATACGCTTGCCATTTACATAAGTGCCATTGGTGCTACCCAAATCGCGGATTTGCCAGCGGTCTCCCTGGCGCGTGATGGCCGCGTGGCGTCCCGACACGTGGGTTTCGTTAAGGACAATGTCGCTCAACTCGTCACGACCGATTATGATGTTTTCGCCAAGGGGGTAAATTTCTCCTCTTTTTATATTGTTACTGAGGGCTTCCCGCACCTGTAAAGTTAAATGCCTGTTGCCCATAGGCTTGGCTTTGGGCCCCCAAGCGCGTGGAATCCCTTGGCTTGCCCGGGAAAGGTCGCGGTACAGCAGGCGCAAGACGTGAAATAAAAATAAGTAGAGCAATAACAAAAAGCCAAAGCGCACGGCCATAATTATGAAGGCTAACACTTAAACCACCTGCACTTCCAACACCGTACGCCCAATTTGCACGCGGTCCCCCGGGGCCAGGAGGGCTCTCTTAACCGGTTGGCCGTTTACCAAGGTACCGTTACGGCTACCTAAATCCGTCAGGATGCTCTTGTCAGCCTCTACTGCGATCTGGCAGTGTTGCCGGGAAACCTGCTCATCGGTAAGAAAAAGCTCGCAGGTCGGATTGCGTCCCAGCACTTGTTTCCCCACATGGAGTACGAAGCTGCGGCCCTTATCCGGCCCTTCGATCACCACTAGTCGGAGCTCCCCGCCTCGGTTTTCACGAAGATCTTTTTCTATTTGGCCCGGGTATACCAGAGTATCCTCTGAAGGAGCCTCCGGCCTGCCCTCCTCCAGGCGGGCATGAATGCGTACCTCGCCGGGCGACAATTCCTCATCTATTTCCCAATCTACCTTTATCTCCCCCACCAGGGTATAATTTCTCGCCTCCACCTGGTCCCGCAGATATTCCCCCAGCTCCTCGGCCAGGGCATTCTTATACATCGACAAATTTTCATAATCCCGGGGGCTCAAATAAACTAGGTAGATATTAGGTACGTAGACCCTGTTTACACTTACGGAACGGTTATCCCGCATAACCTGAACCAGTTTCTTGGCGATCTCCACCGGCTGCAACTGGGGTCCTTCTCCCCGCTGAAATATTCCTTCAAAAAGCCGCCGCCAAAAATTTTCCGCCCTTTCTAACCAGCTCATGTTCTATACCTCCTACACCCCCTGAGATCGCAGTTGCCCACAAGCAGCCGCAATGCGACAGCCCCGGCTTTCCCGGACGGCCACCTCCAGGCCCCTTTCCCGCAAACGTCGGGCAAAAGCACGGACATCTTCTATTGCCGGAGCCTGCCAGCTGAGGCCGGGAACAGGGTTGAATATCAATAGGTTGATGTAAGCCAACATGCCCTGCACCAGTTGTGCCAGGCGATCCGCATCTACCGGACTGTCGTTGAGCCCCTTAATTAAAACATACTCAAAGGTTATCCGGCGGCCGGTGACTTCGGCGTACTCACGGCAGGCGGCCAAGAGTTCACCTAAGGGATAGCGCCGGTTAAGGGGTACTAGTCTATTGCGTACCGCGTCGGTGGTAGCGTGCAGGGAGATGGCCAGCTCCGGAGGAGGTTTTTCCAGGGCTAAACGTTTAATTTGGGGCACTACTCCACAAGTGGAAATGGTGATCCGCCGGTGGCTTATACCCCATCCTTGGGGGTGCATCAAAATCCGGCGAGCTTTCAATACGGCTTCACAATTGAGCAAGGGCTCACCCATGCCCATAAAAACAACATTGCTAATACGCTCCCTGTTTCCCTGCCAGTCCAGGTGGCGCTGCAGAGCCAAAACCTGCAGAATAATTTCCCCTGCCGTCAGATTGCGCCGAAATCCCCCCTGGCCGGTAGCACAAAAGCTGCAACCCACAGGACAACCTACCTGGCTGGAAAGGCAGGCCGTAAGGCGCCTGCCTGCGCCCCCTCTGCCGTAGATCATGAGGACACATTCCACCTTTTCGCCGTCCGGCAGAGATATTAAGAGCTTGATAGTCCCATCTTCAGGATCCTGGAGGGCGCGAAGAATGTTAATCGACGGCAGGGAGGCGACCGCGGCCAATTGCTGCCGCAACTTCTTGGGCAAATTGGTCATGGCCGCCCAGTCGTCAGCCTGGTGGGTATGCAGCCACTGAAATAACTGGATCGCCCGGTAGTCCGCCTCTCCCAGGGTACGGACCAGCTGTTTCAATTCATCTAATTCTAAACCCTGAAGTTCCACTCCGTAAGCCATGGTGCCTCCCTGGTACATATTATACCAGGCCACCACTAGTATAGCTAAACCCGTGCCATTATATACCAGGCTCGTCCGACTAAAAAGAAAAAGGGGAATGCCTTTCCCCTTCTATATGCACTGCCCCTGGTCTTAAAAAAGTTTTTAGTAATACTCTTAACTAACTCGTACTACCTTCTTAAGCTCTGCGGCACTTCGGGTTGGTAAAATGTAAGTATACTACTCGGGACTACACTACCTTGGGCCACTACCACGGCCAGCACAGCCATCCAGGAAGCTGCCAGGGCTGCAACCTTCCTCCACATGCTCCTTCACCTCCTTTCTTCCAGGGGCAGTAACCGTCTTAATCCTTCGTCGAGCCACGCCATCAGCCGATAACCCGCCGGCGTGATCGTAAGGGTCTGGAGCATAACGGCCAAAGTCGAGGCATAGAGCACACTGGCCCTTGCTTTACCCGCTGCTATAAGTACCAACACCAACCAGCCGCCCAGGAAGGCAAGGGCTATATTTTTCAAGCAGGTACGCCGGCGCGGGCTGGAGATGGGGTTGGCCGGCGTATCCGCCGGCGCCCAGCGACATACTGCCGGTAAACTAACCATGAATGCGAGCAAACTTAAGCTAACCACTCCTCCTGCGGGCAAGGTTTGGGCTAACTGCCGGCCCCCCCAGCCCACCAGGGCTAGAGCACCCGTGGAACTTAGCAGGCAGCGGTAATAAGCCGTACAGTGGGCGCCCCCTGCTCCAAAACGGTAGAGGCTCTGGGTGATTAGGGCCGCGGCCGTTTCCGGCAATATTCCCAGACTTAGGGCAACCCCTATTATGGCTAAAACTTCTACCACTGCCCCCAGGGCTATCTCCAGACCGTAGGCTACAATTTCCAGGCGCTCCCCATCCTTATCTCCTTGGGAGGCGGCTTCTTCCTGGGCGGACAAAGATAGTATACCCTCCGCCATCAGCCTGGCTATACTGTGGATACTGATCATGGGGTACTAATTCTATATAATTTAAGAAAATCCTTCTTCTTTTTCCAAATTTATCTTTATTTTTTCCAGCGGGGGAAGGACAGACTAAACACCGTACCCTGTTCGCTGCTCTGGACGCTAATGCGCCCGTTGTACTCGGTTACCAGGCTCTTAACGATAAACAATCCCTGGCCGTGGCCCTCCTTGTCCTTTTTGGTGGTAAAACCGCGTTCGAAAATTTTTTCCTGCAGGGGTAGAGGAATGGCCGGCCCGGTGTTGCCCACTTCGAAAATGTATTCGCCGTCCTTGTCGTAAATGCGAAGCCAGAGGCGCTTTTCTTGGGCGGTTTCTGAACAACAGGCTTCAATGGCGTTGTCCAGCAGATTGCCAAAAATGCGAGTTATGACGGGGCCCGGCACAAGGAACTCTTTTAGATCCGAACTGATTTCGCACTGCCAGCTTACACCCTTGCTTTCAGCCACACCCATTTTGCTCCTGATTAAAGCCGCCAGGGTTGGCTGGTTGGTCGAAATAATGCGGGTAGGCTGGCTTATTTCGGAACATAAAGATTGGACATAATCTCTGGCCTCCTCACCCATACTTAACTGCAAGAAGCCGAGAATTACCTGCAGGTGGCTGATGAAGTCGTGACGCTGGGCGCGCAAGTTTTCCAGGCTTTCCCGCAGATTATCAATATGAATCCGCTGGTTGTTAACTTCTATCTCTTTCTCGGTATACTTGAAAAGCAAATAAGTTAAGGCCAGGGAGGTAATGATCAACAGGGGCGATATTAGCTGCACGGCCGTACTTGGATTTATGATAAAGGTAGGAAAAGCCGGCGCGTTAATGAGGTTTAAGTCGAGGAGCAACACCAGACATGCCTCGGCCAGGATTAAGAGCAAGGCAGCTATAATCGAGGGGCTCTTAATCATGAGGGCCCACATCCCCTTTGCCCTTAACCGACGTACCGAAAGCAGGCAGGGATATTCGGCGGCGCCATATGAAATAGGCCAGTATTCCTAAAACGGTTTCATGGGGCAAGGGGAAGACCACTCGCAACCAAGTATCGTGTAGCACCTGGCCCATGGTTAGCCCCGTCAACTGTAAAAGAATAGGTATAAAGATGCTTTCTGCCAGCCCTAACACAGCTATACCCAACAGGACGGCAGTTACGGCATGCCACCATTCTATTCTTTTTAAAATTATCTTTAACAAAAAGACCAGAAGAATAAGGTGCATTAAAGTATGTATGCCAAAGGGCAGAGGCAACCGCCTAATAAAAAAGAAAGAAAACAGGGAGTTAATAAGACCAATACTTATAACATATTTGAAAGGCGGATAATATCCCAGCAGTCCCAACCCCAGTCCGGTAACAATAATCCCTTCCGGTATGGATTGAAACACCAGCGCTTGCCACGGCATATGATCCATGAATAAACCCCTCCCTCTCCCCGGTTTCGTCCCACTTTCCCTAATTCCCCCTGCCATCCACCCGGCGTAACCTGGCTATAAAGAACCCGTCCGTACCGTGGCGGTGCGGCAAAAACTGAACCTGTCCGCTCTCCGCTTGCCCTTTAAGATCTGGTGGAAGATTGGGTATATACCCTGAAAGGTCCTCGTACTCCATAAAATCGGCTTCCTGCAAGAACCGCCTCAGTACCTCCTGGTTTTCTTCCGGTGCCAGGGAGCAGGTGCTGTACACCAAAACGCCGCCCGGCTTCAGACACCCTACAGACCCCTTTAAAATTGAAAGTTGTAGCCCCGGCAATTCTTCTATCTCTCGTGGTTCCCTGCGCCAGCGGGCGTCTGGGCGGCGCCGCAATACCCCTAATCCTGAACAGGGAGCATCAACTAAGAGGTAGTCTGCCACCCCCGCATACTTTTCTCCTAGCCGGCTGGCATCGGCCAGCTCCGTTGTTACGCAAGTAACACCCAGCCGGCGGCAGTTTTCTTCAATGAGCTGCAACCTGCCGGGATGGATATCCAACGCCAGGATAGTTCCTTTATTTCCCATCAATTGGGCCAGGTGAGTAGTTTTCCCTCCTGGAGCAGCATTGGCATCGATCACCGTACTCCCCGGAGGAGGTGCCAGGGCATACCCAACCAGCATAGAAGCCTCATCTTGCACATAAAACAGCCCTTGCCGGAAAGCAGGGCACCTCTCCAGAGCAACCAGATCCTGCAATGCCAAGCCGTCTGGGGCATAGCGGGCAGGATAAACTCTGATGCCCTCTTTGTTCAATATTTCCGCAAGGGACAAAACGTCTGCCTTTAATGTATTCACCCGGACAGTTAAGGGAGGGGGTGCGTTGTTCGCCTGGCAAAGCTTAACGGTTTCTTCCAGGCCGAATTGCTCCAGCCACCTGGCCACCAGCCAGGGAGGATGGTAATAGCGCAAGGCAATATGTTCAACAGGATCCTCTTTTATATCAGGATAAGGCAGCCTGTCCTTCTGGCTCAGCAGACGCCGCAGAACGGCATTTACTAAAGCTACGGTGCCCTTATGTCCGTATTTCTTAGCCAGTTCGACCGTCTCGTAGACGGCAGCACGGGCGGGCATGCGGGAAAGAAAAAGCAATTGGGCCGCCCCCACCCTCAGCACAGAGCGGATCCAGGCGGGGAGATCCTCTAATCTTTTCTTTTCTAAACACAAATTTAGGGCCCAGTCTACGGTGTTCCAAGCCTTGATGGCCGTATAGGCAATCTCCGTCGCCAGGGCCCGTTCTCGAGGCGCAAGCTCCGCGGCTCCCAGGACTTCATTGGCCGCCAGGTTGGCATAGGCACCCTCCTCGTACACTCGGTAGACGATGCGCAGGGCAGCTTCTCTACTCGTCACGGCGCCCCAAAAACCCCGCTAAAAGCATGAAACGTATAAGGTTAAGAATGGCGGTCAGGGCTGCTGCCACATAGGTAAGGGCCGCCGCATTTAATACCTCCCTGGCGCCTACCAACTCTTGGCCCGTCAAGTACCCGCCGTTTTCTAACAGCGCGATAGCGCGGCGGCTGGCGTTAAATTCCACGGGTAAAGTGATCAGGGTAAACAGCACCACCAGCGTAAAGGCATACACACCTAAGCGGGCCAAGGAGGGCAAACCCAAAACAATTCCAATTAATAATAAAGGGATGGCCAGATTGGAACCAAAGGACACGACCGGTACTAAGGCAGAGCGCAGTTGTAAGGGCAGGTAGCCCGTCCGGTGCTGCAAGGCGTGACCGGCCTCATGGGCCGCCACTCCTAACGAAGCCAGCGAGCTGCTCTGGTAGACCGGCGGAGACAGGCGCAGAATTTTGGTCCGCGGATCGTAGTGGTCGGAAAGAAAGCCTTGAATCATCTCAACCCTCACGTTGTGCAGTCCGGCCCGGTCCAATAAATTCCGGGCCACCTGTGCCCCGGTTAAACCGCGGCGGGATGCCACCCGGGAATAGCGTTCGAAAGTCGACTGCACCTTAAATTGGGCGTAGAGGGACAGAAGGATCGCAGGTATCAGCAGGATAAAGGTAGGGTCCATGGGATAAAACATAATCAGCCCCCCTTCGTTTTACTGGCCTCCACCAGAAATTATATTATGCCACCAACGCCATGTAAATACTGCCACCTAGGCCTGAAGCCGCTCGTAGGTACCGGACAGAGGAGCAGGTACACTTGCATTAAGGCCTAGGTAAAAACGAATAACCTCCTCTACCTGAACCAAGTCCACCTGGGTATTGAGGCAGGGCCCCTGGGGCCGCAAATTAACCACCCCCAAAACCGGCAGAGGTTGCGTATCTTGGATACCGCTCGTTAGATCCCTTTCGCATGCAATGGCTACCACAGCTCGCGGGCGGTAGGACTTGACGAAATGGCGTGCCAATGTACCCCCACTGGCCACCGCCAGGCGCACTCCATACTGTTCTGCCAGGCGGTGAAGGGCATCAATGCTGCAGCGGCCGCAGCGACGGCAATTGAAGACATCGATGGTAATCTTGTGGGGACAATCGCTCCGCTGCAGGCAATGGGGTGCCAGCAACAATATTTCCTCCGGCTTAGCTTTTACCCCCTGCAAGCGCACCAGCTGATTGTTTACCTCAATGAAGGATGCCTTTATGGTATCGCCACTGATACCCAGCCCTTTCCCCAGGCTCAAAGCCAAGGGGAATAACCAGTTAGCCACTACCAGGCCTAAGTGCTGTAAGAATGGAACATGGTGATGGCGCCAAAGAATAAGGACGAGCCCCGCGATCCCCAGGGCCACCGTTAAGAACATTAGGGCCAAAGTGATGGCTCCCAAGGTCAGCAAGAATTGATTAAAGATGCTTGTCCGGTGGGTTAAAAGATACCACCCTCCGCAGAAGGCCAGAACCACAAAGGCCAGGCTCAGCACAAGCAAGCCCAAAAAAAGCCTCTTTTTTATTCGCATCCCAACCGCTCCCCCACCTTGAGGGGATATCCCCTCAAATATTCCGCAGCCGTCATAATCCTTTTCCCCGAGGGCTGGACTTCGGTAATCAAGACCTGTCCCTGGCCCGCCTGAACTACAAACCCCTCCTGGGGCCGGATGGCTACGACCTCTCCCGGCCGCGCACCTCCTGCCCTTCCCCCTCTTTCTTCCATGACGCGGGCCCGGTAAATTTTTAGGCGCTGGCCTTCCCGCCAGGTAAAAGCGCCGGGAAGGGGGTTCATTCCCCGGATTAGATTTACTATCTTGTCCGCCTTTTTCTGCCATTTAATCTCTTCTTCTTCCGGCCTCAAAGGAGGTGCATAAGTAGCCAGCCTTTCTTCCTGGGGAAAGCGCGGCGCCTGGCCCGCTTCAAGCAAATCGACGGTGCGTACCAGCAAACGAGCACCCAGGGCCGCCAACTCGTCGTGCAGTTCGCCGGCCGTCATTTCCGGCGGAATGTCCACCCTCTCCTGCAGAATAATATCTCCGGCATCCAATTTCTCCACCATATACATAGTAGTAACCCCTGTTTCTTTTTCCCCGTTGATGATAGCCCGCTGGATAGGGGCCGCACCCCGGTAGCGGGGCAACAGAGAAGCGTGAAGATTGATGCAGCCCCGGGGAGGTAAATTTAATACGGCAGGAGGCAAAAGGCGGCCGAAAGCAACGACCACTATCAATTCCGGCCCCCAGCCGTCCAGAGCGGCAAGAAACTGGGGATCCTTTAAGTCCCGGGGTTGCAAAAGGGGCAAAGCATGCTCCAGGGCTATCTCTTTTACCGGAGAAAAAACGACCTTCCGGCCCCTCCCCTTGGGCCGGTCTGGCTGGGTTACTACCCCTACTATACGGTGACTGCTGTCCAGCAAGGCCTGCAGCGAAACCGCCGCAAATTGCGGCGTGCCCATAAATACCAAGCGCAGGATTTATCTCCCCTCTGGATCGTCTTTAAATAAGCGTATCGCCCTATCGATAAAGAGAATTCCGTCCAAATGATCGATCTCATGCTGGAGTGCCCGGGCAAAAAGCCCCCCGGCGCTGTACTCCCTCTCTCGCCCGTAACGATCTAATCCCCTTACTACTACCCTGGCCGACCGCGGTACTTCACCTTGCACTCCCGGTATGCTGAGGCACCCTTCCACGCCAACTTCTGTGCCCTCGGCGGCTACAATTTCCGGATTAATCAGCTCCACCAAGCCCTCGCCGACGTCAATGACGATAACCCGCTTGCTTACACCAATTTGAGGGGCAGCCAGCCCTACCCCCGGAGCGAAATACATAGTCTCCGCCATATTATCTATGAGTTTGACCAAGTTAGGGGTTATCTTGGTTACCGGCCGGGCCTTTTCCCGCAACACCGGCTCCCCCAAAATTACAATTTTATAAACTGCCACCGGCCATTGCCTCCCCTTATGCTCACCACATGGTAACCGGCCCTATTTCTTTTATTAACCTAACACCTGCCGGGGCCTTATAACTGGCCAGACCTTTATCCAGCCCGCGCTTTATCTGCTGCCAGGACGGAGCCTTAAGGGTTAACTGCCACCGATATTCGCCCCTTATCCTGGCAATAGCGGCCGGGGCCGGCCCCAACACTTCTATGTCCGCTCCCGCTTCCTGCAGGGCCTTAGCCAACGCATGGGCCGCGCTGATCACTTCTCCCTCATAGGGCCCTACCAATCCCAGGCGGGCCAGTTTTACAAAAGGCGGGTAGCGCAGAAGCCGACGCGCGGCAATTTCGGCATGATAAAAGCCCTTATAATCCTGCCGAGCAGCAAAAATAATGGCCGGATCTTGAGGATTGAAGGTTTGAATAAGTACCTTGCCCTCCCGGGACCTCCGCCCGGCCCGGCCGGCTACCTGCATGAGAAGCTGAAAGGTCCTCTCGCGGGCGCGAAAATCGGGAAAAAACAGGGATAAATCGGCATTAATAACACCCACTAAGGTTACACCTTCAAAGTCCATGCCCTTAGCAATAGTCTGAGTGCCGATCAATATATCCGCTCGACCGCAGGCAAACTGATGGTAAACTTCGGCCCACCGCCCGGGGGTCCCGGTCGTATCGCTGTCGGCTCGCAGGAGGCGCGCCTTGGGGAAAAAAGCCCGTACCTCGGCCTCCACTCTCTGTGTTCCTATCCCCAGCAGCGCCAGGGATCCGCCGCAGTGGGGGCAGGTACCTTGCCAGGCTACTTCCAGCCCGCAATAATGGCAGCGCAATTTCCCGTCCGCGTGATAAGTTAGACTTACCGCGCATTGATGGCAAGCGGGCACGTACCCGCAATACCGGCAGACCACATGGGGAGCATATCCCCGGCGGTTAAGAAAAAGTAACACCTGCTCTCCCCGGGCCAGCGTTGCCCCTATTTCCCTCTGTAACTCCCTGCTGAAGTAACCGCAGTGGCCGCTACGGAACTCCTCCCGCATGTCGATGATTTTAATTTTGGGAGGGCTGCTCCCTGCCACCCTCTCATTTAATTCCAATAATTGTAGCTGACCGCGGCAGGCCAGGAAATAAGCCTCAGTACTGGGCGTGGCGGTCCCGAAGATGACAACCGCTCTTTCCAGCTGACCTCGCTTCAAAGCTACTTCTCGAGCATCATAGCGAGGAGTGGCTTCGTGTTTGTAGGTGGGAGCATGTTCTTCATCGACGATAATAAGGCCCAATTTCTGAAAAGGAGCAAAGAGAGCCGACCGGGTGCCTACGGCTATCATGGCCTCCCCCTGCCGAATTTTATGCCAGTTGGCCGTCCGCTCGCCGGGAGCTAATTCACCGTGAATAACTACCACTTGATCCGCAAAGGCACCTCGCAGGCGTTCGACCATTTGCGGTATCAAGGCGTGTTCGGGCACTAAAATGATAGCCCCTTTATTCCGCTGCAGGGCCGCCGCAATGCTGCGAATATAAACTTCCGTCTTGCCGCTCCCCGTTATACCGTGGAGTAAAAAGTTGCCGCCTTCCATTTCCAGGGCCGATTGAATGACCCGCAAGGCTGTCCTCTGAGCCTGGTTTAACACTATACGGCCCCCTGGCCCCTCTTCCCTCTCTTCGCCGCCGGTGGGAATTCTTTTAGGGCTAAGAGAAGCCGGAGCCTTTCCCCGTCCTCCTGCCACCCGCAACTTCACGGCAAAACCCCGTTGCTCCAGTTCGCGAAGAGCAGCCACGACGTCCTGCGGCGCCCAGCGCCTTCGGAGCTGTCGCTCACTTACCTCTCCGCGTCTCGCCAAATAGGCAGCAATTTCCCCCGCGAGGGGCCCAATAAAAGTCAGACCTTCAAGCCCTTCTTCCTTCCCGCCCACCCAGCGCCACGAATACCCGCGCCGCTTGAGCAAGGGCGGCATTACCAAAGGTAAGACTTCCCCGGGAAGGCATAAATAGTATTCGCTAATCCACAGCAATAATTCAACTAAAGAGGGAGGTAAAAAATCTTTATCCAGCACCTCCCGCACAAATTTGAGATTATTTATGGTGGTCTGCACCGGGAAGCCTATCACTATCCCCTCGACTTCCCGCCTCCCTACGGAAACTACGACCCGTGCCCCAAGGGCAATTTCCCTTTCCAAAGGTAAAGGCACTTCATAGGTTAAGGGCCTGGTAACCCGCTGCAGGGCCGAGTTGACCAGTACGTTCACCAGCATCTCTCCCAACCCGACCCCCCTTTGGTTAACTCATCCATGAGGCCATTATAACAAATTGGGCAGCAAAAGTGAACTGACCTGCGTGTCCCCACTTTCGACTCTAGGTCTGCTTGGTTTTCGCTCGCAAAGGCCTCCCTCGCGGGCCAAACTAAATGCTTGGCTCAAGGTTACGGCAGGCTTCCCAGCAGAATTTAAGCGTCCTGCCTCGGTTGCCGGCCTCGGCATCCATGGCCTCGGGTCCGCCTCCGCTTTCGACTTCGTGAAGTTTGGCTGCCGCTCCGGTTTAGTCGCTCGCTTTCAAGCCAAGGCAGGCCTCTCCCGCAAAAAAGTGGGGATAGCTCAGTGAACTGACACCTTGATCTCCGCAACCGAACAATGGTATAATGCGGTCGGAACAGGTTTGCTGGTGTAGCTCAGAGGTAGAGCAGCGCACTCGTAATGCGCAGGTCGTGGGTTCGAATCCCACCATCAGCTCCAGGAATATCAAAGCCTCCGGGGTTTTCGCCCGGAGGCTTTTTCATTAGTTGGTGCCCAATTGGTGCCATTCCAGAATTTAGCAGTACCAACAAAAACCCCCGGCTCATCACCGGGGAGTAACCTGGAAAAGTAAGTATAGCATACAAACATACCGGGAGGTCGGCGCCCGGATCGACCTTTGTGATGTAATTCTCCACGACAGGGCGGTAATCCTGCCGTAATGGAGGCGCCTCGACCTAACTTGATAGGTACTTCTCAAGTTCATTCAACAATTCCTTGTTCTCTTGTTTACATTTATCCAACTGCTCTTGTAATTGCTGGCACTCTAGACATTTCAACTCGTATTCGCTTAGGCATGGCTCATAATGATGCACTCCGCCATGTTTTTCTGAAGGATATAAGTTATGGTGCGGATCTAACCAAACTACATAAAATCTGTTACCAATCATAAATCCATGAACCCTGCCGCTGCTCTTTGTTAAGCGAAATTGAATGGTACCATCTTCCCCGATTTGCTCCCAAACTTCAGGCGGCAAATTATATCTAGTATCCAATTTGTTCCAATCGTGTTTATGCGGCCTATAATGCTGTCTATCTTGAATGAATTCGTGTCTATTTTTAGAGGTAATGTCCGCTAGTGCGTCCAGCAATCCCACGAACCAAGATCCATCAATCCCGCCAAGGTTAAAACGTTCGTGCTTTCTGTCAAAGAACTGAAATGAAAATACGATAGGTTCTTTATCACGCTTTCTTATACTCTCAAGAAGCTCTTGGTCAAGAAAAGGATTTGCAGCTTTCTTCTTGGGGGGCTGCGCTTTGGGAATAACGCACCTTCTAGGTCGTTTGTGGGCTTTAGTTCTTGGCATTGGCCTCGTATACCCTGCGATAATACTTTTTCATGAGTTCTTCGCTGATTACGTTGTGAGAAGCTTGCCATTCCTGCAGCTCACCCCGGGCAGCAATCCAGGGTTCTTCCGAATGACTGAGTTCTTCTAGCTCATCTCCAGTAAGTTCTCCGTAAGCTTCATAAACCATCTCAAGGAATTCCCATGTTTCGTCATCGATAACATCAGGTACTTTGGGTTCCATTGGAATAGGATTCCAACCGTAGTCTCTGTATTCATGATACAACTCCGGACACACCGGGCCGTGAATCCATGCCTCAAAATTACAATCTACAAGCCTTTCGTCCTTTAAGGCAAGGTGCCATGCTTGTGCATAGTAACATAGTTTCTGTAGTTTCTTATGGGTCATGGATTCCATTGTGAGGAAAGCCTTGGCAACATCAAAAATCGTTGCTTTAGCCATAGTCCTTCTTCCCCTTAGTTTAAAGAAATAAATCCGACCCATCTGAGGCACCTACCTTTCGGTTAACTTACTTTATGATTATTCCCAAAGAACGGGACATGTAAGCAACCCGAAAGGTAGTCCTCTCACTTGTTTATATTCTATCACTCCTTAGGCACGTTGTCACTCTCTAAATTTCACTATGTGTGGATTATGTGGATAAAATTACTAAAAAATCCTTTCTCAGTGATCACTTCTCACCTTTTTGCAACAAAAATGGCGGATAACTCTCCCCGTTACTACTTACGCTAGCTACCCTGCTCAATTTTGATCTACTCTTCTCTCGTTGAACCTTGATCTTTTGATTTGGGATTTCCATGAACCCGGCCAGCTATTAAAATGCAAAAAGCCCCTCGGCCCGCGGTCAACCCGCAGGCCTCGAGGGCCTGCCTGTTATGTTAGCTAGAATTAGACATAGCGGCAACCTCATGTTCAGCATTTACTGCAATGAACGAAAACTCTTCTTGAATTTCGGCTGGCGGCACTTCCAACACCCTTATTTCCCCTTCTGCAAAATGTTTTACCCCTTCATCATGACTGTAAATAACATCTACCCCACGAGAGAGTGCTATCGAAACTATTTGACAATCAACCTTAATAGCTTCTCTGCCTCTCCCATTCAATGCGAGCCGAACCTCTTCAGCCAAGCTACGTCCCTTGTTCTTGTTCTTCCAAAGGCGTGCAAACTCAAATGCGGCTTTAGCATCAAAAGGTGCGATAATGAATTTGTTCAACACCGACATGATGGCCGCATATCTGTCATACGGTACGCCAAGTAAAAATTCCGCAAGAACTGGGCTTGGAATTATAATACGATGTCGCTCCTCTTCAAGTTTTTTGAGCAAACTTTTGGTTCGTACGATCTGAAATTCTTGACCAGCTTTGGCCTCGCCCCTAATACCCCATATAAGTATATGAGTATCCAGACAAACTATCATTTTCTACCCCTGCCGGAACTCATTAATTTCCTTCACAATATCTACTACATCCGCCCACGCTTCAGGCCCAGCAGCACGTGCTAAGGAAGCTATTGCATCTGTAATGGGTACAGCAGTATATTCTATCAGTTCACGCGCCTCGAATGCTGTTATAGACCAGTCACGAGTATCCCATTCAGCAATACCTGATAAGCCTACCCATTCGTACAGTCGGCTTCCTAATTGTTTAGCTAATTGGCGGCTGGTCTCACAAACAAGAAAAGTTCCATTATCTAATGAAAGACCAACTTTAGGTTCTTTACCACCGACGCGCGTGACCAGTCCATAAAGCACCGTTTCGCCTCTAACTTTAGTTTCATGTGTGGGGAACTCAGTGTTTGGATCAATGCAGACAGCTGGGGGTTGCCCAGGGACAGTTATGAAGCCGACAGAAGCCTTACGTTTCTTGGCATATGAAACAGAAGTCTCGATCAGTTTCTTGGCTTGACTTGGTAGTTGTTCTAGGTTCTTTGTTGCAAGAGCACCGACAATAGTACCCCAGGCCTGGCGTACTTCTGAAGGACGATTTGAGGTAAAACGGAGAATGGTGCTTGAACGCTTTACTTCTACTAAACCCACTATAAGCTCTTCCTTGTCGGTCCCCTCTGCTTCGGTCAATGCCTTGATAGCCTTTTCAATTGCTGAAAGGAACTCTACCAGTTCACTAAGGGGAGTTGTTTCCGGGTATACGCCTTCTCCTTGAAGGCTAAGCTCAAATGCAACTGGAATGTTCACTTGAGCACACCCCTCCCCTTTCAGAAGGCAAGTTCCTGCAATAGCCAATACTAGCAAATTATTTCGCTATAAGATACGAATATCCTTGTCGCAAAATTACGACATTATTCCCTATTGTCATGTTAATCGGGTAGGAGGGGGCGGCTAACCCCCGTCCCCCACACCACCGTACGTACCGTTCGGTATACGGCGGTTCATAAGGCGCTACGAAGTTCTAAGTACCGCTCCACTAAGCTCGTCAGCCCTTGGTCTCTCCAATATTTAAGGCCAAGGGCTTTATTCACCTGGGGAGTATTGGCCAACCGCCAGTACCCCTTCCGGGACCTGCTTATGAGGCTCGCCCAATCTTCAGGTATCCCTAACGCTACTAAGTTCCGCCTCCTGGTGCGGGGTTTCCTCCACTGCCTAAGCAGGCACATCCTGAGCCGCCGCCTTATCCACTCATCTAGGGCTTCCAGGGTGCTTCGCGTTTCTATTAGCCGAAAGTACCCTATCCATCCCTTAAGATAAGTGTTCAACAGCTCTATGCGTCTCGGAAACTCTATGCTCCAGTTCCGCCTCGTTATCTGCCGTATTCTATCTTTGAACCGCTTTAGCGTCTTGGGCGCTAACCTTATCCTCGTTTCCCGTTCCCAGGTGAAGGAGAAACCTAAAAATTTCCTCCTCCATGGCCGGTCTACCGCACTCTTCTCCATATTAACTTTGAGCTTTAGCCGCCCCTCTACATACCTTTTCACGCTCTCCATTACGCGAAGTCCTGCCCTTTGGCTCCTTACGTAAATATTGCAGTCGTCCGCATAACGGACAAACTTGTGACCCCGCCTCTCTAGCTCCTTGTCTAAATCATCAAGGATTATGTTGGCCAACAACGGGCTCAACGGCCCTCCTTGCGGTGTCCCTTCCTCTGAGGTTATACAGCTACCGTTCACCATGACCCCTGCCTTAAGGTATGCCCGAATAAGCTTTAGTACTCTCTTGTCCTTAACTTTCCGGGCTACCCTGGCCATGAGAATGTCATGGTTTACCCGGTCGAAGAATTTCTCTAAGTCCAGGTCCACCACATACCTGTATCCCTCTCGGATATACCCCTGGGCTTCTTTTACCGCCTGGTGGGCGTTCCTGCCCGGCCTAAAGCCAAAACTATGTTCTGAGAAACCCGGGTCAAAGATCGGCGTTAACACTTGTAGAAGGGCCTGTTGGAGAGATCGTCCAGCACCGTGGGTATCCCTAATAGCCTTACGCCTCCGTCGGGTTTCGGGATTTCGACCCTCCGTACCGGCTGCGGCCTATAGCTACCCTTGAGCAACTCTTCCCTTATCCTCGGCCAGTGTTCCTTCAGGTATGGTCGAAGGGATTTTATCGCCATACCGTCTACACCAGCCGCTCCTTTGTTGCTCTCTACCCGGTGCAGGGCACGGAGCATGTTGCTCCGCTCTACCACCTTCTCCATCAGGTCGGTACCGCCTCCGCAGGGTGGCTCCCCTATTCGTGCCGGAGGGTCTTAAGCACTCCCACGGTCCCCCGCAGTTTCACCGCTTCCTCCCGTGGGTAGCTCCCTCCCGGGATTTTCGGCTGTCTTCGCCCTCCTCTCGAACTCATAAAGTGCCCTCCCTGTCCTTACGTTCGGTCCTTCCCCCTTTTCAGCGCCTAAAAGGGGTACTATGACCAAAGCTTCCTCCTGCCAGCTCAGCCGCACCTTCCAGTGCGGGTTACCAGTTTACCTGGCTTATCTGGCAGGCCTCCCCAGGTAAGAACGTTGACTTTCCCTCCATCTACCCGCCGCATATACTCTCAGCAGCCGCACGTTAAAGGATTTCGCTTTGTTTCGCAAGCTCATCCAACTGCTGCTAGCCTCCTATGCGGTTCCTGTTCGTCGGGCCTTAAGCTTCCGCCGGCTTCCTTCGGATTCCGCCTCACGACGGACACCCTTGCCTTAAGCTAACGACTACTGCTACCTTCGTCGTTCGGGACTTACACCCTATAGCCAACGCCCATGCCGGGCACACAAAATCTAGGCCTCCGGGGATCGCCCCGGAGGCCATTTTCGGTGGTTGTCGCCTGCTGACCCTCCTTCCAAGACGTAGTCATAACCAGGCATGAGACCAGCGCGGCGCCGAACACGTGGTGGTAAGTGTGGACGATGGTTAGCCTCCGAGAGCGGGACGACCGTACCTTTAGCGGTTCAGAATACCTCGCCAGGAAGCTCCCGGATCTGGCAGTAGATTCCCGGCACCAGGAATCCATGGCCAGGGTCAAAGCCTCGGGAAGACTGCGGCCTTTGGCCAGGCTGGCGATAAACGCCCCGGGCAAAACAATCGCCTGCGCCGGTGGGGTCTACTTCCTCTCCCTTGACCGCACCAACCCTTGGAACTTCCGAACCACGGCAAAGCTCTGCTACGTCACGGCTTTCTTATGAATATCACCGAATCCCTTACATTCGCATGATCTGTACGGCCTTGTCCCCCGAGTTAGACAATTAATATCAAACAATGAGCCTGCCAGCTTGCCGTACAGAGCTTCCGGGGCAGGCCACTCCTGCCCTTTGTTTCGAGGGCCATTACCGTCGAGGGAACGATTAAGGCCGGCTTTATAAGGCCAGGCAGTAAAGAGGGGGTATGTCCAGGCGGGGGAGCGTAAAATTGACAAGAAGTCAGGGAGAGAAGCTAAATAAAAGGTTTAAGGCGGGGCAGGGCGTTAGTTCAGGGAGCGCAACAAGGTCTTGTAGTGCTCGGGGTTGGCACAAATCTTTTCAATGGCCTTTTTTACGGCGGCGGTATCGTAGCCCAGGTATTCAGCTAAATCTTCAAACCATGCTGAATCAAAAAAGGTCTTGGCGCTATGCCAGTACGGCGAACTTTCATCCTTGTAAATTAGATCGAGCACCGCCCGATAGATAATACTTGCGGCCAATTGCCTGACTGTTGCGGGGTCCATAATCACGATGACCACCTCTAAATAAATATAGCACAAGCGGCGACATCCTTGCAATTTTTGTGGACCCCAGAAAGACTATCGCCTTCCGGAAAATTTAGTCATTCTATCCCCCCACACCCCAGAATACAAAAGATCCACCCAGAAAAATAAGAAACAGACCGCAGACTAAAAGTACTCCCCGATAAATCACAGGCGTTACCAAGTGGCGGCCTTTGGCTATGGCGGCCGCCACCAGGCTGTACCAGGCCAAATCAGACAAGATGTGCCCGCTTAAGAAACTTACCAGCCCGGGTATTCCCTGTTTTAAGGACAAGACTATATAACCCAAACCCACAGTGGCCCACCATAACGTCCAGTAGGGGTTGGAAAGACTGACCAGGACCCCGGCCAAGACCGGATGCATGTACTTGGGAGGTGAGGAATCAGTTTTTTCTAGGGAAGCTGGCTGGCCGGGATCTACGTTTAAAGTCACCCTGTGATACCATGCATCACGGAATATTCCCCAACCCATATAAATCAGAAACATCCCGCCTATCACGGCGATGACTTTGGCTACGGCAGCCATGGTAAGGAATGATCCCAGTCCCATGGCCAAGGCGGCAACCAGTATCCCTTCTAAAATACCATGGCCCAGGACGAGCAGCGGCCCTGCCAGAAAACCGCGCCGAGCCGCTTCCCCAATGGTCACTGTTAAAAGGGGACCGGGCATCATGGCCCCCGAGAGCCCCACCGTAAAAGCCGTGGCAAAAATGGTCACTAGTTGCAAATCGAATCCCCTCCCCGCATGGGCCCGTCGGGAAGCACAATGGCCACGAAAACCTCCCTTCTATTCCCTCTCCAAGGCCTTCGTGGCCACTCCTTTCTCTCGGGCCGTGCCCTTCCCTGCCAATAAAACCTCAAGGTATACACCGCTTTGCCCGCGGCATGCGTCTGCAGGCTGCAATATTTCAGTACTTTACCCTAAACTCCGGCCGCGGTACGTAATTCTTCTACCTTGTCCAGGCGCTCCCACGGCAGGTCCAAATCTTCGCGCCCGAAATGCCCGTACACCGAAACGGGCCGGTAGATAGGCCGGCGCAAACCCAAATCGCGAATGATCGCCCCCGGCCTTAAGTCGAAGTGTTCCTTGATTATCTCCACCAACCGGTCGTCGGGTAGGATGCCGGTGCCAAAGGTATCGACACTTATGGAAACGGGACGGGCTACCCCGATGGCATAGGCAACTTGAACCTCACATCGCTCAGCCAACCCGGCGGCTACGATGTTCTTGGCCACATAACGGGCCGCATAGGCGCCGGACCGATCCACCTTGGTAGCGTCTTTTCCCGAGAGGGCTCCTCCACCGTGTCGGGCCATACCGCCATATGTATCCACTATAATTTTCCGCCCGGTAAGGCCGGTGTCGCCCTGGGGCCCTCCGATCACAAAGCGGCCCGTCGGGTTAATAAAGTACCTGGTCTTCTTATCCAGCATTTCTTCGGGGATGACCTTGTAGATTACCTCGTGTAATATACCTTCCCTCAAATCTTCTAAATCGATATCCGGGCGGTGTTGGGCGGAGATGACAACGGTATCCACCCTTACAGGCTTGTCCCCCTCATATTCCACGGTAACCTGGGACTTCCCATCGGGCCGCAAATAGGGCAGGATGCGCTCCTTGCGCACTTCGGCCAGCCTGCGGGTTAGTTTGTGAGCCAGGGAAATAGGAAGGGGCATCAACTCGGGGGTTTCTTTAGTAGCATACCCGAACATCATCCCCTGGTCTCCCGCTCCCAGGGTCGCCACTTCATCATCTTCCAGCCCCGTCCGCTTCTCCCACGCCTGGTCCACTCCCATGGCAATGTCAGGCGACTGCTCGTCAATGGAAGTAACCACCGCACAGGTGTCACCGTCAAAGCCGAATTTCGCGCGGGTGTAACCTATATCGCGTACCGTTTCCCGCACCACCTGCGGAATATCTACATAACAATCAGTCGTGATCTGTCCGGCCACTAAAACTAAGCCCGTGCTTACCAGCACCTCGCAAGCAACCCGGGCCCAAGGATCCTTTTCCAGAATGGCATCCAGAACCGTATCGGCAATGCGGTCCGCCATTTTATCAGGATGGCCCTCGGTCACGGATTCCGAAGTAAAAAGTCTGCGTCCCAACTTGCCACTCCTCCCTTAAAACTCCCGCTTACTTTGTAAAAGCCGGCAAAGCCTTTACGGCCTCCAGAATGCGGTGGGCTACTTCCAATTTCGGCAGACAGGGCAGCTCTTCCCGCCGCCCGTCGGGATAAAGTAAAGTGACCAGGTTGGTATCGCTGCCGAAACCGGCTCCCTCCCTCGTAACATCATTTACCACCATCAAATCCACATTCTTAGCCTTCATCTTTTGAGCTCCATGTTCCAGGGCTCGGCTGGTTTCCGCCGCAAAGCCTACCAAAATCTGGTCCTGCTTCCTCTTGCCCAGTTCGGCCAATATATCCACCGTAGGCTCCAGAGTAATGGTGAGGTGCTCTCGACCGCCTTTTTTTATCTTTTCTGCCGCTGCCTGCGCCGGGCGAAAATCCGCCACCGCCGCCGCTTTGATCACCACATCCACCTGGGGGAATAGCTGCAGAACTCGCTCGGCCATTTCGGCTGCTGTTTCTACCTGATAGATTTCGATTCCCCAAGGGGGTTCTAGACCTGTGGCTGCGCTCACCAGAATAACCCTGGCTCCCCGCTCCCAGGCAGCCTGGGCCAGGGCATAGCCCATCTTTCCGGAGCTCCGGTTGCTCAAGTAGCGCACCGGGTCTAAGGGTTCCCGCGTGCCACCGGCCGTAACCAAGACCCTTCGACCGGCAAAATCCTGGGCAAAGAGGGCCCTGCGGACAGCCGCCATAATCCTGGAAAGGGAGGCCAGCCGCCCTTTCCCCTTAGCGCCGCAGGCCAAGATCCCCTCCTCCGGCTCAATAATCCCCCATCCCCGCTTTTCCAGGAGAGCCAGATTTTCCTGTACCACGGCCTTGCTGTACATGTTTACGTTCATGGCCGGGGCAATCAAAGCGGGGCAGGTGACCGCCAGGGCCGTGGTGCTGAGCAAATCGTCAGCTATACCAGCGGCCAGCTTGGCAATTATATTGGCCGTGGCCGGAGCTATTAACAGCAAATCCGCCCCCTCGGCCACCTCGATATGGACCAGGGGGCTCCTGCCCGCAAAATCGAAGGTGTCTGTAAGGACGGGGTTGCCGGACAAAGTGCTCAAAGTGAGGGGAGTTATAAATTCCTGGCCTGAACGCGTCATGATAACGTGTACCCGGGCTCCCTCTTTTACCAGCAACCTGCATAAGTCTCCGGCCTTGTAGGCCGCTATACCCCCGCAGACACCTAAAATAATCTTTTTTCCCTGGAGGACATTCACGATTTCCTTCTGCCCCATTCCATCTTCAATTTGCCTTCTGCGATTTCTTGCAGGGCTACGGTTACCGCTTTGGTGCCCTTGGGATAAAAATTTTCGAGCTGTCCCTGGGTAAGCATGCGTGCCCGCTTGGCAGCGAGAACGGCCAGAGCATATTTATTATCGATTTGCCGCAGCAGTTCGTCGATGGACGGGCGGTTCACCTGTTTACGCCTCCTTATGCCAGAAGGGCCGTTGCCAGTGGGCCTTGAAGCGTGCTGTTCGGCATTTTTCTGCGGTAATAATGGCTTCAATCTTGGCTACTGCTTGCTCCACTATATCGTTTACCACCACATAGTCATAAAGGTCGATCTGTTGCAGCTCATTTTCTACCCGTCCCAGCCGGGCAGCAATAACCTCCGGGGTTTCTGTTCCCCGCCCCCTTATTCTTTCTTCTAGTTCCTTGAACGTGGGGGGAATGACGAAGATAAAGACGCCGTCGGGATAGTATTTCTTAACTTGGGCTGCCCCTTGGGTATCGATTTCTAGAATGATATCCCGGCCCCCGGCCAGGGCTTCTTCCACCGGACGGCGTGGCGTACCGTAAAGGTTTCCGTAAACCTCCGCCCACTCTAAAAATGCCCCCTCCTTAAGAAGGGCTAAAAACTCCTCGCGCTTCAGGAAGAAATAGTTCTCTCCTTCTTTCTCTCCCGGCCTGGGCGGCCGCGTAGTGGCCGAGATGGAATAACCCAGGTGAGGCAGCCTTTGACGCAGTGCGCGACAAACAGTCCCTTTCCCCGCCCCGGACGGCCCGGAAATCACCAGTAGAAGTCCCTGCATCTAGTCTTCGGACTCCTCCGCCGAGCCTGCGGACTCCCGGGAGGACAGGCGGTGGGCCACCGTCTCCGGCTGTACGGCGGAAAGGATGATATGATCACTGTCCGTAATGATCACCGCGCGGGTACGCCGGCCATAGGTGGCATCGATCAACATTCCCCGGTCCCGGGCCTCCTGGATAATACGTTTAATGGGGGCCGATTCCGGACTGACTATGGCCACGATACGCCGCGCCGAAACAATGTTACCAAAACCGATATTAATGAGTTTGTCCATATAGCCTCCTCCCAGGATTTTATTCTACGTTCTGCACCTGTTCCCGCATTTTCTCCAACTCGCTCTTGACGGCTATTACCAGGCGGCTGATTTCCAGATCATTAGCTTTGGAGCCAATGGTATTGATTTCCCGGAACATCTCCTGCAGAACAAATTCCAGCCTCCGCCCTACTGCCCCTCGGCCCTGCACCAAACGATCCCATTCTTCCAGGTGGCTTCCCAGCCTTATCAGCTCCTCGTGGATGTCGCAGCGTTCGGCCAGCAAAGCTACCTCCATCTCCAGGCGGCCGGGGTCCACGACATCCATGCCCTGGACCAGCTGGGCTATTTTTTCTCGCAGCCGGGCGGCGTATTCTACCGGCACCTGTGGTGCCCGCCGCCGGATAGCCTCTATATGTTGCCTCACCGTACGGGCCCGTTGCTCCAGATCCTCCTGCAGCCGCGCTCCTTCCGCCAGGCGGGCCGAGAGCAGGCCGCTCAACGCCATCTCCAAGGCCTCGTAAAGAACGGGCCACAAAATGTCTTCCTGCCAGGTAGGTTCGCTAACCGTAATGACGTCGGGTAGAGTCAACAGTTGGACGGCGGTAATATCCTCCGGTATACCCAAAATTTGTGCCAGTTCCTTCAAGGCACTATAATAAGCCATTGCCCGGCCCTTGTCAACGGATATAGGCTGTTTTTCAGGATTTTCTTCGCTAATGCTTATAAATACGTCAATATGCCCCCTAGCAAACCGCTTTTTGATTTCCGTCCTAATGCGCTCTTCCAGGGGCAAATACGTCCGGGGGAGGCGGACATTGATATCCAGAAACCGGCTGTTCACCGACCTGGCCTCTGCTATCACCACTTTGCCGGCTCCGGTAGCTTGGCCGCGCCCGTATCCGGTCATACTGGCCACCAAGAGCTTCACCCCTTAATCGAACTTGACCTGCCCCAGGGCCCTGCGCAGCCGGGTAAAAGCTTCTTTAATGCGTTCTTTATCGATGGTCAAGGCGATGCGGAAGTATCCTTCCCCGTACTTGCCGTAGCCGTTCCCCGGGGTCACAATTACCCCGGCTTTTTCTAAGACGGTTTCGGCGAAGCTCTCTGAGGTATAACCCGCCGGTACGGGGGCCCACACGTAAAAGGTGCCCAGGGGCTTGGATAAGCGCCAGCCCATGGAGTTCAGTCCTTCCACCACCAGGTCCCGGCGTTCCCGGTAAACACGGCAGACTTCACGTAAGCCGTCTTGCGGCCCGGTTAAAGCCGCTATACCGGCGTACTGAACGGCCTGGAATACCCCCGAATCAATATTGGATTTAATGCGGCCCAAAGCTTCCACTACATCGGCACGTCCGCACGCCCATCCCAGGCGCCATCCCGTCATGTTATAGGGCTTGGAAAGGGAGTTAAACTCGATGCCTACTTCCTTGGCACCGGGCGTGGCTAGAAAAGAGGGAGCGCGGTAGCCGTCGTAGGTTATTTCGCTGTAAGCCGCATCATGGCAAACAATAATGTCGTAGCTCTTGGCGAACTCCACCACTTCCTGGAAGAAATTATTATCCCGGACCACTGCACCGGTGGGATTGTTGGGGTAGTTGATGAACATGAGCTTAGCGCGCCGGGCCACCTCGGAGGGAATGGCCGCGAGGTCCGGCAGGTAGCTCCTTTCCTCCTTTAGAGGCATGAGGTAAGGCTCTCCCCCGGCAAGAAGGGTACCGATGCCGTAAACAGGATAGCCGGGATCGGGCACCAAATTTATATCTCCCGGGTCAACATAGCAAAAGGAAATATGGGCAATACCTTCTTTAGAACCGATTAAGGTAACCACTTCCGACCGCGGGTCCAGTTCCACCCCGTAACGTTCCCGGTACCAGCCGGCTACAGCTTGTCTGAAAGGTAGTAGGCCCACGGAGGTAGGATAGCGGTGGTTTTCAGGGTTGTGGGCTTCCTCGTTTAACTTGGCAATAACGTGAGAAGGAGTCGGCAGATCGGGATCGCCGATCCCCAAACTGATAATGTCCACTCCCCTTTCCCTGGCCTCTTCGATTTTTTTCTCAATGCGGGCAAACAGGTAAGGGGGTAGCTTTTGAATACGTTGGGCTTGTTCCATGATAGACCAGCCTCCTCTAAATTTCCTCCAGGTAAACGCCGTCGAAAACCCGCACGGCCGGCCCGGTCATAAAGACGCGGTTGTCGGGTGCCCATTCGATGGTTAAGTCGCCGGCTGCCAGGTGCACCGTCACCTGACGGCCGGTGCGTTTGGTTAAGGCCGCTGCCACTACGGCGGCACAGGCACCGGTGCCGCAAGCCAAGGTTTCACCGGCGCCCCGCTCCCAAACCCTCATCTTAACCTCTGCGGGGTTCAATACTTCTATAAATTCTACATTAGTGCGCTGGGGAAACAAAGTATGGTTTTCAATTAAGGGGCCCAAAGTGGTGACCGGCGCGGAATCCACGGCGGGAACAAAAAGAACGCAATGGGGATTCCCCATGGAAACACAAGTTACCTTAACGGTCTCCCCCTTTACTTCCAGGGGTATATCGATGGCCCTCTCCTCGTTCCCTGACATGGGTATATCCCGGCGGGCCAGGCGAGGCTCCCCCATATCCACACGCACCCCCACTACCCGGCCCCCTTCTACAATCAATTGGGGTACTATGATTCCGGCCAGGGTTTCCACCCGGATGGCCGGCCCCGGAACCAGGCCTTCTTCATAGGCAAAACGGGCCAGGCAGCGTATACCGTTGCCGCACATTTCGGCTTCGCTGCCGTCGGGATTGAAGATGCGCATCTTAAGTTCGGCCACCTGGGAAGGTAAAAGAAAAACAAGCCCGTCGGCGCCCACGCCAAACCGCCGGTGGCAGAGGCGGCGGGCCACCTCTGCCAGGTCCCCAGGTATTTTTTCTTTAAAGCAGTTTACCAGCACGAAATCGTTGCCCAGGCCGTGCATCTTGGTAAAATGCAAGGAAACCCACCACACCTTTCCTAGCCTCGTTTTTCTATTTTAACACCCCGAAGGCTATTTTACCATGATTTTCGCTAAAAGTGCTGGGTTCCTCACCGAGAATGCAACCACACTACCCGCCGCAGCGGCCGCAGGAAATAGTACCCAATTCCCTGGAAGCAAGTCCTCCAACCGGCAGCCAGCAACACCAGAGCCCAGTGAAAAAGGTTTAGAGGTGCTGTGCGGAAAACCGTCTGCAATAGGGGCCAGTAAATCACCAAAAGCTGCATGACGGCCGAGCAAGCTGTTGCCAGTACGAGATGCTTGTTGCTGAAATAGCCCACCGCAAAAGGCGACGCGGCTTCGGAACGACATTCGAAAACGGCAAAAAGCTGGGCAAAAACCAGGGTGGTGAAGGCCAAAGTGCGCGCGGTGGCCAAATCGCCTTCACCCAAAAACAGGCCGGCCAGGAACACGGCTACGGTAACCAGGCCGATTTGGACACCCAGGGAGATTATGCTCCACCCCAAGCCCCGAGCAAAAACGCTCTCGCCGGACCTGTAGGGCGGCCGGGCCATTAAATCCGGCTCCCCAGGGTCCATGCCCAAAGCCAGGGCAGGCAATCCGTCGGTGACCAAGTTCATCCATAAAATCTGGATGGGAAGCAAGGGCAAGGGCAGACCGGTTATAGCCGCTATAAACATGGTTAATACTTCGCCCACGTTGCAGGAAAGGAGATACCGGATAAACTTGCGAATGTTACTGTAGATGCCCCGGCCCTCTTCTACTGCCGCCACAATGGTAGCGAAATTGTCGTCGGCCAGAATCATAGATGCCGCTTCTTTGGCCACATCAGTACCGGTCTGGCCCATGGCAATGCCTATATCGGCTTCCTTGATGGCCGGCGCGTCATTCACCCCGTCCCCCGTCATGGCCACCACATGGCCGTTCTTCTTTAAGGCCCGGACAATGCGAAGCTTTTGGAGGGGCGACGTCCGGGCATAAACTGCGACCTCCCTGGCCCGGGCGGCCAATTCCTTATCGGTAAGGGCCTCGAGCTCCGCTCCGGTCAGAACATTGTTCTCATCCGCCGGGAGGCCCAGTTCCCGGGCTATGGCCTGCGCCGTCAAACGGTGGTCGCCGGTAATCATCACCACTTTAATGCCTGCCCGTCGGCAGACCTGTACGGCTTCCTGGGCCTCGGGCCGTGGGGGATCGCTCATGCCGACCAGACCGATAAAGGTTAAATTCTCCTCCACCGCCTCGGACGTCAGCGGAAGGGAGGGGGGCAGATCCCGGTAGGCCAGAGCAAGGACCCGCAGAGCCCTCCGGGCCATATCCTCGTTTTGTTCCTGAATCTTCCGGTGCCAGTGGGAAGTGAGAGGGACAGCCTCTCCCCCCAGAAAGAGGAAATTGCACAGGTTTAATAGCACATCGGGAGCGCCTTTGACGTAAACCCTTCGCCTCCCGTGGGTTTCGTATACCACGCTCATTCGCTTGCGTTCGGAATCAAAGGGGATTTCTATCAGCCGCCGGCTGTTCTTCTCCAGGTGTTCCCGCCAGATCCCCCCCTTAGCGGCGGCCACCAGGAGAGCTCCTTCGGTAGGGTCACCGCTTATCTTCCAGCTCCTCTTCCCTTTGCGGTTTCCTCTAAACCATCCCCCAACGGTCAATCCGTTCCTCTGCAGAAGGGCGTTGTTGCATAAGGCAGCAGCTTTTAAGAGGAGTGCTAAGGGTTCATCTATTACTGCTTTATGTCCACCCCATAAAAATTCTCCCTGGGGAGCATAACCCGTACCGCTTACACCATACACCCTGTCGTTGACCCATACCTGCCGCACCGTCATTTGGTTCGTCGTAAGAGTGCCGGTCTTGTCAGTGCAGATGACGGTGGCACAGCCCAGGGTTTCTACGGCCGGCAACTTGCGCACTATGGCCCGACGGCGGGCCATCCTCTGGACCCCCATGGCCAGGCAAACCGTCACGATGGCCGGTAAGCCTTCCGGAATAGCCGCCACGGCCAGGCTGACCCCCACCAAGAACATGCGGTAAGGGTCTTCACCCCTGCCCAGGCCGATAACCACCATCAGGGCGCAAATAACCAGACAGGCCAGCACCAGCCAGCTCCCTACCTGAGCCAGCCTTTTCTGCAGGGGAGTTTCTTCCTCCTTCACCTCCTGGATCATACCGGCAATGTTCCCGATTTCGGTGGCCATCCCGGTGGCCACTACCACCGCCTTGCCCCGGCCCCGGGTAATCACCGTCCCCATGTACAGCATATTGCGCCGGTCTCCCAGGGGCACTTCTTCGTGCAGGGCGCCCGGCTCCTTGGCCACCGGGTGGGATTCCCCGGTTAAAGCAGCTTCCTCCACCTCCAGACTGCTGGCCCATAGCAAAAGAGCATCCGCTGCTACCCTGTCCCCGCCTTCCACCAGGAGAATATCTCCGGGTACCAGTTCCCGGGCCGGGATCCGTTGCACCTGGGCATCGCGGATAACGCGGGCAAAGGGTGCGGCCATTTCGCTCAAGGCTTCCAGAGAGCGTTCAGCCCGATATTCCTGGATTAAACCCAGAAAGGCGTTAATGAAGACAATGGCAATAATGGTAACGGCGTCGGCCACTTCACCCAAGAAGATGGATATTGCGGTGGCTCCCAGAAGAACCCATACAATGAAATCGCTGAATTGCCGGGCGAAAAGTTTCCAGGGAGAAATACCAGACTTCCCCCGGAGCTGGTTGAGACCTATTTCCTTTAGGCGACGCCTGGCTTCCTCCCCGGTCAACCCGTATTCGCCATGGCTCTGTAAGACCTGTAGCGCCTGAGAAGTTTCCATTTGGTACCACCGGCTGCTCTTGACATGCATCTGTCCTTTCGCCCCTTTTGGTGTATAAGGCTGGTCCACGTTAATCTTTATGCCTGTCCTTTAGGGAAAAGAACTAGGTGAAAGGGGAGGCTTCGTGTTATACTCGGTAAAAAGGGGTTCGGGTTCGCAGACGCCCTGGGGAATCGGCCCGGCGCCGCGACCCCACTCCTCGCGGGATCTGTTAATTCTTCGGGTATACTGAAAGGAGCAATTACCGTGGCTGTCGACGGCCTATTCTTGAGTTCCATTCAGGCAGAACTCTCCCCCTGGCTCGGGAGCCGCGTAGAACGCATCTACCAGCCGGATAAAGATACCATTCTCCTTCACCTTCGTCGGGGACGGGAGATTAAAAGGCTCTTAATATCAGCCCATGCCGAGCATTGCCGCATTCATTTCACCGCCTCCAACCCGCCCAATCCCCCTCATCCCCCTATGTTTTGCATGGTCCTGCGCAAGCACCTACAGGGCGGTCTGTTGACCGAAATCAAGCAACCGGGCCTGGAGCGGGTCGTAGAACTGCACTTCTCCTCGATCGATGAGCTGGGCCGTACCGTGCAACGCACCCTGGTGGCGGAGATCATGGGCAAGCACTCCAATATTATCCTCCTGGAACCCAGCGGCACCATCATCGACGCCCTGCGGCGCTACACCCATGCCGTGAGCCGTCACCGGGAAGTGCTTCCCGGCCGGGCCTACGTACCTCCGCCAGCCCAGGGCAAGAAGGAGCCCCGCACCCTGGGGCCGGAAACCTTGGGCCAGATAATCTTCCAGGGAGCCTGGGAGAAGCCTTTAAAATCCCTTTTGGTGGAGAATCTCGACGGCATAGGCCTGCAGACGGCGGCCGAAATCCTATACCGAGCCGGCCTGCCGCCGGAAACGACCGCCGAGGTCTGTGGCGAGCATGAGGTAGTGCGCCTCTGGCAGGCCCTCCAGGAGGTGCTGGCCGCCAGCCTGCCTTCAGGTTGGCAGCCCACGGTCGTCAGAAACAAGGATAAGACCGTGCTGGCCTTTGCCGCCTTTAATCTCTTGCAGTTCGGGGACCTTCCTCGCGAATTTTTCCCCACCCCTTCCCAGGCCTGCGAAATTTTTTACCAGGAGAAGCGCAGGGAAAACCTCCTCACCGGCCGCAAACGGTCTTTAACCGGCCTTATCGAGCGCGAATTAAAGCGGTGTTTAAAAAAGGAAGCCCTCCAGGCCGAAACCGTAGCGGCTGCCGCGGGAGCGGAACAATGGCGGCTTTACGGGGAACTCATTGCTGCCAATATGTACCGCCTGCAAAAGGGGATGGCTTCCTTTACAGCCGAAAACTTCTACGATCCCGGTGCTCCCCCGTTAACCATTGAGCTGGACCCATCCCTTTCCCCGGCGGAGAACGCCGAACGCTACTTTAATCGCTATCATAAGGCCAAAAATGCAGCCCGTCAGGCAGCCCTCCAGCTTGAACAAACGCGGGAGGAGATCGCGTATCTCCATTCGGTGGCCCAAGCTCTGGAAATGGCCGAAACACTGGAAGACTTAGAGGAGATCGGCGAGGAACTGGTGCGGGCGGGCTATCTACCACCTGAGGGAGGAGAGAAAAATCGCTCCCGGAAGACCAAAGAGAAGGAGCGCCAAGGCATTTATGGTCCCCTGGAGCTCCTTTCCAGCGACGGTTTTACTATCCTCGTGGGCAAGAATAACCGGCAGAACGATCATCTGAGCCTAAAGCTGGCCCATGAGGAGGACATCTGGCTCCACGCCAAAGATGTACCGGGATCTCATGTGCTTATTCGCACCCAGGGGCGGCCGGTCCCCGACCGCACCCTGGAAGAAGCCGCCGGGCTCGCTGCTTACTTCAGCCGGGCCCGCCAGGCCAAACGAGTGGCAGTAGATTACACCCGGGCCAAACATGTTCGCAAACCGCCGGGCGCCAGGCCGGGCATGGTAATTTACGATCACCAGCACACCGTCTATGTGGCTCCCATTTCCCCCAGTATGCTGTTAACGGCCGCTACCGGGTCAGGAGCTGAAGTTACCGGCCGCCCCACTACCAGGTAGGAAGCCCCCCTGCGCACGGCCTCCCCAGGAGTCAGCACTCGGCTCTGGTCGTCACGTCGGCTGCCTGCGGGCCGGATTCCGGGGGTGACTATTACAAAATCCGGCCCGCAGGCACTGCGAATGGCTTCCAGTTCCAGGGCCGAAGCCACCACCCCGTCCAGGCCGCATTCTTGGGCCAGGCCCGCCCAGAACACCACCTGTTCCTCCAGGCTCCGCCGAACACCCATCTCTTCCTGGAGGCTGGCTTCGTCCAGGCTGGTCAACACCGTCACGGCAATGAGGAGGGGAGCCTTTCTCCCCTGTTTGTCCGCCTCTTCCTTTACGGCCTCTACCGTAGCCCGGAGCATTTTGCGCCCGCCTGCTGCGTGGACGTTCAGCATATCCACCCCGTGGCGCACCAGGGCCCGGGCGGCCTGGGAAACCGTATGGGGTATATCGTGTAGCTTTAAGTCGGCGAAAACGCGTCCACCCCGTTCCTTAATCATGTGGATGGCCGCCGGGCCCGCCGCCGTATAGAGTTCCAATCCCACCTTGAACATGCCTACATAAGGTGCCAGACCGACCACCAATTTCTCCGCTGTCGCCAATTCGGCTACATCCAAAGCGATAATCAGTTTATCCTGCCTCGGCAAAGGTTTGTACCTCCTGCTTCCTTAATTCTTATAGCCTTACATACTCCTGCAAGGGCTTCACCGCGAATCCACGGCTGCGGCGCAGGGCCCGCATGGCTTGCAGGAGGGCGCGGGCCGTGTCCAGGGAGGTTAGACAGGGAAGCCCCATCTCGGCCGCCGCTCGCCGGATTTTAAACCCGTCCCGCTCCGGCATCCTCCCCCTGGTCAGGGTGTTGATGATGAGATGAACCCGGTTACTCCGAATATAGTCCAGGATATGGGGCGATCCTTCCCGGATCTTACCTACCCGCTCCACGAAGAGGCCGGCTGCCGCCAGGGCTCCAGCCGTCCCCGCCGTGGCCACAATCTTAAATCCCAGTTGGGCAAACCCCTTGAGCAAAGGTATCGCCTCTGCTTTATCCTTGTCGGCAATGGTGGCCAGCAAGGTCCCCCTTTCCGGAACAGCATAGCCTGCAGCCACCAGTCCTTTATAAAGGGCGGCCTCAAAACAAGTGTCGAGGCCCAAAACCTCACCCGTGGATTTCATTTCCGGGCCCAAAAAAGTATCCACTTGCCATAGCTTGCCAAAGGAGAATACCGGGACTTTAACGGCTGCATAACCGGGTTTGGGCCACAGCCCTCCCCGGTAACCCTGTTCCTTTAAAGTGCGGCCCAGCATAATGTTGACGGCCAGGGCCACCATGGGGACCCCCGTAACCTTGCTCAAGTAAGGGACTGTCCGGCTGGAACGGGGATTCACTTCCAAAACGTACAACTCGCCCTGGTGGAGGACAAACTGGATGTTGAGCAGCCCCTTTATCCTCAGGGCCCGAGCCAATCTCACGGTATAGGCGGTGACTCTTTCTTCCAATTCCTGTGTTAAAGAGCGGGCCGGGTAAAGGGCAATGCTGTCGCCGGAATGGACCCCCGCCCGCTCCACGTGCTCCATAATACCGGGGATTAGCACTTCCTCGCCGTCGCTGACGGCATCCACTTCTATTTCCAGCCCCGGCAGGTATTTATCCACCAATACGGGATGCTCCGGCGCCACCTTTATAGCAGTGGTGGCGTATTCCAGGAGCTCCCCTTCATGGTGGATAATCTCCATGGCCCTCCCACCCAGCACATAAGAAGGCCGCACCAGCACCGGAAAGCCCAGTTCTTTAGCCAGGCGGGTCACTTGCTCCACCGAGATGGCCGTGCCTCCTCGGGGTCTGGGGATTTGCAGCTCTTCCAGAAGAGCATCGAATTTCTGCCGGTCCTCGGCCCGGTCGATATCCTCCACGGAAGTACCCAGCACCTTGAAGCCGGCAGCTTCCACGGTCCGGGCCAAGTTAAGGGCCGTCTGGCCGCCGAACTGCACCACCACCCCCTGGGGTTTTTCCTTCTTCAGAACATTGATGACTTCTTCCGGCGCGAGGGGCTCGAAGTAAAGGCGGTCGGAAGTATCGAAGTCGGTGCTCACAGTTTCCGGGTTATTGTTGATCATAATGGAGGTCACGCCAGCGCGGCGCAGGGCCCAGGCCGCATGCACGCAGCAATAGTCGAACTCAATGCCCTGGCCTATCCGGATGGGGCCGGAACCCAGCACCGCTACCTTAGGTCCCGGCGCAACTTCCCCTTCATCTTCCTCATCGTAGGTGGAATAAAAATAGGGCGTGTCGGCTTCAAACTCGGCTGCGCAGGTATCCACCATCTTGTAGACCGGTTGTAAATTGTTCTGCTCCCTCCGGCGCCGCACTTCCCCTTCCTCCAGGCCCGTCAGGCGGGCAACCTGGGCATCGCTAAAGCCCTTTTCCTTGGCCCGGCGTAAAAGCTCCGCCGTCAAGGCGGTTCCTGCCTCCCTTAATCTCACCTCCAGCTTAACGATATTCCTAATCTTGGCCAGGAAAAAGGGGTCTATGCCCGTAAGGGAATTTACCTCTTCGATACTCCAGCCGCGGCGCAAGCCTTCAGCTACCACCCAAAGCCGCTCGTCATCGGCTTCGGCCATCTTCTGCCTTAAACAATTGTCGCTGAAGCGAGCAAAATTATCCATCAAGAGGCCGTCGACTTTGAGTTCCAGAGACCTGATGGCCTTAAGCAGGGCTCCTTCAAAGGTACGGTCGATAGCCATGACTTCCCCGGTGGCCTTCATCTGGCTTCCCAAGGTCCTATCGGCTCCGGAAAATTTATCGAAGGGGAAGCGGGGAATTTTGATTACACAATAGTCCAGGGCCGGTTCGAAGCAAGCTTTGGTTTCCCGGGTAACGGCATTAGGTATCTCGTCTAAGGTATAACCCAGGGCTACCTTGGCAGCTACTCGGGCAATGGGGTAACCTGTAGCCTTGGAAGCCAGCGCGCTGGAGCGGCTAACCCGGGGGTTTACCTCGATAACATAATATTGCCAGCTTTTAGGATCCAGGGCAAACTGGATGTTGCAGCCGCCCTCTATACCCAGGGCCCGGATAATTTTTAAAGCTGCCCTGCGCAACATATGGTATTCCTTGTCGGATAGGGTTTGGGAGGGGGCCACCACAATGCTGTCCCCAGTGTGGATGCCCACCGGGTCGATATTCTCCATATTGCACACGGTAATACAGTTGTCGGCTCCATCCCGCATAACTTCATACTCTATTTCTTTCCACCCGGCCACGGACCGTTCCACCAGGACCTGGTGGATGAGGCTTAGCCGCAAACCCTTTAAGACAATAGCTTTTAATTCTTCTTCATTACGGGCCACCCCACCACCGGTCCCTCCCAGGGTATAGGCCGGCCTTACAATGAGGGGATAGCCGTTTTGAGCGGCAAATTCCACGGCCTCTTCCCAGCGAGTAACAATGCGGCTTTCGGGAACAGGCTCCCCGATGGCCTCCATCAAGGCCTTGAATTGCTGCCGGTCTTCGGCCCGCTGGATCGCCTCCAGCGGGGTACCCAGGAGGCGAGTACCTACTTCCTCCAGGACGCCGGCCTCGGCCAGCTGCAGGGCTAAATTCAAACCCACCTGGCCTCCCAAGGTGGGCAGCAGGCCGTCCGGGCGTTCCCGGCGGATAATTTGGGCCACGAAATCTAGATTCAGGGGCTCGAGGTATACCCGGTCGGCCATTTGAGCATCGGTCATAATGGTGGCCGGGTTGGAGTTCACCAGGACCACTTCCATCCCCTCTTCCTTGAGGGCGCGACAGGCTTGGGTCCCGGCATAATCAAACTCCGCCGCCTGGCCGATGACGATGGGACCGGAGCCGATAACTAAAATTTTCCGCAGATCTTTCCTTAGAGGCATCTAACCCACCTCCCGGCCGCTTGTGACCCGGTCTAGAAACTCTTGGAATATATACGCGCTATCAGAAGGTCCCGGGGCAGCCTCCGGGTGATACTGGACGGAAGAAACGGGCAGGTAGCGGTGGCCCAGGCCCTCCACCGTGCCGTCGTTAAGATTGATATGGGAAATATATACTTCTTCTCGGGGCAGGGAATCGGCCCGTACGGCATACCCGTGGTTTTGGGCAGTGATGTAGACGCGGCCGCTGGTCAAGTCTTTAACGGGGTGGTTGACTCCCCGGTGTCCAAAGGGAAGCTTATAGGTATCGCCTCCCAGGGCGAGGGCAATCAATTGGTGGCCCAGGCAAATGCCCAGTAAGGGTACTCGACCCAGCAAACCCCGCACCGTTTGGACGCCGTAAGGAATATCCTTAGGGTTTCCCGGGCCGTTGGAGATCACCACTCCATGGGGCCGGACAGCCAAAATATCCGCTGCCGTGCTATGGGCCGGCATGACTATTACCGTACAGCCATGGCGTTGGAACCAGCGCAAGATACTCTTTTTTACCCCCAGGTTGTAGATAACGATCCGGGGATAGCCGCCTGGCAGGACATAGGCCTCGGCATTGGTTACCGCAGGCACCAGTTGGTCGCCCTGTAAGGGGGGGTCTTGAGGGGCGAGAAGCTTTAGCTCTTGGACGTCTGCTTCCCCGCAGGCCAGGATACCGCGCATGGTACCCCGGCTACGCAGGTGGCGGGTAAGGGCCCTAGTATCCACCCCCTGAATAGCCGGGAGGCGGTGGCGTTGCAGGTAGGAGGCCAGGTCCTCCGTAGCCCGCCAGTGGCTCGGCTCCGAGCAGGCCTCGTGGACCACCAGTCCTAGAGCGTGAGGCCTGTCTGCCTCTTGGTCCTCTGCATTTAGACCGTAATTGCCGATGAGCGGGTAAGTTAGGACAACTATTTGTCCGCAATAAGAAGGATCGGTCAGTACTTCTTGGTAACCGGTCATTCCTGTGGCAAAAACCACTTCTCCGTGACACGAGCCAGCATAGCCCAAGGTCTCCCCCCTAAATACTGTCCCGTCTTCCAGAACCAGATACGCTTGCATTTTGGGCTCCTCACCCCTTCTACTTCACGTGTTGGAAGCTGCCGTGCTCTGTAGTCGGGCCCTAAAGCAGAACCTTCCCCTGTTCCATAACCAGCCGGCCGCCCACAATGGTGACCACCGGCCAGCCTTGTAGTTTCCATCCCCGGAAGGGCGAGTTTTTCCCCAGGGAGTAAAATCTGTTTACATCTACCTCCCGTTCCCAGTCGGGATTGATTACCGTGATGTCGGCTACGCTGCCCACAGCCAAGGTCCCTCCCGGCACTTTTAAGATTCGGGCAGGGCTGAGACTAAAAGCTTCCACCAGACGTCTCCAGGAGAGCTGCCCCGTCTTGACCAGTTTGGTCACCACCAAGGGAACGGCCGTCTCCAATCCCACCAAACCGAAGGGAGCCAGGTCGTATTCCACATCCTTTTCTTCCTCCGCGTGGGGAGCATGGTCGGTGGCCAGGGCATCGATAATCCCCCCGGCTAATCCCTCCACCAGGGCCGCCCTGTGCTCTTCATCCCGCAGGGGTGGATTCACTTTAGTGCTGGTATCGTATCCCTGCACGGCTTCGTCAGTCAAGCAGAGATGATGGGGCGTCACTTCGGCCGTAACCTTGAGGCCCCGCTTCTTGGCCTCCCTAACCATCCGCACCGAGCCGGCGCTGCTCAAATGGGCCAGGTGGAGCCTCCCCCCCGTAAGCCCGGCCAGAATTAAATCCCTGGCCACCATCACTTCCTCGGCTGCGGCGGGGATACCGCGTAGCCCCAGCACGGTAGACATTAGGCCTTCATGCATTACACCGTCGGCCACCAGGTTCAAATCCTCGCAGTGGGAAATCACCGGGATGTCAAAAATCCTGGAGTATTCCAGGGCCCGGCGCATTACTTCGGCATTCATGACCGGACGCCCGTCGTCCGAGAGGGCCACCGCCCCGGCTTCCACCAAGTCCCTGATTTCCGCCAGTTCTTCCCCCTGGGAGCCTTTGGACAGGGCGCCGATAGGGTACACCCGTACGACTCCTGCTGCCCGTGCACGTTCTTGGATATAGGCTATGACCGCCCCGCTGTCAGCTACGGGGTGGGTATTGGGCATGCAGGCCACCGCCGTAAACCCGCCGGCCGCCGCCGCTCGGGTGCCGGTAGCTATGGTTTCCTTCTGCTCGTAGCCGGGTTCCCGCAAATGGACGTGCATATCGATAAATCCGGGCGCTACGATACAACCTTGAACTTCCAGTACCTTGGTTTCCCCGTCCGGCTCTATGGTCTTTTCCAGGGCCGCCACTTGACCCTCTACCACCAACAGGTCGCAGGTATCCTCCAGGTTTTGGGCCGGATCGATTACCCGGCCCCCGCGGAGCAGGATTTTCATTATTGGCTGCCACCTCCGATAAGCAGGTATAACAAGGCCATACGGATGGCCACACCGTTGGTCACTTGCTCCCGTACGGCCGACTGCAGGCTGTCGGCTACGGCCGGGGCAATCTCCACCCCCCGGTTCATGGGTCCGGGGTGAAGGACCAGGGCGCCGGGCTTGGCCAGCTGTAGGCGCTCGGGAGTGAGCTCATACAGCAGGGCGTACTCCCTCAGGGAAGGGAATAACCCCCTCCTTTGCCTTTCCCTCTGGATGCGCAGGACATTAATGACGTCGACCCCTCGCAGGGCGTCTTCCACCCGATAAAAAACCTTTACTCCTAACTTTTCGAGGCCGGGAGGGATTAAGGTGGGCGGGCCGGCTACTCTGACTTCAGCACCCAACTTGGTTAGCCCCCAAATATTGGAACGCGCTACCCGGCTGTGGAGGATGTCCCCCAGGATGGCCACCTTGAGGCCCTCGATGGACCCCCGCTTCTCTTTAATGGTAAACATGTCCAGCAGGGCCTGGGTGGGGTGCTCATGCATGCCGTCTCCGCCGTTGATTACCGACGCCTGGATGTACCGCGTCAGCAGCAGCGGGCTCCCGGCCGCGCTGTGGCGAATTATCACCGCATCGGCCCCCATGGCGGCCAGAGTTTCGGCCGTATCCCTCAAGGACTCGCCCTTGGTAACACTGCTGGTGGCCGTGGCAATGCTCGCCGTGTCGGCCCCCATGTATTTGGCTGCCAGTTCAAAGGAAGTACGGGTGCGGGTGCTGGGTTCGTAGAAAAGGGTGACCACCAGCTTGCCCCTTAAGGTCGGGACCTTTTTAATATCCCGCTGAATAATCTCCTTCATAGGAACTGCCGTATCGAGGATTAGCTCGATCTCCTCGGCCGTCAAATCCTTTAGGCCCAAAAGGTGTTTGCTTTTCAGCGCCACTTTTCATCCCCCATTTCCCAATTAAGGCCGTATATAATAAAAAACTCCTTATTGCCTATTCCAGGCTAATAAGGAGGGGGTTTGCCGTCCTTATTAGCCTCACAGGACTAATTTCAAGGACCGGCGTTCTTTTCCGGTAAAGCTCGGATTAGAACTTGATCTACACCGTCTATTTCTTTCAGTTGAACAGCTATTTCTTCTTTGCGGGAAGTCGGGACATTCTTGCCGACGTAATCTGCTCGAATAGGTAACTCCCGGTGGCCTCTATCGATCAGCACGGCCAGCTGGATATTTTGTGGCCGGCCCAAGTCTATCAGAGCATCCAGGGCGGCCCGCACCGTCCTGCCGGTAAAGAGCACATCATCTACCAGTATTACTTTCTTGTCGGTGACGTTGAAGGGTATCTCCGTCCGGTGGACGATGGGTTGTGCACTTAAAGTGGTGAGGTCGTCGCGATAAAGGGTTATATCCAGCACCCCCAAGGGCACCGTCACCCCTTCAATCTCTTTAATAATGCCCTGGAGCCTTTCCGCCAGCGGGACCCCTCTACGCCGGATACCTATCAGCACCAGGTCTGCGGTACCCTTATTACGTTCCAAAATCTCATGGGCAATGCGCACCAGGGAGCGCCGTATTTTTTCCGCATCCATGATCTGGGCCTTTACCGTCAGCGTCAACATTTCTCACCCTTTCCAGCGGCATAAAAAAACCCACGCTCATCCGGCGCAGGTTTAGCATGACCTTTTTCGGCCTATCTGTATCCCTTGCTAGCCTCACCGGACTAACTTAAAAGGATTGTCACTTTCTTAACTTTATCCCAAGATCTGATCCCTGTCAAGCATTTTTATGCCTGGCGTATCCCCACCTATGAAAAACCGCAACCCTGATTTTAGATGATTTAGGCTGCAGGAGGGGTTATTTCTGTCATCGT
>JAZHPA010000020.1:0-50274 GCA_051024685.1 Moorellaceae bacterium AZ2 | reverse complement strand
CTTTCCCGGGGTAAAATTTTTTCCCCAATCCCTTCATACCTTCACCTTTCTTATTTCCGCGTCAGCGCAAATGGCTCCTTCATACTAAAGCACTGCGGGAAATAATAAATTGGTAATAGATAAATTTGAGGTCCACATGGAAGGGAGGGATTAAAGGGGTGGCGGAGCTTTTCGATAAGAAAGCACAGGATTATGACGACTGGTATCGGACACCCAAAGGCAGGTTGGTCGATAGGATCGAAAAGGAAGCAATTTATGAATATTTGCAACCCCAGGCCAGCACGGAGATCCTGGACATCGGCTGCGGCACCGGAAATTTTTCTTTAGAGCTGGCCCGCCGGGGGGTCAAAGTAACGGGCATAGATGTATCAGAACCCATGCTGGCCAGGGCGCGGGAAAAGGCAGCCCAGGAGGGGGTGGCGGTCCGGTTCCTGCGGTCGGATGCCCGCCGGCTTCCTTTTCCAGATGAAAGCTTTGACGCTGTGGTTTCGGTTACGGCCCTGGAATTTGTTCCCGACCTGGGGGCCGCGCTGCAGGAAGCTTATAGGGTATTGAAGACCGGCGGGAGGTTGGTAGTGGGGCTGATAGGAGGTAACAGTGCCTGGAGTCGCTACTACGAGGCCAAAGCAGCCAGGGAACCGGACAGCCTCTTTCGCTGGGCCCGCTTTCCCACCCTGGAGGAACTGCTGGCTGCCATGCCGGGCAAGGAAGTGCGGGGCAGGGCAGTGCTCTTTGTACCCCCGGATTTTGATTTTACCAAGGAGGAAGAAGCCTGGGCCCTGGAAGCGGAGGCCCGGCGGCAGGGGAGGACTGACGGCGGCTTTGTTTGCGCGGTATCCTTTAAATAAAGGATAAAGTGTCGAAGGGTAGGCACACCATGCTACAAGGAGAGGAAGAGTCTAAATGCTGGCCTGTGAGGTGGCCCTTTATCCTCTGGGCATTCCCCATTATTCACGGATCATTAAAGAGGCCCTGGCTAGCGTGCCTCCGGATAAAGTCCACCTGGAGGTGGGTTCCATGAGCACCATAATCCGGGGGGAAGACGACGAAGTCTGGAAGGCAGTACGCCTTCTGTTTGAGGCCGCGGCGAGAACAGGGGATACCGTGATGGTCCTCACGGTGTCTAATCGCTGCGGCTGCAGTTAATAAATTTAAGGGATAAATTTTCTTTCTTTTTGCCACGGATTATGCTAAAATAAGCTTAACGGAATAAGGAGTCTCCGAGCCAGTCAGCCTAAGGCTGTGGTCACGGCTATGGTTGCTGGCCTCCCGCCCGTTTTAGGCGGGCGGTGACGGGGTGGGCCGGGAAACGGGCCTGCCTCCCGGAATGGGAAAGGAGCTTCGAAGGCGAGGCACCCATCCGGGTGCCTTTATTAATATTCGACCGGTTCGGACCGGGGGAGGGAACTTCGGGTGACCAGGGAAGAGATTTTTGAAGCCGTAAAGGAAGCCGCAGCCCGTCATGAAGGCAAATTGCCCTGCGCGGTGGCTCAGGAGCTGGCCAGGAAATTGGGGGTACCAATGCTGACCATCGGGCAGGCAGCCAACGAGCTGCAAATCAAAATTAGCAGCTGCCAGTTGGGTTGTTTTAAGTAAGATTTGGAGAGAATTCCCATGGAATTTTTCCAGGTAGTTACATTGCCGGAAGCCAGAAAAAAGCTGGCGGAATGCTGGCCTTTTATCCAGCGCAAGGCTGCCGTGCGGCATTTGACCGAAGCCTTGGGTCTGGAACTGGCCGAAGATGTGGTGGCCCGAGAGGATGTGCCCAGTTTTGCCCGGGCCACGGTAGATGGCTTTGCCGTCAGGGCCAGCGATACCTTTGGCGCCAGTGAAAGCACTCCCGTGACGTTACGGCTGTGCGGAGAGGTCTTGATGGGTCGGCCGGCAGAAGTCGGCGTGGGACAGGCGGAAGCAGTAGCCGTCAGTACCGGGGGCATGCTACCGGCGGGCGCCGATGCAGTGATCATGTTGGAGCATACCGAAAGCCTGCCGGGCGGCTTCCTGAACGTTTTGAGGCCTGTGGCTCCTGGAGAAAACGTCATGGACAAAGGAGAGGACGTTAATAGGGGGCAGGTAGTACTGGGGGCAGGCCACCGGCTGCGGCCTCAGGACATGGGAGTACTGGCAGCTCTGGGATATACTCAAATAAAGGTTTGGGAACCCTGGCGCGTAGGCATTATGGCCACAGGGAATGAAATCGTACCTCCGGAAGCCCAGCCGGGGCCCGGCCAGGTGCGGGATATCAATTCCTATACATTGTATGCCCAGGTGCAGGCCTTAGGCAGTCAAGCCCGGCTGTATGGTATAGTACCCGACGATCTAATGCTGCTGCGCGAACGCTTTTCCCAGGCCTTGGCCGAGAATAATGTGGTGTTGCTCTCCGGCGGCAGTTCAGTGGGTACGCGGGACTTAACCCTGCAGTTGCTGGCTGAGTGGGGCCCGGACAAGCTTCTTTTCCATGGGGTTTCCATCCGTCCCGGCAAGCCCACCCTGGCCGCCTTTATTGACGGTAAAATGGTTTTCGGGTTGCCGGGCCATCCGGTTTCGGCCATGGTTTCCTTTGAGCTGCTCGTAGGCCCTCTATTGCGTTATGGCCGCTTTAAAGGGCCGGAAGAAGAGCCGGTGGTGGAAGCGGTCTTAAGCCGCAACCTTTCCTCTGATGCCGGCCGCGACGACTATGTACGGGTGCGGCTGGTGGACGGTGGTGAGGACGGGTTGGTAGCTGTTCCTATAGTGGGCAAGTCTGGCTTGATCTCTACCATGGTAAAGGCCGACGGGGTGCTTATCATCCCTTCCCGCAAGGAAGGGTTGGAAGCAGGTAGCCGGGTCAAGGTGCGCCTTTTTGAGTGAACCCCGGAGGTTACTGAAGGGGATTGTTTCCCCTTCCGGCGGGGTTCTCCACAGACAGGGAGGCGGCTGGAGTATGGCGGGGTATGCCTTGCGCCTTCAGACATTTTCAGGCATGCAAATTAGGGGGGCGTTATTTTGCAGCGGGCAAGAGTGTTTCTAGATAATCGGCCCTGGCAGGAGGCCCTGGAGGAGTATCGGGAGGTTCTGCACAGTGTGGGGGCTCTGGCACCTGGTCGGGGAGAGAAATGGCCCACCCGGACAGCCCTGGGCAGGGTCACCGCGGAGCCGGTCTATGCTGTCCTCTCCTCGCCCCATTATGCCGGGGCCGCCATGGACGGTGTTGCCGTGAGGGCGGAAGATACTTTCGGCGCTTCGGAAGAGGCCCCGCGGAAGCTGAGACTGGGCCAGGAAGCTGTGGTGGTGGATACCGGGGACCCCCTGCCTCCGGGATTCAACGCGGTAATTATGCTCGAAGAACTAAACTTCCCGGAAGAAGGCGTCGTAGAAATCCGGTCTCCTGCCGTCCCCTGGCAGCATGTGCGCCAGCCGGGAGAGGATATAGTGGCCGGGGAAATGCTGCTGCCTGTCAATCATATGTTGCGGCCCCTGGATTTGGGTCTTCTGCTGGCGGCCGGCGTTGTGGAAATTATGGTATATCCCCGGCCGCGGGTGGCCATCCTGCCCACCGGCAGTGAGCTGGTGGAACCCAACCCCCACCCCTTGCCGGGGCAAATACTGGACTCCAACAGCACTATGCTGGCGGGACTGGTACAGGAGTGGGGCGGGGAGCCTGAGATCTTCCCCATAACCCCTGATGAATACGATCTTTTGAAGGCCAGGCTCCGCGAGGCCTTGCAGAGGGCAGATATAGTCTTGGTCAATGCCGGCTCTTCAGCCGGCCGGGAAGATTATACGGCCCGCCTGGTGGCCGAGCTCGGGCAGGTGTTGACCCATGGGGTGGCCATCAGGCCGGGTAAACCCGTAATCCTGGGCATTGTAGAGGGCAAGCCGGTTATAGGGGTGCCGGGGTATCCTGTTTCCGCCGCCCTGTGCGCCGAACTTTTCGTCCGTCCCCTCCTCTACGAGAAACAGGGACTCCGAGCCCCACAACGGGCTACGGCCAGAGCAGTGTTGGGCCGTAAAATGCCTTCAGCCTTGGGGAGGGAAGATTTCGTCCGCCTGCGACTTGCCCGGGTGGGGGACAAACTGGCGGCCATTCCCTTGGGCCGCGGAGCGGGAACCCTTACCACCTTGGCTAGGGCCGATGGGATTCTACGCATCCCTCGCCTCTCGGAAGGATTGCCTGCCGGTGCAGAAGTACAAGTGACCCTCCTCAAAGACTTAAGGGATATCGAGGCTACCGTACTGATCAGCGGGAGCAGCGATCCTCTCTTGGACATACTTGGCAATATAATGCGCCAGCTCTATCCGGGGCGGTCCTTGACCACTTTGCCGGTAGGAAGCCTGGGGGGCCTCCAGGCCCTCCGACAAGGGGAAGCCAACGGCGCGAGCCTTAATCTGTGGGATCCCTCGACGGGTGAATATAATGTGGCCTACGTGGAAAAATACCTCGCCGGACGGGAGGCGCTCCTAGTCAACCTCGCTTACCGGCAGGTGGGACTGATGGTGGCTCCCGGCAACCCTCAAGGCATTAGCGACTTACAAGACTTGACCCGGCCGGAGATCACTTTTGTAAACCGCCAGGTGGGCTCCGGCATGCGGCTGTTCTTGGATTGCAACTTACAGAGGCTGGGCATCAAAGGTGAGGAGATCAGGGGATACGAAAGAGAAGAGTTCACCCACCTGGGAGTAGCCGCGGCGGTGGCCGCCGGCCAGGCCCATGTGGGCCTGGGTATCTATTCTGCCGCACGGGTCTACGGCCTGGACTTCATCCCGCTGGCCGCCGAGCGCCTGGACCTCTGTTTCCTGCGTGAGGCATGGGAGGGGCACACGGTCCGGGATTTAATCGAAACGATGCGTAGCCAACAGTTCTTAACCGAAGCCGGTCGATTGGGAGGATATGACTTGCGGGATTGCGGAAAGGTTGTATGGCAGAACTTTTAAAGGTTTTTTAAGGAGTGAGGGCCGGTGGAAGATAACTTCGGGCGCCGGATAAACTATATGCGAGTATCCATTACTGACCGCTGTAACCTGCGTTGCCGGTACTGTATGCCGGCTACAGGAGTTCCCCTCAAGAGCCACGATGATATCTTGCGCCTGGAGGAAATCGTAGCTCTGGTGCAGGCCGCCACGCAAGTGGGTATCCGGCAGGTAAGGCTGACGGGAGGCGAGCCCCTCCTGCGCAAGAACGTGGTGGGCTTGGTAGGCAAACTGGCTGCGCTGCCCGGGCTGGAAGAAGTGTCCCTTACCACCAACGGCCTGCTCCTGAGCTTGCTGGCCCGGCCGCTAAAGGAAGCGGGTCTCAAACGGGTAAACATCAGCCTGGACAGCCTCCGGCCGGAACGCTACCGGTACATCACCCGGGGAGGGAGCCTGGAGAATGTGTGGCGGGGCATCAGGGCAGCCCTGGCGGCCGGCCTTACTCCGGTGAAACTTAATGTGGTAGTCGTGCGGGGATTTAACGATGACGAAATTAGAGATTTTGTACATCTCGCCCGCCGAGAGCCCCTGCATATCCGCTTTATCGAGCTGATGCCCATCGGTACGGCAGCCACCAAAGAAGCCGCCTATGTACCCGTGGCCGAAATCAGGCAGAAGGTGGAGCAGGACTTTACCTTAGAACCCCTAGAAAATTTGCGCGGCTGCGGACCGGCCCGCAGTTTCCGGGTGGACGGCGGCCCGGGAAGCATTGGCTTCATCGGCGCCTTAAGCGAGCATTTTTGCGACCGGTGCAACCGGTTGAGGCTCACCGCCGACGGAAAACTGCGCCCCTGCCTGTACTGGGAGGGGGAAATTGACGTCAAAACCCCGTTGCGTACGGGGGCCTCCCGGGAGGAGCTGGTAGAACTATTCCGGCGCGCGGTGGCCCTCAAACCCCGACAGCACCACCTGGAAGAAGGCTGGGAGCAGCCCCGGGTTATGTCCCAACTAGGAGGGTAAAAAATCTATGGACAAGACTACTTTGACCCATCTGGATGCGAAGGGCCAGGCGCGCATGGTGGACGTGGGGGCTAAGGGTATAACCGAGCGGCTAGCGGTGGCCCGGGGCCGCGTGGTCATGAACCCGGCCACCTTAAAGCTTATCTTGGAAGGCAGGGTCCCCAAGGGCGACGTCTTGGCTGTAGCGCGGGTAGCCGGCATCATGGCCGCCAAGAGGACAGGGGAGCTAATTCCTTTATGCCATCCCCTGAACTTGACCAGCGCGGCGGTAGAATTTCGGGATTTGGGTGGGGGAGTTCTGGAAATTGAAGGACGGGTAAAGACCACAGGTCAGACAGGAGTGGAAATGGAAGCTCTAACGGCCGTCAGCGTGGCGGCTTTGACCATTTACGACATGTGCAAAGCTGTGGACCGGGGTATGGTGATTACGGATGTACGCCTGGTAGAAAAAAGTGGCGGCCGCAGCGGAACTTGGCAGAGGGAGGGCGAAGAACCATGGGACGCATCGTAGCAGTGTGTATAAGTGAGGAGAAAGGTCAGCGGAAAAGGAACGTGGGCAGAGGGGAGCTGGTACCTCAGCACGGCCTGGCGGGGGATGCCCATGCTGGCCCCTGGCACCGGCAGGTGAGCCTCTTGGCCCTGGAGAGTATTCAAAAAATGCAAGCCAAGGGGTTACAGGTGGGGCCGGGGGACTTCGCGGAGAATTTGACCACCGAGGGATTGGATTTGACAGCCCTTAAGCCGGGCGACAAGTTAAAGATCGGCCCCCAAGCCCTGGTGGAAGTGACCCAGATCGGTAAGGTATGCCATGAGCGCTGTGCCATCTATTATCAGGCCGGCGACTGCGTCATGCCCCGCGAGGGGATTTTCGTGGCGGTGCTCCAGGGAGGCCCGGTACAAGTGGGCGATTTGGTCGAGGTGGTAGAAAAATGATCCGGGTGGCCATCCTGACGGCCAGCGATAAAGGTTCCCGGGGAGAGCGGGAAGATTTGAGCGCCGGCGTCATTCGCCAGCTGGTGGCGCGCATTGGAGGGGAAGTGGTTGCCTACGCCGTGGTCCCGGATGACCGGGAGACTCTGGCCGCCAAACTGCGTCAATTTTGCGATGAGGTGGGGGCCGACCTGGTGTTGACCACTGGCGGTACCGGCTTCGGCCCGCGGGATGTCACCCCCGAGGCTACCCGAGACGTCATTGAACGGGAAGTACCGGGTTTACCGGAAGCCATGCGGGCGGCCGGCTTGCAGGCCACGCCCCAGGCCATGCTGTCCCGCGCCGTAGCCGGCATCCGCGGCAAAAGCCTCATCGTAAATCTACCCGGCAGCCCCAAAGGAGTAAGGGAGAACTTGGAAGCAATTTTGCCGGCCCTGCCCCACGGTTTGGCCGTCTTAAAGGGCGAGGTTTCCGAATGCGCCCGCCCGGACTAGAGAGGGTATAACCTTTCATCCGGAGTAAAAAGATAAGATATAGCGGGGAAGAGGGCTGGTTTCTTACGTGGAAAGCTTGCATTTTCTCGCTAAAGGGAATATGATACTGGATAGATGTTAGCACTCCCTTAAAACCACTGCTAATATATAAAAAGCCTTTTTCAGAGAAGGAGGCTTATACCATGTCCCTTAAACCCCTGGGAGATCGCGTTTTAGTAAAGGTGGTCGAAGCTGAAGCAAAAACGAAGGCTGGGATTGTGCTTCCGGATACGGCGAAGGAGAAACCCCAGCAGGGCGAAGTCGTGGCCGTGGGCCCGGGAAGGGTGCTGGAGAACGGGCAGCGGGTGCCCATGGAAGTGAAACAGGGCGACCGCATCATTTTTGCCAAGTATGCCGGTACGGAGATTAAAGAAAGAGAAGAAAAATATCTCCTGGTAAGCGAACGAGACATTCTAGCTGTGGTCGAGCAGTAGGTGCCAAAGTTTAGGTCGCTACATACTGCCGGTAAGCATTTGTTTTTGGTTACGTTTTTCCAAGAAGAGGGAGAGGGCTGTGGCCTTGGCCGAGCCCTTTCCTGTTTGGTTACCCTCAACGGCATGCGGCTTTTGCGCCTTCGTCCGGGAAAGTAGCGGAATTGCCGGTGAGGTTATTCCAGGCTATGAGGGCCGCTCCCAAAGCGCCGGTGATCTGGGGCTCTTCCGGCACCGTGATTGGGGTGCCCAGCTCCATTTCCAGGGCCCGCCGCAGGCCTTCATTTTTGGCTACCCCGCCGGTCAAAACGACGGGTCCCGAAGAAGGGTTTTTGACCATGGTTTTTACCCGGCGGGCCACCGCCCGGTGCAGGCCGGCTATAATTTCTTCCTTGGGCACTCCGCTGGCTAGCAGGCTGATAACCTCCGATTCGGCAAAGACGGTGCACATGCTGCTGATATTTACCGCCCGGGCGGTTCCCGGCAAGCGGCCCAGTTCACTAACGTCCATTCCCAGGGTAGTGGCCATGACTTCCAGGAACCGCCCCGTTCCGGCGGCACATTTGTCGTTCATCACGAAATCCATAACTTTGCCCTGCGCGTTTATGGTTATCACCTTGGTGTCCTGGCCGCCGATATCGATAATGGTTCCCGCCCGGCCGGTTAAGTAGAAAATACCTCGCGCGTGGCAGGTTATCTCGGTCACGGCCTGATCGATAAAGGATAGGGCTACACGCCCGTAGCCGGTACCTATGATACAGCCCACCTCGCTGCGGGTATAACCGCTCTTCTCCAGGACCTCGCGCAGAACTTCCTCGCCCGCTCTTTTGGGGCTCCAACCGGTAGGCCTGATGGTATAAGCCTTTATTTTTCCGTCATAGAGCACGGCCTTGGCGGAAGTGGAACCCACATCAATACCGACCGTTGCCAAACGTCATCACCTCAAGACCGGGCCCTCCATTTACCAACTCAGCCCCGTTCTCCCTTTAGGACGCAATCATTTCCAAAAAGGCTTCAATCCTGGTCTGCAACTGGGCTACATCTTCCTCGCTAAAATCACTTTCCAGGCATAGCACCGGAATCCCCGCCTCCTGTAAGGCTTTTTCTACCTGCCGGGCTTCCAGGGCATAAGTCTGGCAGAACTGCAGGGAATAATGGATGACACCATCGGCCTTTCCTTCTCTGGCCAGGCGTAAGATGTCCTCGATGCGGGCGGTGTTGGGAGTGAAGCAAGCACAATTGATGCCTTTGATTCTCTGGGCCAGATTTTTAATTTGCTGGGACAAGGTCTGCCCGTCTTCCGGAACCATGCCGGCAAAATACCGGGTGCCGGTGCAGGTTTCTTCACCGATGATGACCGCCCCGGAGTTCTCTACCAGGTGGTGTAGCTTCCAGTAAGGTAGGGGCATGGGCGTCCCGCTTACCAGCAGGCGCGGCGCCCCTTTCCGGGTTACACCTTCACCCCGGGCAATCCTTTCTTCCAGTTCTTCGCAAAGGGCATTAACCTGGGCCGTAAAACGTTCCGGATCATCAAAGAAAGCCAACTGAGAGATTAGCAGGGCATCTTTACCGCTAATGGGAGCGGGATCGGCCTGGCGGGCCCGGTAAAGCCTCTGCAAGGCCGCCCGGCGGGCATTGGCCTTCTTGATTCCGGAGGCTAGATTATCCACCTCAATCCTTTGACCGGACCGCCGCTCGATCTCCTCTTTGAGCCGGTTAATCTCTTCTTCCCAAAGGACCAGGTCGACGGATTCTTTGCGCTGGGGTATTTCCATTACGTAGGTGGGAACAAAGTCATTGAGGATTTCCCAGGTTTTCTTTTTCCCGTCGCACGTCGTTTCCCCGATGAGGAGATCCACGGCCTGGAAATAGGGACAAATGCGCTCCAGTTTAAAGCCAACTAAAGATTTAATCAGAGGGCACAGGTTGCGGGGCAAAATTTGTTCGCCGGCCGGAACCGTAAACTGGGTGCCGGCACAGAGCCCTACGCTGATGCCACCCACAGCCAGGATAAGCTCTTCTGGAACAAAAACGCAAAAAGTACCGGCCACCAGCCGGCCGGCTGCTTTCTGGGCCAGAATTTCCTGGATCCTCTGGCCGTGGGCCTCGTTCAAAAGATTATCAAAGTAGGCCATACCTGCTGGCCGGTTTTCTTGCTGTAAAAAGACTTCGCTGAAGGCTGGGGGTAAGGCGCCGAGAAAAGCATCATGCTTGTCCAGGTCTATTCCCAGATCTTCCCACATTTTCCGGTAAGCTTCGCTCAAAGGGATCAACTCCTCGTAAATTATTTTCTAAGGTATATTTCGCGCTCGACCCCAAATCTCCTTTATACCATCTATTCCATTATGTTATATATTGGGGGAGCGAGGGGGAACCCCGCCGCAAGCTTTTCGGGCGAGGTCTAATCCCTACGACGGAAGCTTTCGCGAGCTTTAAGCCCAAGCAGGCCGCGGAGGGCTTTATCACCAGGACCTTTTTTACTCCCTCCGGCAGGAAGGGAGCAAAGTGTGTCGAAAGAACTTAAAATAAAGTTTTACAAATGGTGAACAGGGAAGTCGGCACCTGCGTTGCCGCATCTAGTCGTGGGAAAGAACTTCATTAAAGCCTGCACCAATGGTGAACACTACCGAATGAAAACAGAAAATGCCCCGGCGGCCTTCTACACCCATGATGAAGGTCAACTCCAGTTACCTTAGGAGAACGGCTTGGTTCTAAGCGAGCCACAGTTATGCAGGGTAGCATAAACCGGAGATAAGCCGGTGGCTAGCAGTTCTTAAATCCTCTAACTTTTCAAGGAGCTGGTAACATCCAATGTCTTCCTTATGGCAGGGCGAAGTCCTGGCCAACTCGCCTGCAGGCCCTGACATCTATCACCTCCGCCTGAAAGTGCCGGTACTTACCGCCCAGCCGGGCCAGTTTGTCCATATACGCTGCGGACCGTATTTCGACCCCCTTTTGCGGCGGCCTTTGAGCATCCACGATTTTGACCCTGCCAGGCAGGAGCTGGAGCTCCTTTACCAGGTAGTAGGCAAAGGGACCGCCTGGCTGGCAGATCGAGGGCCCGGGGACCTCATCGACGGACTGGGTCCCCTGGGCCGGGGGTTCAGCCTGCCTGCCGGTCCCCGGGTAGCCCTGGTAGCCGGAGGCTTAGGGCTGGCCCCCCTCTTTTTCCTGGCCCGGGTTGCTGCGGCCAGGGGCGAACAGGTTACCTTTTATCTGGGAGCCCGCAGCCGCCGGCAGCTCCTGCGGCAGGAGGCTTTACAAAAGCTAGGTATCGAGGTCAAAACGGCCACCGATGACGGCAGCGCCGGTTTTGCCGGGCCGGTTACGGCTCTCCTGGCCCGCGATCTGGAAAAGAAGCGCTATGACCAGATCTTTGCCTGCGGCCCGCGGGCCATGCTGGAAAAAGTAACCCAACTGGCCGGCCAGAAGGGGATACCGGCGGAGGTTTCCCTGGAGGAAAGGATGGCCTGTGGCCTGGGAGCCTGCCGGGGGTGCGTAGTGGCCCTTTATCAGGAGGACGGCAGCCTGGCTTATGAAAATGTTTGCTCAGCCGGGCCGGTTTTCCCTGCCCCAAAAATTGTGTGGTAAGAGGAGACGAAGCAAAGTGACGCCCAAAATGGAGGTAGAACTGGCGGGCCTACGCTTGCAGAACCCGGTGATGCCGGCCTCCGGCACTTTTGGCTTTGGGGAAGAATACGCTCCTTACCTGGACTTAAACTCCCTGGGGGCCATTGTAACCAAGAGCGTAACGCTGGAACCCACCCCGGGGAACCCGCCGCCGCGGATAGCCGAAACCCCGGCCGGCATGCTTAACTCCATCGGGCTGCAGAATCCCGGCCTGGAGGCCTTCATCCGGGAGAAAATGCCCTTCCTGCGCCGGTTTCGCCCGCCGGTGATTGTCAACATTGCCGGCAAGACCATCGAAGAATACGTGGAGCTGGCCCGGCGCCTGGACGAGGTTGCCGGCGTGGCGGCTCTGGAAGTCAACATTTCCTGCCCCAACGTGAAAGAAGGGGGCCTGGCCTTTGGGAGCTGCCCGGACCAGGCCGCCCGGGTTATAAGGGCGGTGCGCCAGGTTACGTCCCTGCCTTTGATTGCCAAACTTACCCCCAACGTGACCGATGTGGTGGCCATAGCTCAAGGGGTAGAGGCAGCCGGAGCCGATGCCCTTTCCCTCATCAACACCTTACAGGGTATGGCCATCGACTGGCAGAGGCGGCGGCCGGTGCTGGCCAATATTGCCGGGGGTTTGAGCGGTCCGGCCGTCAAGCCGGTAGCCCTTTATGCTGTCTGGCGGGTGGCCAGGGCGGTTAAGATACCCGTCATTGGTATGGGCGGCATTATGACCGCTACAGATGCCCTGGAGTTTCTTCTGGCCGGCGCCAGGGCGGTGGCCGTGGGTACGGCTACCCTGGTTAATCCCCGCGCTATCGCGGAGATCATTGCCGGCTTGCAGGAATATTTGATCCAGAATAATATCGAGGACATCAATGAAATTATCGGTGCGCTGGAAAGCTAAACCAGGGGAAGGAGATAGAGATGCTCGCTGCAGAGGAAGTGCTAGATATTTTCCGCCGTACAGGAGTACTTTGGGAAGGTCATTTTATCTTGACATCCGGCCTCCATGCGGAACGTTACTTGCAGTGCGCTCAGGTTTTACAATATCCGGAAGAAGCCGCCAAGCTATGTGGGGCCCTGGCGGAGTATTACGCGGGCCGGGGAATCACGGCCGTAGTGGGTCCGGCCACCGGGGCCATTATCATCGCCTACGAAGTGGCCCGGGCTTTAAAGGCGCGGGCCCTTTTCACCGAGAGGGAACAGGGCAAGATGAGTTTGCGCCGGGGCTTCCGGCTGGGATCTGAGGATAGGGTATTGGTGGTGGAAGATGTGATTACCACCGGCGGTTCCGTTAAGGAAGTCATCCAGGTGGTAAAGGAAGGCGGGGCCGTACCGGTAGGAGTGGGGGCTTTCGTAGACCGCAGCGGCGGGAAAGTGGACCTGGGGGTTCCCCTGCGGGCTCTTCTGAGCATGGAAATCCAGGCCTACCGGCCGGAAGAGTGTCCTTTATGCCGCCAGGGCTTGCGGGCGGTGAAACCCGGCAGCCGCAACTTATGACAAGAAAGCAAACACATGACAAGAATTTGTCCTTGTCCTCCCCTAAGCGTAGAAATAAACTTATAAAGTAAGGACAATATTTAAAACTTAAGCGATACCCCCATGGCCGGCAACGCGAAACAAAGTGCGGGAAAGCGTAACCAAAGCCGTGGAAGAAGGCCTGTCTCCCAGCACCATTATTAACGACGGTCTTATTGCTGTCATGAATATCATCGGCGTCAAGTTCAAGAACAATAAAGTACATTACAGCTGCCCGTTCTGGCAAATTAGTGGTATAATATTAATAAGCAATAAAAAATCGGCTGTAGCAGGGTAAGCCTTGCTGCGGCCTTTTTTCATACCTGCAGGAGGTGACTCCATGGAGGCCCCCCTCCAGAAGATAATCGAAGCCGTCATAGCGGGCAATGCTTACAAAGTCAGAGAAGGAGTGCTCCGGGCTCTGCAGAAAGGTGTGGACCCTACTCGGATTATTACCGAGGGCTTTGTGAAGGCCATGGATATTGTCAGTGAGAAATTTGAACATAACGAAATCTACGTTACGGATTTGATCATCACCGCCCGGGCCATGCATACCGGTATGAAGGAACTGAAACCTTACATGGTCAGCGGCCAGATACAGACGGTGGGCCGGGCGGTCATCGGGACCGTACAGGGTGATATCCACGACATCGGCAAGAACTTGCTGGGCATCATGCTGGAGGCCTCCGGCTTCGAGGTCATCGATCTGGGAGTGAATGTAGCCCCCAGCAGTTTTGTGGAGGCCGTGATCAAGTACCGCCCCCATGTTCTCTGCCTCTCGGCCCTTCTTTCCTCTACGCGGAAGGCCATGGCGGAGACCATCAAAGCCCTGGAGGAGGCGGGACTGCGCCAGAAAGTGAAGATAGTGGTAGGGGGCACTCCTTTAAACGCCGATATAGCGGCTAAAATGGGGGCCGACGGCTATGCGCCGGATGCCACCAGCGCCGTCCCCTTTATTAAAGAGCTCATCGGTGCCTCCCGGAAGCGGCCGCCTGTCCTGGAGGCCGGCCTGACCGAAATCTGGGGAGAAGAATCTTTAAAGGAACTGCAGGAATCTTTCAATAAGTTATCCGGTCTGGACTTGGTGGTTATAGATGCACGGGGGAACCTGTTGTCACCCCTGGGAAGGTTTTTAGCATGCTCCCAGTACTGCCGTATTTTGACTGAGAGGGGTAGCCTCCCTTCCTTTGATGAGGATTTGGCCACTTATGCGGCAAGCTTTCGAGGAGCTTTTGTGTACCGCTGTCCGGCCAGGTTGGTGGAAATCTCTTATCCCCTGGCCGATGAAGGTGGGACGGTAGGCGCCATCCTCTGCGGCCATTGCTTCCTCAAGGGGGATAATGCGCCGGGAGGGGAGGAGCAGACGGCGATTCCTGTACTTTCCCTGGATGAGCTGGAGGCCGTTTGCGGGCTCTTAGCTTTTGTCGCCAATAGTATCGTCCACCTTAACGCAGTATTAAGAAGCAAGAAGGAATTGGAAGAAGAGAGGAACAGCTTTATTCATTTTTTGAAAAAGCAGAATCAACTGGAGCAGGCCCTGAGGGACGCCGAGTTAAAGGTTCTGCAATCTCAGGTTAACCCCCATTTCCTCTTTAATACCCTCAATACCATTGCCCGCCTGTCCCTTTTGGAGGGGGCCCAGACCACCGAAAAAATGGTGGGAGCCCTGGCAAGGCTCATGCGCTATACCCTTTACCAGGTTAAGGGTTTGGTCACCTTGCGGGAAGAGCTGGCGGCCGTACAGGATTATCTTTTTATCCAACAGACCCGTTTTAGCGACCGCCTGGCCAGCGAAATCCAGGTAGCGCCGGAAGCCCTGGAAGCACGTGTGCCCTGCATGATATTACAACCCCTGGTGGAAAACGCCGTCATCCATGGTTTGGAGCCCTTAAAAGAGGGGGGTAAAATTTATATCCGAGGCTGGGTGAGAGGCTCCCAGGTGCACCTGGAGATTCGCGATACAGGGGTGGGAATTCCTGAAGCTGTGCAAAAAGAAATTTTTGACCTGGAAGTGCGCCGCACCGGCAAGGGGCAGGTGAGCGGGCTGGGGATTGTCAACGTTTACCGCCGCCTGCAGCATTATTTTGGCAGCGACTGCGCTTTGAATGTGCACAGCAGGCCCGGGGCGGGGACCAGCATTCAGCTAACCTTTCCTCTGGGGAAAGAAGAGGAAATCAAAGGGGGTGCTGGCTGAAGTTGCTTAAACTGTTGATTGTGGATGATGAACCCCTGGAACGCCAGGCCATCCGTTATCTCCTGGAAAAAGCCCGCCCCCAGTACCAGGTGGTAGCGGAGGGCCGCGATGGCGGGGAGGCCGTCGCTCTAGGACAACAAATCCAACCGGATGTCATCCTGCTGGATATAAAAATGCCGGTCATGGACGGTTTGGCGGCGGGCAAAACCCTGCGCCGTCTTTTGCCCGAGGCCCGCTTAGTCTTCATCACCGCCTACGATGAGTTCGCCTATGCCCAGGAGGCCATCGCTCTGGGGGCCTCCCAGTACTTGTTAAAACCGGTGGCGGGTGAAGAGCTTATCTCCCTCCTGGACAGTCTGGCCCAGGAGATAGATGAGGAGCGGCGGGTTAAGGAAGAGACCCTGAAACTGCGGACTGCCCTGGAAGAAATGCTCCCCCTCATCCGCCTGGGCTTTGTCCTGGACCTGGTGGCCGGACGTATCGGAGCGGAGGAGGCCAGGGCCCGTGCCGAGTTTTTGGGCCTGCCCTCTCTACCCCGCCTGGTCATGGTGATCACTATTGACACTTTTCCCACCCGGCCGGCCCCCGTGGGAGAAGCGGAACGACAGTTTCTGAAAAAAAGGGTTTTACAGATTATAGAAGAAAGGGTATCCTCGTGGCCCGGGGCGGTGGTAGTACCGGGTTTTAAGGATGAATTCCTCTTGCTTTTACCCCTTGATGCTTTAGCCGACCGGCACGGTGCAAGGGAAGCAGTCACCCGCCTGGGAGAAGAGATCTGCGCCAGGGTGCGCGAACTTACTTCCGTCACCGTAACTGTAGGTATCGGGCGGCCGGCGGAAGACCCGACCCTGCTGGCCAGGTCCTATGCAGAAGCGGCGGCAGCGGCCGAATACAGGCTTCTTTACGGAGGCGACCAGGTGATCCATGCCGATGATGTGACCGTCTTACCCCGTGCCTGCCGAATGTTTGCTTCCCCTGCTGAGAAGGAACTCGCCCTGAGCGTGCGGCTGGGGGACCAAGAAAAGGCCGGCCGCCACTTAAACCAGATTATAGCCGAAATGGTGTTAAGACAGGAGGTGAGGCCGCCGGTTTTCAAGATGAGGTTGCTAGAACTGCTGAGCGTGGCCGCCCATTCGGCCCTGGAGGCCGGTGCTGACCCGGAGGAGATAGCGGGGATTGTCCTCCACGGCAGCCAGGAAATTGTGGCCCTGGAATCCCTGGGAGAAGCCCAGGCCAAAATCAGGACTAAATTGCATACCCTGGTAGAAAAAGTAGTGGAAGCCCGGGAACGGCGCAATATCAATTTGATTGAAAAAGCTGTGACTTTTATACGGCAGAACTATCACCGGGATCTCTCCCTGGAAGAAGTAGCCCAGCACGTCTATTTAAGCCCCTGCTATTTCAGCCGTCTCTTTAAACAAGTGCGGGGTGAAAATTTTATCGACTACTTGACCCGTACGAGGATAGAGGCGGCTAGAAACCTATTGTTGGCAACCGATTATTCCATCACCGAGATAGCCGTGCGGGTCGGGTACCGCGATGTCCGCTACTTCGGCCAGGTGTTTAAAAAACAGGAAGGCTGTACACCTACTGTCTTCCGCAAAATGGGGGGAAACCATCGTGAAGCCAAATTGGACGGTTGATTTTGAGCCTGTGGGTCGCCGCGTGCCGGCCCGTGAGGGCCAAACGTTGTTGGCCGTAGCCCAGGAGGCCGGCCTGGCCTTAGGAGCCGCAGGAGTAACGGCTCCCTGCGGGGGACGGGGTTTGTGCGGTCGCTGCCGGATAAAGATAGCTGAAGGCATTCTGTCTCCTCCAACAGAGGCGGAAAAAAGGGCCCTCTCGCCGGCGGAGCTCAATGAAGGATACCGCTTGGCCTGCCAGGCTGCTCTCTTGGGGCCGGTCAAAGTGGAAATACCACCGGAAGCCATGGTCGGAGTGCAGAAGCTCCAAGTGGAGGGCTTGGCGGTAGAGGTGACGCCGGAGCCGCCGGTGGCCCGGTATACTTTCACCCTGGAACCCACGACCAATGCCAACCCCCGGCCCCTTTGGCAGCAGGTGGTGGAAAAACTGGCGGCGGACTATAATCTGTCCGGCCTGCAAGTTGATCTGGAGCTGGCCCGGCGTACTTCGCCCCTGGCTGCCGAAGGCAGTGGCACCGTTACCGTTAAGGGTAAAGAGATAATTCATGGTGTTTTCGGTCGTCCGGTGCGGCCGGCCTTGGGCCTGGCCGTGGATCTGGGTACCACCAAGGTAGCGGGTTTCCTGGTAAACCTGGAAACCGGGGCCACCCTGGCCAGCGAGGGGATTATGAACCCCCAGATTGCTTACGGCGAAGATGTAATGGCCCGTATGTCCTACGCTTTGGAAGGAGAGGAACAATACCGCCGGATACACCAGGTGATTATTGAAGGCTTGAACAGCCTGGCGGGACAGCTGGCGGAGCAAGTGGGTGTTCAGCCGGAGGACATCGAAGAGGCAGTCATCGTGGGAAATACGGCCATGCACCATTTGCTCCTTCGCCTACCCCTCCATTACCTGGCCCGGGCCCCCTATGTCCCGGCCGTGACCGCTCCGGTGGAGATCAAGGCCCGCGACCTGGGGTTAAAGTTTAGTCCCGGGGCCTACGTCTATTGTGTGCCGGTCATAGCCGGCTTTGTAGGCGGCGACCATGTGGCTATGATTTTGGGCAGCCGGCTGGATGAGGCCAATAAAGTAACCCTGGGGCTGGACATCGGGACCAACACGGAAATAGTCTTAAAGTACGGCAGGCACATGCTTTCCTGTTCTTGCGCTTCGGGCCCGGCCTTTGAAGGAGCCCACATCCTTCACGGCATGAGGGCCGTCCGGGGTGCGGTCCAGGCCGTACGCTTGGGGGATGAGGGACGGAAAGTTGAATGGGAGACCGTAGGAGATGAGGTGCCCCTGGGCATTTGCGGTTCCGGCATCCTGGATGCCGTGGCGGAACTATATCGTACCGGCGTCATTGATGCCCGGGGCCGGCTGAACCGCCGACATCCCCGGGTGCGAGCGCCGGAGGGGGCACAGGCCGAGTTTATACTTGTACCGGCAGCCCAGAGTGGTACGGGTAGGGACATAGTTATAACCCAGAAGGATATCGGCGAAATACAGCTGGCCAAGGCGGCCATTGCCTCGGGCACTAAGCTCCTCCTGGAGGCGGCCGGACTGGATCTCGAGGATATCCAGGAGGTAGTGGTGGCCGGAGCCTTCGGTACCCACTTAAAGGTGGCCAGTGCTGTAGCCATCGGAATGTTCCCCGCCTTGCCTTTGGAAGTTTTCCGCCAGGTGGGTAATGCAGCCGGCACGGGGGCGCGTATGGCTCTACTGTCCTTGACCGAGCGGCGTCGGGCCGAAGAGATAGCCAGGAACGTGGGCTACGTGGAACTCATGGTCCAGCCGTCCTTCCAGGAAACGTTTCTTTCCTCCCTGGCATTGCCGGAAAGGAGAGCGGGATGACCAGGGCAGAAAGAGTTTACCGGGCCATCAACCATCAAGAAGCAGACCGGGTGCCCAAAGGGGAGTGGCAGCTCGACCCGGTTCTCGTCGCCCGTATTTTGGGTAAGGAAGGAAGCGGTACCTGGGAGGATGAGGTGGCGGTCCGGGAGCTTTTGGGCATGGACCTGGTGGGCCTGGCCCCGCAGGGTCTCCGGGCAGACAGGGCCTTGCCAGCCCACCGGTTGGGCTACAGTACCTTTGAGCGCTGGCGGAGGCAAACGGATTTCTTCATTTTTGCCCTTGTCGACGGCCCTTTCCAGGGGACCGCTGGCCGCATGGATTTTGTGGAGTTCCTCCTGCGGTTGAGCAGCCGTGAAGAGCAAGTCAAGCAGTTGGCCTGGGAGGAAGCCCGTTTCGGCCTGGAAACGGCCTGGCATTGTTTGAGGGCCGGGGCCCACGCTGTAATTATCGCCGACGATATCGCTTATACCCGGGGGACTTATGTGGCTCCCGGTCTCTTGCGCGAAATCTTTCTTCCCCTCTGGCGCTGGCAGGTGGAAAATTTAAAGGCCGAAGGGTCGCCGGTTTTCTTCCATTCCGACGGCAACATTACCAGCCTGTTGCCCGACCTGGTGGACGCAGGGTTTACGGGCCTGCATTCCCTGGAACCCTCGGCCGGCATGGATATGGCTCGCATCAAGCAGGAGTATGGTGCCCGCTTGTGTCTCATGGGCAATTTCGATTTGGACCTCTTAGCAAGGGCCGAGGAAGAAGAAATTGCGGCCGAAGTGCAAAGGATTATGTTGGCGGCTGCGCCGGGCGGGGGATTTATTTTTTCCACCTCCAGCGGCTGCCTGGGGGGAGATTTGCCCGTGGAAAAAGTGGTAGCCATGTATCGTGCTGCCGGAAGATACGGAAGTTACTTGTAGTCGGCCCTTCCTGCCTCCTGCCGTAACCCTGCTCAAATAGAATATTCTACCATGCATTAGCCCGGCATATCCCCTTCCTGTTCCCGTATTAATATATAGAAGAAGACCGGGAACAGGAAGGTGGTTTTTTTGTTTGCCAGGCTCGGCCGGAGAATAGTGCTTCCTGTTATAATACTTTTACTTTTAGGGGTGGGAGCCTGGGGCTACAACTTTTACCTTAGAGAAATTAAGGTCGTCCCGGAAGAGCTAATAGTGAAGGCCTTGGATACCACCCATGCCGCTACCAGCTATCGCTTTCGCCTGGAGGGCTACCTGGAGGCTGACGGCGGCCGCATTGAAGTGAGCCAGGTTACAGGCGAGCGCAGCGCCGGAGGGGACTTACACCTGTGGGGCAAAATGACGGGTCAGGAAGTGGATGTGTATCAGATCCAGGATACCACATACTTCAAAGATCCCCTTTTCGGGCGGTGGATGGTGACCCCCGGTAATTCGCCTCTGCAGCAGGAACTGTTCATGGCCGAGGTTAACCCGCTCTCTATTTTGAAGATTACCAAAATCCAGGACCTGCAATACAAAGGGAGGCAAAAGAATGTGCCTGGCCGGCCCTATTTACTGGAACTGCGGCCGGAGATAAACAACCGCCTGCTCAACACCTACTGGCGAAACTTCTATTACAAGCTATGGGTAGAACGGGGGAGCCACTACATTCGGAAGGTAGAGCTGGTGGCCGACCACCGGCAGAAGCCGGGAGATAAGCTGCGCATTACCTTGGAGCTGTATGATTTTAATAAAGTAACTAAAATCAACCCGCCTACGCAATAAACAAAAAGTCCACCCACCTCTAACGCCTACGGGGTTAGCTGACGGGTGCGGGCCGATTGATTAGCCCTACCGCAGGCCAAAAGCCTACGGATTAACCCCTAAAGGATCGGGTCCCCCGCTTTCCTTCCACGGCGGAAGGAAATTCGGCGATCCGGGTGGAAGCGAGAGTATTGGAGTTGATGGCATCTTTATTCTAGCATATTCCCGGCTTACTGTTAAGCAGCCGCAGCCGCATCGCCTGAGTTATGTCCCCCCCTTTTTTGTTACAAGGCCTGCTTGAGCTTGGAAGCGAGCGAACAACCCTTCGGGGTAGACAAACTTAACGAGGCTTAAAGGGAAGACGGTGGCGAGGACAGGAGGTCCGAGACCGTCCTATCGACAAGGACGTCGGCTGACGAGGGAACCCCGCCTTGAGCTTTGAGGCCGAGTGATAGTTTGGCCCGCGATAGAAACCATAAGCGAGCGCAAGCCAAGCAGGCCTGAGATCAAAGGTGGGGATATACCAGGCCGTATGGAAGGTACATTTTCAGTTTCGAAGTCGGGACGGTCGGGTTGGCTCTTCCGCCAAAACCCTCACGGCCAAACCTGTACCCGGCTTAAAGCACAAGGCAGTCTCCCCGCCGGACTTTAAACTTCCTGTCGCCATGGCCGACCTCCGCCTTCGTTGGGCTGGCCGATGGCTTTATGTTGCCAGGCGGCAGGATTTTTTTAATGGGCGGCGAAATTAGCTTTGTTTGCCGGGTTAGGATAAAATATAAGGAGGCGCTGGAATTGCACCAGGATATAGAACAAGTACTGGTTTCCCGGGAGCAAATTAAAAAGAGGGTCAAGGAACTTGGGGCTGCCATCAGCCGGGATTATGCCGGCAAGGAGCTGTTGGTCGTCGGTATCCTGAAAGGGGCCATCATTTTCTTGGCCGATCTCGTGAGGGAAATCACCATCCCTCTGACCCTGGATTTTATGGCTGTTTCCAGCTACGGCAGCTCTACTATGTCCTCCGGTGCCGTGCGCATCTTGAAGGACCTGGAGGTGCCGGTCGAGGAGAAGCATGTACTTATCGTGGAAGACATCGTAGATACCGGGTTGACCCTCAAGTATTTACTGGAAAATTTGAGGGCCCGACAGCCTTTAAGCCTGAAGACCTGTACCATTCTGGATAAGCCGGAGCGGAGGGTGGTGGATGTGGAGGTAGATTATTGCGGCTTCTGCATCCCTGACTGCTTCGTGGTGGGTTACGGCCTGGACTACGCCCAGCAGTACCGTCACCTGCCGGATATTTGCGTATTGAAGCCGGAAATATACCAGCGGTAAGGACAAGTTCTGCCCGGTTCTTGCGGGAGCCTGCCCGGCCTTAAAAAAGTAGTGGCAGGTCCGGCGCTAAGGCCGGGCAGGCAGAGCCATCCTGAGAAAAGTGAGGTCAAGTGTTGATGGATCTTGTGTTGGTCCTGGATTTTGGTGGGCAGTACAACCAGCTGATCGCCCGGCGCATCCGGGAGTGCCATGTTTACTGCGAGATGATACCTTACTATACGCCCCTGGAAGAGATTCTGGCGCGCAAGCCCAAAGGGATCGTTTTTTCCGGAGGGCCGGCCAGCGTTTATGGCCCCAGGGCTCCTCGTATTGACCCGGCTATTTACCAAGCTGGTATTCCTATCCTAGGTATCTGCTACGGTATGCAACTCATGGCCCACGATCTGGGCGGCCGGGTGGAGGAAGCGGAAGGAAAGGAGTACGGCAAAACGGTTATTGAAGTTACAGGCAGCGACCCGCTATTCGAGGGATTGCCCTCTACCTTTCCGGTGTGGATGAGCCACGGCGATTATATCAGCACGCCGCCCCCCGGGTTTCGCGTAAACGCGCGCTCACCTTATACACTGGTGGCTGCCATGAGCGATCCGGAACGCAAGCTCTACGGCGTGCAATTTCACCCGGAAGTAAAGCATACGCCCCTGGGCCAGGAGATTCTCCGCCGCTTCTTATTTCAGGTTTGTGGGGCCAAGGGAGACTGGACGGTAAGTTCCTTTATCCAAGACCAGGTAAAGGCTATCCGGGAAAGGGTGGGAGACGGGAGGGCCCTATGCGCCTTGAGCGGGGGTGTAGATTCTTCAGTGGCCGCCGCCCTGGTCCACCGCGCCATTGGCAACAGGCTGGTGTGCGTTTTTGTCAATCACGGCCTCCTGCGTCAAGGCGAAGCGGAGCAGGTGCAAGAGACCTTCCGCCGCGTCCTGAAGGCCAATTTGATTTACGTGGATGCCAGCGAGCGCTTCTTGAAGCGGCTCCAGGGGGTGATAGATCCGGAACAGAAGCGTAAGATCATTGGGGAAGAATTTATTCGCATCTTTGAAGAGGAAGCGCGCAAACTGGGGAAGGTAGAGTTTCTGGTCCAAGGAACCGTATATCCGGACGTCATCGAGAGCGGTACGGAAACTGCAGCAGTGATCAAGAGCCACCACAATGTAGGCGGGCTGCCGGAAGATATGGAGCTGGAGCTGATCGAACCCCTGAGGCTGCTGTTTAAGGACGAAGTACGCCGGGTGGGAGAAGAGCTGGGGTTGCCGGAGGAAATCGTGTGGCGGCAGCCGTTTCCCGGCCCCGGGCTGGCCATCCGCATCTTGGGGGAAGTAACCAGGGAGAAGCTGGATATTTTGCGTCAGGCCGATGCCATTGTGGTGGAAGAAATCCGCAAGGCAGGGCTGTACGGCGAGATATGGCAGTCTTTTGCCGTTTTGCCGTCTCTGAAGAGTGTGGGAGTTATGGGCGACGAGCGCACCTATGCCTATCCCATTGTCGTGCGGGCGGTGACCAGCGAAGACGCCATGACCGCCGACTGGGCCAGGCTGCCTTATGATCTTTTGGAGCGGATCGCTTCCCGCATTGTCAATGAAGTGCGCCATGTGAACCGCGTGGTATACGATATTACTTCTAAACCGCCGGCTACCATCGAATGGGAATAAGAAAATTGGTCCAAACTACAGATAGACCTTACCTGCTGGCCTGACAAAAACATTTTCCGGGAAGGGAGAGTGACGAACGGTGGGCAGCAAGGGTAGGGTGCTGATTATGACTTTGGGTGTGGCAGTGGTGGCTCTGGTCCTGGCCTTTAGTCTCGGCCGGCCCCAGGTCACCACGGCGGCCAAGTATCCCGAGTTTAAGGACAACGTAATCGGCGTGGAGCTTTACGCCCAGGAAGGTTCTGATGATAAAGTTAAATTAGTGGAAATGGAAGACCCAAAACTGGCGGCCAAACTGGTATCCTATCTGGATCGGGCCGAGCCCAAGCAGCCGCCGGATTCCTGGCCGTGGACCAAGTACTATTTAGTTTTTAAAGTGCAGGAAGAGGAGCAAATAGCCCGCAGTAAGGAGTACCTTTACCTGTATAGGGATTTTAATCCCGAAGAACCCGGCTACCTGGCCCTGGAGAACACCTGGTACCAGGTTCCGCCCCAGTTCAATATTATGCTCCATTGCCTGGCGGAATATAAGAACGCCACCAGCGAGGTGGACCCTGACGATGTAGCCTTCCTTAAGGAGTACGGTTGGGATGTGCTTTTTAAAGCCAATACCATGGAGGGAAAACTTCCGGAAAAGCTGGTACATAACGCCGGAGATTTTCCGGTGGTGATTTACTGGGCTTACAATAATGAACTGAATAAGGACCTGGGACTGGATATTACCCCCTACTTGGGTAAAGAAGTGCAGGTCAATTTATATAAACTGGAGCAGCCATTGCCCGAATTTATGCACCCCCGCCGCTGGACCGGTCGGGCCGTAGTGGTGAAGTACGACGGTAAGATCGTTGGGGCCTGGCTGGATGCCGGTCGGCACGATGCCTTTGCTTGTTCCTTGAAGGGCCGCCGTCTGGAGGAAGTGACCGGCAAGACGTGGGGCGAATGGCTGGCGGGTATTGTCAACCAGGAAGATCCCCTGGAAAAGCGGTTGGCTACGCTTAGCCCGGAAGAGGTTATCCGCCTTTTCTACGAGGCGGTAGGTAACGGGGACAGGCGCACAGCACATGCTGTTTTGAGCCGCCGGAACCTGGTGGGCTACCTTTTCAACAACATGGATAATAATCGCCTGTATAACCCCTCGTTTAGCGTCAACGACCGCGACGGCCTGAACAACGTGGCCGGAGCTAAGATTGTGAGCATTAAGGAACTCCCACCGCAGGACAGTGATCCTCCGGAGATTAAACGTTACCAAGTAGCGGTAAATCTCACCTTCAGGCGGGCCATAACTGCCGAGAGCGGGGTACAGGTTCGTTTTCTCATCCTGCGCCAGGAGATACCCGGTTTGGGCTGGCGCATTGAGAGCTTGGGATCTGGACCTTAAACTTCCTTCAGGTATTGTCAAGCTGACGGCAGTATTGGTAAAAGGCTGTAAGACATTCCGGCTGTTCCCGGAGGAACTCCACCAGACGGGTGATGCAGGCCAGGGTTTCCTTGCTCAAATTGTGTTCGATCTTTTCGGTGTCTTCCAGTAAATGGCCGGTAGCGCCGATTATTTCCAGGAATTCCCTAAGGGTGTTATGGCGAGCTAGGAGTTCTTTTCCTATTTGTTTTCCCAAGGCCGTCAGTTTGATGACGCCGTATTTTTCATAGATCAAGTAACGCCCTTCGGCCAGCCGCTGGACCATTTTGGTGGCCGAGGATGGTTGGACATTGAGGGCTTCCGCCAGTTCCTGGATTCTGGTGAAGCCCTCATGGGCCGCCAGACGGTAAATCATTTCTAGGTAATCTTCCATACCCGGCGTCAGGCCCTTGCCTTCCTGGGCCAGCAAAGTATAACCGCGAAAAGTACGGAACTTTTCCTTCTGGACCACGCTTTCCCCCTCCCGCAACCTCTCCTTTTTGCCCTGCCACCTCTCTGGCGCCTTCGAGCCCGGCCTTACTTGAAGGTAGCTCCGTCGGTTCTGGTCGACTATAATCCTCCTAACTTTTCTACAACCATTATACGCCGGTGAGACCAAAGGGCCCCTCATTAGCGGCCGCTAACTTTTTTGGCGGAGTCCAAAAGGGGATTCCGTTCATATTATCTAACAGAGTTCTTAATCTAAATAGAATTTCCCAGCTCCGAACCTCATCCCCGCTTCTTGGGGGGAGGCCTTCTGAACAGGCAAAGAACTCTAAGCCTTTACAGCCACCGTCCGGCACTGGGGGTGGCCGGGTAAGAGTACCTGGAGGAGGCGCTGTTCTGGTGGCCGTTAGATTAAAGAGAAGGGAGTGTCCCTTGGGCGATCTTCCCCCAGGGACTTATGGCCGCGTAGTTGAGATTTTGGCTGAGGGTTTCTGGCGCAGGCGATTTATGGACCTGGGTTTTACGCCGGGCACCGTGGTGGAAGTGGTCCGAACGAGCCCTACGGGGGACCCGGTGGCCTACCGGTTGAGGGGAACCACCATTGCCCTCCGCCGGGAAGTAGCCGGTCTGATTAGAGTGGAGGCCAACGGGGATGGTGTTGTTCCATGAGTGCGGGTTTTCCTTCGGGGACCGAAGTCCTATCCTTTGGGCCCGGCCCTGACTGTCCCTGCGGACGATCGCGGCGGGCCCGGACGGAGCCCAGGCCTATAGTCGTGGCCCTGGCGGGAAATCCCAATATAGGGAAGACCACTGTTTTCAATGCCCTGACCGGCCTCAGACAACACACCGGCAACTGGGCAGGCAAAACGGTGGGCTTATTTTGGGGTAGCTTTTGCTATCGAGGGGCTCAGTTCCTAGTGGTAGATCTGCCCGGGACTTATTCCTTGCGTCCCCTTTCGCCGGAAGAGGAGGTAACCCGCGATTTTCTTTTGAAGGGGCAACCACAGGTAACTGTAGTGGTCGTGGATGCTACGGCTTTGGAGCGCAGCCTGGCCTTGGCCTTACAAATCATGGAACTATCCCGAACAGTAGTCCTTTGCGTCAATTTGACAGACGAGGCCCAAAAACGGGGGCTGGAGGTTGACACCCAGACGTTAACCCGCGAGCTGGGGATTCCAGTAGTAGCCACGGCGGCCAGGCGCGGGGAAGGCCTGGCGGAACTGGAGGAAGCCATCTACCGGGCGGCGCACGGGAAAAGAGAGGTGAAACCCCGAACCCTGCGCTACGACGAGGAAATCGAAAGCATGGTAGAAGAGATCGTGCCTTTATTGTCCGGCGCCCAAGGAGATGTCTCAAAGGCCCGCTGGCAGGCCATCCGCCTGCTGGAAGGCGAACAAATAGCGGAGACAGGTAAGGAAGTGGAGGAGCTGGTGGACCGGCTGCGGGGGGAGCGGGCCGGCGAGTTAAGCGAACGCATCATCTGTCGGAGCTACCAGGTGGCGGAGGAAGTGGCCGAGAAGGCAGTGAAAAGGGCGCGACCGGTGGCCTTTGACCGGGACCGCTGGCTGGACAATCTTTTGACTTCCTCCTGGACCGGTTTCCCGGTCATGTTGTTACTTTTGGGGGTTCTTTTCTGGATCACCCTGGTAGGGGCCAATTATCCCTCCGAAATGCTTGCCGGCCTTTTCTCCGGCGCGGAAAAGAGGCTAGTGGCCCTCAGTCAGCAGTGGAGCATTCCTGTATGGTTGAGGGGATTGGTTATTGAAGGGGTATACCGTACGACTACCTGGGTAGTGTCCGTTATGTTGCCACCCATGGCTATATTTTTTCCTCTTTTTACTTTTTTGGAAGACCTGGGATATCTTCCCCGGGTAGCGTTCAACCTGGACGGTTTGTTTAAGTGGGCGGGAACTCAGGGTAAGCAGGCTTTGACCATGAGCATGGGCTTCGGTTGTAATGCAGCCGGTGTAATAGCCTGCCGTATTATCGATTCCCCCCGCGAACGGCTCATAGCTATGCTCACAAACGTCAGCACTCCCAAACTGCAACCGGATCTATGCCGGGTTACTACTTTATTACATTATGTAATTCGCCCCCCTCAGTGGGGGGAGGGAGGATGTCTCAAACATAGAAGAAAGGGTTGTGGTTCTGCACAAGTGCCAGATTATGGCATAACATATTATAAGTAAAGTCCTTGGGGGTGTAACTATGAATATGGACCAGATTATCCGGCTGCTAAACCTGGACCTCTCCTGGGAGTATGCGGCCATGATCCAATATATCCAGCATGCCAGCATGTTAACCGGACCGGAATACGCTGCTATCATTCAGGAGGAACTGCAACATGCTCAAGACGAGCATAATCATGCCGTTAAAATAGCAGAGAAAATCCAGTACCTAGGGGGTATTCCCACCGTCCAAGTGCAGGAAATCAGGACTGCTTTGAACAACGTGGAAATGCTGCGCCAGGACCTGCAGGCCGAGTATGAGGCTTTGAATCGCTACTTGCAGCGTATCGAACAGCTTGAAGCCTTGAAGCTTTACGATGTGGCTCAAGTCATAAGGGGGATTGCAGTGGTTGAACAGGAACACATAATTGACTTGGAGAAGGCTCTAGGCATTCAAAAGGCGAGATGAACCTTCATCAGGACGAGCCCGGCGGCTTCTTTGAGCAGCTGAGTCTGCTCCAACTACATCTTTGCTCTTGCACCGGTGCTTTAGCAAATGCTCTCCCTATCTTTTACGGCGGCCCGTTGAAGGCATTGTTTTTGCCGGCCGGCGCCGTCTTGCGGGCTTGGAAAATGGTTTCTCTTGGTAGGCCGGCATCATTAAAGTTCTCTGCGTTGTAACTATTGCACGGCTATCGAGTATGGCCCTCCGGCCAGACGTGGATGTAAGGTTATACTAAGAATAATTTTCTCTTAAACTATTATTGACCTATGCTCTAATGGGTGCTATACTGGTCACAAAAGCAAGTCTAAGTGAAAACACTTTTTTGGGGGGGCGGTATATGGCTCGTAAAATTGTAATCATCGGAGGAGTGGCGGCTGGACCCAAGGCGGCCGCGCGGGCGCGTAGATTGGACCCGGAAGCCGAAATAACCATAGTAGAACAGGGGAGTTTCCTTTCCTATGCTGGCTGCGGCATGCCGTACTACATAGGCGGGGTCGTCAAAGAAATGAAAGAGCTCATGTGCACTGCGGCTGGTGCAGTGAGGGATGCGGCCTACTTTCAAGGAATTAAAGGGATTAGCGTGCTCACCCGTACCCGGGCTATGGCCATAGACCGTCAGGCTAAAGAAGTGAAAGTAATGAATTTAGAAACAGGAGAGGAAAAAACTTTAAAGTATGACAAGTTGATTTTGGCTACGGGAAGTACCCCGGTAAGGCCCCCTATACCGGGCTTGGATTTAGGCAGGGTTTTCACCTTAGGCAGCCTGGAAGAAGCGGCAGCCATCAGAGATGCCTTAGCGAGCGGCCGCGTAGAGAGGGTTGTTATCATTGGTGGTGGGCTTATCGGGTTGGAACTGGCCGATGCCATTAAGATGGCCGCCCGGACTTACGGACGGGAATTTAAGGTAACCCTTATGGAAGCCCTTCCTCAGGTGGTGAGTGCCCAGCTAGATGCAGATATGGCCGCTTTGGTGGCCAAGCATTTGCAGAGCCAGGGTGTGGATTTACGTTTAAGCTGCAAGGTATTGCGCCTAGAGGGGGATGAAGAGGGTAAAGTTAGAGCCGTCGTTACGGAGGGGGATACGGTCGCCGCTGATATGGTGATAGTAGCAGCAGGGGCACGGCCTAACACTGCCTTGGCCCAGGCTGCGGGCTTGCGCCTTGGTGCCTCAGGAGGGATAGTGGTTAACGAATACCTCGAAACTGACGATCCCGATATCTTAGCGGGTGGAGACTGCGTAGAAAACGTGCATCTTCTCCATGGCAAACCTACCTATTTGCCTCTAGGCTCTACGGCCAACCGGCACGGTCGGGTACTGGGGGCCAATGTAACGGGGGGTCGGGAAAAGTTTCCGGGGGTACTGGGTACGGCTATTTTCAAAGTTTTTGATTATAATGTTGGGCGTACGGGTTTGTCAGAAAAGGAGGCCAGGGCCAACGGCTATAATGTCGAAACCATTATCTGCCCCAATCCGGACCGGGCCCATTACTACCCGGGCAGCAAACCGATTATTATAAAAGTGGTAGCGGATAAAACAACCCGGAGGCTTTTAGGCGTTCAGGTCGTGGGGCCCGGAGAAGTGGCTAAACGGGTGGACGTGGCGGGTGCGGCCATTGCTTTGGGAGCCACCGTAGACCAGGTGGCCAATCTGGACCTGGCTTATGCTCCGCCCTACGCAACCGCTTTGGACCCCTTAACTCATGCGGCCAATGCCCTGCGCAATAAGTTAGACGGGCTGGCTCAAAGTTTGAATCCCTTGAAGGTCAAGGAGCGGTTGGAGCAGGGTGAGGACTTAATCCTTTTGGACGTGCGGACGCCGGCGGAAGTGGCAGAGGTACGCCTCCCTTACCCTCAAGTCCGGCATATTCCTCTAGGTAAGCTGCGGCAGGAGGCAGCGAGCTTGCCCCGGGATAAAGATATTATAGCCTTCTGCAAGATAAGCCTGCGCGGATATGAAGCCCACCTGATCTTAAAGAGTTTAGGGTTTACCAGGGTCTTCTTTATGGAAGGAGGTCTTGCGGCTTGGCCTTTCGAGGTAATTAAAGGTAAGTAAAAACAGGAGGAAACTGAAGTTCCGGAAGGGGAAACGGCGCGGGTAATAACCGCGCTTTTTTTACACCGTTACCATGCCGACCTACTTTTTCCCGGGAAGGAAGATACTTTTACCGCGACGTAACGCAGACCCTTGATGGAAGCGGTCGGGTTGCAAGTTGTGGCCTGGCGGCCGGACTTCCCGAGAAATTTAAGTGTATAATATGGATAGGGCATGTAAGTGATGCTTGGACCTTGGGTAACTTACGGAGACCATGGTCTTCCAGAGCTCCCTTCCCTCCGCGCTATATGGGTAGCCGTGACCGGCCGGGGTCTTGCCGCCGGATCCGGGGTTTTATTCTACTTTTTACGCAGGATTACAGGGCTGCGCCGTACTGCGCGGGCGGTCACGGAAAGCCGAGCGTCCCGGCAGAAGCCAAAGGTATCGACCTCGTCGCCGAACCTGAAAGAAAATCGGCCGATCATACTCATACTGAGAAAGGAACGGGGGCAGTGCGGAAGTATCTCATACCTGTATTTTTGTTTATAACCCTTGCCCTTTTTATATGGGGAGGAATAAGAAGACCTACCAAAAGCTTAGTCTACGTCCCCGTAGACGAGCGGCCCCTTAACCTCGCCTATGTGGAGGAAGTTGCCCAGGTAGCGGGAATAGAGTTACATACTCCCCCCAGGAACCTCCTTCCCGACTACAAAGTTCCGGCCGATGTGGAGGCTCTTTGGTCTTGGACCCTCGCCCAAAAGGGGAGGGCGGCCGTTCTTTCCGCCGACGCCCTTATTTATGGCGGCCTCATCTCCTCCCGCAGCCACCAGATACCCCTCGACGAGTTGATGAAAAGAGCGGAAAAGTTTCGCCAGTACCGCGAGGCCCACCCGGAGCAAAAATTGTATGTCTTTGTCACCTTAATGAGGACGCCGAATTCCGACTCGGCGGTGAGCGAGCCTGACTATTACGCCCGGTACGGGAAAATGATATTCAGGCTTTCCTCTCTTGAGGATAAGAAAAGTACGGTGGGCCTGAAGCCCGCAGAGGAAGAGGAACTTGCCGAGCTGAAAAACCTTATCCCGGCAGACGTCTACTCTGACTGGGAGGGGCGGCGGGAAAAAAACCTGGCTGTAACAAGAAAGCTCATGGAAATGGTTTGCGAAGGGGTCATAGACCTCCTCATCCTATGCCGAGATGACACCGCCAAATTTAGCCGTTCGCGGCAAGAGTATCGGGAATTAATAGAAGCAGCTCGTGGTATTCCCCCGGGCAAGTTTATTTCTTTCCCGGGCACCGACGAGGTTGGACTGGTTCTTGTGGCCCGGGCGGCGCTGGAGGGAGAGGAGAAGAACATTTACGTTTCTTACGCTCCCGGCGCCGGTCCTGCGACCATTGCGGGGTACGAGGACGTACCGATTGGGGAGAATCTTTCCGCCCACATAAAAGCTTTGGGCTGCCGAGAAGTGAAGGACCTCGGCGCGGCTGACCTTGCCCTGGTGGTCAACACGCCAAGGAACGGGATCACGGGCGAAGCAGCATATCAGGATGGAAAGGGAGACCCGGAAAGCATGGCGGCCTTGACGACGGAAATCGAGATGCTTCTTAACAAAGGTATTCCTGTGGCCCTGGCAGATGTAGCATACTCCAACGGGGCTGACGACGCTCTCATGGAATTCCTTAAGGAGAAGGGTCTCCTCTTTAAGCTGAGCAGCTATGCGGGGATGAACACGGCGGGGAACACCATCGGTTACGCCCTCGCCCAGGGCCTCCTCCTGCCCGGGAAGGAAGGGGCAAAGAAAGTCCTCCTCACCCGGTACCTCGACGATTGGGGGTACCAGGCCAAAATCCGACAGGCGGTACGCCCCTTAAATCTCCGGGGAGAAAATCTGCAAGGGAAAATCACCACCGAACTGGCAGACTTTGCCCGCAAACTGAATGGGGGGCCGGTTTCCCTTTCGGTGGACATCTTTTGGGATCAAATTTTCAATATAGGCATCAAAGTAGAGCCTTAACCTCGGTTCTGGTTCACAGAATGCCCGGCGACAAGGTGAGTGTCGGCCCGGCAGGGTAGAGCTATACCATACCTGTATTCTTTGGAAGGATATATTGCCGGAAGCCAATCCGGGGGGGTGGCAAAGGGTGTTAGAACAATTTTCATCTTTATTACCTCGGGCAGCCAAGCCCAAGCCCCCCGTTAAATGGGCAGGGGGCAAAGCCCAGCTTATACCTCAATTTGAGCCACTGTTTCCTAAGAAGGAATATAACCTTTACATAGAGCCTTTCGTAGGGGGTGGGGCGGTATTTTTCCACCTGCTGCCCCGCCGGGCCATCCTTATCGATAGCAACGAGGAGCTTATTAACTTTTACCTGGTGGTGCGTGACAACCTGGAGGAACTGCTAAGGGATCTCAGAAAGCATAAAAACACGCGGGAATATTATTACTCTGTCCGGGCCTTAGATCCCCAGGAGCTTTCTCCCGTAGAGAGGGCTTCCCGGTTCCTTTATCTCAACAAGACAGCTTATAACGGGCTGTGGAGGGTAAACAGCCAGGGCAAGCATAACGTGCCCTTCGGGAGATATAAAAATCCCAAGATTGTGGACGAGCCTAACCTCCGGTCGGTGGCCGAGGCTTTAAGGCATGCCCAGATAATCGTCGACGACTTTAGCCGCGTGCTGGAGTTTGCCCGGCCGGGTACCTTTGTGTACCTCGACCCGCCTTATTACCCCTTATCCGATACGGCCAACTTTACGGGCTACACTTCGGACGCTTTCGGGCCTGAGGACCAGAAGAGATTGGCGGCCGTATTCCGGGAACTGGACAGAAGTGGCTGTCTGGTGATGCTGAGCAATTCGGATACGCCCTTCATACGTGAGCTTTATTCGGGATACGACATCCAGGTAGTCTACGCCAGGAGGGCCATAAACTGCAGGCCCGACCGGAGAGGTCCGATAACAGAACTGGTGGTTAGAAATTACCGGTGAAGACGCCTGCTCTCAGCCATTGTTCCCCTCGCCGACCTCCCCGATTTCTCCGGTGCTCCGGTCAAGTTCCAACCCTTATTCGGCATGATCCCTTAAGGGTTCTTGCTAATATTCTTTAGTTATTCTTTAGTTGTCCGGTGATTTCTCGGCCGACCCCATTCCATAAACAATATCCTGCGTCGTTAACCCTTTCGTAACCCTTTACCCGAAAGGAGATGCTAGGATGAAGTTAGAATTTAAATTTAAGAATTAAAGGAGTGGTTCGCGTGGACTGCTTGCAAAAGTGGCGGGCCTTAATTATGGGGGCGATCTTTTTCCTCGGCGGGTGTAGCCTTCCGAGCCCTTCAGCTGCCATCAGGCCACCTGAGGTAGGTGGACAGGTGGATGAAATGGCCAAAGCGGTGCAGGAGCTGCTGGCTCCCGGCCAAACCGTGGCCGAAGCCAGGCCGCTACAATCACCGGACGGCGAAGCCGAGGGTCACAAGGCTATTGCCGCAGAGGATCTGGACGGAGACGGTGAGCGGGAATTGGTGTGGGTTACCGTGGCCCGGAGCAAGGGAGCGGCGTTTTTATCGCCCACCGCACCCCTCAAGGTTGGCAAAAGGTGTGGCATAAAGAAAATACCGGTCTTCCGGAACTGGACGTTCTCGGGGTAGAGGATCTGACCGGCGACGGCCGGCCCGAGATCATCATAGGCTGGATTATCGGCGCTTCCGCAGGCAATCAATTGGAAGTGTTGAGTTACACTAAGCCTGAAAAAGACGGTGACCCGTCTTACGCTGCCCTTTGGCAGACCGGTTATCACCGCCTGGAAGTCGGCGACTTCGACGGGGATAACCGCCGGGAAATAGCCCTTTGGGCGAAGGATACCGGACCCGCTATGGCGGTAGAGGTCTATCGCTGGGCACCGGCCCTGGATTTCCCCGCCGGATTTTACGAGGCTGCAGACGTCTATCCGACCTACTTCCTGCTGGCGCAGGCCTACTACAGCAGCGGGCTGGCCTGGGAGGGGTTGCAACAATATGACCGGGCCAGGGAGGCCTACGCCCGCGCCGTGGAACTACGGAGTGATTGGATCCTCCCGGCTCGGGCCCTGCAGCGCCTCAAGGCCCGGCCGGACGTGGATAAAGTTACTGCTTTAAAACCGAAGGAACGAGAGGGGGCCTCAAGGGGATAGAGCAATGGGCCCAAGAGCAAAGGAAGTGGTCCTCAAGGAGCTAAAAAAGGTGCGGGTAACGGGCAGATAAAGGCCAGGGCCCGCCGGTCAGAAGGGGCTAACCATAGACCGAGAGCTGATCGTAATCATCGAAGATGAGGGCCCGGATTACTGCGGCGATCCCAAGACGGTGGATGTGCACATCCGCCGCCTGAGGGAGAAATTGGAGGATAACCCCGCCCGGCCCGTCTACCTGCAAACGGCCTGGGGGGGGTAGGTTACTGCTTAAACCCCGGCCAGGAAGATAAGGACAGCCGCACGGGAAGCTAATATGGGGAGGCCAGTAAGATGGAACTACGGCGCGGGCTGGAAATCATCAACCGCGAAACCGACCGTCTGACAGGCCTGGTGGAGGAGTTGCTTGATTTTAGCCGCCTGGCCGCGGGGCAGCTTACTTTGCGCTTGTCGCCCGTGGACCTAGCCGGGCTGGTGCAGGACACTGCCGAACAGATGCGCCCGCGGGCGGTGCGGCAGGGAATAGATCTGCAGATCACCATAAAAGATCCCTTTCCTCCGGTGGAAGCCGACGCCGATCGTTTGAAACAAGTCCTGGTGAATCTGGTGGACAACGCCCTGAAATTCACTCCGGCAGGGGGAAGAATCATCGTGGCCCTGGAACGGCTGGGCCAGAACCTGGCTCTAAAGGTTTGCGACACCGGCGTGGGTATAGATCCTCAGGAACTACCCCTGGTTACTACTCAGCGTTTCTATCGCGGCCGCCAGGCCCCCTCCAGCGGGAGCGGCCTGGGATTGGCCCTCTGTGAGGAGATCATAGGTCTTCACGGAGGGCGCTTCGAGATTGCCAGTCAGCCGGGGCAAGGCACCACCGTTACAGTTCTCCTGCCTGTTCGTTGAATTTATCTTTATCTTAGCGGACATCGAGTATGTGCTAAAGCTCGGGCCTTAAATGTATTAAGGGTGCCGTTCCCTGATGGGCTCACCGCTAAGGGCGTCGATGAAACGTATGGTCCCTTGGGGAAAGTAAGGACGGTAGAACAAGGCGATGTCGTTATCCTCCCCTTCTGGGATTTGCTCCCATTCGAGGCGGATATCGAGCTCTTGCGCGACACGGGCGATGGCCGCTTCACGGGTGATGCAGGGCGTTTTGGGAGTTGCCAGAAAGATGGAGGGGTGCGTCTCTGTACTCATGTAGGCGACGATACGACCATCGGTGCTACGCAAGGTGACGAAACAAGAGAATAGATAAAGGGGAATGCCATCGATAAAAGCTTCAAACCGAAATATTTGATTTGGGCTCTCGTCTGAAGCTTCTGCGAGGCCTTCTTCTTGTATCGGAGGAGAATCGAGGATTTCGTCATCGACCAAGAACAAATAACGGTGGGCCTCGGGGAAGACGCGCTGGATGAAAGCGATGGCCTTAGCTTTAAGCACGGCAGGGGGCAAGCACTTCGGCCCGGAGATGACACGCTGGGTTTCGTTATCATGGCAAAAGCGAACGAAGCCCAAGAGGCGCCCCGAAGCTTGGCAGATGGTCATCTTGGCGACGCGAAAATTAAAAAGGGCCTCAAAAAATTGAGCAAAGGTTCTGGCTTGGGGAGATGAATGGGATTCAGGCGGAAACCCGGGTCGCAACAAGACGTCGGCTGTAGGCCACAGGTCAGGAGAGATAAAATTGGCATATGTTTCTTCAAGCCACACCACCTGCCGCTCACCCTCCCAATCCATGTCGCGCCGCGGATAGCGGCTAAGGTCCCCGCTAACGTGCTCAAGGAACGCCTCGAGAGCTTCTTGGCCAAGGACGACAGGATCGGACGAGGCCTCCAAGGGAAGAAGCCTTGGCTTTTTGTCCGAGGAAACATGCACGTTGTAAGCTGGGCCGGGGACGTCCACATCCGCGGGGAGCGACCCAAGGCCTTCGATCCAGTAGACTAGCCGGGTTTCGCCGAGGCCATCTTGCGGAAGAAGATAAAGCTTTGGATCGAGGTGGGCGAGCATCAAGGTGGCGTTAAGGGCGCGCTTCGCCTCCTGTAGGACCTCCTCGCGTGAACGGAGCTGTGCAGGCGGCGACGGCAGCCGAACGCGTTTTCCTTTGAAGCGGAAGGCCTTGATGCGACCGCGGGTGTCAACGTCGACGTGTAGGCCGGTGTCCGGCAGCGGTCGTCCGGCCACCGTCTGCGACCACGCAAAACGGGTAAAGCCCTTGAAGTCCTCGACGTGAAGTTGCGGGAAATCCCTTTGGAAACCCGGCGCGTGGGTCATCAAAAAGGCTTCGGCGACCTGTCTTCGTTGGTCGAGGGAAACGGCCTCTCGGGGTTGGCCGCCCTTAAAGACCGGCGGCTCTTCACCTTCAAATCTTTCCAATTCCAGGAGGCGTCCTTCAGGCATGGCCAGGATGACAACAACCATGCCTCGGTCGGGATCCTTCGTATCCCGCCACCATAGATGGGCCTCCTTATGTGTCGTGCGGTCAACCAGGTCTTCCAATACGGTGACATAGTGGGGGGGAATGGAAACCAGGGTACGAGCTATGGCCTTGGCTTGCTCCAAGAGATCCCTTGACGCTTTATGCATGACTCGCCTCCTCTACAACTTTAACCCTTCCCTAGCCTGCCCTGTCCCATACTTAATTTTAGTATGGAATAATTGAGTTTTGAAGGTAACAAGCTAGGATTTTATATCATTCGTTATTATCATAGTGGTGTTCCTTCTTGCGCCTGCAGCTGGGAAAAGGCACTTCTAGTGAAGAAGTGGCCATTTTCCAGCAACGAATGTCACAAACTCCTGAGTAGCGGTGTTATATTTATGGAATAAAGTTGCGGGGGGAAAGGGCCATCGAGCTTTTTGAATTTGAAGGGCTGTTTCAGACTTATTATTCCGGGGTGTATAGGTGGCTGTATTACCTTCTGGGAGAGCGAACGGCCGCCGAGGACCTCGCCCAGGAAGTCTTCCTTAAGCTTTATTGCCAGCCCCCGGGGGATAAAAGCAATCTCCGAGGGTGGCTGAGGCGGGTAGCCGCTAACCTGGCCTATAACTATCTCCGGAGCGAAGAGCGGCGCCGCCGTCGTGAAGAGGGAGAGGTCTTTAAGGAGGCGCGCGGGGTAATTGCCCTGGAGGAAGCCCTGTTGCGGGAGGAAGAAGCCCGGAGGGTGCGGAATTGTCTGGCCCAGCTTTCACCCCGGGAACGCCTTTGCCTTCTTTTAAGGCAGGAGGGTTACAGCTACGCTGAGATCGCCTCTATCATCCAGGTAGACAAAAACTCGGTGGGCACCATATTAGCCCGGGCACGGCGGCACTTTGTCACCCTGTACAACCGTAATGAGGGGAGGGAGGGCCATGTGTCCCGATGAAGGGCTCCTCCAGGCCTTTCTAGATGGTGAGCTGGATGTAGCTCAGGCTATAAAGGTCGCAGGGCATTTGAGACGATGCGCCGCTTGCCGGGAGCGGGCGGCCGTGCTGGAGGAGGTGAAGAGGGAAGCAAGTTCCGCTCTAGAGGTATACCGGCGGGCAACGGCATCTGTAGTCTGTCCGCGACGGGTACCCCAGAAGGTTTTACTCCCTTCCGGGAATAGCTCTTCGTCTAATGGGTTAGTGAAGGCCTTGGGGGCAACAAACAATAAGGTAAGGAGGGTAAGGGATATGGTGTTTAAGCACAAATGGGCGTCCGGTCTGGCTGTGGCGGCCCTGGCCTTGATATTTCTCCTCGGCTGGACTCCGGGACGCACCCTGGCTTCCCAGTTCTTAAGCATCTTTCGTATGGAAAAGGTACAGGTGGTAAAATTTACTCCCCAGGATGTGGCCGAGCTCGAAAGACTTCTGAACGGTCAGGCCGGAGAAGTAGATATTGAGAATTTTGGCCAAGTAGAGGTTACTCAGCCGGGACAGCGACTGCAAGTAATAGATCCCTCCCGTATAGCAGAGTTAACTGGCCTTGAGCCCCGGATCCCAGAGGTTCTGGCCGGTATGGAAAGGGAAGAGATCCTGGTAGACCGGGGTATGGTCATCAAAATTACACCTGATGTAGAAAAAATAAACGCTTACTTACAAGAACACGGAAACGTGCTGTTGCCGGAAAGCCTTAAAGGCCAGTCCTTTGTCTTAAAGGTGCCGCCGGCTGTAGAGGTCCGGTATAAAGGCCCCGTAGAACTTCTCATCGCCGGGGACTTGACCATCGAGGCTCCGGCCGGAGTAGACGTTCCGGCCCTGCGACAGGCCTTGCTTGGCTTGCCTTTACTGCCTGACAATTTGCGCCGCCAGCTCGGAGCCATTGACGATTGGCAGCATACTCTGCCTATACCGGATACCCAGGACTTGGCGGCCCGGGAAGTTACAGTTAACGGTAACCAGGGTGTTTACGTTAGCCGCGACGATAAATCCCGCGGCGTCCTGGTGTGGCGCCAGGATAACAGTTGGTGGGCTATAGAGGGACTTCCCTTGGAAGAAGCCTTGAAAGCTGCTGCGGAGGTCAAATAATGGCTATCGTCGAAACCAGGAATCTGACGAAAATCTACGGGAGACAAATAGCCTGCCGGGAGATCTGCCTCTCCGTAGAGGAGGGGCAGATTTTCGGCCTTTTAGGGCCCAACGGCGCAGGTAAGACCACGCTGGTCAAAATGTTAGTGGGCCTGGTTTACCCTACGCAGGGAGAAGCCCTGGTGGCCGGACGCAGGCCTTGGGATAGCCGGGGACGCCGGGAGATTGGTTTTCTACCGGAAAACTTCCGCCTTCATGAGTGGCTTAAGGGCGAGGAGCTTTTGGTCTTCCACGGTCGCCTTGCGGGACTTAAAGAGAAGGAAGCCCGGCGCCGGGCCCGGCAGGTTTTGGAACTCGTGGGGTTAGACGAAGACGGGGGAAAAATGGTAGCCCATTACAGCAAGGGCATGCAGCAGCGTTTGGGTCTGGCGGCTACCCTGGTAGGTAACCCCCGGGTAATCTTCCTAGATGAGCCCACCTCGGCCCTGGACCCCCTGGGCCGGCGCCAGGTACGGGAACTCCTTGGGGCCCTAAAACAGGAGGGTAAGACCATCTTTCTAAACAGCCATCTCCTAAGCGAAGTCGAACAGGTGTGCGACCGGGTAGCTATTATCCACCAGGGGAGGGTGCTGGCACAGGGAAGCCTTAAGGAGCTTATCATGGGGCCCACGGAGGTTAAGGCCAGGGTCGGCGGCTTAAAACCGGAACTGGAGGAAAACTTACGTCGCCGCTACCCTTCTTTAAGGGCAGGAGGCAGCCATCTTACTGTGGCCCTAAACAGTAAGGAGGGGCGACTTTCGGTACGAAATTTAAGGACAGATTATGGTTTCAAGATTTATGTCCAAAGAAGGTCTGACCTAGCCTTCCGGGACGCAGGCTATAAAACACCGCCTGCAGGTCAGGTCGACCAAGGGATCAAGGTGAAAACATGGCTACGCCCAATATAATAATGAAAAAACTCGTCCTACGCCTATTAACCTTACTGGTGGCCGGAGCAGTTCTGACAACGGGCATTCTCTACGGCTACATTGAATGGTTCGGCCGCCGGGTTAAACCTCAAGAAGCAGAGGTAATAATTGTATTGGGCGCGGCTGTATGGCCCGAGGGCCCCAGCCCTGCTCTGTTGGAACGCTTGGCCTTAGCGGAGAGGCTATACCGGGAAGGTTATGCTCCGGCCGTTATCACCACCGGCGGGGTAGGGAATCTCAATCCCACACCGGAGGGAAGGACGGCAAGGGAGACCCTCATAGCCCGGGGCTTACCGGCAAATTGCATCTATGAAGAAACTATTTCCCATAGTACGCGGGAAAACTTAGAAGGCGCCCTTTCTATCATGCAGAGGCATGGATGGAAACGGGCCCTCATCGTGAGCCACGATTTCCACCTGTTGCGCGCCATGCGAGAGGCTAGAAAGCTGGGCATGGAAGTTTCGGGGGCCGGGGTTCACAGAACGGCCCTGGTGAGGCCTCCATTAGTCTTAAGGGAAGTGGTGGCGAACCTGGTGAGCTTGGTGAGGTAGGCACTTTCGCCCTAACAATATCACAGACGGATCACATTTTTATGAAGAAAGTCTTGACGATCTTTCAAGAAGGGCCTATACTAGTTGTATAATACCCCTATGGGGTATTATACAGAAAAAGGGGGATTGCTTGTGGCAACAGGGGTTGGCGGCTAGGAGGGCTAATTTACCGGTTAAATATGGGCATGGGCTGTGAATCCTGCGAAGGCGAGGTATAAAGGGTGGTAAAGAGCCTCCGGGGTTAGGGAGCTCGCGCTCACCCTTCCGGGCGGAGCCGTCGCCGGTGCAGGGTTCATACGTGCGGCAAACTTTCTTCACAATCAAGTGTTACCGGGATAAACAAAGGAGGTGGTGATTTATGAAAAAGAAATTGGTCGTTGTTATGGCCACTTTGCTCTTGGTAGCGCTGGTGGTCCCTGCTGCCTTTGCGGCCCTGAACGACCAACAAAGGGAAGAAGTCAATCAGCTCTTCCAACAGATGTTCGAGCTAAAGAAGCAAATTATCGATAAGTATGTAGAAGGCGGGGAGATTACCCCCGAACAGGGCCGCATAATGAAAGAACACCTGGACTACATGCAACAGTATCATAGGGACTACGGCTTTGGGATGATGGGTGCCGGTCACTGTGGCGCCGGTTTCTTCGGCAACAACGGGGGACGACCTGCTCCTTCCGGTTTTAGATACGGAGGGCATATGATGGGCGCCTACGGTATGATGTATTAAATACTGGGTACAATAACCAGGACAAGCAGGGCCCTGATCTTTATACAGTTCAGGGTCTTGCTTCATTAAGAACTATCTTAGCTCCCAAACTCCTGAAGGCTATAAAAGGAGGCCGCACTAGTTTCTTTCCCGAAGGAGAAGAGAGCCTTGGAATTCCTGACAGCATATTTACCTTATCTCATCTTAGGTGGCTTAATGTTTTTCATGATGCGTTATGGGGGTGGGTGTTGCGGAGGTCACCGGCACAGCCAGCATAATCCCGGTAAACGTATGGAGCATGGCGAAGCCGGTGATGGTCACCCCCGAGCAGACCACCCAATGAGGGAACAAAAAAGCAGAATGTCTACCGGCCAGGCCCGGGACCCTGTCTGTGGAATGATGGTAAACAAGGAAGAGGCTGTTTACAGGATTTACGACGGACAAGAGTATTACTTTTGCAGGGAGGATTGCGCGCGTATCTTTGAAGCCCGGCGTGAGCGCAGGGCTAACTTATGAGGGGAAGTAGACTCACTTAACTTTATTAAATAGGTCACAGCTCTTCTTTTGGTAATCCCGGCTTTTTCAAACCTGAGAAGAGATGTGGCCTTTTTAAATTGAGGGTGTGGCCAATAACTCAAAGGCTGTCTCTTAGCCGGGCAGGTCTAAGGCTTATTTAAAACCTTTCCTATGTCTGGCATTCCTCGATTAAACCTTGATTCGGTGTAGATGAGGGGTTCCTCGCCCACGAGGGCCGGTTGTCTATGACTGCGCCCTCATGGAGGTAAGAATCCTTTCTTTATTGGCCGTCAAAGGGGGTTGCCCCCAAAAAGTAGAACAGGACCTTTGAGCCGTCGCCTTAGCTGAGGATGGCCGGACAATGAATTCGGCATCAACCCCCTAGAGTTCCTGCAGGGGAACCGCGAAGGTCCCAGATTGGACTCCTTTTCCGGTGGTAGGACAATCCGAGGTCTTCGTACAATGTACCGGGGGGGGGGAAGTGAGATGGCGGCGGCAGGAAGAGTGGGCAGCAAGGGTCCGGCGGGAAGCTATATAATTAAGGTAATATATACGGGCTCAAGGGAAGAGGGTGAAAGGGCCCTGAAAGAGGCCAGGCGTCACGCCTTCCAGAGACTTTGCGCCGCAGGCGGGAAGGGAAAGGTGGAAGCCGGATGCTGGCCGTAATATACTTGCGCGTTTCCACCGACGATCAGGCCCGGCACGGATACAGCCTTGAAGCCCAAGAGGAGGCCTGTCGAAAGAAGGCACGCGAGCTGGGGGCCGACCGGATGGAAGTATACCGGGATGAAGGCTATACAGGAGAAATTCTGGAGCGCCCAGGCCTCCAGGCCGCCCTGGCCGCAGCAAAGAGCGCGGCCTTCTTTATTGTTTATGATCCCGACCGGCTGTCCAGGCGCCTGGCCCACCAGCTCCTCCTGGTGGAGGCCATAGAAAAGGCCGACTGTCGGTTGGAGTTTGTAACGCTGGACTGGCAGGCCAACCCGGAGGGGAGGCTTTTTTACTCTTTACGCGGCGCCATCGCCGAATACGAAAAAGAGAAGTTTAAACTGCGCAGCCAGTTCGGCCGCCTGGCCAAAGCTAAACAGGGTTATCTACCTTTCGACCCCCGGACCTACGGGTACCGGTACGTTGAGGGAAAATACGAGGTCGACGAGGCTAAGTCGGCCGTGTATCGCCGTATGGCCGATATGGCCCTGTCGGGGAAATCCTGCAGCGAGATAGCTGCAGCCCTGAACGCCGAGGGGATACCCGGGCCCAGAGGGTCAAGATGGTACCGGCAGACGGTAAGAAGGATACTGAAAAACCCCGCCTACAAGGGCACCCTGTACGTCCACCGGTACGACACCGAAGGGCATAAGGCCGCAAGGCAGCGGGGAAGCAGCGCAAGCCCCAGAATCCGCCCCCGGGAAGATTGGATAGCCGTACCTGTACCCCCGTTAATCGACCCCGCAGAATGGGAAATCCTCCAGCAGGCCATAGCTTCCCGGAAGCGCGGCCGCCAGGGGGAGAAAATCCATTACTACCCTTTAAGCGGTCTCGTCTACTGCGGTCTTTGCGGCGGGAGCATGTGCGGCGGCTACGGCAGGAGCCGGAAGGGGAACATCTTTAGATATTACATTTGCACCCGGGCATGGGCGTCCGTGCGGGCAGACAGGCAAAGGACGGTGTCCTGCCCGGGCAACAGGCACCGGGCTGACAAGGTGGAAGAGGCAGTTTGGGGCAAAGTGAGGGAATGGCTTTATGACCCCGAAGGCCTGGTGCGCGACGTCCTGGATATCTCCGCAGCCGAACGGATTTCCGAGGAAGCCGGAAGGGTGAAAAAACGCCTGGAACAGGCCGCACGGGAAAGGGAGCGGGTTTTGGAGGTATATAAGCGCGGCCTTATAAGCCTGGAATTGTTTGAGCGGGAAGTGAAGGAGTTGGAAGTAGAAAAGAAGGTTTTGGAAGCCAGGTTGAGGGAACTGGAAGAAACGGTTAATTCCACCCGAGAAGTGCCTTATGGCGCGGGCACCTTGCCTGAGGTGGCCCGGGAAGTCGTAGAAAGGTTGGACGACCTACCCTGGGAGGACAGGGAAAAGCTTATAAGGCTTTTGATACGGAAGGTCATCCTCTTAAGCGGCGAAATGGTGCTGGAGGCCAGGGCACCTCAACCCTAGAGCGAATAAGTATATTTGCGATATCTACATACGATACGGATTATTTGCTAGTAAAAGAGGAACAATTTGATTTAGCAATCCGTGTCCTTAAGCAGAGTGGCCACCATATTGAGTGATTGACCATATAGACATGACTTGGAGTTCTGGTTGTTACCTCCCGACGAATACATAAAGTATTTAGAAGTTTTTAACGGTTGCGGTTTCGGAATGCTCACGAACGTCTTCGTCCCGTGCAACGGGCGGTTTCCCCTGTTAATAGCCCTGGCCGGCATCTTCATGGGCGGCGGGGAGGGGCGCAATAGCCTGCTTGCGGCAGGGGTGGTAACGGGGGTAGTGTTGTCCGGCATAGGGATGACCTTCCTGGTTTCCAGGCTTCTTTCGCGGACCCTTTTGAAAGGGGTACCTTCCGCCTTTGCCCTGGAGCTCCCTCCCTACCGCTGGCCCAGGATAGGAAGCCTGCTGGTACGCTCCTTTCTGGACCGTACTGTTTTTGTTCTGGTTCGGGCAGTAACCGTGGCCGCCCCGGCAGGGGCCTTCACCTGGGTGCTGGCCAATACCGAGATATATCACGAGAGCCTGCTAAGTCTAGCAGCCCGCTGCCTGCAACCTTTGGCCGGCCCTCTAGGTGTAGACGGGTATATCCTGCTAGCTTTCATTCTGGCCCTGCCGGCCAACGAGCTGGTGTTGCCCCTTTTGCTCATGGCCTATCTTAATCTGGGATCCCTCGTAGAACTGGATACTCTGGAAGCCCTGGGGGCCGTTCTCCGGTCTCAAGGGTGGACCTGGGCTACGGCCCTGGGGGTTATGCTTTTTAGCCTCTTCCATTACCCCTGCGGTACGACACTCCTTTCCGTCTACAAGGAAACCAGGAGTCTGAAATGGACTCTGCTGGCCTTCGGCCTTCCTTTGGGGGTGGGATTTGGGGCTTTGCTCTTGCTGAAAGTAATTTTAGTTTTCGGGCAAGCCTGTGCGCTCCTGCAGGTGTAAGAGGGTGGGTTTATAAGAGGTTAGTTTAATGTTGTTGTATATTACCGGTACAATTACACTCGGGGTTGACAGCAAAGGTGTTCTGTGCGAAATTAGAAGCGGGGGGGTATAACATGGGTTACTCAATTGTGGGCGAAAGTGTTAAGAGGGTCGATGCCGTGGCGAAGGTTACCGGGAAAGCCAAGTACACCGGTGACTTTCTGGAAAGGGATATGCTGGTCGGGAAAATCCTGAGAAGCCCGCACGCTCACGCTATGGTTAAGAATATTGATGTGAGCAAAGCCAAGGCCCTACCAGGCGTAGAAGCGGTTTTAACTTACCGGGATGTCCCGGCGAATAAATTTGCTACCGCCGGCCACCCATATGCGCTGGACCCAGCCCACAGGGATAAAGAGGACCGCACCATTTTGACCAACAAAGCCCGCTTCGTAGGGGATGCCGTTGCCGCCGTGGTGGCCACCGATGAATTGGTGGCGCAGGAAGCCCTAAAATTGATCGAAGTAGAGTACGAAGTATTGGAACCCCTGCTCACCCCGGAGGCGGCCATGAGGGAAGGCGCCCCTCTGATCCACGAGGATTGCCCCAGAAATATCGTGAGTTCCGCCGGCTATGAAATCGGCAATATCGAAGAGGCTTTTAAAGAATCCGACTATATTTTTGAAGAAGAATTTGAAACGAGCATCGTACAACACTGCCAGTTAGAAAACCATATATCCATAGCTTACGTGGATAGCGACGGCCGCATTGTGATAATTACCTCTACGCAGATTCCCCATATTGTCAGGAGGATTGTAGGACAAGCATTGGGCATTCCCTGGGGAAGGGTGCGCGTTATAAAGCCTGCCGTCGGGGGTGGGTTTGGCAGCAAGCAGGACGTGTGTCTGGAACCCCTGGCCGCAGCCATGACCCTGGCCGTAGGGGGAAGACCGGTAAAGCTCGAGCTTTCCCGGGAAGAATGCATGATCGATACCCGTACCCGCCATGCCATTAAGTATAAGATTAAGACCGGTGTTGCCAAGGACGGCAAGTTGGTGGGTATGCATATAACCGCCATCTCCAACACCGGGGCGTATGCCTCCCACGGCCATTCTATCCTTATGGCCGGAGGCTCCAAGTTCAGAATTCTTTATCCCATGAAGGCCTTAAAATATGACGCCTACACGGTATATACCAACCTGCCTGTGGCGGGTGCCATGCGGGGTTACGGGTCCCCCCAGATAACCTATGCGGTGGAGTGCCACTTGGAGAATATAGCGAGAAAATTAAATATGGACCCCATAGAACTGCGCCGCAAAAACCTGGTTCAGGTGGGATACGTGGATCCTCTAAACGGGAATGTGGTCAGGAGCTGCGGTATTCGCGAATGTATTGATAAGGGCAAGGAATTGATCAAGTGGGACGAGAAAAAAGCGCGGTATCAGAATCAAACGGGCACCAAGCGCCGGGGGGTAGGCATGGCCTGCTTCAGCTACGCCTCCGGCACTTATCCCGCAGGTCAGGAAATTGCGGGAGCCAGGATCGTCTTGAACCAGGACGGTTCCGTCCAGTTGCAGCTCGGTGCTACTGAAATAGGGCAGGGAAGCGACACAGTTTTCGCCCAGATGACGGCCGAAATACTGGGCATTCCCGTAGACATGGTCCATGTTATTTCCACCCAGGATACGGACGTCAGCCCCTTTGACACCGGTGCCTATGCTTCCCGACAGACTTATATTACGGGCATGGCCGTGAAAAAGGCTGCCTTAGAAGTCAAGGGAAAAATCCTGGACTTTGTTTTTAAGATGACGGGTATCCCTGCCCAGGCCCTGGATATTAAAGATTGTAATATAGTCTACAAACATTCGGGAGAAACGGTCATGCCCCTTGCGGAGGTAGCTTTGCGGACTTACTACGACCTTTGCTCCGCCCACCCCATTACGAGCGATACTTCCAATAATGCGCGGGTAAACGCCTTTACCTTTGGGGTGACCTTTGCGGAGGTGGAAGTAGACGTCCGTACGGGGAAGATCGAGGTAGTCGAGATATATAACGTGCACGATTCGGGCAAGATCATTAATCCCCAACTGGCCGAGGGGCAGGTGCACGGCGGTGTAAGCATGGGCATCGGCTATGCCCTTATGGAACAGATGTTGTTCGACGAGAAGACGGGGAAACCCCTTAACAACAACCTGCTGGATTATAAGCTGCCCACCATCATGGATATTCCGGAAATAGGGGTGGCCTTTGTTGAAACCTTTGAACCCACCGGACCTTTCGGCAACAAGTCTTTAGGAGAGCCGCCGGTGATTCCGGTTGCGCCCGCCATTCGTAATGCGGTTTTGGATGCTACGGGGGTGGCCTTTAACCGGATACCCATGAATCCCCAGCGGGTCTTTGAAAAGTTCAAGGAAGCCGGGTTAATATAGGAAGGCGGTGAGGATTTATGTATAACATCCAGGGGTATTTCGAGGCGGAGACAGTAAAGGAAGCCGTCGATCTGCTGGCGGCCAATCCTAACCTGGTGGTTATTGCCGGTGGAACGGATGTATTGATAAAGATGCACCACGGTCAGATAGAGAAGGCAGAGTTGCTCAGTATTCGCAAAATAAAGTCCCTGGAGGGGATTGAGAAACTCGAGGACGGAACCGTTACCATCGGCCCCCTGACCACCTTCACCCAGGTGGCCAACAGCCCCGTAATTAAAGAGAACATCCCCGTCCTGGCGGAGGCGGCCTTATCTATGGGTGGACCCCAGATCCGGAACGTGGCCACCATAGGCGGCAATATCTGCAACGGCGCGACCTCGGCCGACAGCGCGTCCACCTTATTTGCCCTGGATGCCCGCTTAAAATTGCAGAGCCCCCAAGGCGAGCGGGTGATTCCCATCCAGGATTTTTACCTGGGTCCGGGGAAGGTGGATTTGAAGCCGGCGGAACTTCTTACGGGTATTCTCATTTCCCCTGAGAATTACCAGGGGTATGCGGGGCACTATATTAAGTTCTCCATGCGCAAGGCCATGGACATTGCCACCCTGGGCGTGGCGGTCCTCTGCAAACTAAAGGAAGGCCGCCTTTTTGAGGACGTGAGGATCGGGCTGGGGGTGGCCGCACCCACGCCCATCAGGTGCCCGGAAGCCGAAGCCTTTGCCAGGGGCAAGGACGTTTCCCGGGAAACCATAGCGGAGATCGGGAAGTTAGCCGTAAAGGCTACCAGGGCCCGGACCTCCTGGAGGGCCTCTAAGGAATACAGGGAGCACCTGGTGGAGGAGCTTACCCAGCGGGCCTTGAAGGCGGCGGTTCTTAAGGCGGGGGGTGGGGAAGTTGCTTAGAAAAATTTCCTTCACGGTTAACGGGAAACAACAGACTTTAGAAATCGACGTGCGGGAATCGCTGCTGGAGGTTTTGCGAAACCGTTTAGGCTATACCGGAGTAAAAAAGGGCTGTGAGGTAGGGGAATGCGGGGCTTGCACAGTGCTCGTGGACGGTACCCCCATCGACTCTTGTATATACCTGGGCGTCTGGGCCGACGGGAAGAATATCGTCACTATTGAAGGCATAGCCAAGGACGGGGAGCTTTCCAAGGTACAAAAGGCCTTTATCGAAGAGGGAGCCGTCCAGTGCGGGTTCTGTACTCCCGGTTATGTTCTTACGGCCACGGCTCTGGTAGAGAGTGGCAAAAAATATACCAGGGAAGAGCTTAAGCGGGAACTGTCCGGGCACCTGTGCCGGTGCACCGGCTACCAAAACATCCTGCGGGCGGTCGAAAAAGCCCTGGCGGATGAGAACAATTAAGTGAAGAGGAGCAGGGGAGGTTTTCCCCTGCTCCTTTTTTGTGCGTCCGGCATGGGCGTTAACTTAGTGGTGTAAGTCCACTGCAGGCGAGGCAGCACGAGTCTGCTAGCCAAAGGCAAGGGTGCCCATCGTGAGGTGGGATCTGAAGGAAGCCGGAGGCAAAGCCACGGCCCGATGAACAAGAACCCCATAGGAGGCTAGACCATCCGGATGAGCTGGCGAAACACAGCGAAATCCCAGGCTGCCAAGGGATGGTAGAGTATATGGGGCGGGCGCGGGGCGAAGGTTAACGCTCTTACCCGGGGAGGCCTGCCGGATAAGCCAGGTAAAGCTGGCAACCCGTGTCGAAAGGCACGGCTGAACCGGCAGGAGTCAGCAGAAGGCATAGTACCCTGGGGGTCATGAACTCCAGGGGAAGGCCCGAACACCAAGTCAGAGGTGAGACCGATGCGTTCGCGAGAAGGGCGAAGACAGCAGAAACCCCCGGAAGGGGCCTGCCCGCGGGAGGAAGTGGTGAAGCCACAGGGGACCGCGGGAGGGCCGAGTTCTTCTCCGGCACAAAGCGGGACGTCACCTCGCGGAGGCCAAGGTAGCGGCCTGATGGAACAGGTGGTGGAAAGGCAAAACATGCTGGCCGCCCTAAAGCGGGTAGAGCGGAACGGAGGCGCACCCGGCGTGGACGGCATCCCGACCGAACGGCTTCGGGACCAAATCCGCGCCGAATGGCCGCGTATCCGGGAAGAACTGCTCGCGGGAACCTACAGACCAAAGCCCGTGCGCCGGGTCGAAATCCCGAAACCCGGGGGAGGCAAACGGATGTTAGGGATACCCACCGTAATGGACCGCCTGATCCAGCAGGCCCTCCTGCAGGTATTGACGCCAATCTTCGAACCGCAGTTTTCAGAAAGCAGTTTCGGGTTCCGACCCGGAAGGAGAGCCCACGACGCGGTAAAGAAGGCACGTCAGTACGTAGAAGAAGGATACGAATGGGCGGTAGACCTGGACATCGAGAAATATTTCGACCGGGTAAACCATGACATCCTCATGGCCCGGGTGGCCCGGAAAGTAACGGACAAGAGGGTACTTACCCTTATCCGCCGCTATCTTACCGCAGGCGTCATGGTAAATGGAGTGGTCATGGAGACGGTAGAAGGAACGCCCCAGGGTGGACCAATAAGCCCGTTATTAGCCAACATTCTACTAGACGACCTGGACAAAGAACTGGAAAAGAGGGGCCACAAATTCGTCCGTTACGCCGATGACTGCAATATTTACGTCAAAAGCAAACGGGCGGGAGAAAGGGTCATGGCAAGTATCCGCAAGTTCCTGCAGGAACGGTTGAAGCTCAAGATAAACGAGGAAAAGAGTGCGGTAGACCGGCCGTGGAAACTGAAATTCCTGGGGTTTAGCATGTATAAAGCCAGAGCAGGGCAAATCCTTATCCGCTTAGCACCGCAAACTATCGACCAGGTGAAAACGAAAATCCGGGAAATAACCTCCCGGAATAAACCCGTAAGGATGGCGGAACGCATAGAACGCCTGAACACCTACCTGGGTGGATAGGATACTTCGTCCTGGCCGATACGCCCAGCACTTTTAAGAACTTGGAAGGCTGGATGCGGAGGAGGCTACGCATGTGCCTCTGGAAGCAGTGGAAGCGAGTACGGACCAGGTACCGCGAGCTACGAGCTTTAGGATTACCGGAATGGGTAGTACATGAATTCGCCAACGCCCGCAAAGGGCCATGGCGTATGGCCCACGGGCCAATGAATAGAGCCCTGGGCAATACCTACTGGCAGTCCCAGGGCCTGATGAGCTTAACCGAACGCTATCTTAGTCTTCGTCAAGCTTGGTGAACCGCCGGATGCGGACCCGCATGTCCGGTGGTGTGAGAGGACGGGGGCTAGCCGCCCCCTCCTACTCGATACGGGAGCCTCTTCCCTCGGAATGAAGAGAAGCCTTCCGGTCTAAAGAGCTGAGCACAAGTGTTGGTCTGTTGATCTGCGAGGCTCCTCGAGCGAGAGGGAGCTGAATTGCGCCTAGCTAAGAAGCGGGGATTCCTGGGGTCTAAGGACTGACGTATCCCCAGTTTTGATCCCAGGCCTGCTTGGCTTTCGCTCGCTTATGGCTTCCCTCGCGGGCCAAACTAGC
>JAZHPA010000019.1:0-51074 GCA_051024685.1 Moorellaceae bacterium AZ2 | reverse complement strand
ATCTACTCCGACCGCCATACCCTCTTCTTCCCTCCTAAGGGTGAAGAGAATACTGCTAGTATCGCACAACAGCTCCTCGGCCAACAACGCTCTTTAACCCAAATCGGCCGTATCTTAAACGAACTGGGGATCCAGCACATCCCCGCCCATTCCCCCCAGGCTAAAGGCCGCATCGAACGCTCCTTCCAAACCCTGCAGGAAAGGCTAGTTCTTGAGCTGCGCCTGGCAGGTGCTTCTACCCTGGAAGAGGCTAATGCCGTCCTTAAAAACTTTATCAAGCGCTATAACCAAAAGTTTGCTGTGCCCCCGGCTAACCCGGTTTCCGCTTTCCGCCCCATACCTTCCCACTTGCGCCTCGAACATATCTTCTGCTGGAAGGAACACCGAATATTGAACCCCGGCTATACCATCCGCTTCGAGTGCAAAACTTATAAGGTGTTAACTCCTAAAGGTGCGCCTATTATCCCCCTACGTTCCGTGGTAGAAGTGCATAAACTGCCTGACGGTCGCTTGTATGTGGGATGGAAGGGAAATATATACTCGTTAGAACCCTTGGAGTTCACACCTTCCTCTAAAACACGGAGTAATACAGAGCCTGCCCTTACTCCCCAAATCGATGAAAAGGCGGGCTCTACTTCAATTCGTAGGCCCGCTCAAGACCATCCATGGCGTAAGCCATGGAAACGCAGGCCTTATTATACCACTTCTACCCTGACAGAATCTCAGACGAATTTTACCTGACATTTTCATTGACGCTTGACAGGGGTAACTTGGCTGAGCTATCCCCAGTTTTGATCCCAGGCCTGCTTGGCTTTCGCTCGCTTATGGCTTCCCTCGCGGGCCAAACTAGCGCTCGGCCTCAAGCTCCGGCAGGCTTCCCCGGCAAATTCGACCTCCTGTCTCAGTTGCCGGCCTCGGCCATCCGTGGCCTCGGGCGGCTTGCGCTTTCGGCCGAAGCCCAAGTTTGGCTAGCCGCTCGGGTTTAGTCGCTCGCTTTCAAGTCCAAGCAGGCCTCCCGGGCGAAAACTGGGGATAACTCAGGACCGGGGGTCTTGGGAGGAGCTGGTACTTGGGAGATAGTCCCCAAAAGCGGAGAGAAGGCGGGGGAATTGAGGAAAATCCCTGGAGGAGGGTGGGGGATTAAGTTAGAATGAAGGCGATTGGGAGTTTACCGAGCTTTAGTGATTTGGGCGGTGGGTATCGGTCTAAGGGATGCAGTCCCTGACGGTTACTACGAAGCCAAACCGAGTAGCAGCGTGGAAACGTTATTCTTGCAGATAGGGCTGGAAAAGTTTAAGGTAATATAGAGGAGGTGGTCTTACCAATGCCGGGGAGTCTTTTTCAGATGATGACTGTAGTATCCTTAGCCGCTCCCATAGCCATGCTGGGGGGTTGGTGTTTGTTCCTGTTCATCGCCTGGAGGTTTATGAGAGCACATGAGGCGATGGCGGCTTCGTATAGATCCCTGGAAGGCATCATGCAGGAACTTGCGCAGAGCATGAAAGCCCGCGATTAGTCGGGGGCTGAGGAAAGGAAAGAGTCAATGATGGTATTCCGGGCGTAAAGATGGTCTGAACCCCTTCTAGGAATCGTCTTTTTTCTTAAAGGGAAGAGTTTTACGGGCCAGCGGGAGGAGGCCCCTAAAGAACAGCTCCGGAAGGGGTACGGCCAGGTTCTGGCGTATGAAATGGTAGGCCAGAGCTCCCACCAGCAGAAGGCCGCCGTAGCCGACCAGCGGGAAGAGGACGGCTACCAGGCGGGAGAAGCCTGACTGGGCGGCTATCAAGGCCACGGCGCTGGCGATAATGGCCAGATAAGAAAACCGCCTGCTTTCCGGTTCAGCCAGGCGGGCGGTAAAACCGTAAAGGCTGCTGACGCCGGTGGTGTAAATTTCGGCCAGCAGAATGACGCTGTAAAAGGTGCGAGCCACGGGAGCGAGGCCTCCCGCTATCTGAAGCATAGGTACTTCCCAGACGGTTACATCGGGAGCGGCCGCCAGGAGGGCCAAAGTGATGGCTCCGGCTCCCAACCCCAGGCCCACTCCCCCTAAAGCGGCTCCGGGGAGGAGATTTTCCTCCCGGCTTAAGGTCCCTAACGGTGCCAGGACGGCTACGGACAGGACCAGGTTATAAGAAGCGTAAAGGACGGCGGCAAGGGGCCAGAAAGGAGCTGCAGCGCGGGGCACATCCGACCAGTAGAGATTGGTCAGCAAGGAAGAAGGATTCCTAAAGAGGGCGAACAAGCTTAGCCCCAGGACGGTGGCCATCAAGAGGGGCGCTACAAAGCTAATGGCGTTAATAACCTGGTTAATGCCCAGCAGCACCGTTGCAAGGGTTGCTGCGATCAAGATGCTGCTCCCCATAAGGGCCGGGAGGCGGTACTCCTCCCGGAAAATAGCGCCGGCGCCGGCGGCCATGACTGCCAGGGCTCCGAAAAGGAAAAAGGTGGTGATCCCGTCCACTACCTTGCCTACCAGCGGGCCTCCGGCGTGGCGGATGACAGGGAGGTGGGAATGGGCTTGGAGGCGGTGGCTGACCAGCAAGACGGTATAGCCAAAAAAGATGAAGAGGCCGGTGGCCACACCTAAGCCCAAGAGGCCCCGGAATCCGAAATAGCCAAAAAACTGCAGCACCTCCTGGCCGGAGGCAAAGCCCGCCCCAACTACGGTGCCGATATAAGTGGCGGCGATTTTAAGTACGGAATACTGTTTATCGGCCATGTTACTGTTATTTTGCCTGCATAAGGGCCGTCTTAAACATGAGCCTTGGCCAGAGGCACCTTGGCCGGCAACGCCAGATGTAGCCGCTTTTCCACTTCCGACCAATCCACTACGTGCCACCAGGCCTCGACGTAGTCCTGCCGCCGGTTTTGGTAGTCCAGGTAATAGGCGTGTTCCCAGACGTCCAGCAACAGGACGGGAATGACGCCCCACTGGGTTAAATCTTGGTGTTTTTCGGCGGTGAGGATCTCCAGACGCCGCCAGAAAGGTTGCCACACCAACACGGCCCACCCCGAAGCTTCTACGTCCACGGCGGCCCGCGTAAACTGTTCCCGGAAAATAGGCCAGCTTCCAAAGTATTTTTCCAGGTATTGGCGAACCAGACCAAAGGGTTCCCGGATGCTCCCGGGGCCCATGGTGGCCCAGTAGATACTGTGGAGGATATGGCCGGAGCCGTGAAAGGCCAGTTCCCTTTCCCAATGCTTTATCAGGGAAAAATCGCCCTTTTGGCGAGCTTCCGCGAGTTTTACCTCCGCGCGGTTCAATCCTTGTACATAAGCCAGGTGATGGCGGTCGTGGTGAATCTGCACGGTGGTAGCGCTAATGTAAGGTTCCAAGGCGTTATAGGGATAAGGTAAGGGCGGCAGCTGGTGGTGACCCGGTGGAAGATAAGCGGATAAACCGCGGCTTTCGGTATGGTCTTTCATGTTCAATTTTCTCCTTCCGCAGCCTTTAATATGATTGCCCCCTATATCCTATGCCGACTGTCTTATCCTGCGACATGTCTCTTGTAGGTTTACGTTTCCCGCCTTTGGAAGCCCGGACCCAGGGGCTCCGGCGTTGTCTGTTTTTTCCGCCTGCTCCGTCGGAACCACCGGCGGGACCTTGCGGGTTATCGAATTTTGCAACGATGCTAGGATGTAAAGTAGGAAATACATGGGCTTTTGTGCTAGAATGGAAAGTGACGAGGCTTTAGGGTTTTCGGCTGGATGGGGAAACAAAAGATGGGGTGGTGTCGAGGTGGATTTAACTGAGCAAAGGCAAAGAGAACTTCTGGAGCTCTGCCGCACCTTCATTTCCATACCCAGCCTTACGGGAGAAGAAAAAGCGTTGGCCGACACTATAAAAAACATCATGTTGCAGTTTGGTTTTGACCGGGCCTGGATTGACGAGCTGGGCAGTGTAGTGGGGATGGTAAAAGGGGGCTTGCCGGGGAGGAAAGTGCTCCTGGACGGGCATTTGGATACCGTGGGCCCCGGCGAGGACCGGTGGAAGTACCCTCCTTTTAGTGGTACGGTGGCAGGGGGGAAGATATACGGCAGGGGAGCGTCGGACATGAAGGGCGCCCTGGCTGCCATGGTCTACGCTGTAGGGCAACTGGCCAGGCACAAGGAGAATCTGAGGGGGGAAATCTATGTGTCCGGCACTGTACACGAAGAAATCGCCGAAGGGGTGGCCCTCGGCCATGTCCTGCAAGAGGTGCGGCCCGATGTGGTAGTTATCGGGGAGGCTACCGAACTAAGGCTTAATATTGGCCAGAGGGGCCGGGCGGAAATTGTCTTAGAGACCTATGGCAAAGCCGCCCATTCTTCTCACCCCGAGGTGGGTATTAATGCCGTCTACCAGATGGTTAAAGCTATCCAGGCGGTGGCAGATTTGAAGTTGCCCCGGGATGAACTGCTGGGGCCGGCCATTATGGAGCTTACGGATATCATATCCTTTCCCTATCCCGGCAACTCGGTGGTACCGGAAAAATGCCGGGCCACCTACGACCGCAGGCTCTTGACCGGCGAGACCCCAGAAGGAGTCGTGGGAGATGTTACGGGTGCTCTGCAAAAGTTAGAAGCTGCGGATCCGGCCTTCCGGGCCCGAGCCTTTATTGCTCTTAACGATTTTACCACCTATACGGGGTTCAGGGTCAGCAGCGCCCGCTTCGCCCCTGCCTGGAAAACGGAGAGGGATCATTGGGTGGTGCGGGAAGCGGTTCGGGCCCTTAGGAAAGCCAACCTGGTTCCCCTCATTTCTTCCTATTCCTTCTGTACCAACGGCAGTTGCTCTGCCGGGATATACGGTATCCCCACCGTCGGTTTTGGCCCCGGCCGCGAAACCGAGGCCCACATTGCAGATGAGTATTTGGATTTGGAACAACTGTACAAGAGCGCCGTCGGCTATTATCACCTGGCCATGGAGCTGGCTGCCGGCGGCGGGGTATAACTGCAGTTGCCCGGGGGCACAACCACTTGTGAAAGTTTAGGGTTGTTTTCGTATTACGGGTCCTTTTGAAGGACGACAGGGCCTCCGAAGAAAATATGAAAAAGTCGGGGATGCTGGTGAGACCATTAGGAGCCGGCGCCCCGACTTGGGGAATGCTTTGGAAGCATCAGGACGGCAGAAGGTGGTGAGAAAACAAGATGAGCGGTCTGTCGGGGCCAGTTTCCAGGGTAGCCAATATCTTAAAAGAGTCGCGCAAGACTCTGGTGTTGACCGGTGCTGGGGCCAGCACGGAAAGCGGCATTCCGGACTACCGGGGCAAGGGGACCGGCCTGTGGGAGAAGTATGATCCCATGGAGAAGGCCAGCCTTCATGCCCTGCTTTCCAATCCGGCAGAATTCTACCGGTTTAACCTGCCGCGCTGGTCCGATTATGTTAAGGCGGAGCCCAATATAACGCACCGGGCCCTGTACCAATTGGAAAGGAGGGGATACATCCACGGCATCATTACCCAGAACATCGACGGACTCCACCGCAAGGCAGGTTCCCAGAGGGTTTGGGAAGTCCACGGGCATCTCCGTACCTGCCGCTGTCTGGAATGTGCTACCAGCTACCCCTTTAGCGAACTCACTATACAATTCAACCGGGGAACGAACCCGCCCAGGTGTCCCCAATGCAGCGGAGTGCTGCGGCCGGACGTGGTGCTTTTTGGCGATCCTATGGGCGATGACTATTACCGGGCTTGGGAAGAGATGCAGGGGTGCGAGGTGCTGATGGTAGTGGGGAGCAGCTTACAGGTATACCCGGTGGCCGACCTGCCCCGCCTGGCCAGGAGGCTGGTCATAATAAATAAAGAACCCACCCCCTGGGATCACAAAGCTGACGTGGTAGCGTATGAACAGGCGGGCTCCTTTTTCAGTAATTTGTTAGACGCCCTGGGAATGAAAGAGGCATGATTAAATGGAAATTATTGCCTCAAATCGGAGGAAAATTTTGTGGAACCGAAAAGGGGAAAATAACGTCTAAATAGATAAAAAGAACAAGAGGAGCAAACCGGGGTGGGGCAGGTAGTCAAATATATTGTCGATCATTGTTCTTTGACAGCCGGATTAATCCTGCGGCCTTGGGCGGCGTGGCGCGCAGGGTTTCTGCGGCTGAGACTGGCTGTAATGGTCGCTATTCCGGTAGCCGTTTTCCTCACTTGCAGCGGGGCGGACCGGCAGGCTCCGGGGGCGAAAGAAAGCCTCACGGTGAGGGACATACATATTGTCCAACAGCCTGTCGTAGACAGCCCGCCGACCACCCGGGCTCCGGCCGGCAGGGCGTCCCCCGGAAGCACCCAAGTCAATACACCCTCTTACCGTCCAAAACCCCAACCTCCCGTTGACCACCCCGGAGCCCCGGCAGCACCTACTCCTGGGGAGCCGGAAATGGATGCTTCCCCGCCGTCCGCCGATCCCGGGTTGCAACCCCCACCCGGAGCAGGGGAACAGCTTCAGCTTAAGCCCCTGCGGGAGGTACCCGGCGCCGGACGGCGTGTAGCCCTTACCTTTGATGATGGGCCCGTTCCCGGGTGGACCGAGCTTTATCTCCATGCCCTGGACACCGCCGGAGTTTCGGCTACTTTTTTCATGGTGGGCAGGCAAGCTGAAGCTCACCCTGCTCTGGTGAAGGCCGTTCAGGCCGGAGGTCACCAGGTGGCCAGCCATTCCTGGCGCCATGCCGACCTCAGTAAAGCCGCCCAGGAGGAAATCGAGGAAGACCTGCAACGGGCGGCTGTGGTGCTCCAGAATATCACCGGCCAGCCGGTGAAATATTTTCGCCCCCCTTACGGCGCCGTGGGCCCCAACTTGATAGCCGCTGCTGCCAATTTGGAGCTGCAAATGGTGACCTGGAATGTCGATCCTCGTGACTGGTCGAGGCCTCCCGCGGAGGTTATAGTACAGCTGGTGATGTCCCACGTCAGCGACGGCAGCATCATTCTCCTCCATGAATCCCTTCCCGGCACCCTGGCCGCTTTGCCCGTTTTAATCCACAAGCTAAGAAATCAAGGCTATGAATTGGTAACCATATCCGACTTAATTGCCTCTTCCTTGGCCGCGGCCGACAGGTAACGGTTACTTTTAATGTCTTTTTAATCGCGTTTCATACCTCTCACCAGAACTATGGGGGTGCCTTGGTCGGCCGAGCCCGCCAGGAGGTCCGCCAGGGTAGCGGCAATGCTTACCAGCCTTCTCGGTGTAGTGCCGAGGTCGCTCTGCTCATCCCTTGTTTCTGCCACAAGACGGACTATCTCTTCACGGCTGTAGCCCTTGTTATAAAGGGTATCTACCACCAGCTTGAGCTTCTTGCCTGTCCTGAGCTTGGAGTCCCGCAATCCCTCGGAAACCCCCAGGGCAGGGTAAGGGTCGGCCAGTTCGTAAATACCGGTGTCCGGATCTTTATAGGCGCCGTCACCGAAAATAAGGACATCGACCTCTTTACCTGTATCCCTAAGAATCCGTTTTCGTATTTCCTCCGCCGTCCCGTCGGCATCCTCAGGCAAAAGTTTTAAGATGCCTTTTTCGTAATCAGAAACATTGGATCCGATGACGCCCCACGGGGGAGGCCCCAGTTCGTCTAGGGTTTTTACCGGAACCTTAGCCCCCATGGCCAGAAACAGGTCCCGCCGCTCCCGGCGGTTATGGACTTCACCCAATACTATACCGTCTAGATACCCGAGTTCGTAGACTTTGAGGGGGTTGTTGGTAAAGATCACGTCTCCCTGGGCGCCGGCTTCTTGGATGACTTCTGAATAAAGCTGGCGATAATCGATCCCGGTAATCGGGTGGCGAAATACGCCGTTAGGCAGTTCCCGGCCGTGGATAACCTCCTCTTCGGCAAAGGCGCCTATCTGCTCGGCAAAAGACACCTGGCATAATGGCTCTTTTTCTCCCGCCAAGTAGCGCCGGGCATCAAAAAGGACGAATTCCTTCCGGCCCAGGTCTACTCCTGCCGCCAGGGCCTGACCGGCCTCCGGCATGTCTCCCAGGATCTCCACGGCCTTCCGGGCGGCCCTTTCGTGTTCGACGAAGGTTACTTCCAAAGGAGCCAGGTACCCTTCAGGGTTACGCACTGTGATATCGGCGATCCCGCTACCCAGGATTTTTCTCATGCCCACAATACTGTATCCAAAAGATTGAAGGATCAGGGCAGCTATTACTTCCCGGATTAAAATATTTAAGTACGGTGTGCTGCCCCTGGCCGAGGACAGATGTTTGTACAGCATCTTGAGCCCCAGGCGGGTCCTGGCCAGCTCGGCGTCTATGACTTGGTTCCCCACCTCATCTGCCGGAACAGGGAAAGCCACTATGACCCTGCCTCTTTGGGTAGCCATAGCTATGGCCTTCAATACCAAGGCAAAGCGATTCCGGCTGGCAATGGGGTACACTATCGCCAGAGTGCTGTGGGGTTTTAAATCGAAGATTTCCTTTACCTGCTGGGCCAGCTCTTCGCAGCTCAAATACCGGTTCTGTGAGCGGGCTACGACCGCTTCGGTTACGCAGACTATATCTCCGTCCTCCACTATGCCCTGTATTGCTTCCGCTACCGTAGCGGCGATGTCGTCGTGGGGCAAGATGAGCCCGGTTTTAACAGCCAATACTTCCGCAGCCACGCGGTCTCCAAATTCCTTCACCAAACTTCCCATCCTTTGCCATAAGAATTTTTCCATCATAAACTTTACACCTCGTTTTATTCTAAGGCAAGGTATTGATGGATCATCCCCCAAAAAACTTGGACCTGCCTCGGGTTTATGGAGCTGGAGGACTCCCGGTTTCGGTAGTAGAATATAGTTGCGCCCATGTTAATGGCGAACAGTGGTAGGAAAGGAGTAAAGGGTTATGGGCAAGATCGGCTTCATCGGTTTGGGCATCATGGGTAAACCTATGAGCAAAAACCTCATCAAGGCGGGTTATCAATTGGTGGTGTACAATAGAAGCCAGGCTGCCGTGGAGGAACTGGTAGCGGCCGGTGCCGAACCCGCCAGCTCTCCCTGCGAGGTGGCCGAACGCTCTGATAAGTTCATTACCATGCTACCCAACTCTCCCGAAGTAAAGGAAGTAGTGCTGGGTCCAAAGGGCCTTATCGAAGGGGCCCGTCCGGGGTCCATATTGATCGATATGAGTTCTATCGAGCCCCAGGTGACCCGAGAGATAGCCGCCGAGCTGGCCGGAAAAGGAGTTCGTATGCTGGACGCGCCGGTAAGCGGTAGCGAGGCCAAGGCCGTCCAGGGCACCCTGGCCATCATGGTGGGTGGGAAAGAGGAGGACTTTGAGGAATGCTATCCTATTCTTAAAGCCCTGGGAAGTTCGGTTGTGCGGGTAGGAGATATAGGGGCCGGCAACGTTGCTAAACTGGCCAACCAGATAATTGTAGCCTTAAACATGGCTGCCATGTCGGAGGCCTTGGTGCTGGCGGCCAAAGCCGGGGTAGACCCTGAGCTCGTTTACCGGGCCATAAGGGGGGGTCTTGCCGGCAGCGCGGTACTGGACATGAAAGCGCCCATGATCATGGCCAGGAACTTTAGGCCGGGCTTCCGGATAAACCTGCATATCAAGGACCTGGCCAATGCCCTGGCCGCGGCCCATGACATAGGTGTTCCCCTGCCCTTGACTTCGGTGGCCATGGAGATCTTCCAGGCCCTCAAGGTGGACGGGTTGGGCGAGGCGGACCACAGCGCCATTGTGCGCTTCTACGAGAAGATGGCACAGGTAGAGGTGCGGAAACAGGAGAAGTAATTCTGACGTATCCCAGTTTTGAGCCCAGGCCTGCTTGGCTTTCGCTCGCAAAGGCCTCCCTCGCGGGCCAAACTAGCGCTTGGCTCAAGGCTCCGGCAGGCTTCCCGGCAAATTCGACCTCCTGTCTCAGTTGCCGGCCTCGGCCATCCATGGCCTCGGGCCTGCCTCCGCCTTTCGCCAAGCTTAAGTTTGGCTACCGCTCAGGTTTAGTCGCTCGCTTCCAAGCCCAAGTAGCCTGCCCTGCAAAAAGTGGGGATAACTCAGGAAGTAATTTTCTTGACACTTCCGTTTTTTGTTTGCTATGATGAAGACGAAAAAAAGAAGATAGGGGTCTGTTAAGCTAAGGGTAGGCCCGTTAAAGCGGGCGGAAGTAAGTGACCTTGCTAACAGGCTGAAAGTGTACCTCAGGGTTCCGCGCAAAGGTTAATCTTTGCGGGCTGGTCCGAGTGGTACAGGCACCTTGGTGCCACACCGGAGGGACTAAAAACCCAGGCGGGTAGGTTTCAGCAATTTCTTTCGACCTACCCGGCCTGGGTTCATTACTTTAAAGAGGTGATGGGATGAAGCAGCCTTTAGTAGGTATTGTGATGGGCAGCGATTCGGACCTGCCGGTGATGCAGACGGCAGCCGAGGTCCTGGAGGAATTTGCCGTACCCTATGAGATGCGCATTCTTTCCGCCCACCGCACACCGGAAACCGCCCTGGCCTACGGCCGGGAGGCAGCCGGCCGCGGCCTGGAGGTGCTCATCGCCGGGGCAGGAGGCGCAGCCCACTTGCCGGGCATGCTGGCGGCCGTGACTCCCTTGCCGGTCATCGGCGTGCCCATCCGCACCCCGGCCCTGGGAGGGCAAGATTCCCTCTATTCCATAGTCCAGATGCCCCGGGGTGTTCCGGTAGCCACGGTGGCCATCGATGGAGCCGCTAATGCGGCTTTGCTGGCCGTACAGATGTTGGCCATAAAAGATCCCTCTTTGCGGTCCAAATTTATGGCCTTTAAAGAACGGCTGGCCCGGGAGGTGGAGGTTAAGGATGAAAGGTTGCGAGCTTCGGGGGAAACTAACTTGAATAGGGGGTTGTTAGCCGATGATTGAACGCTACACCTTGCCGGAGATGGCCCGCATTTGGGACGAAGAGAATAAATTGCGCAAGTGGCTGGAGATTGAGATTTACGCCTGTGAAGCCTGGGCCGAGCTGGGCAAGATACCGCCAGAGGCTCTGGCGGAAATTAAGGAAAAGGCTGCCTTCGATATCGCCCGGGTTAAAGAAATCGAAGCCACGGTGCGGCATGACGTCATCGCTTTTCTCACCGCGGTGGCCGAGCGGGTGGGAGAGGCTTCCAAGTACATCCACCTGGGGATGACTTCCTCGGATATCCTGGACACGGCCCTGGCCCTGCAGATGCGGGAAGCGGCCGACCAGCTCCTGGGAAGGCTGCAAAGTCTGCGGGAGGTCCTGGCAGCCAGGGCCAGGGAGCACAAATTCACCCTCATGATGGGCCGCACCCATGGCATCCACGCCGAACCCACCACCTTCGGCCTCAAGATGGCCCTGTGGATTATGGAAGTGGACCGCAACCGGGAAAGGCTCCTGCAAGCACGGGAAATAATCAGCGTAGGCAAGATCTCCGGCGCGGTGGGGACCTTCGCCAATGTGGACCCCCGGGTGGAAGAATATGTCTGCCGCAAGCTGGGGCTTAAGCCGGCCCTTGTTTCCAACCAGATTATCCAGCGCGACCGCCACGCCCAATATCTCACCACCCTGGCAATTATAGCCAGTTCCCTGGAAAAGATGGCCACGGAAATCCGCAACCTCCAGCGCACGGATATCCTGGAGGTAGAAGAGCCCTTTGCCCAGGGGCAGAAGGGTTCCTCTGCCATGCCCCACAAGCGCAATCCCATCATATGCGAACGGGTGGCCGGCCTGGCTAGAGTGATTCGCGGCCACGCCCTGGCTGCCTTGGAAAACGTAACCCTCTGGCACGAGCGGGATCTCACCCACTCTTCGGTGGAACGGGTGATTATTCCCGACAGCACCATCCTCCTGGATTACATGCTGGCCAAATTTACGGAAATCATGGCCGGCCTCAACGTCTACCCGGAAAATATGCGGCGCAATTTGGAGCAGACCTACGGTCTGATTTTCTCCCAGCGGGTGCTGTTGGCCCTGGTGGACAAAGGGCTGTTGAGGGAGAAAGCCTACGCCCTGGTGCAGCGCCATGCCATGCAAGCCTGGCGCGAAAGGGTACCCTTTAAGGAATTGCTCCTCCGGGACCCCGAAGTTACTTCCTACCTGAGCCCTGCTGAAATGGAAGAGCTGTTCGATTATAACTACCATCTGAAGCACGTGGATTATATTTTCCGGCGCGCCGGCCTGGAATAAGATTCTAACGACATTCAGAAAGGAGATTAGGAAGATGACAGCCAAAGGGGAACCCCTTTACGAAGGCAAAGCCAAGCGGGTTTACTACACCGGAGACCCCGATCTATACCTGGTGGAGTTTAAAGACGAAGCCACCGCCTTTGACGGGCTCAAGAAAGGTATTATAGCCGGCAAGGGGGAAATTAACGCCCGGCTTTCGGCCCTGTTTTTCCGGGCTTTAGAGGGGGAGGGCATAGCCACCCATTTTGTGGAACTGGTCGGCCCGCGGGAGATGCTGGTCAAGGCCCTTAAGATCCTTCCCGTAGAAGTGGTGGTGCGCAACGTAGCTGCCGGCAGCCTGTCCCAGCGTTTAGGGCTAGCCGAGGGCACCCCTTTAAAAAGGCCGGTGCTGGAATTTTATTATAAATCCGATGCCCTCCACGATCCCATGATTAACGAATACCATATAGCCGCCCTGGACCTGGCTACTCCCGAGCAGGTGGAAGGATTTAAAGAGCGGGCCTTAAAGATTAATGAAATATTGACCCGGCTTTTGCAGGCAGCCGGCCTTATCCTGGTGGACTTTAAACTGGAGTTCGGCCTGCACCACGGCCAGTTACTGCTGGGAGACGAGATTTCTCCGGATACCTGCCGCTTCTGGGACAGGGAGACCCGGGAAAAGCTGGACAAGGACCGCTTCCGCCGGGACCTGGGAGGAGTGGAGGAGGCCTACGCTTCAGTTTACGAGCGTATAAGCAAGGTGGTGGGTTGAGGTGGCGAGGCTGTACCTGGCCCGGGTCCGCGTGACCCTGAAGGCAGGCGTCCTGGATCCCCAGGGAGAAGCGGTGAAACAGGGCCTGGTAGCCCTGGGGTACGGGGGGGTAAAGGAAGTGCGGGTGGGCAAATACCTGGAAGTGCGCCTGGAGGCCCCAGATGAGGGGCAAGCCCGGCGACAGGTGGAGGAGATGTGCCGCCGTTTGCTGGCCAATCCGGTGATTGAGGATTTTACTTTAGAGGTGGCGGAGATATGAAGTTCGGGGTCGTCGTCTTTCCCGGGTCCAACTGCGATCGGGATGTCCATTATGCCCTGGGCGCGGTCCTCCGGCAACCGGTGGACTACCTCTGGCATGCCGACACCAAGTTTACAGGCTACGACTGCCTGGTGTTGCCCGGTGGCTTTTCCTACGGCGATTATCTGCGGCCGGGGGCCATCGCGCGTTTCGCCCCTATCATGCCGGCGGTGATGGATTTTGCCCGCCAGGGGGGGCTGGTGTTGGGCATCTGTAATGGCTTTCAGATTCTTTTGGAAGCGGGCTTGCTGCCCGGGGCCATGCTACGCAACCATTGCCTCCAGTTTCGCTGCCAGGATACTTATCTGCGGGTGGAGAATAATGCTACCCCCTTTACCGGCCGCTTTGCTCAGGGACAGGTCGTGAGGATGCCTATTGCCCATAATGAAGGCAATTATTACGCCGACCCGGAAACCCTGCGCCGTTTAAAGGAAAGAAACCAGATCGTTTTCCGCTACTGCACGCCTCAAGGAGAAATAACCCCGGAGGCTAACCCCAATGGTTCGGTAGAAAACATTGCCGGCCTCATTAACGAAGAAGGGAACGTCCTGGGACTCATGCCCCACCCGGAGCGCTGTGTGGAGGAACTCCTGGGCGGGACGGACGGGCGGGAGCTCTTCGCTTCCCTCATAGACTGGTGGGCGAAACAGCGCCTGCATGGTGCCCATAATAGCTTTTAACGAAGGAGAGAAGCTCATGAGGGACAAGGTCTGGCGGCAGATGGGCCTGACCGACGAGGAATACGAGCGCATTAAAGCACTGCTGGGACGGGAGCCCAACCATGTGGAACTGGGCATGTTCGCCGTCATGTGGTCCGAACACTGCGGCTACAAGCATTCGCGCCCCCTGCTGAAAATGTTCCCCACCCGCGCCCCCTGGGTCTTGCAGGGCCCGGGGGAGAATGCCGGCATTATCGATATCGGAGACGGCCAGGCTGTAGTGTTTAAAATGGAAAGCCATAACCACCCCTCGGCCATCGAACCTTTCCAGGGTGCTGCTACCGGGGTGGGAGGGATTGTGCGGGATATTTTCGCCATGGGCGCCCGGCCTATCGCTTTGCTGGACTCCTTGCGCTTCGGTCCCCTGGACAACCCCCGCAACCGCTACCTCCTGAGTGGGGTGGTGAACGGGATTTCCTTTTATGGCAATTGTATCGGAGTTCCTACCGTGGGAGGCGAAGTGGCCTTTGCTCCCTGTTACGCCGGCAATCCCCTGGTTAATGTTATGTGTGTGGGCTTTCTAAAGCACGACCAGATCCAGCGGGGCCAGGCCGGCGGCATTGGGAATGCAGTTATGGTGGCCGGAGCGCGCACCGGCCGGGACGGCATCCACGGCGCTACTTTTGCTTCCGAAGAGCTGAGCGAGGCGTCGGAGGAACGCCGGCCTTCCGTGCAGGTAGGGGACCCCTTCCGGGAGAAGCTTTTAATTGAGGCCTGCCTGGAGGTGGTGAAGGAGGACCTGCTGGTGGGCATGCAAGACATGGGAGCCGCCGGCTTGACCAGCTCCTCGGCCGAGATGGCTTTCCGGGCCGGCACGGGCATGGAGATTGACCTGGACCTGGTGCCCCGGCGGGAAGAGGGCATGACTCCTTATGAAGTCATGCTCTCGGAATCCCAGGAGCGAATGCTGCTGGTGCCCAAAAAGGGAAGGGAGGAGCGGGTGAAGTCCATTTTTACCCGGTGGGGCCTGGAAGCCGTGGTGGTGGGCCGGGTGACGGATGACGGCCTCTTGCGAATTAAGGAAAGGGACCGGGTAGTAGCCGAGATCCCCGTGCGGTATCTTACGGAAGAATGCCCGGTTTATGTGCGGGAACGGAAACAGCCCGCTTATCTGGCTGAGCTGCAAGCCTATGACTGGTCCGCCCTGCCGGAACCGGCCGACTATGGCCGCACCTTGCTCCAGCTCCTTTCCTCCCCCAACATCGCCAGTAAAGAATGGGTCTACCACCAGTACGACTATATGGTGGGGACTGATACGGTCATCAGGCCGGGAGCCGATGCGGCCGTGCTGCGCATTAAAGGGACCCGGAAGGGTTTAGCCTTAACCACCGACGGCAATGGCCGCTATTGTTACCTGGACCCGGAGACCGGGGGAGCCATTGCCGTAGCCGAAGCGGCCCGCAATCTTTCTTGCACGGGCGCCAGGCCTTTAGGTCTAACTGACTGCTTGAATTTCGGGAACCCGGGAAAACCGGAAGTAGCCTGGCAGTTTTACCATTGTATCGCCGGGATGAGCCGGGCCTGTAGCCGGCTTAACATTCCGGTAGTAGGGGGTAACGTCAGCTTTTACAATGAAACCAGGGGAGAGGCCATTTATCCTACGCCGGTGGTGGGAATGGTGGGACTGCTGGAAAATATTGAACACCATTGCACCCCTGGTTTTAAGGCCGAGGGCCATGTGGTACTGCTCCTGGGGGAGACCCTGGACGAGCTGGGCGGCAGCGAATACCTGGCCTTCATCCACGGTATAGTGGCTGGCCGGCCGCCCCGGCTGGATCTGGAGCGGGAGGCTGCTGTGCAGGAAGCGGTGCGCCAGGCCATCGGCCGGGGACTTGTGCGGGCAGCCCACGACTGCTCGGATGGGGGTCTTGCTGTAGCTCTGGCGGAGATGTCCATCCTGGGCCGCAGGGGTGCCCAAATTAAGCTGGAAGGAGCAGGACGCGCCGACAGCCTCCTTTTCTCCGAAAGCCAATCGAGGGTGATCGTCAGCGTAGAGCCGGAGAAGGTAGCCGAGGTGGAGGCCTTGGCCCGCCAGTTCCAGGTACCGGTGAAGGTTTTAGGTGTCTGCGGCGGGGGAACCTTGCGGATTAAAATAGATGAAAAAACAGTGGTAAACCTCACCCTGGAGGAGATGGAAGCTGCATGGCGGGGAAGCTTAGCCACCTGGCTGGGGTGCTAGGTAAATTCCGGGAAGAATGCGGCATCTTTGGCATCTACGGGCCCGGGATGGATGTAGCGCGCTTAACCTACTACGGGCTGTTTGCCCTGCAGCACCGCGGGCAGGAGAGTGCCGGTATTGCCGTAAGCAGCGGGAGCAGCATCGAGATTCATAAAGGCATGGGCCTGGTGGCCGAGGTTTTTAACTCCAGCCACCTGAAAAACTTAAAAGGGGATATGGCCATCGGCCACGTGCGTTATTCCACCACCGGGGCCAGCTCCCTGGTCAATGCCCAGCCCTTAGTGGCCAGCATCCGCCAGGGAATGATGGCGGTGGCCCACAACGGCAACCTGGCCAATGCCGCCCTTTTGCGCCGGAAATTGAGCGCCGAGGGTTCAGTTTTTCAAACTACCACCGATAGCGAAGTCATTTTGAATCTCCTGGCCCGGTACCAAAACCAACCCCTGCCGGAAGGCATCCTCCAGTGTATGGAGGAATTAAAAGGGGCCTATAGCCTGGCCATCATGACGGAAAAACAGCTTTTCGGCGTGCGGGACCCCTACGGGGTACGGCCCCTGTGTGTGGGTAAGTTGGGGCAGGCCCTGGTACTGGCTTCGGAGTCTTGCGCCCTCGATGCCATTGGTGCTGAATTTATACGGGACGTGGAGCCGGGAGAAATCGTAACCATTGATAGCCATGGTATTTCTTCCCTGCAGGGTCCCCGGGCAACCAGGCCGGCCCACTGCATCTTTGAGTTTATTTACTTTGCCCGGCCCGACAGCACCCTGGATGGGAAGAATGTTTACCTGGTCAGGCGGGAACTGGGGCGCCGCCTGGCCGGGGAGTGCCGGGTGGAAGCCGATTTAGTAATCCCGGTGCCCGATTCCGGCGTGGCGGCAGCCAGTGGGTATGCTGAAGCGGCTGGTTTGCCCCTGGTGGAAGGCCTGATAAAAAATCGCTATGTGGGCCGGACCTTCATTCAGCCCACCCAGGAGATGCGGGACCTGGGGGTGCGCCTGAAATTAAATCCCATCCGGCCCCTCCTTCAGGGAAGGCGGATTATTATTATCGATGATTCTCTGGTCAGGGGCACCACCAGCCGGCATATCATCGAGATGCTGCGGGAAGCGGGGGTAAGGGAGATTCATCTTTTGATCGCCTCCCCTCCCGTTTTCCACCCGTGTTATTATGGCATTGACACCAGCGCTTACGGAGAGCTGATTGCCGCCCGCTGGCCGGTGGAAAAAATAAGGCGCTTTGTAGGATGTGACACCCTTTATTACTTAAGCCTAGAAGGCCTTTGGGGCGCCGTCGGCCAGGGGGAAGGCAACTATTGTGCGGCCTGTTTTACCGGTTGTTATCCTATACCTCTTTAGACATTTCCCCAGGGCGAAAGCAGGAGGCGGCTGAGTGATCACCAGTTTGCTAAGAGAGGCCTGCTTAGGCTTGCAAGCGAGGACCTTTCTCCGAGCGGTAGCCAAACTTGTTGGGCCGCGGTTTTAGGCCAGAGAAAAACGGATTTAGGTGAGGAGGCGGAGACAGTGGGCGGGCGGAACTGGACTTATGCGGCTGCCGGAGTGGATATTAGCGCTGGCAACCGGGCGGTGGAATTGATGCGGGAGCATGTCCGGAGCACCTGGCGGCCGGGGGTTTTGAGCGATATCGGGGGTTTCGGAGGCTTTTTTGCCCTTAACGGCCGCTACCAGGAACCGGTGCTGGTAGCCGGCGCCGATGGAGTGGGCACCAAGTTAAAAATCGCTTTCCTGCTGGATCGCCATGATACCATTGGCCAGGACGTGGTGGCCATGTGCGTAAATGATATCCTGGTTCATGGGGCAGAACCACTTTTTTTCCTGGATTACCTCGCGGTGGGCAAGCTTAACCCGGAAAAGGTAGCCGCTATTGTGGGGGGCGTGGCAGCGGGCTGCCGCCTGGCTGGTTGCGCTCTGCTGGGCGGGGAAACGGCGGAAATGCCCGGCTTTTATTCCCCGGAAGAATACGACCTGGCCGGCTTTGCCGTAGGTGTAGTAGATAAAAAAGATCTTCTGGATGGCAAGCAAATCCGGCCCGGCCAAGCTGTCTTCGGGCTGGCTTCCAACGGACTCCATTCCAACGGCTTTTCCCTGGCCCGTCGAGTGCTCCTGGAGGAGGCCGGCCTGTCCCTCACCGAGGAACTACCTCTGCTAGGGTGCACCCTGGGGGAAGAAATGCTGAAACCCACCCGTATTTACGTATCAGCCCTGTTGCCGTTAATCCGAGAAGGGCTGATCAAGGGCCTGGCCCACATCACCGGCGGCGGCCTAATCGAAAACCCGCCCCGCATGTTGCCCCGGGGAACGGCCTTGCGCCTCTACCGGGAGAAGTGGCCGGTCCCCCCTATCTTCGGTTTAATCCAGGAGGCTGGGAGTATTTCAGGGCCGGAGATGTACCGCACCTTCAATATGGGCCTGGGAATGCTGGCAGTTGTAGAAAAAGCCCACGCTTCGGCCGTTTTAGCCCGCCTGCAGGCAGCCGGAGAACAGGCTTACCTGGTGGGTGAAGTAGTCGAGGGAGAGGGGCAGGTGGAGTTCGACCCGCCGCTGGAGGAGGGGTAGTTGGGGTCGGAACCCCACCCCAAGTTTTCGGGCGATCGCAAGTCCTGCCTGCCCGCGAGGGTTTCGGGAGCAAGTAGGCCTGGGTGCAAAACTGGGGATAACCCGGTAAAGTTGGGGCCCCTCGCGAGGACCAGGGAGGGGCCAAAGAAAGCCGACCATTGCAAAGTGAAAATAATAAAAAGATGAGGGGAGGGGAGGGTATGTCCTTACCTATAGGGGTACTGGTCTCTGGCCGGGGCAGCAACCTGGAAGCCATCATCCGGGCTTGGAAAACGGGCGAGCTGCCGGTTCAGATCAAGCTGGTCATAAGCAATAAAAGGGAGGCTCGCGCCCTCCAAATCGCGGCCGAGCACGGCATCCCTGCGGAGTTCCTGGATCCCCGGGCTTATCCTGACCGGATGACCTACGACCTGGTTCTGGCAGGGAAACTTAAAGAAGCAGGGGTGGAGCTGGTGGTGCTGGCGGGTTTCATGCGCATCTTGAGTCCGGCCTTCCTGGAACAGTTTCCCCTGCGGGTGATCAACATCCACCCCGCCCTCTTGCCGGCCTTTCCCGGCCTGGATGCCCAGCGGCAAGCCTGGGAATACGGTGTAAAGATTACCGGCTGTACGGTGCATTTTGTGGATGCCGGAGTGGACACCGGACCTATTATCGCCCAGGCAGCCGTGGCAGTAGAAGATGACGACACGCCGGAAACCCTGGCCCGGCGCATACTGGCCCAAGAGCACCGCCTTTTACCGGAGGTTATCCGCTGGATAGCTCAAGGCCGGGTTAGGGTACAGGGCCGCCGGGTATATTTGGAAAAATAGACTTAGAGAATACCGTAAAGGAGGAAATGGACGTGGCGCGCAGAGCCTTACTCAGCGTTTGGGATAAGACGGGTTTGATCAGCTTTGCCCGGGGACTGGTGGAGCTCGGGTGGGAGATCCTTTCCACCGGCGGCACAGCCAGGGCGTTGCAAGAGGCCGGGTTGCCGGTCACGCCTGTACAGGCAGTAACCGGTTTCCCCGCCATACTGGACGGGAGGGTTAAGACCCTGCATCCCCTGCTACATGGGGGAATACTGGCCCGCCGGACGCCGGAGCACTTAGCCCAGCTGGATGAGCTGGGCATTAAGCCCATCGACCTGGTGGCGGTAAACCTCTATCCCTTTCAGGAGACCATCGCCCGGCCAGGGAGTACCGTTGAGGAGGCCATCGAAAACATCGATATAGGCGGGCCAGCCATGGTGCGGGCGGCTGCTAAGAATCATGAATACGTAACGGTAATCGTCAATCCCGCGCGTTATGAAGAAGTCCTGACCTGCTTGCGCGAGCGCGGGGAAGTGGACCTGGCGACCCGCCGTAAACTGGCAGCCGAGGCCTTTGCCCATACGGCAGCCTATGACGCGGCCATCGCCCTGTACTGGCAGAGGGAAGTTTATGGCCGGGAAAGCTTTCCGCCCAGCTTTTTCCTGGTAGGGCTCAAGCTCCAGGACCTGCGCTACGGCGAAAACCCCCACCAGGGAGCTGCCTTTTACCGCCTGCCCCAAGTGCCGGCCGGCAGCCTGGCCGGCAGCCGCCAACTCCAGGGAAAAGAGCTTTCCTATAACAATATTATGGACCTGGATGCTGCCTGGAGCCTGGTGCGGGAGTTTGAGGAGCCGGTGGTGACCATCATTAAACACACCAACCCTTGCGGAACTGCCAAGGGGGAAACCGCCGCCGAGGCCTACCGGAGGGCTTACGAAGCGGACCCCGTTTCGGCCTTTGGCGGCATTGTGGGTTGTAATCGCCCGGTGGACAAGGAGATGGCGGAGGAACTGGTAAAAACCTTTCTGGAAGCCGTGATAGCCCCCCTTTTTACCCCCGAAGCCCTGGGGATACTAAAGAGCAAGCCCAATATGCGCCTGCTGGCTGCCGGCGAAGGGCGAGCTGCGGGAACGGTCTGTCAAGTGCGGCCGGTGAGCGGGGGCTTTTTAATCCAGCAGCCTGATCTTTATGAACTAAAAGAGCAAGATTTAAAAGTGGTAACTCAGCGCCGGCCCACGCCGGAGGAACTGCAAGACTTGCTTTTTGCCTGGAAGGTGGTAAAACATGTTAAATCCAACGCCATTGTAGTAGCCAGGAAGGGCGTAACCTTGGGGGTAGGTGCCGGCCAGATGAATAGGGTGGGCGCCGCCCGCCTCGCCCTGGAGCAGGCAGGAGAAAAAGCCCGGGGCGCGGTACTGGCCTCGGACGCCTTCTTCCCCTTTGCTGATACAGTAGAAGCCGCCGCTAAGGCAGGGATCACGGCCATTATCCAGCCCGGCGGGTCCGTCAGGGATGAGGAATCCATCGCCTGCGCCGATAAGTACGGCCTGGCTATGGTCTTTACGGGCATACGCCATTTCCGGCACTGAGACCTGGGTATCCCCCGTTTTCAGTACATTATCAAGAAAGGACGGTGCAACCATGAAAGTCCTGGTGATAGGAGGCGGCGGGCGGGAACATGCCCTGGTATGGAAAATAGCCCAGAGCCCGGTGGTCACCGAGATCTTCTGTGCTCCCGGCAATGCCGGCATCGCCACCCAGGCTTACTGTATCCCCATACCTCCTGAGGATATCGAAGGCCTGGTGGATTTTGCCCGCCGGGCGGACATCCAGTTAACCGTAGTAGGGCCAGAACTGCCCCTGGTGGCGGGTATAGTGGATGCCTTTGAGGCCGCGGGCTTAAGAATTTTCGGCCCCCGGCGGGAGGCGGCAGTCCTTGAGGGCAGCAAAGCCTGGGCCAAGGACTTCATGCTTAAAAACGGCATCCCTACTGCCCGCTATGCGGTAGTGGATAACCTGGCCGACGCTCGCCGTTACATAGAAAAGCAAGGAGTTCCCGTGGTAATCAAAGCCGACGGCCTGGCCGCCGGCAAGGGCGTGATAATAGCTGAAGATGAAGAGGAAGCCCTGCGGGCGGTGGAGGAGATGCTGGGCGGCCGCTTTGGTGCAGCCGGGCAACGGATCATCCTGGAAGAAAAGTTAACAGGGGAAGAGGTAAGCGCCATGGCCTTTTGTGCTGGAGAAGATGTCCTCCCCTTGCTGGCTTCCCAGGATCATAAGCGCGCTCTGGACGGTGACCAGGGGCCCAATACCGGCGGTATGGGGGCCTATGCGCCCGTTCCCTTTTATGATGAGAGGATGGCGGCTCAAGTGATGGAAACCATCCTCCGGCCAGCCGTGCAGGCCATGGCGGCAGCCGGGCGGCCCTATAGAGGTGTCCTGTATGCCGGATTAATGCTTACTTCCCAGGGTCCCCGGGTACTGGAGTTCAACTGCCGCTTGGGCGATCCCGAAGCTCAGCCTTTGCTTATGCTCCTTAAAAGCGATCTGGTCAGTATTATGCTGGCGGCTTTGGAGGGAAGGCTGGATCAAGTGGAACTGGAGTGGTACCCGGGAGCGGCAGCTTGCGTGGTCCTGGCGGCTCCCGGCTACCCCGGCGATTATCCCCAAGGAGAAGTTATCACCGGGCTGGAAAAGATCCCGCCCGGAGTAGAGGTGTTCCACGCCGGCACCGCCTTGAAGAAAGGCCGCGTGGTCACCGCCGGAGGGCGGGTCCTGGGAGTGGCGGCGCGCGGCGAGACCCTGGCAGAGGCTTTAAATCGCGCTTATGCTGCTGCGGAACTTATTGACTTTCCTGGCAAGCAATACCGCCGGGATATTGGCTGGCGAGCGCATAAACTTTCCCCTACAGGCCAATCTAAATAAGAGCAGATTTAGCATAACAAGAGGAAGCTAGACCCACCTGGAGAAGGGGGGAAGCCGGTGCCTCGCTCCTTTCGCAAACCTTTGCGGGCGGCCCTTTGGCGCTTAAAGAGCACCTCTGGCAGAAGCAGTTCTCCCGGGGGGCAGGGGGAAAAATACCCTTATCCCCCCCTTGATCATTATGTGCTTACTTCTGAGCTAAAGCTAAACCTGCAGCAGCTAGAGGAGATATTCAACCAAAGCAGCGACATAGTAAAAAGGGATTTTTTAATTGGCGGCCAGGCCAGGGCAGCTATCGTCTATATTGACGGACTGGCCGACAAAAACCTCATTGAAGACACCCTCTTAAGGACCCTGCAGCACGTGCCACCGGATTTAAGCCAGGCCCTGGTGGACAAAACGGCACCCCTGGACCGCCTCTTGGAAATCATCGTGCCCATGGCCGATGTAGAATTTGTAAAGAGCATGTCGGATATAGTCAACCACGTATTGAACGGCGATGCGGTTCTCTTATTTGAGGGTTACCATAAGGGCCTGGCCACCAGCACCCGTGCCTGGGAACACCGCAGTATCAGCGAACCCCTGACCGAAAGCGTGGTACGGGGCCCACGGGAAGGTTTTGTGGAAAATTTAAGGACCAATACAGCCCTTATACGCCGGCGCTTAAAAACGCCGGACCTCAAGGTGGAAAACCTCTTAGTTGGTCGCTATAGCCAGACTAACGTATCTCTAGTATATCTTAAGACTTTAACTAATCCGGCCCTGGTACAGGAAGTACGCCGGCGCCTGGAACGCATCGATGTAGACGGGGTTTTGGAAAGCGCCTATATTGAAGAGTACATCGAGGACAACCCTTTTTCCCCCTTTCCTCAGATTGACCATACAGAACGCCCGGACAAGGTGGCGGCTGCCCTGCTGGAGGGCAGAATGGCCATTATCATCGATAACACCCCGTTTGCCCTCCTAGTGCCTACATTGTTTGTACAGTTCCTGCAGGCCAGTGAGGACTATTATGAGCGTTACTGGCTGGCCAGTTTCTTGAGGCTACTGCGGTTTGTCATCTTAAACATTGCCCTTTTGCTGCCCAGCGCCTATGTGGCCGTCAGCACCTTTCACCAGGAAATGCTGCCTACCAATTTGGTGGTGCGCCTGGCCGCCCAGAGGGAGGGGATCCCCTTCCCCGCCGTGGTCGAGGCGCTGTTAGTGGAACTGGTCTTTGAAATTTTGCGCGAGGCGGGGGTGCGCCTCCCGCGCATGGTGGGCCAGGCTGTAAGTATAGTCGGCGCCCTGGTGATCGGCGAAGCGGCAGTGAGCGCTGGTCTGTTTTCCCCGGCCATGGTCATTGTGGTAGCCCTGACCGGCATCAGCTCCTTTGCCCTTCCTAAGTTTTCCATGGCTATTACCATCCGCCTGCTCCGTTTTATTATGCTGGTTCTGGCCGGGATACTAGGTTTTTATGGCATCATGCTGGGTTTGCTGGCCGTCCTAGTGCACCTCACCACCCTGCGCTCCTTTGGGGTGCCCTACCTGGCGCCGGTGGCCCCCTACCATGGGCGCGACTACAAAGATGTTTTTATACGCGCACCGCGCTGGGCGCAAGATTCCAGGCCTACGCAACTTGGCTACCGCGATCCTAGGCGGCAGTCCGAGGGATTGAAACCGACCCCTCCCGACACAGATAAGGAAGAGCCCGGGGGAGGACGGTAGTCGTGCCGGGTAGCCGGGAAGAAGGTTTTATCGATCCATGGCAGGGAGCGATTTTGCTGTGGTTTAGTATCTTGCCCACTGCCATCCTTTTTCTACCGGCCCTTCTAGTTTCGAGGGCCCAGCAAGATGCATGGATGGCCGTCATAGTAGCCACTCTGCTCACCGTGCCCCTAGCAGTCCTGATTGGTTGGTTGTTGTGTCGGTTTCCGGGAAAAACCCTTTTTCAGGCCAGTGAGACCATCCTGGGGAAAATCCTGGGCAAAGCCTTTACCTTACTTTACGTCCTGGCCTTTGTGCAATTGAATGCCATTGTTCTGCGGGAGTTCGGTGAGTTTCTGGTGACCGCCGTCATGCCCGAAACCCCCCTGATCGTTTTCACCGTTACCCTGGCCGCCTTGGCCATCTACGCGGCCCGCAACGGCATAGAGGTGATTGCGCGGTCCGCCCAGTTTATCCTTCCCCTCATGGTCAGTTTTTTCATTATCGTTCTGGTTTTAGTCACACCGAAGATGTCCCTCCGCAACCTTTTTCCCCTTTTCGAAGGGGGGGTTAAACCCATTTTGGGCGGCGCTATTATCACCTGGGGATTCACCGGGGAAATTATAGTATTGGCCATTATCGGCGGTTTTATCCGTCCTCCCCAGGGGGTTAAGAGGAGCTTGGTTCTCGGCCTGGCCGGCATCCTTTTATTCTTGACTTTAACGGTGATAGGAGGCCTTCTGGTCTTCGGCGCTTCCGAGGCAGGGCGCCTCACCTTTCTGGCCTTCTCCCTCGCCCGGGTGATAAGTATCGGCAATTTCCTGGAACGCATCGAAGTGCTCTTTATGGCCATTTGGGTGGGAGGCGTCTTCATTAAGGTTACGTTAAATCTTTACATTGCAGCCTTAGGCCTGGCCACGGCTGCGAATTTAACCGAATATCGTCCTCTCTGTGCACCTTTGGCTGCCCTGACGGTCGTCCTGTCCATCGGGCTTTTTGATAACCTTACGCGCGTGTTTTTTTTCCTGGAGCAAGTTTTGCCCATTTGGGCCTTGCTATGGCAATTAATTATTCCTTTTGCCCTGGTCTTTACGGCGCTGGTCAGGAAGGTTGAGGGGGGAAGACCATGAGGAGATACTTCCGTCCCTTGTTCCTCCTCCTTTCCCTGGCACTCATAGGCTTGGTGTTGGCCGGGTGCTGGAGCCGGCGGGAAATCGAAGAACTGGCCCTCATAATGGCCGCCGCCCTGGACGCGGAAGGAGAGAACCAGGTTCGCTTGAGCGCTTTTATCATCAACCCCCGCGAAATCGGCGGCGGGCAGCCCATGGGAACGGGGGGCGGGGGCGGTACCAGGGTGCCGGGGGAAATTGTTACTGCCGTGGCCGACAATTTTGCCGAAGCCACTCGCCGCCTAGAGGAACATATTCCCCGCCGCGTTTTCTGGGCCCACAACCGGGTGATCATCCTGGGGGATAAGCTGGCGCGCAGGGGCTTGAACTGGCTGGATTGGTTTAGCCGCGACCGCCAGATGCGCCTGGATACGGTGGTCATCATCACCGACGGCGAAGCACGCCGCGTGTTGGACCTGCCCCCCGGGATCGAGCTCAACCCGGGGCGCATCATCACCGGCATCTTGAACAGCCATGTGATTCTAAAAGTAGAGTTAAAGGACCTATTTGCCATGTGGCAGGCCAAGGGAGATAATCCAGTAGTGCCGCGGGTAGTTCTGCTTTCTCCCGAAGAACACAGCGGGAGCAAGACCCAGGCCGGAGGCGAGCGGCAAGGCGGTGGGAATGAGGGAAGTGGAGGTGGAGGAGAGGGGCGCACGCAGCAAAAGGCTGGCCCGGCGGCCGTACGCTTCGATGGGGCGGGAGTTTTTAGAGATGATAAGCTGGTAGGATATCTCAACCATTTGGAGACTCTGGGTACCATGTGGCTGCGGGGAGAAGTGAGGGAGGGCGTTATTACCTTTAATTGCCCTACTCACCCTGAAGGACAGATAGCCGTCCGCTTCTATCGCTCTCAAACCAAGGTCAAGCCCCAGGTGGCGGGCAACAAAATTAGCTTTCTGGTCAAGATCAGGGCCGAGGGCGATCTTACCGAGCATACCTGCCAGGAATCATTGAAGGACCCGGCTCAATTAAATGTTCTGGAAGATGCCCTGCGCCGGGAACTGGATAGAAGAGTACAAGCCGCCTTGAATAAAGCGCAAAAGGAATTGAAAGTGGATATTTTCGGGTTCGGTGAGGTTCTCCACCGCGAGGAACCTAAATTATGGCGGCAAGTGCAGGACAACTGGAACGAAGTCTTTGCAGGAGCGGAGGTAAGGGTGGAAAGCCAGATGGAGGTCAGACGGGTGGGCATGACCTACAGCCCGGTAGAAGCCAATTGCGGGAACACAGGAGGCAAAAGGACTTCTCTGGGAGGCAGGTAAATGTTTATTCTGTTAATCGTGGTGGTTTTTGCTCTTATAGCTTACGGGGAGGCCGTCCCCCTGTATCAACAGAAGAAATACAAGGAGCTGGCAGTGATGGGAATGGTGTGGTCCCTGGGACTGGCCTTGAGCCTGGCCCTGGTCTTAAACCTACCCTTACCCAATCCTACCAATTGGATGGAACGCCTCATGGTACCTTTATTCCGCCTCTTGGAGAGATCTTTAGGATTACCCTGAATAATCTTCTGCGGCCGGCAATTAAAAAACCCGGTCGGCCGGCGGGGAGTCGCTCGCTGAAGGCACGCCGGAGCAGGTTGCTGAGGTGAATGCCTCGCATACCGGCCGGTTTCTCCGACCTCTGCTGGGAAGCGGACGTTCAAACACTTGAGTCCTGGTCGCCAAGAGGGCCACGGGACAGCCGGGCTCCACTGGAGCAACTCAGGTGGAAGGGAAGCCCGCCCCGCCCGCTTGTGGACTCGGTAGGCTTGTCTTGAAAACCAGACGCGCGGCCCACAAAGTGAATACAAAATATACAAAATAAGGGATAGAGGCGCAGGGGTGAAATGCAAAATGGAGCCGAAGACAGGGGTGAACCTCCCCGCTCTCAAGATAAAATGGATCTTGCTCCGTCTTTAGGCTAGGTGATATTATTACGGTAGCGGTGTACTGGATTTAGCTTTATTTCGAGGTGAGGCCGCTTTGAACTTTAACCGACAATTACAGTTGCCCGAGGGGGTCGATGATTTTCTCCCCGGAGCGGCGGCGGCCAAACGGGATTTAGAAAACAAGCTGCTAGCGCTTTTCCAGGGCTGGGGTTACCAGGAGGTGGTAACCCCAACCTTTGAGTTCGTGGAAGTTTTCCAGGCCGGGCAGGCGACCAGCAGCGAGGATGTGCTGTATAAATTTATCGACCGGCAGGGGCGGGTTTTGGCCCTGCGGCCGGAGATGACCGCACCTATAGCCCGCCTGGTAGCTACTCGCCTCAAGAGGGAAAAACTCCCTTTACGCCTCTGCTACAGTGCTACCGTCTTCCGCTATGAAGACCCGGCCCGCGGCCGGCGCCGGGAGTTCAATCAGGCAGGGGTGGAGCTCCTGGGGGTTAAAGGGGTGGGAGCCGACTCCGAGGTGGTGGCCCTGGCGGTGGAGACCCTGCTGAAAGCGGGCCTCAAGGATTTCCGGGTAGGGCTGGGACAGGTGGCGGTGACCAAAGGAGTACTGGCCGAGCTGAATTTGCCCGGGGAGGCCCTGGCCAGAGTTAAGGAAGCTATGGTGGGCAAAGACTGGGTGCGCTTGAGTTACCTTTGTGAGGAATACGGCCTTAAGGGCGACGCCCGGCGGTGCCTGGAACTGCTTTTTACCCTGCACGGTGGCCGGGATGCCCTGCGGGGAGCTGGTCCCATTTCCAAAATGAAAGCGGCCCAGGAGCCCCTGGCGCAGCTGGAAGAAGTTGTGGCCGTCCTGGAGCGCTACGGTCTGGGATCCTATCTCTTCATCGACCTGGGAATTTTGAGGGATTTTGATTATTATACCGGGCTCGTATTCGAAGGTTATACGGCCGGCCTGGGGTTTCCCGTTCTGGGCGGGGGTCGTTACGACGAGCTGTTACAGGAGTTCGGGTATCCCTGTCCGGCCACCGGATTTGCTCTGGGGCTGGAGCGGGTGCTGGCTGTCAGGAATGGACTAGGTTCCCACCCAGAGGAGAGCCCTTCAGGTTACCTGGTGGCGGGGGAGGATCTGGCGGCTGTCCTTATCCGGGCCAGGGAATTGCGGCTTACAGGAGCGCGGGTGGAGCTGGCTTGGGGCCTGAAGAGCCGGGAAGAGGCCGCCGGAGAAGCAGCGGAACGGAAGCTCACTCCCGTATGGGTGGCCGGGGGTGAAGAGGAATGAATGACGTGGTGGTGACCTTAGCCCTGCCCAAGGGAAAGTTGGGGCATGAGACCTTAAAACTTTTAGCCGCAGCCGGACTGCCCGTGGAAGGAGTTTCCACCGAAGCCAGGCAGCTCACCTTTAACTTTCCAGAAGACTCCCTGCGCTATATCATCTGCCGGCCAACCGATGTGCCTACCTATGTAGAATATGGGGCGGCCGACCTGGGGATTGTGGGGAAAGATACTCTGGTAGAGAGCGGAGCCGATGTATTTGAGCTGGTAGACTTAGGTTTTGGCTACTGCCGCTTTGTAGTTGCTGCCCCGCGACGGCAGTGGGAAGAAGCCGGCGGCTCCCTGGAAACCTTGCTGGCCAACCGCCGCCGGGTGGCCACCAAGTTTCCCCGGGTAGCAGCCCATTTCTTTGCCGACCTGGGGCAGCAGGTGGAAATCATTAAGTTGCACGGGAATATCGAACTGGCCCCCCAGGTGGGCCTGGCGGACCTCATTGTGGATATCGTTTCTACCGGTCGGACTTTAAAGGAGAACGACCTGGTGGAAGTGAAGCCTATTTTTCAGGCCACGGCCCGGCTCATTGCCAACCGCGTAAGCTATCGCATACACCACGACCGCCTCCAGCCCCTGGTGGAAAAGCTGCGGCAGGCGAGCAACACTGCAAAAACGGAATAATAACCGGCTATCCCAAGCAAGCAGGTGGCTGGCGTTGCTTCCACAAATTGGTCAAAACATAATAAATTTTTGAGGGGCAACGGCGTTTAAACCCAGCTTGAACTATTATAATCTTCGGCAGCGCCTGGTGAGAAAGCCAGGCCTTAATAAATTGTGGGCAGACATGAACCAACAATAGAGAGCAATAATTTAGGAGAAAAGGGCCTTCCCAATTTTATCAAGATAGTTTATGATTTTCCTTAAGAGACATTAATTAGTGCCTATTTGACAGCTACTCCCCCATCTCGCCTTTCTTGTCCTAATTTCGATAAATGACATTTACGAGTAACCGGGGCGTTCCTGCGGTGAAATTCCATTTTATTACCTCACAGGAAAGGGCTGGTGTTTTCTTTTGGGTTACCCCTCCCAGGATGAAAAACAGTTTCGCGTCATTTATGAAAGCTTTTATTCCCAGGCCTTTTACACGGCCTGGGCTATACTTAAGGACCATAACCTGGCGGAAGATGCCACCCAGGAGGCCTTTATCGAGGTTTTTACCCATTTCGACAAGCTGCCCGGAGACGATAATTTCTTGAGGTGGCTTAAGACGATTACCGCCCGTAAGGCCATCGATCTGTGGCGCAAGCATAAGAAGTTACAGGCGCGGGAACAGGCTGCGGCCAGAGGAACCGGACGGGTCGTGCACCAGGATGCTGCTTTTCTGGCCGCGGAAAATAAAACCATAGTATACCACTTGTTGCAGGGGTTACCGGCCAGTTATCGGCAAATTATTTATCTGCGCTTTTACTGTGATTTTTCAGTCAAAGAAACGGCCGAGATTATGCAGGTCAAGGAGGGTACGGTGAAGTCCAGGTTGCACCGGGCCTTAAGCTATCTTAAACGAAAAGGCGAACTTGCCCGGGAAGAAAGGGAACTCAGGAGGTGTTGACCCTGGAGATGGCGCAGGAGGGTTATTGGGAACGGCTTCTGAAAGAAATCATTATCCGCGAGATAGAAAGGCAGCCCGTTCCCACGCCCACAGATAACCAGTGGGCCGAGGTTTGGCGAACGGTCCAGAGCAGGCGCCGCGAGGTGCAAAAAAGTCGCCGGAGGCGGTATTTGGTTGCCGCCGCCGTTTTGTTGGTCTTTTTCATCGGCATGCCGGCCATCCTTTATCCGGAGGTGGTAACTGCCTGGAGCCGGCAAATCTTGAGCTTCACGTCAGGCCGGGATAGGATCATGGTGAGTGGGCAGCAAGAGGCAAGTAGCACCCTGCCTGGCGTTACTATGAAATCGCCCGCTGACGTCATGCCAGACCAGGAAGGGGTGACGGCGGGTACCCGGCAAGAAGCAAGGGACACCTTGCCTCCCGAACTTAAGGATAAAGGGCTGCCCTTTCCGGTCAAATTGCCGACTTACTTACCTCCGGGATTCGAGCTTAAAAGCTTGGAAGTCGAGCCCCAGGAAGCTCAAGGGGCCGCCGGGGCCCGCGTCAGGCTTGTTTACGGTAACCAGTCACACACGGTGGAAATTACCCAGAGCAATACAGCGGAAGACCAGGTCACTTTTTCATCCGGAAGGGTAGTCCGGGAGGAAACCATCACCATCAACGGTCTGAAGGCACGGCTGGTCGGCGGCGAAGGTTCCTACAGCGTGCATTTTAGGGATGAAGACCATGTTGCAATACAAGTAAAGGGGAACGTCGAGAAGGAAGATATCGTTAGAATTGCCGCTTCCCTCCGGAAGGCCGCAGGGCCGGTCCAGGAGTAACTACAATGCCCCCTCCGCCAGGTAGGGGTGAAATATTCTCCCCAGGCGGGTGGCTTTCAGGTGAGGTGATGGGGCCTCACGGAGGGTTAGAGCGAAGGATGCAAGGCCCCCGGCGTTTCTTGCCGGGGGCCTTGCCGTTATTAGTTTTCCAGAGACAATGTTCTCGTAAGGGCTACGGCAGCTTCGGCGCGGGATACCGGGTCCCCGGGACGGAAAGCCTGGCCGTCCCCCTTCAGGATGCCTAGTCCGTAACTTAAGGCTACGTAGCCAAGGGAATCAGGGGGTATGTTCCGGGCGTCAGCAAAGGGTACACTAAAAATTCCCTGGGCCCGGGCCGCCCGGTCGAGACCCAGGAAGCGCACCATTAGGCGGGCCAGCATCTGGCGGCTTATGGTATCGCGCGGCTGCAGGTTCTCCTTTACCCAACCGCGCTGTTTGGCCTTTTCCAGTACCTGTTCGTCGGTGAGACCTGTGGTGGCCCACACCCCGTCCTGGGCATTTATCATGGCCCGGAGAAGCGGGGCTGCACTGATCTTTTCCTCGGGGCGGAAAGTGTTACCGTACTCGCCGAACAGCCCGGCCTGGCCCAGGAGCGAGATCTCTTTCTCTGCCCAGTGACCGGCGATATCGGTGAAGCGATAAGGCCGCGGCTGCTGAGCCACGGGTCTTCCCTGCCAGTCCAGGGCTTCGCCTGTCTTGGCCTCAATCATAGCTGCCCCTTGAGTACCTGGAAGCACCGTAGGACGGTACACCAGCCTTATTTCCCGCGCTCTTTGGGGGCGGTAAATTTCAGTGTAACTTAAGGTGAGGGGCTGCCGGGCCAGATACCGGTTGGCGGCCTCCGCGGGGGACAGTACACCTTCGGCCGGCGGGAAATCCAACTCCGACCAGTTAAGGTTATAGGATGTAATATCACCGGTGGCCGAATCCACGGTAATGCTAAACCCGTTATCTGGGTAGGAGATGTTGTTCACTACCCGGCGGTAGTAGAAAATATGATAGGCAGGAAGTTCTCCTTTCAGGGGCTGGATGGGCTCAAGATAGCGCTCTTCCAGTAGTTCTACCTGGCGAAAACGACCGGGCTGGATTTTTTGCAGGAAGGCCTCGGCCTTGGTGCGGGCTTCCTGGCGGGTCAGCCGCGGCGCTTCTTTTCCGGTCTCACTGCGGGAGGGGCCTATATAAAAACTCAACAGTTCACCGGTGACGGCGTTGACCCGGGCGTGAATGTACTGGAAGTTATCGTTATCCTTTTGAGCGGTCCAGTTAAAGTTCCAGGTGCGCAGCGGAGGGTCCACCCAGTTGTCAGCGGTCAGGGCAGCGTTACTAAGTTTGAAATCTTGGGGGATGGTAACCCATTGACGTACGACGGCTTCGGCCTCCTGCTGGGAAATGAGCCTGGTGGATTCCTGTATTTCCCGAATCTCTTCCGGGGTAAGGGGAGTAGAGTGCTGTTCCTGGGCCTGTTTCATAGCCCGATCGTAGGTACCCATGCCTCCTGGTTCCCCACCCCCGGGGCTTCCCATCCACCCGCCGTCCAGGTCCACCGGCTCCCCCGTCAGGGCATCAATAGCGCCGCCGGACGGGTGGTCCAGGCGGTAGACGAGCATGACGGGCACTTTTTGTTTTGGTTCGGTGGGATAGGGGCGGAAGTACTGCAGCTTAAGCATCCCTGCCTGGTCAAAAGCTTGACGGGCCTTCTCCGGAGGAATAGCTTGGGTGGCATCGGGAAATTGCGCCTGGGTCCATCTGAATGCGTAAGAGGTTATTTGACCCGTCTGGGTGTCAACGGCAATAGAAACACCGTCGGCAGGGAAGGGAATGCCGTTTACCTGGCGTTGCCAGCGAAAATTGTAGGCTGACGGTTGCCAGGCCAATAAGGGCAAGAGCTCTTCTTCACCGGCCTGCAGGCTTAATTCTTTTAGCCGCGAGGTCTGCAGGCGGTGCAGCAGTTGCTCTGCCGTCTTGAGGGCCTCCTGCCGGGAAATGGCCGGGAGCTTGACCTGGGTTTCGGGTTGCGGCCTGGACCGCCACATGTACATGCTAAGGATTTCACCCGTTTGGGCATCTACCGTGACAATCATGGTTCCGCCGGGTTCTTTGGCTGTTTGCCAGGTCAGCTGCCAGCTCTGCCGTTCTTCGTCTTGCTGGTAGCTCGAGGAGAATTGGGTGAAATCCTTAGGCACTTCGAAAACAGCTTTGACCTTCTCAACGGCCTGTTCCAGGGTCATCGCGGGTTTTGCCTCCGCCTGGGCGATTCCCGGTAACAGCACCAGGCTCGCCCACAGTAAGGCAACTGCTAACAGCGCACGCTTTAAGACACCTTGGTCAGCCTTGCCCACTTATTGAACCTCCTTAATTTTCTTGGATCTTTTCCGGGGTACCCCGAGTACCTATCTGCCCCCCTTTCCCGGGCTTATTTTCCCCTGACATCTATTGTAACGATTCTTCCAGGGAAAAGGTTCCCTAAGTTTGGTATTTTCTTAGAAGGTAAGGGGGTATTAAACGAGAGCTGGCAGGAGAAGTATTTTCCCTTAACTTTTTTTCTGTTATAATGTTCCCGTAGCAAGGCGAACTACACTTCATGCCATTTTCATGGTTCGAAAGAGGGGTAAAGGACTTGTTGCTGCGCCTGATCGAAGGGGAAGATGCGTCCTGGCAGGACTTGTGGGGAGGCCGGTTGGCCGCTCAGGAAGAGGCAGCCTTACGGGTACGCTCTATTGTGGAGGCAGTTCGCAGCCAGGGACAAGCAGCGGTCTTTGCTTACACCCGAGAGTTGGACCGCGTGTCTTTAACCGAAGAAACTTTCCGCGTAAAGCCGGAGGAAGTTGAGGCCGCTTACGCAGAGGTGGAACCCGGGCTGTTGGCCGCCATCCGGCGGGCCAAGGCCAACATTACAGATTACCACCGGCGCCAGCTGGAAAACTCCTGGCTCACGACCGATGAGGCCGGTAATGTTTTGGGACAGCTCTGCCGGCCGTTAAGGCGGGTGGGGATTTACATACCTGGAGGGACGGCAGCTTACCCTTCTTCGGTGCTTATGGCCGCCTTGCCGGCGAAAGTGGCGGGAGTGAGGGAAGTCGTCCTGGCTACACCTCCACGGCCGGACGGTAGCATCCATCCTTTGGTGCTGGTGGCAGCGCGGGAATCCGGGGTAGAGGAGATTTATAAAATGGGGGGGGCCCAGGCCGTGGCCGCCTTGGCCTACGGTACCGAGCTGGTTAAACCGGTGGATAAGATCGTGGGCCCGGGCAACCTCTACGTAACCCTGGCCAAGAAAGAAGTGTACGGCCGGGTGGATATTGATATGCTGGCCGGGCCGAGCGAAATTGTGGTCCTGGCGGATGCTACGGCCCGGCCGGATTGGGTGGCAGCCGACCTTCTTTCCCAGGCCGAACATGATCCTTTGGCCGGTGCCGTGCTTATAACTCCGGATAGGGATCTGGCCCGGGCAGTGATTGTTGAGGTGGAAAGGCAGCTGACAGGCCTACCTCGCCGCGTTATAGCTGCCCAAGCCTTGGAAAACTACGGGGCCGTCATACTGGTGGATGATATGCGTCAGGCCCTGGAAGTGGCCAATAGCCTGGCCCCCGAACACCTGGAGCTCTATGTGGCCGATCCGTGGCGGTGGCTGGGGATGGTGACCAACGCCGGGGCTATATTCCTGGGTCCTTATTCACCCGAACCCCTGGGCGATTACCTGGCCGGTCCCAGCCATGTGTTGCCCACCGGGAGTACGGCCCGTTTTTACTCCCCCTTGAGTGTGGATACTTTCCTTAAGAAGAGCAGCCTGATCGCTTATAGCGGTGAAGGCTTAATTAAAGCAGCTCGGGACGTGGAGAAACTGGCTGAGGCCGAGGGCCTGACGGCCCACGCCCGGGCAGTAGTTCTGCGACGGGAAGAACTGGAAAGGAGTAACGTTGGTGGGAGAGATGCAGGGAATTAGCCGGCGGGGAGCGGTGGCCAGGCGGACTGGGGAGACCGACATCAGGGTGGAGCTGAGCCTGGAGGGCCGGGGCAAGTTCGAGGGCAGCAGCGGTATTGCCTTTTTGGATCATCTCCTGGCCCAGCTGGCTAAGCACGGCCTTCTGGACCTAAAGGTGGAGGCCAAGGGCGACCTGGAGGTGGACGGTCACCATACGGTAGAAGACCTGGGTATCTGCTTGGGGCAGGCCCTGAGCCAGGCCTTGGGGGCTAAAGAGGGTATAAACCGCTACGGCAGCGCCTTTATTCCCATGGATGAGGCCTTGGTTGGGGTGGCCCTGGACGTGAGCGGGCGACCCTATCTGGCTTATGAACTGGAATTGGCTGCCGAACGCCTGGGAGGCTTGGACACCGAGCTGGTGGAGGAGTTTTTGCGCGCCTTGGTAAACAACAGCGGTTTGACCCTCCATGTAAGGAAGCTGGCCGGCCGCAATAGCCATCACCTGGCAGAGGCCCTTTTTAAAGCCTTGGGCCGTGCCCTGCGCCAGGCGGTAAGCTTGGACCCCGGGGCTCAGGGAATCCCTTCGACCAAGGGAGTATTGTAGGCATCAATTGTTAGAGGAAGTGAAATGGTTTGCAACCAATCAGCATCATTGACTACCGCATGGGCAACCTTTTAAGCGTACAAAAAGCTCTAGAGGCAGTGGGCTGCCCCGTACGAGTTACGGACAGGCCGGACGAGGTACTGGCTGCGCCCGGGGTTATCCTTCCGGGGGTGGGAGCCTTTGGGGATGCCATGGAGGCTTTAAAACAGAAGGGCTTGCAGGAAGCCATAGTAGAAGTTTGCCGGCGTGGTACTCCTTTTTTAGGCATTTGTCTGGGAATGCAGCTTCTTTTTGAAGCCAGCGAGGAAGGCGGCAGGGTTGAAGGGTTGAACCTGCTACCCGGAGTGGTAAAACGCCTGCCCAGTGGAGTGAAAATTCCCCATATGGGCTGGAACCAGGTGGATTTTTGCCGGCCTAGCCTTCTGTTTAAGAGTATACCTTCCGGGGCCTTTTTTTATTTTGTACATTCCTACCACGTTGAACCGGACGACCCCGGCATCACTGTGGGCCGGACGGAGTACGGCGGCCAACTGGTAGCCGCCGTCCAAGCCGGCAACATTTTCGGCGTCCAGTTTCACCCGGAAAAAAGCAGCGCCCTGGGCCTGAAAGTACTGGCCAACTTTGGGGAGCTGGTCTATCAATGATCGTTTTTCCGGCTATTGACTTGCGCCGTGGCCGTTGCGTCCGCCTCTACCAGGGAAGACCGGAAGAGGAAACGGTTTATTCTGATAATCCGGTAGACGTAGCCCGGAAATGGGTGGAGGAGGGTGCTGCCTGGCTGCATGTGGTGGACCTGGACGGCGCCTTTCAGGGAAGCGTGCAGAATCTGGATGTCATTCGAGAGATTATTAAGGCAGCCGGTGTTCCCGTACAGGTGGGGGGAGGAGTGCGTACCCGGGCGGATATAGAAGCCCTGCTGCAGGCCGGGGCGGCCCGGGTGGTTTTGGGTACGGCGGCGGTGGCCGATCCCGACCTGGTGGCCGGAGCCTGCCGGGTTTACGGAGAAGCGATAGCGGTAGGCATTGATAGCCGGGACGGGTTGGTGGCCATTAAGGGCTGGGTCACTACCTCCCCGCGCCGGGCGGTGGATCTTGGCCGGGAGATGGCCGACCTGGGAGTTCGGAGGCTCATCTATACCGATATCAGCCGGGACGGCACCCTTCAAGGGCCCAACTTAGGCGCCATCCGGGAGATGGCTTTGAGCTGCGGCTTGCCAGTTATAGCCTCCGGAGGGATAGCCGACTTACAGGACATAGCTGTCCTGCGGGAACTGGAGCCCCTGGGGGTGGAGGGAGTAATTGTCGGCCGCGCCCTTTATAATGGGCAGTTTACCCTGGGAGAAGCTTTGGCTGCGGCCGGGAAAGGCCGGGTTGCCGGGATGGCAGGAGGTGAGAAAAGGTGCTGACTAAGCGCATTATTCCCTGTCTCGACGTGCACCGCGGAAGGGTGGTAAAAGGTGTCAACTTCTTGAACTTACGCGATGCCGGGGATCCGGTGGAGCTGGCGGCTGCGTATGATCGCGCCGGCGCGGATGAACTGGTGTTCCTGGACATAACGGCTTCGGTTGAGGGTCGAGACATCATGTTGGAGGTGGCCCGCAAGACCGCCGAGCAAGTGTTTATCCCCTTTACGGTAGGGGGAGGTCTGAGGAGCCTGGAAGACATCCGGCGGATGCTGGCCGCGGGGGCGGATAAGGTATCCCTCAACACGGCGGCAGTGGAAAATCCTCGCCTGGTAGAGGAGGCGGCCCGGCGCTTCGGCAGTCAGTGCATTGTGGTGGCCATCGACGCCAAGAAGCGCGAACCCGGCCGGTGGGAAGTGGTGACCTACGGCGGCCGACAGCCTACGGGTAAAGATGCCGTTGCCTGGGCCCGGGAGGTGGCTGCCCTAGGGGCAGGAGAGATCCTGCTTACCAGTATGGATGCTGATGGTACGCAGGATGGTTATGACCTGGAACTCACGGCAGCGGTGAGCAGCAGCGTAAATATCCCCGTGATAGCGTCCGGTGGAGTGGGTAACCTGAAGCACCTGCTGGACGGTTTAACTTTGGGAGGGGCCGATGCCGTGCTGGCGGCTTCCATTTTTCACTTCGGCACCTATACCATTGCTCAGGCTAAGTCATACCTGGCGGCACGGGGCGTACCGGTACGTCCGGTATATAACGCAGATTAAAACGAGGTGACCTTCCCATGGAGATTTGCCTTCCCGCAGAGCTCAAATTTAATCAAGAGGGCCTCATCCCGGCTATCGTTCAGGATGTAGAGACAGGAGAAGTCTTAATGCTGGCCTACATGAACCGGGAGGCCCTGGCGCGTTCCCTGGCCAGCGGCCAGACGTGGTTCTACAGCCGCAGCCGACGGGAGCTCTGGCATAAGGGAGCTACTTCGGGTCATTACCAGCACATCGTCAGCGTTTCCTATGACTGTGACGGTGATGCCCTGCTGTTCAAGGTGCGGCAGGAAGGCGTGGCGTGCCATGAGGGGCGGTTTTCCTGTTTTCATAATCCTCTGCCCTTGGGGGCCGGTGCTTCCCTGCCGGAACCGCCTGTAAAGCTAGGAGCGGTGTTGGAAAGGCTTTTTGAGGTGATTAAAGAGCGGCAAGCTCTCATGCCCGAGGGTTCCTATACAGCCTATCTTTTTAAAGGGGGTCAGGATAAGATTTTGAAAAAAATTGGAGAAGAGGCAGGAGAGGTGATCATCGCCTCCAAAAACCAGAGGGAAGCCGAAGTTCTCTACGAACTCGCCGATTTATATTATCATACGCTGGTTCTGCTGGCCTATCACGGGCTGGGACCCGGCAAGCTGGCCGAGGAGCTGAACGGCCGCCGCAAATAGAAGGATCGAAGGGGGTGGTACTGAAGCGGTGGTACTGAAGGGAAAAGTTGACGGCCTAAAGCTGTTGAAAGGGTAGTAAACGGAGAGCAGCCGTTGGCCGGAGCCGTTTACACCATGGAAACCGGAAGTCTTCTACTAGGAGGGAAAGGTATGAAGCTTTCCTTGCGCGGGTACCACAAGGCGTTGCTGGGGTATTTTTTTTACCTTCTAATTTTAACTCTGCTGCCCACAATTGCCGGCGCCCTGCTCACCGCCTGGCAGGGCGTAAGCCTAGAGCATTTTTGGCTGGCAGCCCTGACAGCTGTGCTCCTGGCGGTTATCCTCAGCTTGTTAACCCTCTTTATTCTCTGGCAAAAATGGATCCGGCCCCTGGGAAGCCTGGCAAACTTTCTCCAGATTTTGGGGTCGGGAGAGCCGGTCAAGGCAGAACGGTTCTTTGCGGAAGCCGGCTTAAGCGTAGCCTTTCGCGAGATGGGACAAGACGTTCTGAACAGTTTTTTCCGAATTATAAGCCATATGCAGCGCAGCTCTGATGAATTAAATCATTTTGTCCGCCTGCTCTTAAAGGGAACGACGGAGAGTCAGAGGAGTTTCCGGGAAATTAGCGGTGCCATGCAGGAAATTGCCGGGGGAGCCGACGAGCAGGCCGCTGCCGCCCAGCGGGTGGCGGAAAACGTAGGGGTTTTGACCAATCTGGCCGAGGAAATTGCCGAACAGGCCCGCTCCGGCACCCTCCTGGCTGCCGAAGTGCAGAAAAAGGAACAAGAGGGAAGGGCTCTTTTGGAACAGCTCCTGCAGGAAATCCAGGAAGCAGCTGGTTCTAACGAGCGGGCAGCTCAGCAGATGCACCAGCTAGAAGAACAAATGTCCCAAATCAGCGAATTTGTCCGGGTAGTGACGGCCATTGCCGAGCAAACCAATTTGCTTTCCCTCAACGCGGCCATTGAGGCCGCGCGAGCCGGGGAGCAGGGACGGGGCTTCGCCGTTGTGGCCGAAGAGGTGCGGAAGCTGGCAGAGCAGTCGGCCCAGGCGGCCCAGAATATTACCCGATTGGCCGAGGCCATCCAGGCGGAGGCCAAGGAAACCGCTCACCAGGTGGAGAGAAACGTCCAATTAGTTAAAGGGAATATCGAACGGGGGCAAAATGCCAAAGTATCCTTCCTGGCCATTGGACAGGCTATTGGGCAGGCGGTTAAGGCCATGGAGGAGATAAATAGCCGCGCCCAGCAGCAAGTGGAGCGCGTACGGGCCGTCAATGAGGATGCTAGCCGAATGGCGGCGGTAGCCGAGGAAACAGCGGCCAGCATTGAAGAAGTCACGGCTGCAACCAGCGAACAACAAGCTATCATGGGTCAAGTGGAGCAAAGTATGCAACAGCTGGTCGACATGGCCCGGAATTTTGATAATTTGACGGCCGAATACACTAAGGGCGGCTGGGACGAAGCAACCTGCAGGGAGTTGGTCAGCCGGGGGCACAGGATCCTGGCAGAGCTGGCTCTAAAGCCCGAAATCCAGAGAATGGAACTTCAGGAGATGAAGCCCTTATTGGACAGTGCTTTTGAACAACACCCCTGGGTCCAGACTCTTATTGCTACTCTTCCCGACGGTACGGCTGTGTACAGCCGGCCCTCGGTCGGGATTACTAACTGGGCCTTCCGGCCGTGGTTTCGGGAGGCCATGGAAGGCAGGTATTTTGCCACCAAACCGTACATAACCCAGTCCACCAACCGCCTGGCCATTACCGTTTCCGTACCTGTCAAGAAGGACGGTGAGGTTGTAGGGGTGCTGGCCGCTAACGTGGTACCAGCCTGAAGTTAAAAACTGGATAAAGTGGACCGCGGACTCTCCCGCGGTCTTGATTTTTTTAGGTAGCACTTTTACGCGGTCACGCGAATAAAAATGGAAAGGAGGCTGGATTCGCCTCTAAAATTTGGGGGAAAGGTGATGCAAGTGAGCGTTAATTTAGAGGAATTGCGCCAGCGCCTGGCGGCGGCCGCAGCGGAAGGGAAGACTAACCTGGCAGCCCTGTTGCGGGAAATGGGCATATCTCCGGACAATCCGGCAGCCGTCCAGCAATTGCTCATGGAAGCAGGCCTCAAGCCGGAGGAGATGGGTGACAAGGAAAAGCTGGCCCAATTCGTTAACCAAATGACCCAAAGCTTTACGCCGGAAATGAAGAAGAATATTGCTGCTTTTTACCACCAGCTAGCCAAGGACATGGGGAGCGAAATTCCCGAGGATCTGCAGCGCTTCCTGGCCGACTGGCAGAAGGGGTAGGTGCGTTTTCATATAAACCATGGCTACCTCCCAGCCTGTCCTCCAGTGGTTTGCAACTTTACTGCTTCCTTATCTCTGGTTGCCACCCTTTTAGCTCTTTCGGTGCCCAACTCGCACCCCATTTTTCCCCGATCAAGGGAAAAGCCCCGTAAATAGCGGGGCAATTTTTTAGCAAAAAAAGGGAGGGGCTTGACTCTTCCCCTCCCTTTCTCCAGTTTCTTTTGCCTGCTTACTTGGCAGAAGCCCACGGCCAGATGATGAAGATGAGGATTACCGGGATAATAATGATGATGATGGGGAAGAAAATAAAGAACCACTCAGGGCTGAAGGACATCTAAGCATTCCTCCTTTAAACTGTTTTGGGGGATTTTCCCGCTCTCTAGTTCCAGGATATGCAGCGCCGGGAAAAGGGGTTACACCGGAAAATTTTTGGCAAATCGTTTCCAATTTAACTTCGCTCAGGCTCCCTGAATAGCATATATAAAAAGCCATTATTATGAAGTGAGGAGGGATTTCTACGTATCCGTTACTGGCTCTTCTTCCTTCTGTATTCGCCTTAATAGCCGGGGGCCTGAGCCTTAGCTTAAACGCCAAGCGTAAGGAAGAACGCAAGATCGTTATCTTCCGGAAGGGTACCTCCTTAGACCAGGGCCGCAGAACAGTAAGCTCATACGGCGGCCGTATTTTAAAGGATTTTCCCTTTATCAATGCCCTGCTGGCTTCCTTCCCCGTGGAAGTGAATAAACTGCAGGCCTTAGCCCGGGACCCCCAGGTGGAAGCGGTGGAAGATGATTTTGAGGTGGAAACTTGCGGATTTCCTTGTCCTGTAACTTCCGACCCTGTAACCGCCAATCAGCAAACCGTTCCCTGGGGAGTGGAGCGGATTGGCGCGCCAGCAGCCTGGCAGAAGACTACCGGAGCAGGAGTAAAGGTGGCGGTGCTGGATACGGGTGTAGATAGTAATCACCCCGACTTAAGGAATAATGTAAAAGGTAAGATAAACATCAGATTCCCCGGCTTGCCGGCGGGAGATGGCTACGGGCATGGCACCCATGTGGCCGGTATCATCGCGGCGGCCAACAATGACTTCGGTATTGTGGGTGTAGCGCCGGAGGTTGAAATTTATGCCGTTAAAGTTATGAACCGCTTCGGCAGAGGCCAGATTTCCGATATTATAAATGGTTTAGAGTGGGCGTTAAACAATCAAATGCAGATCGTGAATATGAGTTTAGGTGCCTCCCAGGCCAGCACTGCTCTCAAAAAAGCGGTGGATGCTTGCCTGGAAGCGGGTATGCTTTTAGTAGCTGCGGCGGGCAATAGGGGCCCCGAAGGCGAGGTTTTGTATCCTGCTCGTTACCCCGGCGTCATATCCGTAACCGCTACCACGGAAGAGGATACCCTGGCCGATTTCAGCAGCCGGGGGCCAGAAGTTACCATAACGGCTCCCGGGAATGAAATCCTTTCTACTTATCCCGGCGGCGGCTACCGGACCATGAGCGGGACCTCCATGGCAGCCCCCCATGTAAGCGGCGTCCTGGCCTTAATTTTGGGCTCCAACAGCAATCTGAGTGCGGAACAGGCCGTGAGGCTCCTGCTTCTCCACGCGCGCAAGCTTCCCGGCCTGAGTTTGGTGGAGCAAGGTGCCGGACTGGTGGATGCCGGCTGGCTGGGATAAAGTAAGGGAAAAGGATAAAAAAAGAGGGCTCTGGGTTTAACCGGAGCCCTGAAATTTTGGTTGCAACATCTGAGCCAGCATGCGGCCAAAGAATTGTTGAAATTCGGGGGTACGGATGAGGTCCCAGAACAGTTTAAAGGAGGAGGCCGGCATAGCTAAAGATTCCGCCCCGAACTCTCCTGGCGCTGCTGCACCGGTGGCCCGGGCTAAATTATCCCGGGTGACGTTCACAATATTGTTTAAGGTTTCCACGCCGGCATCGGCATAGTTGAGGAAAAGGCGCGCTTTTTCAATCCAGAGGTGCAGATTATGGCACAGGTTATTGGCCGAGCCGTTTAAAATGGCTTCGCGCAAAAGAGCGTGCCCGTACATGACCAGGTTGATGGGCGTCTCAGATCCATTGTTTTTAGAGTCCTCGTCCCGGGCAGAGTGATTAGGAAAAGGACTGGTAGATTGATCGGATGTGGGATGATTATTTGGAGCGGTGTTATTCTGTTGGCTATCGCTGTCCTCCCGAGTATTATCTCCCAGTCCTTCGCTGTTTCTGGCCATACCCGGCATGTTGAGGAAATACATGAAATCCCTCCCTTTCCGTCAAATCGCTTACCTGTTGCATTATATGTTTTTGCCAGCTTAATGGCTATTTTTGTTGGAAGAGGGCTCAGTGTTAAAATAAAGATAATGGCAGGAAATTAACTCCGGCGCGGCGAAAACACTTATAGCTTTTTCAAGGGGTGAAGCCTTTGCTGGACTTTTTAGATACCCTAAACCCCCAACAGCAGGCAGCAGTATGCCACCGGGGAGCCCCCTTGCTGGTCCTGGCCGGTGCCGGCAGCGGCAAGACACGGGTGCTTACCTACCGGGTAGCCCACTTGTTGCTGGAAGGGGTGCCGCCGGAAGCCATCCTGGCGGTTACTTTCACCAACAAAGCGGCCCGCGAGATGCAGGAGCGGCTGGAAAAAATCGTAGGCCCCACTGCCCGTTACCTTTGGGTGAGCACCTTTCACTCCGCCTGTGTCCGCATTTTAAGGCGCGATATCCACCTGTTAGGCTATACGCCCAGCTTTGTGATATATGATACCGATGACCAGCTGGCTGTGTTGCGGGAGATACTGCGGGAACTCAACCTGGATGAGAAGAAGTTCCCCCTGCGCTCGGTAGCCGCAGCCATCAGCAGCGCCAAAAATGCCTTGTACTCCCCTGCGGACTACGAGGGGGTGGCCGGCACTTATGCCGAACAAAAGTTGGCCACCATTTACCGCCTTTACCAGGAGAAGCTGAAAAACCTCAATGCCCTGGATTTCGATGATCTCATCATGCTCACTGTGGACCTTTTCCAGAGGAATCCCCTGGTCCTGCGTCACTACCAGCAGCGCTGGCAGCATATCCTGATCGACGAATATCAGGATACCAACCATGCCCAGTATGTTCTGGTGAGGCTTCTGGCAGGGGAGGGCCAAAACTTATGCGTGGTGGGGGACCCGGACCAGTCCATTTACGGCTGGCGCGGGGCGGATATAGGGAATATTTTAGCCTTTGAAGAAGATTACCCCAACGCCAGGGTCATTCTACTGGAGGAAAACTACCGCTCTACCTGGCCCATCCTCCAGGCGGCCAACGAGGTGATCAAGCATAACATAGGCCGTAAGGAGAAACGCCTCTGGACACGGCGACAGGAAGGAGAACCCCTCTATCTTTATGAGGCGGAGAACGAAAAGGATGAAGCAACTTTCATAGCCCGCGAAATTTACCGCCGCCACCGGGAGGAGAACCGGCCCTTCGGTGCTTTTGCTGTGCTCTACCGCACCCATGCCCAGTCCAGGGCTTTAGAGGAAGCCTTCATCCAATTGGGGTTGCCCTATGAAATTGTAGGCGGCCTCAAATTCTACCAGCGCAAGGAAATTAAAGATATCCTGGCTTACTTGCGGGTCATGGTCAACCCGGCCGACAGCTTGAGCTTGAAGCGGATCATCAATGTGCCCCGACGGGGCATTGGCGAAGGAACCTGGCTGCGGCTGGAACTTTTCAGCCAGGAACGGGGCATCACCATTTTTGAGGCCCTGCAGAGGGCCGAAGAAGTTCCCGGCCTTATGCCCCGCCAGCTATCCCCCCTGAAAGAATTGGGGAAGCTGTTGGATAATTTGCGGCAGGAAAGGGAGAAACTACCGGTAACGGCTCTGGTGGAGAGGATTTTGCAGGAGACAGGCTATCAAGCGGAGCTGGAGGCGGAAAGGACTCCCGAAGCCCAGGCGCGCCTGGAAAACTTGAAGGAATTGCTGACCGTCACCCGGGCTTATGATGCCCAAGCGGAAGAAAAAAGCCTGGAAGGATTTCTGGCCCAGGTGGCCCTGGTGGCGGAGGCCGATAATTACAGCGGCGGCGATGCCGTGGCCTTAATGACCCTGCATACGGCCAAGGGTCTGGAGTTCCCGGTCGTATTCCTGGCCGGCCTGGAAGAAGGGGTCTTTCCCCACTTCCGTTCCACTACTGATCTGGAGGAACTGGAAGAAGAGCGCCGCCTCTGTTATGTAGGCATGACCCGGGCCCGGGAAGTTTTATACCTTACCTATGCTACCAGCCGCAACCTATACGGTACCACTTTGAACAGTCCACCCTCCCGTTTCCTGCAGGAAATACCGCTGGAACTGGTACAACCTTGGGGTCAGCCGGAATTAGGCAAGGTGCCCCCTACGGCCTTTCAGCGGCCGGAATTAAGAGTGGTGCCCGGGGGAAAAGACAAGGGATTAAAGAGACAAGCCTCCACCGGCAATGGTTCCCCCGCCTCCCTGGCGGTGGGTGACAGGGTACGGCATGCCAAGTTTGGTATCGGCGTCATTGTCCGCATCAAAGGGGAGGGGGAAGACGCTCAGGTAACCGTAGCCTTTCCCGAACTGGGATTAAAGGAATTGCTACTGCGCTATGCACCTTTGCAGAAGGTATGAGGTGAAGGGTATGGCTGTAAGCAAGGAGCAGGCTCAAAAACGCCTGGAGGAACTGCGACGGCTAATTGAAGAGCATAATTACCGTTATTTTGTTCTCGATGCGCCCATCATTAGCGACCAGGAATTCGATGAGCTCATGCGCGAGCTGCTGGAGTTGGAAGCGAAATTTCCCCAACTGGTTACCCCCGATTCCCCCAGCCAGCGGGTGGGAGGGGCTCCCCGGCCGGAGTTCGCCACGGTTCGCCACCGCCAGCCTTTGCTCAGCCTGGCCAATGCCTTTTCCCCCGAAGAGCTTCGGGACTTTGACCGGCGGGTGCGGGAGCTGGCCGGGGGGCCGGTAGACTACGTGGTGGAACCCAAAATTGACGGCCTGTCCGTAGCCCTGGTTTATGTTGATGGGGTCTTTACCACCGGTGCCACTCGGGGAGACGGCGAGGTGGGAGAAGATGTCACGGCCAATTTGCGCACCGTGCGGGCCCTCCCTTTGCGGCTCAAGCGGCCTGTAGCCCGGCTGGAAGTGCGGGGGGAAGTCTATATGCCCAAGGCAGCTTTTGCGCGCCTGAATAAAGCGAGGGAAGAGGCGGGGGAGCCCGTCTTTGCCAATCCCCGCAATGCTGCGGCCGGCTCTCTGCGCCAGCTGGACCCTAAGGTTACGGCCTCCCGGACCTTGGGCCTTTTTGTTTACCAGGTGTTATACACTGAAGAGCCTGAGCCGGCTACCCAGATGGAAGCCCTGGACTATCTGGCCGGACTGGGTTTTCCGGTTAACCCCTACCGGCTGCACTGCCGCCATGCCGGGGAAGTGCTGGAAGTGGTAGAGGAATGGACCGCGGAAAAGCGAGCGGCCCTGCCTTATGAAATTGACGGGCTGGTCATAAAGGTGAATAGCGTGGCCCTGCAGCGGGTTCTGGGCGCCACGGCCAAGAGCCCCCGCTGGGCCGTGGCCTATAAATTCCCGGCTGAACAGGCCATCACCCGGGTGCTGGATATTATTGTCCGGGTGGGACGTACCGGGGTGCTTACGCCCACAGCCCTGCTGGAACCTGTGCGCCTGGCCGGGAGCACCGTCAGCCGGGCTTCCCTGCACAATGAAGATATTATCCGGGAAAAAAACGTGCGCATAGGGGATACGGTCATAATCCAGAAGGCGGGGGATGTCATTCCCGAAGTGGTCAAGGTTTTGCCCGAACGGAGGACCGGAGAGGAAAAGGAATTTCACCTCCCGGAGAGGTGCCCGGTCTGCGGGTCCAGGGTTATCCGCGAGGAGGGAGAAGCAGCCCACCGCTGCAGCGGCGGCCTGGCCTGTCCCGCCCAGGTGAAGGAACGGATTATCCATTTCGCCTCCCGGTCGGCCATGGACATCCAGGGCCTGGGGCCGGCTATAGTTTCTCAGCTCCTGGATGCCGGACTCATTGCCGATGCGGGGGATCTCTATTACCTCAAGGTGGAAGACCTGCTGCCCCTGGAGCGCTTCGCCCAGCAGTCGGCCCAGAATTTAATTGCTGCCATTGCGGCCAGCAAAAACAAAGGCCTGGAAAGGTTGTTGTTTGCCCTGGGTATTCGCCACGTGGGTGAACGGGCAGCCCGCACCCTGGCCCGCCACTTCCGGTCCCTGGATCGCCTGCGGGAGGCCAGTTTGGAGGAGCTGACGACCCTTCCCGATATTGGTCCCAAAATTGCGGCCAGCATCAAGGCCTTCTTTGATGAACCACGTAATCTGGAGGTTCTGGAGAAGCTGCGGCGGGCAGGGGTAAGAATGGAGGCGGAAGCTGAGCCGGAAACACCAGGGCCTCTGGCCGGTAAAACCTTCGTCTTAACCGGTACCCTGCCCAATCTCACCCGCCAGGAGGCTACGGATCTCATTGTCCGGGCGGGAGGCAAGGTAGCCAGCAGCGTTAGCCGCCGCACGGATTACGTAGTGGTGGGAGACAATCCGGGTTCCAAATACGATAAGGCCCGGGAGCTGGGTATACCTTTGCTGGACGAGGAAGGGTTGAGGAAACTATTAGAGGATCGGGAGTGAAGAGAACAGCCCAAATACCTCAAAGCTCGGCAGGTACAAGCAAGGTGCCGGAGGGGGTATAATGGTAGACGAAAGGCCTAATGGGTTGCGTTCGGGCTAGGGGTAGTGGTGCATGGTACTAGACGGGCCCGGAACCGATAGGATATATTTAGGGGGTAGACGGGGATCGCCCCTTACTAAAGCTGCGGGGAGAGGAGAGTAAAGAGATGGCCGAGACCGCCCTTTTCGTGCAGCGGTTGATGGAGCTCCTACGGTTGGATACGCAACCGGTTGGGGTGAAAATGTACCGCCGCAAAGAGGAACTGCCACGCCGCCCTTACAACTGGAAGGTAAACATATGCCAGTTGGTCTGCCAGGCGCGGTATCAGGGCAAATTTGCTTCTGGAACCCCGGACCTGATGATCTGCGCCATCGGAGCTGCATGCACGGGACTGATCAAAACGCCGGCCCGGTTTACCACCGGACAGGCGGCCGTAGGCCGTTATGTGGCCGACCTGGAAGCGGGTCGCAAGTTCATGGCCAACACATATAAGTTGGGGGACAAGGGCAAGCTTTATCAAGGCATTTACGTAGGCCCCCTGGCCGGGTTTAAAGAAGTGGACCCTGAGGTAGTGGTTATTTACGGCAATCCCGCCCAGATTATGCGGCTCATCCATGCTACCCTGTTTGAGACCGGTGAGGCGGTCAAGGCCGATACGGTGGCAGAAGCCGCCCTGTGCTCTTCCATCGGTTTTGCCCTGGGCGAGCAGAAACCGGTGATCGGTTTTCCCTGCGCCGGAGACCGCACCTTTGGCGGCACCCAAAAGGATGAACTTCTATTTGCCTTGCCCTTTAGTTTACTCCAAACTTTGGTAGAAAACTTGGAAAGCCTGCAAATGGCCGTTGGGCAGGTTTACCCGGTTGGTCCTTTCATGAACTGGACCCCGAGTATGGTTCCGGCCTATACTCTTACTCCAGAAGATCTTGAGGAAGGAAAATAGAACATGCCTCGACCTCCCAAGTATCGACGGGTAGAGTTTTTACCCCAAACCACTTACTTTAAGCCGGCCGGAGTACCCTTGCAGGAACTGGAAGAGGTTACCCTGGCGGTTGAAGAACTGGAAGCCATTCGGTTAAAAGACTTGGAAGGGCTGGAACAGGAAGACTGTGCCGCCCGCATGGAAGTTTCCCGCCCCACTTTTTTCCGTATTCTTAATTCGGCCCGGGCCAAGATTGCCGAGGCTCTGATCAACGGAAAAGCTATCAAAGTGGAGGGGGGCTGCTTCCGCCTGAGTCCCGAGAAGGTACGTTGCCGGTTTTGCGGCCGGGAATGGGCCATGGACGAGGGCGAAGAGGGCGCAGGGATGGAGTGCCCCCACTGCCGAAAGAGGTTGGCGGCCGGTCCGTTCCGCCGCCGGTGCCGCCGCGGGTGGGAGGAGGGAGCTCCCCCTGCTGAAGATTGATTTGCCCGGCCGTGAGATTGCCATTAACCATATAGTCCTGGACTTTAACGGCACCCTGGCCCTGGATGGCACCCTGCTTCCGGGGGTAAAAGAGAGGCTGGAGGATTTAAGCCGTAAGGCTGCCCTTTACGTCTTTACCGCCGACACCTTTGGGAGCGCGGGTAGGGAATGCGCCAAGTTACCGGTAGAGTTGGTGCAGGTGAATCCCCGGGAGGGCGGGGCCGATAAGGCACGGCTGGTGGAGGACCTGGGGGCCGGGCAGACGGCGGCCATCGGCAACGGCCGTAATGATGCCTTGATGCTGCAAAAGGCGGCTCTAGGCTTAGCGGTTTTAGGGGAAGAAGGCGCGGCTATCAGCGCGATCTTGGCTGCCGATGTCGTATTTCCCCACATTTTAGCGGCTTTAGACTTTCTCCTTAAGCCCCAGCGGGCGGTGGCCACCCTGCGGCCGTAAGAAAGAGGAAGGAGTTATGATGCCTTTGATTTTGGTACTTCATTTGCTCCTCTTCATCCACCACAATAATAAATACTTTGCCCATTAAAGTATCACCCTTTTAAACGTCCAGAGATATCTCTTAAGGCTGCCAGAAGGGTATCAACATCGTTACGGGTGTTAAAATAACCTAGGCTTACCCGTACTGTTCCCCGCTCCAAGGTGCCGATGGTGCGATGAGCGCAAGGGGCGCAATGCAATCCGGACCTCACCATGATCCCATAGACCTCATCTAGCACATAGGCCACTTCACCAGCGCTCACAGAAGCTACATTAAAAGATATCACGCCAACTTTGGAGTTAACGTCACGAGGTCCATAGATTTCCAATCCAGGTATCCCTTTTAAGCCTTCCTGCAAATAACCGAGGAGTTCCATTTCTTTTTTCCGGATGTTTTCCACCCCTGTCTCCAGCAAGAATTCCACTGCTGCCTTGAGGCCCGCTAGCCCCACTACATTTTGGGTGCCTGCCTCATAACGGTCAGGTAAAACCCGAGGCTGTTTTTCTAGCGCCGACTCGCTTCCCGTACCTCCCTCTATAAGGGGTTCCGGCTCGAATCCCTCCCGAATGTATAAACCGCCCGTCCCTTGAGGCCCCATTAATCCTTTGTGACCGGTAAAGGCTAAAAGATCGATGTTCATGGCCTCTACATCGATGGGGTAGGTTCCTGCTGTCTGGGCGGCATCCACCAGAAAAGCTATACCCTTCTTGCGGGCTATTCTTCCCACTTCCTCGACCGGCATCAAAGCACCAGTAACATTGGAAGCGTGAAGCATGACGATCATCCTGGTGTCTGGCCTGAAGGCCTCTTCTAAATCTTGTAAGCTAAAGGTTCCTCCTAAAGGGCAAGGAAGGGCGGTAACCTTTATCCCTTTCTCCCGTTCCAATCCTTTCAGGGGCCGCCAGACGGCATTATGCTCCAGGGAGGTGGTTATAACGTGATCCCCCTCTCTAAGCAGTCCCTTTATAGCCAGGTTTAAGGCCTCGGTAACGTTAAAGGTAAAAACGATGCGGCTAACATCTTTTATGTTGAACAGGCGGCCTAAATGAGAGCGAGTCTCATATACAATTCTATCAGCCTTCAACGCCAGCTTATAAGCCCCTCTCCCAGCGCTAACCCCTATATGGCGCAGATAATCGTCCATCGCTTTATATACTATTTCTGGCTTGGGAAAAGAAGTAGCAGCATTGTCCAGATAGATACTCATACCCTTCATCCCTTTTTAAAAGGCCACGGGCGGTATGTTCGCCCGTGGCCTAAACTAATGTCTTAACACAATACCCTAAGGACTCCTTCACCGCTTTTACCACGCGCTCAATTTCTTTGTCCGACCAGCTAAAATCGTGATGTTTTTTAACCCCCAATTCTGGCGTATCCCCACTTTTTCCAGGGGAGGCCTGCTTGGACTTGAAAGCGAGCGACTAAACCCGAGCGGCTAGCCCAGGCTTTAAGCTTTGGCCGAAAGCGGAGGCGGGGTCGAGGATAGGATGTCCGAGACCGGCCCATCGGCAAGGACGCCGATTGGGCCGGGAACCCCGCCGGAGCTTGAGGCCGAGCAAAAGTCCTGCCCGCGAGGGTTTTTGGAGCGAGCGAAAGCCAAGCAGGCCTGGAATAAAACCTGGGGATAGCTCAGCCCCCAATTGGGTTGCCATAACATAGTCAGTTACCTGAAAACCAGCTGGGGATACACCTTAGTGCAATACTCCGAACCCAGTGCTGCCGCGGCGGTGTACGTACATCAACATTTTATACTTTACGGGAACAGCCGGCAAGGTTTCGACAAATTGGCTCGATCTTGCCTGGTCCATCACCCCCTTAGGTACCAGCGGCTGAGCAAGCGCATGGGGTACGGATCGCCGCCTAATTTCTCCTGCATCTTGGTGGTCCTGAGGGATGCGCTCTTCAAGGCTTATGTGGCAGAATTTATGCTGAGGTGTGCGGCGGCCCATCAGGGGAAGATTCCACATAACCTACAAAAGTCCTTCATACCAATGAGTTTGGCAACAGCTCTGACGTATCCCCAGTTTTGATCCCAGGCCGGCTTGGCTTTCGCTCGCTCCGGAAACCCTCGCGGGCCAAACTAGCGCTTGGCTCAAGGCTCCGGCAGGCTTCCCGGC
>JAZHPA010000018.1:0-52920 GCA_051024685.1 Moorellaceae bacterium AZ2 | reverse complement strand
GCCGGCAACTGAGACAGGAGGTCGAATTTGCCGGGAAGCCTGCCGGAGCCTTGAGCCAAGCGCTAGTTTGGCCCGCGGGGGAGGCCTTTGCGAGCGAAAGCCAAGCAGGCCTGGGATCAAAACTGGGAATACGTCAGGCCAAAGTTCTCCTTGACAGGCTCTCCCTCCTTGGATTAATATGGAATCAGTATTTTTGGTCTTTTGGGGAATATTATATTTGCCTTTTGGGTATTTTGGGATTAAACATCAGCCTTCAGGAAAGGGGAGGATAGCCGTGAATCTGCCCAGTAATTGGGAAGGAGCCAAAAAGTTTGTGGCCGAGAAGGCCCTACAAGAAGTCTTCAAGTATATTGAGCGCAATCCGGAAGAGAATTTCCCCCGGCTGCTGAATATAGCCCGCCTTATGGCCCGCAAGAAAGAGCACAAAGAACAGATCGACAGGCTCTTGCAGGCCTACCAGGAAAACGAGGCCCTCAGTACTTATGTCAACCGCCTTTTCACCCAGCTGCATCCCAATGTTAAAAAGCGCATGGTTTACAATTGGTTCGTCAATGCCATGCTCTTGGGCATTCCCCGCCAGCAGCAGGTGGAAGAGGAAACAGGTATACACATCCCCAACTTTTTCTTGGTAGATCCTACCAGTGCTTGCAACCTGCGTTGTTACGGATGTTGGGCCGGCAAGTATGCCCAACACGATGTGCTGGATTTACCGCTAATGGACCGCCTCTGCCGGGAAGCCAAGGAAGTGGGCATTTACTGGTTGGCCATGTCGGGCGGGGAACCCTTCCTGTGGCCCCACCTCTTTGAGCTGGCTGAACGCCATCCGGACATGGCCTTCATGATTTACACCAATGGGACCCTCATCGATGACCGGGTGGCCGATCGGATTGTAGAAGTCGGCAACATTTCGCCGGCCATAAGCCTGGAGGGTTGGAGAGAACGAACCGATGCTCGCAGGGGCCGGGGGGTCTTCGACCGCATAGTGGCCGCCATGGACCGGCTGCGGGAGAGGGGGGCTGTCTTCGGAGTCTCCATCACCATAACCCGTCAGAATGTTGAGGAGGTGACCAGCGACGAATTTATAGACTTTCTAATCGATCGCGGTGTAGCGTACGGCTGGACCTTCCACTATATACCCATTGGGCGGGATCCGGACCTCTCCTTAGTAATTACTCCCGAGCAGCGTGCCTACTTGGCGGAACGTATTCCTTATATCCGCACCCACAAGCCTATCCAGATCGCCGACTTCTGGAACGACGGAGAATTAACTTTAGGCTGCATTGCCGGTGGCCGCCGCTACTTCCACATTACGGCCAGCGGGGCAGTGGAACCCTGCGCCTTTGTCCACTTTGCAGTTGATAATATTAAGGAAAAGAGCCTGAAGGAAATCCTGGCCTCTCCCCTGTTCAAGGCTTACCAGAGGCGCCAGCCCTTCAGTGACAACCTCCTGCGGCCCTGCCCCATCATCGATGTGCCGGTGGCCTTGCGCCAGATCGTAGCGGAAACGGGGGCCAAGCCCACCCATGAGGGGGCCGAAACGGTCTTGAACGGCAGCATAGCTTCTTTCCTGGATGCCCATTCGGCCAGGTGGGCTCAGGTGGCCGACGGCCTCTGGCGGGAGAGGCACCCTGAATTAGGAGGTAAAGAATTGACAGCAGGTAAATAAGAGTGTTATCCTGGGTCGGGGAAGGATTTCCCGGATTATTTAAGGGAGAGGACACCACGATGCTTACCCAGCGGCGCTTGCAGTTCCTGAACAGGATAAAGAAGCTCTATCAGGAAACCCTGGCTCCGGTTCATTATGTCACCGTGGCGGAAAACCTCCAGGTTAGCAAGTGGACGGCTTACGACTTGCTGCGGGAGCTGGAGAGAGAAGGTTTTCTGGAGCGGGAATACGTGGTCAACAGCGGAGAGAAGCTGCGCGGGCGCTCCATGATTATGTTTGTGCCTACGGAGAAGGCCTACAAGGTGACGGAAGGAGAGGCAGGCGGGGGGACTACCTGCTACAACGAGTGGCAGGAGGTAAGAGAGCGGCTGTTGCACCTCTTTAGGAGCTGGTCGCCCCCGGAGGTTAAAGGGGTGCTTCCAGACCTTATCCAGGAACTGCAGGGCAAGGAACACCGCCTTATTGCAGGCGCCTATACTTTAACCGTGCTGCTCATTTACCTGAAATCCCTGGGAGAGAAGGGGTTGGGCTACATACGGGCGGCCCTGGAGAGGGTGGCCCGGCCTGAATGGGGTCTGGCCTTGGTAACCGGTACCGTGCTGGGGATGGCGGCCAAAGACCCTCCCCAACTGCCCTTTGTCTCCCAGGTAACCCGTTATATACACCGCCTGCAGGAGGAGATAGAACACTTTACCCACCGGGAAAAGAAGCTTTTGGCCGATTTTATGCGCGATGCCCTGAAACAGGGCTGAGAAAGGCAGCTTGAGCGGCCTGGGATACAGCGTACCCAGGCTGTTTTGTTGAGGATTCCGGCGGCCAGGTCGCCGGGCGATTATTATAAACTGAGGGGATGCCGGAAACCAAATGGCAGGAGTTTGAAGTCAGGTGTCGAAAAGGCTAAAGCGGGAAATACGTTCATATATGGGTATAACGGTGGGCTGCTTTTTGGCGGGGTTGGGCCTCGTTCTTTTTTTGGTGCCTAACAAAATAGCTGCCGGCGGGGTTAGCGGCCTGGCCACGGTGCTCCATTATGTTATCGGGGTCCCTGTAGGCCTGACCATGCTCGCCCTCAACGTACCCCTTTTTGTAGCCGGGCTTAAAGTCCTGGGTTTTCGCTTTGGGGTAAAAACCCTCTACGGCACCATTATCCTTTCGCTTATTACCGACGCCCTAAGCCTCGTGCTGCGCCCGCCCACCTTTGACCCCCTTCTGGCCGCCATCTACGGCGGTATACTTACAGGAGCGGGGCTGGGGATTGTTTTCCGCTCCGGCGGCAGTACCGGGGGCACCGACCTGGCAGCCCTCCTTTTCCGGCGATTTACTTCCCTGAGCGCCGGGGTAGGCCTCTTGGTGGTGGATACCCTGGTTATTGCCTTGGCGGGAATAGTTTTTAGCATGGAGCTCGCCCTTTATGCCCTGCTCGCCCTTTTTCTTGCCAGCCGGGCTATCGACACCGTGCAGGAAGGTGGTGGATTTGCCAAGGCAGCCGTCATTATTTCGGATCACAGCGCGGAAATCGCCCGCCGCATTTTGACCGAACTGGACCGAGGAGCAACGGGTATCTACGGCCGTGGCGTCTATACCAACCAGGAGCGTGAACTGCTCCTGGTGGTGGTCCAGCGGGCCGAAGTGACGAGGTTGAAAAACCTGGTGGCCGATGTGGACCCCCGGGCTTTCGTAATCGTGAGCAATGTACATGAAGTTCTAGGGGAAGGCTTTCGCGAATGGAGGGAAAATTGAATTGGATTTGCTGCAGGATTTAGAGGAAAAAGCCCGCCTGATCCGCAGGGACATAATTACAATGATAGGGGCGGCCGGTTCCGGCCATCCCGGCGGCTCCCTTTCGGCCGTGGAAATCGTGACCGCCCTTTATTTTCACCTCATGCGCTTGGATCCCCAGAATCCGGATTGGCCCGACCGGGATCGTTTCATCCTTTCCAAGGGACATGCGGCTCCCCTCCTTTATGCAGCCCTGGCCCACAGGGGGTATTTTTCCCGGGAAGAGCTCCTGACCTTAAGAAAGCTGGGGAGCCGGCTGCAGGGGCACCCCGACCGCAAGTCTTTGCCGGGAGTGGAAATGTCCACCGGTTCTCTGGGCCAGGGACTATCCGTAGCCAACGGCATAGCCCTGGCGGGCCGGTTGGACGGGCGCCCTTACCGGGTTTATGTGCTGCTGGGAGACGGGGAGCTGGAGGAAGGAATGGTCTGGGAGGCGGCTATGGCCGCAGCCCACTATAAATTGGACCGGATCACTGCCTTTATCGATCACAACGGGCTGCAAATCGACGGTCCCATAAATGAAGTTTTATCGCCGGAACCCATCGCCGCCAAGTTCCGGGCCTTCGGCTGGGAAGTGTTCACCATTGACGGCCACGATTTCCGCCAGATAATCCAGGCCGTGGAAGAGGCTAGGGAGATTAAGGACCGGCCCACGGCCATTGTAGCGGAAACCGTGAAGGGCAAAGGGGTGGGATTCATGGAGAACCAAGTGGGCTGGCACGGGGTAGCTCCCAAGCCGGAGGAAGTGGAGCGAGCCCTGAACGAGCTGGGAGGAGGGAAAGGCCATGAGTAAAGTGGCCACCAGGGAAGCTTATGGCCGGGCATTGGTGGAGCTGGGCCGGCAGGACGAACGGGTGGTGGTCCTGGATGCCGACCTCTCCAAATCTACCAAGACCGAGTACTTTGCCCAAGAATTTCCCCACCGCTTCTTCAATATGGGCATCGCCGAGCAGAACTTAATGGGCACGGCTGCGGGGCTGGCCCTCTGCGGTAAGATCCCCTTTGCCAGCACCTTTGCCGTCTTTGCCACGGGCCGGGCCTTTGAGCAGGTGCGCAATTCCATAGCCTACCCCCGGCTCAATGTAAAAATTGCTGCCAGCCACGCCGGGATCACCGTGGGCGAGGACGGGGCTTCCCACCAGTCGGTGGAAGACATCGCCCTGATGCGGGCCCTACCCAATATGACCGTCATTGTTCCGGCCGACGCGGTGGAAACCCGCCAGGCCGTTTTTGCCGCCGCCCAGCATGAGGGACCGGTATATATACGCCTGGGGCGGATGAGCGTTCCGGTCATTTACGACGAGGATTACCGCTTTCAGATTGGGAAGGCCCATTGGTTGCGGCGCGGCAGGGATGCCACCATCCTGGCCTGCGGCTATATGGTGGCCTTGGCCCTGGAAGCGGCTCGCCGTCTGGAGGTAGCCGGTTTATCGGTGGGGGTTCTGAATGTGAGCACAGTCAAACCCTTAGACCGGGAAGCCGTGCTGGCCGCGGCCCGGGAAAGCGGGGCCTTGGTCACGGCCGAAGAACACAGCATTATCGGAGGGTTGGGCAGCGCTGTGGCCGAGGTTCTGGCGGAAGAATGCCCTGTTCCCCTAAGGAGGGTCGGCTTGCGGGACACATTTGGGGAGTCCGGCGCTCCAGAAGATCTTTTGCAGCGGTATGGCCTGTCGGTGCCAGATATAGAAAAAAGTGTTAAGGAAGTTCTGCTACAAAAGTAGACCTCCAAAGAGGAATTTCGCTGGCAATGTCGAAAACAACCCTACAGGGTTGTTTCTTTGTGCTTTCTTTGGAGGTAGGTGAAGGGTTGGTCCAGTTTTTTAACGTGACTAAGATATACAACCAGAACATCTATGCCCTCAAGGATATTAGCGTAAAAATCGACAAAGGTGAGTTTGTGTTTCTCGTGGGGCCCAGCGGGGCAGGGAAAACGACTTTTATTCGCCTTCTGTTCCGCGAGGAGTTGCCTACCAAAGGTCAAATCATCGTAGCGGGCCGTAGCATAACACGCCTCCGTTCCCGTGAAATCCCTCTGCTTCGTCGCAACATCGGTGTCGTTTTTCAGGATTTTCGCTTGTTGCCCGACCGCACTGTTTACGAGAATGTGGCCTTTGCCCTGCAGGTAGTGGAAGCGCCCTCCCGGGAAATCAAGGCAAGGGTAGAAGAGGTCCTGGCCCAGGTGGGGCTGCTGAGCAAGGCCCATCTTTTTCCCCACCAACTTTCCGGTGGTGAGCAGCAGCGGACGGCCATAGCCCGGGCCATTGTCAACAGGCCTCGCATTCTCATGGCCGACGAGCCCACGGGGAATCTGGATCCCGCTACTTCCCGGGAGATTATGGCTTTGCTCTTGGAGATCAACCGCATGGGTACTACGGTTATTATGGCTACCCATGCTTGGGACATAGTCAATAGCATGAAAAAGCGGGTTATTGCCCTGGACAAGGGTCGCCTGGTGCGCGACGACAGGGAAGGGGTTTACGGTTATGAAGGTTAGAACTATCGGGTTCTTCCTTCGGCAGGCTGCCCTTTCCCTGTGGCGCAATGCCTGGATGAGCCTGGCGGCTGCTGTCAGCGTGGCGGTGACGCTCTTTATCCTGGGCACCTTCATCCTGCTCATCCTAAACATTAACTTTATCGCTACTAGTTTGCAGTCGAGCGTAGAAATTGCCGCCTTTCTCGAGGTGGATACTCCCCGGTCGGAGGCTCAAGCTTTACAGCAGCGCATTCAGAATTTCCCGGGGGTAACCGATGTAGTGTTGGTGACCAAGGAGGAAGGCCTCAAGACTCTGGCCCAGCAGTTCGGCAGTGAAGAAGAACTCTTAAGTGCTACGGGGGGAGTTAACCCCCTGCCCGATTATTTGCGCATCAAGGTGCAGGATCCGGCCCAGATTGGCGAAATCGCCGCCGCCATCCAAAGCTTGCCGGCAGTGGAAAAGGTCAATTACGGGCAAGCGGTGGTGGAAAAACTGCTGGCCGTGGTGCGCTGGGTGCGCTATCTGGGGGCTGGTATAGTGGCACTGCTCGGTGTCGGCAGCCTACTTCTGCTCATGATTACCATTCGCCTGGCAGTTTACTCCCGACGCCGGGAGATCAACATCATGAAATATGTGGGAGCTACCGACTGGTTTATCCGCTGGCCCTTTTTGCTGGAGGGTTTCTTTTTGGGCCTCGTGGGGGGCAGTCTGGCGGCAGCTGGCCTGGCCGCGGGGTATTCGTCCCTCATGGACAGGATCAGCTTAAATCTGGTCTTTGTTCCCCTGCTGCGGGATGAGTGGATCCTGTGGTATAGCACTGTGGGCCTGGTAACAGGCGGGGCAGCCATAGGCGCGGGGGGAAGCCTTTTGGCCGTTCATCGCTTCTTGAAGGTTTAGAGTCCGAGGTTGCAGTATAATAAGGGAGGGTATGCCTTGCGTTCGCGTACGTTGGCCGGCATTATGGTCCTGCTCTTCTGCCTCAGCATATTTCCTGCGGCCAGCAGCGGCTCTGATTTAAACGATCTTCAGCAGCAACAAAAGGAGCTTCAGGCTAAGATCAAGGAACAGAACCAAATTCTGCAGAGCAGGGAAAGCGAAGGGCAGGAGCTCCTGGAGCAGCTGGAAAAGCTGGAGGCCGAGATAAAGGCCAAAGAACAGGAGATACAGAGGCTAGATGCGGAGCTCAAGGCGGCCCAGGCCCGTGTGGACCAAGCTGCTGCCGAGTTGGCCCAGGCAGAGGCGGCCCAGGAAAAACGCATTAATCTTTTCCGCCAGCGGCTCAAGGAAATTTATCAGAATGGCCAGGTAAGCTATCTCGAGGTTCTGCTCCAGTCTGCCAGCTTCAGTGATTTCCTGGTGCGCATGGAACTGTTAGGTAAGATTGCCGAAAATGATATGCGCCTCGTAGAGGAGATCAAGGCGGAGCGGGAGCGAATTGCGGCGAAGAAGGCAGCCCTGGAAGCAGAGCGGGACGGCGTGGCCAAGTTGAAGCGCCAGGCCGACGGGGAGCGGGCCCTGCTGGCTTCGCGCCAGGCCGAAAAGCGGCAGCTCCTGGCCCGGGTGGAAGAGGAGAAGAAACGGGTAGCCCAAGCCTTGGACGAGCTGGAGGCCCTGTCCCGCCAGATTGCGGCCAAAATACGGGCCATCCAGGAGCAGAACAGGCGCCAGCTGGGTCCCCGGGGCACCAGCCAGCTCTTGTGGCCGCTGCGCGGGTATACCAGCATCTCTTCACCCTTCGGGTGGCGCATCCACCCGCTGCTGAAGACCCAGCGCTTTCACAGCGGCATTGACGTACCGGCGCCCATAGGGACCGAGGTGCTTGCCGCAGAAGACGGGCAGGTCATCTCCACCGGTTACCTGGGGGCCTACGGAAATCATATAATCATTGACCACGGGGGTGGGTTCTCTACCATGTATGCCCATCTCTCCGCCATACTGGTGAGGGAGGGGCAGGAGGTAAAGAGGGGGCAGGTCATCGGACGTGTGGGCTCCACCGGGTGGAGTACAGGACCGCACCTGCACTTCGAGACACAGTTGCGGGGAGAGCCCACCAATCCGCTCCAGTATTATTGAATACTAAAAGACAAGACACCTACATATGATGGACCAGCAGGTATAAACTAAGTCATTAGGTAGGCGGTGGCAGGCTTGCGGAGAAGCTGGCGTAGAGTGGCTGGTGGCCTCCTTGCCTTTTGTGTACTGGTGACCGTGGGATTAGTACTGGCTGTGGCAACCCATTACCAGAGAATCGAAGAGGCCGTACGCGTTTACAGCCTGGTGCGGTGGCAGTCTTTAAACCCCGTTCCGGTGGACAAATTACTGGAGGGGGCCATCAAGGGTATGGTGGAAGCCCTTGATGACCCTTATTCTTCTTATTTGCCTCCTGACGTGTATCAACGTTTAGAAGAGCATGTACAGGGAAGTTACGGTGGGGTTGGCCTGCTGATTACCCTGGAGGAGGAAGATAGACGTTTGGTCGTGGTTTCCCCCTTTAAAGGTAGCCCGGCCTGGCGGGCGGGTATAAAGAGCGGTGATTATATTCTGGCCATTGACAACCGCGATACTGCGGGTATGGATCTGGATACGGCCGCAAGCCTCATGCAGGGTGAGCCGGGAACTAGAGTCGAACTGACGGTGCTCAGACCTGGGGAAAAGGAGCCCCGCAAGATTACCCTGGTGCGGGAAACCATTAAGATTCCTACGGTGGATGGCCAGATGCTGTCGGCCTACCCGGGAATCGGGTACATTAGCCTTAGCATGATCAACGAACAGACAGGGAGAGACCTGGGGCAGCTGCTGGAAGACTTACGGCGTCAGGGGCTGAAGGGCCTCGTTCTCGACCTGCGCAACAACCCCGGGGGGTCCCTCCAGGGCGCGGTGGAAGTAGCCTCCTACTTTGTGCCTAAAGGGCCGGTAGTCTATATTGTGGACCAGAAGAAGACCGAAGCCCTCCAAGCCGGCGGCCAGAATATAAAGCTTCCCTTGGCGGTGCTGGTAAACAAGGGGAGCGCGAGCGCCGCGGAAATAATAGCAGGAGCCATAAAGGACACGGGTTCAGGAGTCTTAGTGGGGGAAACCACCTTTGGTAAAGGGGTGGTCCAGACCCTTTTCCCGTTGAAGGGGGGAGCGGCGGTTAAGCTCACCACCCATAAATATTTAACGCCTGCCAAAAAGGACATTGATAAAACGGGAATAACTCCCGACTACCAGGTGCCCCTTGAACCTCAGGTGGAGCAAGAGGTCCTGGCCCATGCTCCTGATTTGGAGCGGGATACGCAGCTAAAAAAGGCTGTAGAGATTTTGCAGGAAAAGCTGGCCGCCCAGCCGGCGGCTTAAGGCTGCCAGCTTTACTGCGTATTTAGTCCCGGCGGCCTACAGCGAAGCGGCCGGAGGGCTGTGAAGCACCCGCCGGTCCCGAGCCGCCGGCTATCGATGAACACGGGGTATTTAAGTAGGGAGCAGGATGAAGAGTTGATACCTTTACAGGAGATTATCCCTTTTATCCTTCAGGCGCAGCTGACCTTGCTGCTAAATCCCCTTTTTTGGCTGCTAGTGCTCCTGGTGGGCTACCAGTACCGGCGTGTGGCCCGGCTTAAACGGGAGCTTTTCGGGGTGTGGGGAGAACCCGTCTGGCAGCATACCCTACTGGCTACCTTTCATGGCCTCCTGGGAGGCCTGGGAGGTAGCTTCGTTATGGTGCTGGTAGGTGTTTCTTTGAGCAGCATAGGCATTAGTTATTTATGGGCCCTGGCCCTCATCCTCATGCTCTTTAGCCCCCGCTTCCTCTGTTTCTCCTACGCCGGGGGGATTATTTCCCTGGTCAACCTGATTTGCGGCTGGCCCCGGGTAGACGTTCCCCACCTCATGGGCCTGGTAGCCGTGTTACATATGGTGGAAGCGGTACTCATCCGTCTCAGTGGCCACCTGGGCGCCGTGCCCGTGTATACCGAGCATCGGGGACAGGTGGTGGGAGCCTTCAACATGCAAAAGTTTTGGCCCATTCCCATTGCCGCCCTGGCTCTAGTATCCCTGCCGCCCTGGCTTCAGGCGGGTGGTGCGGTTCCCATGCCTAATTGGTGGCCTTTAATCCGGCCGGCCGCCATGCCTGATCCGGAACAGGCCCTATTTGTGGTGCTGCCGGTAGCGGCAGGGTTGGGTTACGGCGACGTGGCAATTACTACCTCCCCAGAACAAAAGAGCAAAGTGTCGGCCCGCAACCTGGCCGTCTACAGCCTTATATTGTTAGGTTTGGCCATCCTAGCCTCTTATGTACGCCCGCTGACCTGGCTGGCAGCTCTCTTCGCCCCCCTGGGGCACGAGTGCACCATATGGATGGGGCGCCGGGCGGAAGACAAGGGGCAGCCCTTTTACGTTTTTACGGAGCGAGGGGCGAGAATACTGGATGTTACCAGAAACAGCGCGGCAGCCAGGTTGGGGCTTAGGAGCGGCGACATTATTCTGGAGGTAAACGGTCTCCCGGTGCGAGGCCGGGAGAGTTTGGCCCAGGCCTTGAGCGCAGGGGAAGGTAGGGTGGAGGTACGGTTCTACCAAAGAGAAAGCGGGGAGGAAAGGGTAGCCGCTACTTATAAAGGACCCGAAGAACCCCTGGGAACTATTTTGGTACCGGAGCCCGGGGATAAACCCCAGGTAGAACTTTCCACCCGCGGTTGGCTTTATCGGTGGTGGCGGCAGCGCAAGGGTTAATTCCCTGGAAAGTTGCCGCCACTACTCTTTGTGGTATAATACAGGGCAAGGGGGGATGGCATGGACCGCTTTGTTCTTAAAGCCGATTTTGAGCCTAAAGGAGACCAACCGCAGGCCATAGCAGCCCTGGTGGAAGGGATTCAAAGGGGCTACCGCCACCAAACCTTATTGGGAGCTACGGGTACGGGTAAAACTTATACTATGGCCCAGGTTATTCAGGCGGTGCAGCGTCCCACCTTGGTGCTGGCTCCCAATAAGACCCTGGCAGCCCAGCTGTGCGGGGAATTTAAGGAATTTTTCCCCCACAACGCGGTAGAGTATTTTGTGAGCTATTACGATTACTACCAGCCGGAGGCCTATGTACCGGAAACCGATACCTATATTGAGAAGGATAGTTCCATCAATGACGAAATAGACAAACTGCGCCACTCGGCCACCGCCGCCCTGTTCGAGCGACGAGACGTCATCATCGTGGCCAGCGTGTCCTGCATTTACGGCCTGGGTTCCCCCGAGGACTACAGCAAGCTCATGGTGTCGCTGCGGGAAGGCCAGGAATACGACCGGGATGCTATTTTGCGCAAACTGGTAGACATCCAGTACACCCGCAATGATTACGAGCTGCGGCGGGGGACTTTCCGCGTCCACGGCGATGTCCTTGAAGTATTCCCGGCCTCCTTTGACGCCAAAGCCATTCGCGTTGAGTTCTTCGGGGACGAGGTGGAACGCCTGCTGGAAATAGATACCTTGACGGGGGAAATCCTGGGGCGGCGTTATCATGTAGCCATTTTTCCCGCCAGCCACTATGTGGTGGAAGAAGCGAAGATGGAGCGGGCCCTGGCCAGCATTGAGGCGGAACTGGAAGAGCGCCTTAGAGAGTTGAGGGAAGCGGGGAAGCTCCTGGAGGCGCAGCGCCTGGAGCAGCGCACCCGCTTTGATCTGGAGATGATGCGGGAAGTCGGGTTCTGCAAAGGGATCGAGAACTATTCCCGCCACCTGACCGGCCGGGCGCCGGGCGAACCGCCGTACACCTTGCTGGACTATTTCCCGCCCGACTTCTTGCTCTTTATCGATGAGTCCCATATTGCCGTTCCCCAGATCGGGGGCATGTATGAGGGCGACTATTCTCGCAAGAAAACTCTGGTAGAATATGGATTTCGGCTGCCCTCGGCCTTGGATAACCGGCCCTTAACCTTTGCCGAATTTATGGACCGCGTGAACCAGGTTATTTACGTTTCAGCTACTCCGGGACCCTTTGAGCTGCAGCACTCCCAGCAAATAGTGGAGCAGATCATCCGTCCCACCGGGCTGGTAGACCCAGAGGTTATCGTGCGGCCGGTCGCGGGTCAGATGGATGATCTGCTGGGAGAGATAAGGAAGAGGGTGGCCAAGAACCAGCGGGTATTGATAACCACCCTGACCAAGAGGATGGCCGAAGCTCTGACCGATTATCTGCAAGATATGGGGATCAGGGTGCGCTACCTCCATTCGGATATCAACGCCATCGAGCGGATGGAAATCGTCCGCGACCTGCGCCTCGGAGTCTTCGACGTCCTGGTGGGTATTAATTTGCTGCGGGAAGGATTGGACCTGCCGGAAGTGTCCCTGGTAGCCATCCTGGACGCCGACAAGGAAGGGTTCTTGCGTTCGGAACGCTCCCTCATCCAGACCATCGGGCGGGCCGCTCGCAATGCCGAGGGGCAGGTTATAATGTATGCCGATACCATTACCGACTCTATGCGCCGGGCCATCGACGAGACTAACCGGCGCCGCAAGATCCAGATGGAGTACAACCGGAAACACGGCATCACCCCGCAAACGGTGGTCAAACCCGTCCGGGATATCATCGAGGCCACCCGGGCGGCGGAAGAACCGGCCCCGTACTGGGCGAAGCAGCCCCAGAAAAAGATGAGCCGCAAAGAGCTGCGTTCTCTCATAAGCCGTCTGGAAAGGGAAATGCGGGAGGCGGCCAAGCGGCTTGAATTTGAGCGGGCGGCTGAGTTGCGGGACGCTATCCTGGAACTGAAGCAGCAGGCGGGCTAAAAACCGGGTTTTCGCCGTCGCCCCTTGGGGGACAATAGTCGTCGGGCGGCTTCAGAGGAGGCCAGAAGGAGCCGCTCGAGAAGGCGCGGGGCAGGGATATTCTTATGTCTAAAGAGAAAATAATCGTCAAAGGAGCGCGAGCTCACAACTTAAAGAATATCGACGTAGAAATCCCGCGGGATAAGCTGGTGGTTATTACCGGGCTATCGGGGTCAGGGAAGTCTTCCCTGGCCTTTGATACCATTTACGCCGAAGGACAACGCCGCTATGTGGAATCTCTGTCGGCCTATGCCCGCCAGTTTCTGGGGCAGATGAACAAGCCGGATGTGGACTACATTGAGGGCCTTTCTCCGGCCATTGCCATCGATCAGAAGACGGCCAGCCACAATCCCCGCTCCACGGTGGGCACCGTTACGGAGATCTACGATTACCTGCGCCTCCTTTTTGCCCGCATAGGACGAGCCCACTGCCCCCGGTGCGGCCGGCCCATTGCCCCCCAGACGGTCTCCCAGATGGTGGATCGCTTGTTGGCTTATCCGGAGGACACCCGCATGCAGATTTTGGCTCCGGTGGTCCGCGGCCGCAAAGGGGAGTACAAAAATCTCCTGGAGGAGATTCGCAGGAACGGTTACGTACGGGTGCGCATTGATGGTGAGCTGCGAGAAACCTCCGAGGAGATCAAGCTGGATAAAAACAGGAAACATACCATAGAAGTGATAGTGGATCGCCTTAAAATCCGGCCGGGCATCGAAAGGCGGCTGGCCGATTCCTTGGAAACCGCCCTCAAGCTGGCCGATGATGTGGCTCTGGTGGAAGTGGTGGGCCAGGAAGAGCTCCTCTTCAGCGCCAAATTTGCCTGCCCCGATTGCGGCATCAGCCTGCCGGAGATTGCGCCCCGGCTGTTTTCCTTTAACAGCCCCTACGGAGCCTGTCCGGCGTGCATGGGACTGGGCACCAGCATGGAAGTGGACCCGGGCCTGGTGATTCCCGATCCTAATCTCACGTTAAGGGAGGGGGCTATCGCTCCCTGGAGCCGGGGGGCCAACGGGTACATGCAGATGCTGGAGTCTCTGGCCGAGCATTACGGTTTCAGTCTGGATGTGCCCGTGCGGGATCTTAAGCCCGAACACGTGCAGATTATCCTTTATGGTAGCGGGCGGGAGAGGATTCGCTTCCATTATATCAACCGCTTCGGCGAGCGGCGCAGCTACGAGGCTGCCTTTGAAGGCGTCATACCCAATTTGGAGCGGAGGTACCAGGAAACCCAGTCTGAATGGTCGCGGGCGGAGATCGAAGAATTCATGAGCAAAAAGCCTTGCCCCGCCTGTCAGGGAGCCCGGCTGAAGCCCGAGGCCCTGGCCGTCCGCGTAGGGGGCAAGAACATTTATGAAGTCACCAACCTTTCAGTGGCCGAGGCCCAGGAATTCTTTGATAAGTTAGATCTCACGGAGCGGGAACAAATGATTGCCCGCCAAATTTTAAAGGAAATCCGGTCCCGGTTGCAGTTCTTAATAGACGTGGGCCTCGATTACCTCACCTTGGACCGGCCGGCCTCCACCCTGTCCGGGGGGGAAGCCCAGCGCATCCGCCTGGCTACCCAGATCGGCTCCCAACTGGTGGGTGTGCTGTATATCCTGGACGAGCCCAGCATAGGGCTGCACCAGCGGGACAATGCCCGCCTCATCGCCACTTTGAAGCACCTGCGCGACCTGGGCAATACCGTTATTGTGGTAGAGCATGACGAGGAGACCATGCGGGAGGCCGATTATATTATCGACATCGGACCCGGCGCGGGCGCCCAGGGGGGGCAGGTAGTGGTGGCCGGCCCGGTGCCGGAAATCATGGCCTGCCCCCAGTCTTTGACCGGGCAGTACTTGAGCGGGCGACGGCGCATACCGGTCCCGGCCTTGAGGAGGAAACCGGGCGATAAGTGGCTGGAAATCCTGGGGGCCAGCGAGCATAATCTAAAGGATATTGATGTCCGCTTTCCCCTGGGGACTTTTATCTGCGTAACCGGCGTTTCCGGTTCGGGTAAGAGCACCCTGGTCAATGAAATTCTTTATGCTGCCCTGGCCCAGAAGCTCAACGGGGCCCGGACCACACCCGGCCGCTTCCGAGAGCTAAGGGGGATCGAACACCTGGACAAAGTTATTGCTGTGGATCAGTCGCCCATCGGCCGCACGCCCCGTTCGAATCCGGCCACTTATACCGGAGTTATGGACGACATCCGTAGTTTGTTTGCCGCCACGCCCGAAGCCCGGGCCCGGGGTTACAAGCCGGGCCGTTTCAGCTTTAACGTTAAAGGCGGGCGCTGCGAAGCCTGCAGCGGCGACGGGATCATTAAAATTGAGATGCATTTTTTGCCCGACGTGTATGTGCCCTGTGAGGTATGCAAAGGGAAACGTTATAACCGTGAGACCCTGGAGGTCAAATACAAGGGGAAATCTATTGCTGATGTCCTGGATATGACGGTGGATGAGGCGACGGAATTCTTCTCCGCCATTCCCCGGCTGCACCGGCGCCTTATGACCCTGCAGGACGTGGGGCTGGGCTATATCAAATTGGGCCAGCCGGCCACCACCCTGTCAGGGGGGGAGGCCCAGCGGGTTAAGCTGGCCACGGAACTGGCCCGGCGGAGCAATGGCCGTACCATATATATTCTGGACGAGCCCACGACGGGGCTGCACATGGCCGATGTCCACCGCTTGCTGATGGTATTGCAGCGGCTGGTGGATGCCGGCAACACGGTAGTGGTCATCGAGCATAACCTGGATGTCATCAAATCGGCCGACTATATCATCGACCTGGGGCCGGAAGGCGGGGACCGCGGCGGTCGGGTGGTGGCCGCCGGAACGCCGGAGGAAATTTGCCAGGTACCTGCTTCCTATACAGGTCAGTTTCTCAAACCGGTGCTGGAGCGGGACCGGCCCTTAAGCAATGAAATCCGCCATGCCGGTTAAACTGTGGTGTTATCCCCTCTTTTGATCTCAGGCCTGCTTGGCTTAGACTCGCTTATGGTTTCTCTCGCGGGCCAAACTATTACGCGGACTCAAAGTTTGGCGGGGTTCCCGGCCCAATCGACGTCCTTGTCGATAGGGCCGGCCTCGTCGGACCTCCTGTCCTCGCCCCCGCCTTCGCTTGGGACCTCGTTAAGTTTGGCTGCCGCTTGAGTTTAGTCGCTCGCTTTTAAGCCTAAGCCGGCCTTGTCAGCAAAAAGTGAGGATAACTCAGGGTTAAATCCTTGCAGCCTGACAGGTTAGGAGGAAGACGGGCGAGGTGAGCCGGCTTTATTGCCCCTCCTTTTCTTCTCTGCTATAATGTTCCCAAGGCGTATTAGGCTAATAAGGGGTACGACGGGTTTGACGTATGACGCTTCTCCAGGTTTTGGCCTCCCGTGTTGAGGCTTCCAGGGAGCGGCCGAGCACGAGCGGCCAAGACGTGCGCTTGGCGTAAGGCAGAAGGATCGGCCCCAGGCCATGGGCCCCTTGCGGCCGGTAGTAGAGACGACGCTTAAGGACTGCGGAAGACCTGCCTTAGGCCTCTACGTCAAGGAGCACTCTCGGCCTGCGGGGGTGGTCATGGGCTGGGGGGAGCCAAGCAGGCCCAGAGCAAAATGGGGGATAATCCAGGTTTAACGTGGGAGGTTGCCAATGCATGACGACCTACTGGAACAGTGCGGGTAAAGCCCATACAGCGGCCACTGTTAAGCTGGCTGTGGAGAGAGCCCGGGAACTGGGGATTAAACACATAGTGGTGGCCTCGGTCACGGGCTATGCAGCCGAAATGCTTTTGGACTATCCCGAGCTGGAGAGGATATGCGTTACCCACCAGGCTGGTTTCACCCGGCCGGGAGAGATGGAGATGCCCGCGGCGGTGCGGCGACGGCTGGAGGAGGGCGGCCTGAAGGTGCTCACTACTACCCACCTCATGGCCGGTCTGGACCGGGCCTTGCGGCTGAAATTTCAGGGGTTGTACCCCTCCGAGATTGTAGCCAACACTCTGCGCCTTTTCGGCCAGGGGACGAAGGTGGCGGTGGAGGTTGCCGGTATGGCCCTGGATGCCGGCCTCATTCCTTACGGGGTGGATGTGGTGTCCCTCGGCGGGAGCAGTGAGGGTTTGGACACCGCCCTGGTCGTGCGTCCGGCCCATTCGCAGCACTTCTGGGAAACCAAGGTTAAGGAGATTATTTGTAAGCCACGGGAGTTTTAAGATGCTATGAAACTGGAGGAGAAGCTGGCCTGTCTGCCGGATCACCCCGGCGTTTACCTCATGCGGGATTCCGACGGGAGAATTATTTACGTGGGCAAAGCGGCTTCCCTCAAGAATCGGGTGCGCTCCTATTTCCACGGCCAGCGCCCGCCGCGGGTGGAGGCCTTGGTGCGTCAGATTGCGGACCTGGAGTACATCCTTACCGATAACGAGGTAGAGGCTCTGATTCTGGAATGCAATTTAATTAAGGAGCACCGGCCGCGTTATAATGTTAATCTTAAGGACGACAAGACTTATCCCTATCTTAAAATTACCGTGCAGGAAGAGTTTCCCCGCCTCCAGGTAACCAGGCGGGTTCTACGGGACGGCTCCCGCTACTTTGGCCCCTACACCCACGTGGGGGCTTTAAAAGAGACGTTGAAGCTTCTGGGATACCTCTTCCCGGTCCGCACCTGCCGCGATATGCCCCTAAAACCCAGAAGCCGTCCCTGCCTTAATGCCCACATCGGTCGCTGTCTAGCCCCGTGTACCGGCCGGATTAGCCCGGCCGAGTACCGGCAGGCCGTGTCCAACATGATCCTGTTTCTGGAAGGAAAACAGGAAGATGTAGTACGAGCCCTGCGTTCTGAAATGGAGGAGGCGGCCGCGAAGCTGGAGTTTGAAAGGGCGGCCCGGTTGCGGGACAGGCTTAGGGCGGTACAAGAGGTGCTGGAGCAGCAGAAGGTGGTAAGCCCCGATTTTGACGACCGGGACGCCATCGCCCTGGCCCGGGAACAGGGAGAAGCCGTGGGAATGCTCTTCTTTATCCGGCAGGGGAAAATCATCGGCCGGGAGCATTTTTTCCTGGAAGGGCAGGACGGTTTGAAGACGGAAGAAGTTATGGCCGCCCTGGTAAAACAATACTACAGCCGGGGAGGAGAAATTCCCCCTGAGATTCTGCTGCACGATCCTATTGAGGACCAAGAAACCATCCAGGCCTGGCTTTCCCGCCAGCGCGGCCGCAAGGTAAGCATAAAAGTTCCCCGGCGGGGAGAAAAGGCTAAGCTTCTGGCCATGGTTTATGAGAATGCCCGGACCGTTTTGCGGGAGCACCTGCTGGCCCGGGAGAGACAGGAAGCCAGTGCCGGAACAGCCCTGGAGGAGCTTAAAGAGATCCTGGCCCTGCCCACGCTGCCCCACCGGATGGAGGCCTTTGACATTTCTAATCTACAGGGCAGCGAGGTAGTGGGGTCCATGGTGGTCTTTGAAAAGGGACAGCCGCAGCCGGCCGCCTACCGCCGGTTCCGCATTAAGAACGTGAAGGGACCCAATGATTTTGCTTCCTTGCAGGAGGTGCTGGAGCGGCGGTTTAGGCGCCTGAAGGAAGGAGACCCCAAGTTTTCCGTACGGCCCGATCTCGTCCTGATCGACGGCGGGCGGGGACAGCTCAACGCGGCCCGGGAAGTGATGCGCCGCCTGGGGGTAGAGGATATTCCCACCTTCAGTCTGGCTAAGGAAGAGGAACTCCTCTACCGGGAGGAAGAAGCCAGCCCCCTGGAACTTCCCCGGGACAGCGCAGCCCTGCGCCTTTTGCAGCGCCTGAGGGACGAAGCCCACCGCTTCGCCATTACCTTCCACCGCCAGCGGCGGTTGAAGCGGACTTTGACCTCTGTCCTGGATGACATCCCGGGCGTGGGCCCCAAACGCAAGCGGAGCCTCTTGCGGCATTTCGGTTCCCTGGAAAACATCCGCCGGGCGAGCGTAGAAGAACTCTCCCGGGTGGAAGGTATGAACCGCGCGGTGGCTTTAAAGATCAAAGAAATGCTTGATTGACTTATTCCAGTGACCTGCGGTGGTATGGGTTGGCCGGGGGGTTTGGCCTCCCCGGACGCAGTACCTGTGCAGGGTATCCTGCGTTTGGCTAAAGGGAAGGAGAAGAACCGTTGGCTCAAATTCGCCTAGTTGCCCTGGACCTGGACGGCACCCTGCTGGACAGCCGTTTCGTTCTGGAGCCCCAGGCTAAAGAAGCCATTCGCCGGGTGCAGGAAAAAGGGGTAGGCGTTACCCTCGCTACCGGTCGTATGTTCCGTTCCGCCCTGCCCTTCGCCCGGGACCTGGGCCTCCGCCTCCCTTTGATCGTTTATAACGGCGCCCTCATTAAGGACCCGCATTCGGGAAAAGTATTTTGGCAAAGGCTATTACCCTTGGACATAGCCAGAATTCTGGTGCTGAAGGCCCGAGCCCATAATCTGGCCTTCAATATTTACGTGGACGACGAGCTCCTGGTAGAGGACATCCGGTCCGAAAACATGGCGTATTCCCAGCAGGCGCGGGTTCCCCTGAACAAGGTGGACGATATCTTGAGCATGCTAAAAGAGGAGCCCATCAAATTTGTCGCCGTGCACCACGGTCCCGAACTAGACCAGCTAGAGAAGGAGGTAAAGCAAGAACTGGGAGACAGGGTATATATAACTCGCTCTTTTCCCCACTACCTGGAGATCATCAACCCCGAGGCCAGCAAAGCCAAGGGGCTGGCCCTCCTCGCCGAAACCTGGGGCATAAGCCCGGAGGAGATCATGGTAATCGGCGACAGCTTTAATGATGTGGATATGTTTCACTTTGCCGGCCTGGCGGTAGCCATGGGCAACGCCCCGCCGGCTGTCCAGGCGCATGCCGACTATGTTACCGGCACCAACGACGAAGGCGGCGTGGCAGAAGCTTTAAGTCGGTTTATACTGGAGAGATAACCATGCAGGGAGAACGGGATTTGCGCCTAGTAATAGTTACCGGTCTGTCGGGGGCAGGTAAGACGCAGGCTATTCGCTTCTTAGAGGATTTGGGATTCTTTTGCATTGATAATCTCCCTCCCTCCCTGATACCCGGCCTGGTGGAGCTGTTAAATAAACAGGGTCCACCTTCAGGGGAAAACAAAAAGGTAGCCCTGGTCATGGACATCCGGGGGGGTGCTTTTTTCGAGGGTTTGGAGGAGGCCCTAGGCTACCTGGACAATCAAGGCTTTCCTTACGAAATCTTATTTTTAGAAGCTTCGGATGAAACCCTGGTACGACGTTACAAGGAAACCAGGCGACGCCATCCCCTGGCGGGAGAGAGCATAATGGAGGGGATCCTGGAGGAGCGCCGCCGGCTGCAGGAGATCAAGGGTCGGGCCAGCAAAATCATCGATACCTCTGAGCTTACCCCCCGCCAGTTAAAGGAACAAATCATGGAACTCTTCGGCGGGGAACGAGAGCAACTCACCATTACCGTCGTATCCTTCGGCTACAAATACGGCATACCCCTGGATGCCGATCTGGTCGTGGATGTACGGTTTTTGCCCAATCCTTACTATGTTCCGGCCCTGCGCCCCTTTACCGGTCACGACCGCTGTGTGGCGGATTTCGTCCTGGAATCCCCCGTTACCTCGGAATTTATCGTCAGGTTCATGGACTTGATGAATTTCCTTATTCCCCATTACGTAAAGGAAGGGAAATCCCATCTGGTCATCGCCATCGGCTGTACAGGCGGGCAACACCGTTCGGTAACTTTGGCCAATAAAATCGGGGAGCTTCTCCGGACGCCGAATCGGAAGGTCATTGTTAAGCACCGGGACGTCATGCATTATTCGGCCGGCTATCGCAGGAGGTGAGGCCCTTGGGAAGCCTCAAATGGCTGTACCCGGGTTTGAAAGTAAAGCGCTGGCTGCTGCTGGCGGTCCTGGGCTTTTTTTTGCTGGTTTCGGGGCTGGCGGTGGCTTTGGGGGTTACCTTCTTGGCGTCGGCCGAGCGCAGCGTCCGCTGGCTAATCGACCATACCCTGGGGTTTTGGGGCCCGCCCATCGTAAGCGGCATGCTGGTGGCGGCGGCGGGGTTAGTGATCATGCTCATGGGAATGGAGCAACTGACCCGCTCCGTATTGCACGTCCTCTGGCCGCGGGAGAAAAGCCCCTGGGAAGTTTTCTACCGTCGGCGCCTCCTGGAAGGCGGGCCCAGGATAGTGGCCATTGGTGGAGGGACGGGGCTGGGCGTCCTGCTGCGCGGGTTAAAAAACTATACCCGCAACCTGACGGCGGTGGTCACGGTGGCCGATGACGGGGGAAGCTCGGGACGCTTGCGGGCGGAGCTGGACATCCTGCCCCCGGGGGATGTCCGCAACTGCCTGGTGGCCCTGGCCGACACAGAAGTACTGATGGAGGAGCTTTTCAATTACCGCTTTCGCAAGGGAGAGGGGCTGGCGGGCCACAGCCTGGGCAACCTCCTCCTGGCCGCCATGACCGACATGGCAGGGGACTTTGTAAAGGCTATAAGCGAGCTGGGCAGGGTTCTGGCGGTAGGCGGGCGGGTGCTTCCCTCCACCTTAAGTCGGGTAACCCTGGGAGCCGAGAGGGAGGATGGAACTCTGGTCTGGGGAGAAAGCCGCATTCCCGTCCCGGGCCAGCGTATAAAAAGGGTATTCTTGCACCCGGCCGACTGCCGCCCACCCAGGGAAGCCCTGGAAGCTATTGAACAGGCCGATGCCGTCGTGATCGGCCCCGGCAGCCTGTATACTAGTGTTCTCCCCAACCTCCTGGTGCGAGGCCTGGCGGATGCCTTGAGACGCACCCGGGCTCCGGTATTTTACATAAGTAACGTCATGACCCAGCCCGGGGAGACGGAGGGGTATACGGTAGCCGACCACCTGCGCGCCATTCAGGCCCACTGCGGGCCTGGGATCATCGATTGCGTAATTGCCCACAGCGGCCCTGTTTCCTGGGCCGCCAGGCGTCGCTACCGGGAGAAGGGCGCCCACCCGGTCGTCGTGGATGCTGCTGCGGTGGCCAGGTTGGGAGTGGAACTGCGGAAGGCCTGGCTCATCGACGAGACCCACGTGGTGCGCCACCACCCCGACCGCCTGGCCCGGGTGATCATGGAAGAGATCTATAAACGACGGGCCTGGAGGTCGCCAGCGCGGTTTTACTTTATCTTGCGGAAAAAGCTGGACGGGCCTTCCGTTCCTGCCGGGGGATAAATTCAGAGGTGGAGGAGAGAATTGCGAGAGACGCAGCTTTCATTTTCGGCCCGCGTCAAAGAAGAGCTGATCCGGGTCCAGGCGAGACAGGATTGCTGTCGCCTGGCGGAATTAGCAGCCCTCTGGCACTTTTCTCGCGGGACCCGGGATGTTCCACAGCAGGGTCGGGATGTCCTGTTAAGCACGGAAAGCCCAGCCCTCATGCGGAAAGCCTATTCCCTGGCCAAAGAAGCCGGACTTAAGGTCCGGGTGGAAAGGGATAAGCAAAAAAGCTGGCGCCGACCCTATGTTTATCACCTGGTAGGCCTGCAGGTCCAGGACAGGAAAATGCTGGAGGAAAGGGAGCGGTCACTGCACCCCTGCTGCCGGGCGGCCTACCTGCGGGGAGCTTTCTTAGCCGCTGGTTCGGTGGCCAACCCGGAGCTGGCCCATCACCTGGAACTGGTTGTTGAAGCCCGCGACCTCCGCTTTGTCAAGGGGTTGCTGCGGGGAATGGCCCTCCAACCGGGCGTAAACCGGCGTCACCGGGGGCTGGTTCTCTACTTCAAAGACAGCCAGCAGATCATAAAGATTTTAAGCCTCATGGGTGCTTATGCGGCTGTTCTGGCCTACGAGAACGTGCTGGTATATAAGAACATGCGCAACCACGTCAACCGCCTGGTGAACTGCGAAACGGCCAATTTAAGCAAAGCCATCGAGGCGGGGATGCGCCAGGTGGAAAACATCCGCTTTTTGGAAGAGAGAATAGGCCTGGCCAACCTGCCGCAAGCCCTGCAGGAAGTGGCGGAGCTGAGGCTGCGCTACCCCGAAGCCACTTTAAAGGAGCTGGGAGAAATGCTGAGCCCCCGGGTGGGAAAATCAGGCATCAACCACCGCCTGCGCCGCCTGGAGGCCCTGGCCGAGAATCTTAAAGCCGAGGAGAGTATGGATGCGTCGGCTCCAGAGTTTTCCCGTAAATAATACCAATTCCATGGCCTGCTGGCGCCGGGTGGCGCCTTTGTGGAGGGTAGCCTGGAATTTCACCCTTATCCAGCTTTGCCGCTATCTGCCCTTTCTGCGGCTGAAGAATTTCCTCCTCCGGCTGGTAGGGATAAGAGTGGCTTCTTCTGCCTCTGTAGGGTTGATGGTGATGTTTGACGTGTTAAGACCCGATTTGATTAGCATCGGGGAGAACACCATTATCGGTTACAATGCTACTATTCTGTGCCATGAATTTTTGCCCCACGAGTACCGCCTCGGGAAAGTAGAAATAGGCTCCTGGGTGCTGATAGGCGCTAACGCCACGATACTGCCCGGCGTGCGCATAGGCGATGGCGCTTTGGTAGGAGCAGGAGCCGTGGTAACCCGGGATATTCCTCCAGGAGCCGTGGTGGGTGGCGTGCCCGCCCGGCCCCTGCCGTCTGCCGGAGGGGTACGAAGTGAAGGGTAGGACCTTTGGGGCCTGGTGTCGCGAATTATTCTGGGACAACCCCTATCAGCCCTGGTTTTTGAAAACCCTCCTGGTCATCAACCTTTTAGGCTCCTTATACGGTTACTACTGGTACCGGGGTCAGTTGGCCGCCACTCCCTGGGTCTGGTGGGTTTTTACTCCCGATAGCCCCCTTTCGACCTCCCTCTTTACCCTGGCCTTGGCGCTGGCCCTAAAGGGAAAGGAAAACCCTCTGCTGAGACTTTTGGCGGCCGCAGGGGTGATCAAGTACGGCCTGTGGGCGGCAGTTATCATATCCGATTATTGGCTCAAAGGAGGACCTGTCGAACCGCTGGAAGTAATGCTTTTTCTGAGCCACCTGGGCATGGGGGCGGAAGGGTATATTTTTGTGCGTCACTGGCCCGCGAACTTCCGGCAGGTCCTTCTGGCCGGGGTTTGGTTGGGCATAAATGATTATGTGGATTACGTTTTAGGCCGGCACCCCTACCTGTTCCGGGCCGATCAGGAGGGTCTGGCGGCCGTGACCGCCGTCGGTTTAAGCAGCCTATTAATTCTTTGTTTTTTAGGCAGGAAAATAGCCGCCGAGCAAGAATATTAATATTGTATTAAGGGAAGCGGTTAAGAACAAGCAAAATCCCGGAAGGAAAGGGGTGGAAAGGCATGCGGGCCGGTATGGGGCTTCATCTGGAACAGACCCAGAAGTTGGTAATGACGCCCGAACTGCGCCAGGCTATCGTCATTTTGCAGCTTTCCACCCTGGAGCTGGCTGATTACATTCAGCAGGAACTAGAAGAAAACCCCATTCTCGAGCTCCGGGAGGAAGAACACCTGGTAGCAGAAGATAGGGAAGAGGCGGACGATTTCGATTTCGACTGGGCAGAGTACTTTGCCGACGGGAGTGACTTGGGTTATGTCCCTGTTCCCCGGGAAGATAGGGAACAGCTCCCCCAGGAAAACTACCCGGCGGCCGAAGGCCAGAGCCTGCACGATTACCTGCTCTTGCAGTTGAAACTGGCGGTGAGGTCTAGCAGCGAGTTGGCTATTGGCTTTTTCTTGATCGGAAATATCGATCAGAATGGGTATTTGAAAATTTCCATTAAGGAGGCGGCCGAGTGCCTTAAGGTCCATCCGGGGGAAGTATGGCGGGTGCTGGAGGTGATCCAGAGGTTCGACCCGCCGGGGGTGGGGGCGCGGGATCTGGTGGAGTGCCTGTTGCTGCAACTGCGCCAGTACCGGGACATACCTGCCGGCACGGAAAAAATTATCCGCCATTTTTTACCCGATGTGGCCGAGGGCAGGTTGGCCAAAATCGCCCGGCGTCTGGGGTTAAGCCTGTCCCAGGTACAGGCGGCCGTTGATTTTATTCGGAGGCTGGATCCCAAGCCGGGCCGTACCTTCGGCAGCAGCAGGGACGTTCGTTATATTATCCCTGATGCCATCGTGGAACGGGTGGGCGGCGAGTATATAGTGTTGATCAATGATGTGGCCGCTCCCCGCCTGAGCATCAATCCCCATTACCAGGCCCTCCTACACCAGGAATCCTGTGATTCCCGGACGCGCAAGTTTATTGAAGATAGGCTTAATGCGGCGGCCTGGATCATCCGCAGTGTAGAGCAGCGGCGCTTGACTCTCTACCGGGTGATAAGCTGTATTGTGGAAGAGCAGCGGGAATTTATGGAAAAAGGGATAAAATATCTCAAACCCCTGACCATGCGCCAGGTGGCCGAGAAACTGGGCTTGCACGAATCTACGGTGAGCCGGGCTACGGCCAATAAATACGTGCAGACCCCCCAGGGCCTCTTCGAGTTGAAATTCTTCTTCGCCAGCGGGGTGTGCAAGAAGGACGGTTCGGCGGCGGCGGAAAGCATAAAAAAACTAATTGCCGAAGCCGTGGGACGTGAAAATCCCTCTTCGCCCCTGACGGACCAGCAATTGACCGACATCTTGCGGCAGCAAGGGATACGGATCTCCCGCCGGACGGTGGCCAAGTACCGGGATGAGGCGGGTATTCCGGCGGCCGGCAAGCGCAAGCGTTATGACTAGACCGTTGTCTCTACGGTGGGTGACCTGGGAAGGTCACCCTAAATTTCATTCTGGTAAAAAGGATTTTTGTCGTGTATGTTGAATACAAGAAGGAGATTGTTCCCAGAAACGCAATCATATTTTAAAATAACCAGAGACATAATAGTTGAAGAAGGGGGATACATAAATGCCAGTCAGGATTGCCATTAACGGTTTCGGCCGCATCGGCCGCTTGGTCATGCGCGCTTCTCTGCAGAACCCGGAGGTACAGGTTGTAGCCGTCAATGACCTGGCCGACGCCAAAACCAATGCCCACTTGCTGAAGTATGATTCCGTTCACGGTACCCTGAATGTCCAGGTGGAGGCCCGTGGGGATGTGATGGTGGTAGCCGGCCGCGAAATAAAAGTTTTGTCCGAAAAGGAGCCGGCCAAGCTCCCATGGAAAGATTTAGGAGTAGACATTGTGGTGGAATCCACCGGGGTGTTTACCGACGCCACCAAAGCGGCGGCCCACCTTCAGGCGGGCGCCAAGAAGGTTATCATAAGCGCTCCGGCCAAGAATGAGGATATTACCATTGTTATGGGCGTCAATGAGGACAAGTATAATCCCACCCAACACCATATTGTTTCCAATGCCTCCTGTACCACCAACTGCCTGGCTCCGGTAGTGAAGGTACTGCACCAGCATTTTAAGGTCCTGCGCGGCCTGATGACCACCGCCCACTCCTATACCAATGACCAGCGCATTCTCGATTTAGTGCATAAGGACCTGCGCCGGGCCCGGGCGGCTGGCATGTCTATCATCCCTACAACCACCGGCGCGGCCAAAGCCATTGGCCTTGTGTTGCCCGAACTAAAAGGCAAGCTCAATGGCTTTGCCATGCGCGTACCTACTCCCAACGTGTCCGTAGTTGACCTGGTCGTTGATGTGGAAAAACCCACCACAGTCGAGGAAGTAAATGCGGCCTTTAAGGCGGCGGCCGAAGGGGAGCTGAAGGGTATCCTGGGCTACTGCGAGGAACCCTTAGTCTCCCGCGACTTCAATGGGGATCCCCGTTCCTCCATTGTGGATGCCTTGTCCACCATGGTCATGGAGGCCACTATGGTCAAGGTTATCGCCTGGTACGACAACGAGTGGGCCTACTCCAACCGGGTCATCGACCTGGCCGCCTTTATGGCCTCCAAAGGACTCTAATAGGTTGAGCGGTACCCATATTTCTGCAGTAGAGGCGGTCGCCGGGGAAGGCGGCCGCTTTAATTGACCAGTACAGGAGGTGCTTAAAGTGAACAAGCTCACTCTAAAGGATCTGGACGTGGCCGGCAAGCGGGTATTGGTGCGGGTGGATTTCAATGTCCCCCTGGACAACGGCCGGGTGGCAGACGATACGCGCATCAGGGCCGCCTTGCCTACCATCCGGTATCTTATGGAGAAGGGGGCCAAAATCATCCTGGTATCCCACCTGGGACGGCCCAAGGGCAAGGTGAATGAGGCTCTACGCATGGATCCTGTGGCCCGGCGCCTCGAAGAGCTCCTGGGCCGGCCGGTAAAGAAGGTAGATGACTGTATCGGACCTGAGGTAGAAAAGGCCGTAGCCGCATTAGAGCCGGGGGGAGTCCTGCTGCTGGAGAATATTCGTTTTTATCCGGAGGAGGAGAAAAACGACCCGGAATTTGCCCGGAAACTGGCGGCCCTGGCCGACATCTATGTTAATGACGCTTTCGGCGCCGCCCACCGCGCCCACGCTTCCACCGAAGGAGTGGCCCATTATCTACCTGCGGCGGCCGGCTTCCTAATGCAGAAGGAAATCGAGATCATGGGCAAGGCCCTGGCCGATCCGGAGCGGCCCTTTGTGGCGGTTATCGGGGGGGCCAAGGTTTCTGATAAGATCGGCGTTATTCGCAATTTGCTGGGCAAAGTAGACACCTTAATCATCGGCGGCGGCATGGCCAATACTTTCCTCAAAGCCAAGGGTTTTAATATGGGCAAGTCTTTGGTAGAAGACGATAAGGTATCCCTGGCAGCGGAGCTCATGGCCGAGGCGGAGAAGAGGAAGGTCAACCTGCTCCTCCCCCAGGACCTGGTGGTGGCCCAAGAACTGGCGCCCGGAGCAGCCCACCAGGTGGTGGCAGCCGATGGGGTGCCCGACGGGTGGGCGGCCGTGGATATCGGTCCGGAGACCCGGCGCGCCTTTGCCGGGGCCTTAGAGGGCGCGCGAACGGTGGTGTGGAATGGGCCCATGGGCGTATTTGAAATGGAGCACTTTGCCGCGGGTACAGAGGCCGTTGCCCGGGCGGTAGCCGGTGTTCAGGGCACGACCATCGTAGGTGGTGGTGATTCCGTAGCTGCGGTGGAGAAGATGGGCGTGGCAGATAAGGTTACTCACATATCTACCGGTGGAGGAGCCTCCCTGGAGTTCCTGGAAGGCCGGCAACTCCCTGGGATTGCGGCCTTGCAAGACAGGGCTTAGGTACAGCGCCCCGGTTTAACAGTACCTACCCCTCGAAGCCTGCCGGGAAGCCCGCCGAAAAGAAGGGATACGTAAGAAGGAGAGGGTGATTTCCTTGCGCCAGCCCATTATTGCGGGAAACTGGAAGATGTACAAGACGTCCGGCGAAGCGCGGCGCCTAGTAACGGACCTAAAACAGCTGGTGGGCGCGGCCCAGGTAGAAGTGGTGGTCTGCCCGCCCTTTACCGCCCTGGCTGCGGCCGTCGCGGCTGCGGCAGGCTCCAATATCAGCGTGGGCGCCCAGGATATCTTCTGGGAAGACGAGGGACCCTATACCGGGGAAATCTCGGGCCCCATGTTAAAGGAACTTGGTTGTCGCTTTTGCATTATCGGTCATTCTGAGCGGCGGCAGTATTTTGGCGAGACTAACGCCACCGTCAAGAAAAAGGTGCGGGCGGCCTTCCGGTCCGACCTGGTACCTATTGTATGCGTGGGCGAAACCCTGGCCGAGCGGGAGGCGGGGCAGACCCTGGAAGTGTGCCGGCGCCAGGTGGAGGAAGGGCTAGCGGACCTTACACCGGACCAAGTGGCCCGCCTGGTAGTGGCCTACGAGCCTGTGTGGGCCATTGGCACCGGTAAAAACGCCACGGGCGAGGACGCCCAGGAAGCTATTGCCTTCATCCGGCAGCGGCTGGCCGCAATGTACGGCCGGGAGGCGGCCGATAAGTGCCGCATCCAGTATGGGGGCAGCGTAAAACCGGAAAACATTGCAGAATTCATGGCCCAACCGGACATAGACGGTGCCCTGGTGGGAGGGGCCAGCCTGGACCCGATCTCTTTTGCCGCCATTGTGAATACGGCCGCGGAGGACTGAGATGAACAAGCCGTTGATGCTTACAATCCTGGACGGGTGGGGGGTTAGCGAGGACCAAAAGGGAAATGCCGTGGCCCTGGCCCGCCTGCCCAACTTCCGGCGTTTGTGGCATGAATTTCCCCATACTCTCCTGGCGGCTTCCGGGGAAGCCGTGGGACTGCCTCAAGGGCAGATGGGCAACTCGGAAGTGGGACACCTGAACATCGGTGCAGGACGTATTGTTTACCAGGAGCTTACCCGCATCAGCCGGGCCATCCGCGATGGTTCATTCTTTAGGAACCGGGTTTTGCTAGAAGCGCTGGAGCGGGCTAAGAAACGGGGGGGAGCCCTGCACCTTTTAGGGCTTCTCTCCGACGGAGGCGTGCATAGCCACCTGGAACACCTGTACGCCCTTCTGAAGCTGGCCGCACGCGAAGGCATGGACCAAGTGTACATACATGCTTTCCTGGACGGCCGGGATGTGCCGCCGGCCTGTGCAGGCCAGTACATAGAGGCCGTGGAGGATGAATGCCAGCGGCAGGGGCGGGGGGCCATCGCCACCATCATGGGCCGCTACTATGCCATGGACCGGGACCGCCGCTGGGAACGCACGGAAAGGGCCTACCGCGCGCTGGTGGCCGGGGAGGGCCACAGGTTTGCGAGCGCCATGGAAGCTTTAGAGGCTTCTTACCAACGAAATATTACCGACGAGTTTGTGGAACCTTCGGTAATTGTGCGGGACGGTTTCCCCCTGGCCACCGTAAAAGACGGGGATGCAGTCATTTTCTTCAATTTCCGGGCCGACCGGGCCCGGCAGCTGACCAGGGCCTTTGTGGAGAGTGACTTTCCGTATTTTGAACGGCCGGGCGGAAGACTCAACGTTAGTTTTGTTTGTCTTACCCAGTACGACGTCACCATTCCTGCACCGGTAGCCTTCCCCCCCCAGGATCTAAAGGACACCCTGGGAGAGGTGGTCAGCCGGGCGGGTTTGAAGCAGTTGCGCATTGCTGAAACGGAAAAGTATGCCCACGTTACCTTCTTTTTTAACGGCGGGGTGGAGGAGCCCTTCCCCAACGAAGATCGCCTCCTAATTCCCTCGCCTAAAGTAGCCACTTATGACCAGAAGCCTGAAATGAGCGCCTATGAGGTAACTGCCGAGGTGCTCAAGAGGCTTGAAACCTATGATTTTATTGTGCTTAATTTTGCCAACCCGGATATGGTAGGACATACTGGTGATCTGCAGGCTGCCATCCGGGCACTGGAGGCGGTTGATGAGTGCATCGGCCGCCTGGCCCAGGCCATGCTGGCCCGTCGGGCACCCCTCATAATTACCGCTGATCACGGCAATGCTGAAGAGATGATTGAACCCAATGGGGAACCCCATACGGCCCACACCAGCAACCTGGTGCCCTTTGTCCTGGTCGACGAGAGTTACCGGCAGGCAAAGCTAAGGCAAGGTTCCTTGCAGGATGTGGCGCCCACCGTATTGGCCCTGCTGGGGCTCCCCCAGCCGGAGGCCATGACAGGCTGCAATTTAATTGAAGTAGAATAGCTGGAGGTGTTACCATGACCATTATTAACGATATTTATGCCCGGGAAATCTTAGATTCCCGCGGCAATCCCACAGTGGAGGTAGAAGTAGTGCTGGAAGGTGGAGCCCTGGGCAGGGCGGCCATCCCTTCCGGCGCCTCTACCGGAGCCTATGAAGCGGTGGAATTGAGGGACAATGACCAGCACCGCTACCTGGGCAAGGGCGTCCAGGAAGCGGTGAATAACGTCAACTCCATCATCGCTCCGGAAATTGTGGGGATGGATGCCCTGGACCAGCGCACCGTCGATCAGCAGCTTATCGAGCTGGACGGAACCCCCAACAAGGGCAAACTGGGGGCCAACGCCATCCTGGGCGTGTCGCTGGCGGTGGCCAAGGCCGCTGCCGCCGCCCTGGAGCTCCCCTTGTACCGCTACTTGGGAGGGGTCAATGCCCATACCCTACCGGTTCCCATGATGAACATCCTCAACGGCGGGAAGCATGCCGACAATAACGTGGACATCCAGGAGTTCATGGTCATGCCGGCGGGAGCGGAAAACTTTGCCGAAGCCCTACGCATGGGAGCGGAAATCTTCCATCACCTTAAGGCGGTGCTCAAGGCCAAGGGGCTCAATACGGCCGTAGGCGACGAAGGCGGTTTCGCCCCCGATTTAAGCTCCAATGTAGAGGCCATCGAGGTTATCCTGGAAGCCGTCAGCCGGGCCGGGTACCAGCCGGGCAAGGATGTTTTCCTGGCCCTAGATACGGCAGCCACCGAGCTATACCGCGATGGCCGGTATCACTTTGCGGGAGAAGGGGTAACCCGTACCCGGGAAGAAATGGTAGAGTTCTATGCCTCCCTGGTGGAAAAGTACCCCATTATTTCCCTGGAGGACGGTCTGGCGGAAGAGGATTGGGAAGGCTGGAGGTTGTTAACCCAAAGGCTAGGGGATAAGGTGCAGCTGGTTGGAGATGATATTTTTGTTACTAATACCCAGAGGCTTCGCCGGGGTATTGAGATGGGGGTGGCTAACTCTATTCTTATCAAGGTCAACCAGATCGGAACCCTGACGGAAACCTTGGAAGCTATTGAAATGGCCAAGCGGGCCGGTTATACGGCCATCATTTCCCACCGGTCGGGCGAGACGGAGGACACCACCATCGCCGATATTGTTGTGGCTACCAATGCTGGTCAGATCAAGAGCGGGGCTCCTTCCCGCACCGACAGGGTGGCCAAGTACAACCAGCTCCTACGCATCGAAGAGGAGCTAGACCTGGCGGCGACCTTTGCCGGACTGGGGGCGTTTTACAACATAAGGAAGTAGCAGGTAATAATCTACGGCGGGAGTAAAACGAGGCTTAAAGGGGCGGCAGCGGGGGGAAGGCCTCTTTAAGCCTTGTCTCTTTCTGCACCATGTGTTAAAATAAAGGCATTGCCGGCGGAAATGTGCTATACTATTTACTACCCACCGGGAGGTGACAGGATGCTGCGGACTATACTGCTGGTGCTCCAGATTCTGGTGGCCCTGGCCTTAATCGCTTCGGTTTTGCTCCAATCGGGCCGCAGCGCAGGGGTCTCGGGCGCCATTGCCGGCGGGGCGGAGAGCATCTTCGGCAAGAAAAAGGGACTGGATGAATTTTTGGCCAAAATATCAGCCGGTTTGGCGGCGGCCTTTATGCTGTTTACCTTACTTCTTTCTATAGTTTAAGCTGCACATTTTAAGGGGGGTGAAGGCTTTGGACTTGCTTTTGGTAGCACCAGTAGCAGGAATTTTGGCTTTAGCCTTCGCTTATTACTTAACCCGCCGCATCGGCCAGGCTGACCCGGGCACGCCGCGGATGCAGGAAATAGCTGCCGCCATCCATGAAGGAGCCATGGCCTTCTTGATGCGGGAATACCGCACCCTGGTATTCTTTGTCTTGGGCTTGGCAGCTTTGATTGTCATTACCGGTGTGATGACCGAGGGTGCTGAGAGCATGCAGCCGGTGACCGCTGTCGCCTATGTTCTGGGCACCCTATGTTCCATCGGTGCCGGCTATGTCGGCATGAATGTAGCCACCAAGGCCAACGTCCGTACGGCCAATGCGGCCCGCAGGAATCTGAACTCAGCCTTGGGCATCGCTTTTTCCGGCGGCTCGGTTATGGGTATGTGCGTAGTAGGCCTGGGCTTGCTCGGTTTAGGAATAGTGAATCTCCTTTTTGACAACCCTAATATTATCAACGGTTTTGCCCTGGGGGCCAGCTCCATCGCCCTCTTTGCCCGCGTGGGTGGCGGCATTTATACTAAAGCAGCCGATGTAGGCGCTGACCTGGTGGGTAAGGTAGAGGCAGGCATTCCGGAAGACGACCCCCGCAACCCGGCGGTAATCGCCGATAATGTAGGAGATAACGTGGGCGACGTGGCCGGCATGGGAGCCGATCTATTTGAATCCTATGTGGGTTCCATTATTTCCGGCATTGCCCTGGGGGCCGCCCTGGGTATACCCAACGGGACCATAGTTCCCCTTATGGTGGCGGCCGTCGGAATCGTGTCTTCCATTGTTGGTGCCTTCTTTGTCCGCACTGGGGACGGCGGCAACCCGCAAAAAGCCCTCAACACCGGGACCATGGTAGCCAGCATTTTGGCTATTATTGGTACGTATTTCGTAACTACCGGTCTCTTGCCTCCCCGCACAGGGATGGGGGTGTTTATGGCTACGATAGCCGGCCTGGTGGCAGGGGTGCTTATCGGGCGGATTACCGAATACTATACTTCCGGTGACTATGGGCCGGTAAAGGAAATTGCGAAAGCTTCCCAGACGGGTACGGCCACCAACATTATTTCCGGTTTAAGCGTTGGCATGCTTAGCACTGCCTTGCCTATTATAGTCATCGTGATAGCCATTCTGGCTGCTTTTAAATTTGCAGGCCTTTACGGCATAGCCATGGCAGCGGTAGGCATGCTGTCCACCACCGCCACTACCGTGGCGGTAGATGCCTACGGACCTATTGCCGATAATGCCGGTGGCATTGCGGAAATGGCCGAGCTGGAGCCCCAGGTGCGCAAGATTACCGATACCTTGGATGCCGTGGGCAATACCACCGCTGCCATTGGCAAAGGTTTTGCTATCGGTTCCGCTGCCCTGACAGCTCTGGCCCTCCTTTCCGCCTATACCACGGCAGCCAAAATCACCTCCATTGATCTCACCAATCCTAAAGTGGTAGCCGGTCTTTTTATCGGTGGCATGCTGCCCTTCCTTTTTGCCGCCCTGACTATGAAGGCCGTGGGCCGGGCGGCTTTCGATATGATAGAGGAAGTGCGGCGCCAGTTCAGGACCATCCCCGGCCTTATGGAAGGCCAGGCCCGGCCCGATTACGCCCGCTGCGTAGCCATCAGTACGGGTGCGGCCTTGAGGGAAATGCTGGTACCGGGCCTTCTGGCAGTAGCCGTTCCCCTGGCCGTAGGCCTCCTTCCCGGGTTGGGCAAGGAAGCTCTGGGGGGGCTGCTGGCCGGAGCTCTCGTTTCGGGATTCCTGCTGGCGGTCATGATGGCCAATGCCGGCGGCGCCTGGGATAACGCTAAGAAATACATTGAAGGCGGCCAATTCGGGGGCAAGGGTTCCCCTGCTCATGCGGCGGCGGTGAATGGGGATACCGTAGGGGATCCTTTCAAGGATACTTCCGGTCCCTCGATGAACATCCTGATCAAGCTGATGACTATTGTTTCCCTGGTGTTTGCACCGCTCTTTATGTAATGTGAAGAACAGCCGGAGTGATGGAAATTGCAGCGAGAAGAAGCTATTAAACTTCTGCAAAAACATATAAAGACCCCCAATCTCCTCAAACACTGCCTGGCGGTAGAGGCCGTTATGAGGGCCCTGGCCAGGCATTTAGGGGAAGACGAAGAGAAATGGGGTCTGGCCGGACTCCTCCACGATATCGACTATGAAGCCACCAAAGACGACCCCGAGCGCCATAGCCTGGTGGGGGGAGAGATGTTGGAGCAAGAAGGACTGGACCCGGAGATCGTCTATGCAGTCAAAGCTCACAACGAAGTTCATGGCCTGCCCCGGGAAGACCGCTTGAGCAAGGCCCTCTATGCCACCGATCCCCTGACAGGGCTAATTGTGGCTGCCGCCCTCATCCGGCCGGAGAAAAAACTGGCTCCTGTGGATGTATCTTTCCTCCTGAACCGCTACCAGGAAAAATCCTTTGCCCGGGGCGCCAAACGCGAACAGATCGCCGCCTGCCAGGAGCTGGGATTGTCTTTGGAAGATTTCTTGCATATAGGGCTGGAAGCCATGAAGGGCATAGCGGATGAACTGGGTCTATAAGGTGTTTACCTCTCGTACATGGGGCCCCAGGAACAACTACCTGGGGCCTTTCTGTTTCCTGGCACGCCCGACCTTAAAGCCCGGCCTGGCAGGGGTTGCCCGGGGTACGGTCGGCGCAAAAAACTGGATGCTATGGAAATAAATAGAAAGCTATATGCTTGGACTTGAAAGCGAGCGACTAAACCCGAGCGGCTGGCCAAACTTGAGCTTTGGCCGAAAGCGGAGGCGGGGTCGAGGATAGGAGGTCCGAGACCGGCCCATCGGCAAGGACGCCGATTGGGCCGGGAACCCCGCCGGAGCTTGAGGCCGAGCGCTAGTTTGGCCCGCGAGGGTTTCTGGAGCGAGCGAAAGCCAAGCAGGCCTGGAATAAAAACTGGGGATCCCTCAGGGAAAGTGGTAATTGAATAAGGTGCCCGGTAATACTATAATTTAGTAGTTACCCGAAAGAAGGTGGGACGGAGTGGTAGAAGCCCCTCGTCTTACCAACATCTTGAGCCGGCTACAGCCTGGGGAAGATGGCGAAGACGAGAGTCTACTGGTGATTGAAGCCACCGGTGCTTTTCCTTTCCGGCTGGCGCAACTGGAACCCCTTGTGTATCAACTCCAGGCGGAAGCCGGGGTCAATATGTATACGGGACCTTTAAAAGTAAAAGATGGGATTATAAGGGAAGTAATCGTGGAAGAAACTGCGAGCGGGAAAATTCACTTTAATGTCCTTCTGGAAACGGAAACGGAGGTTTTTACCACCCTGCAGGAAGGTCCGCCGGCCAGGGTTGTCCTGCACTTCAGCCGGGAGCCCCTGAAGAGATTTTACCAGGGCAAGCGCATTGTAGTTGATCCCGGACACGGGGGTAAGGACGGTGGATTCCGGGGGCCGGTGGACCTCTGGGAGAGGGATGTAGTTTGGACTACTTCCCAGGAGTTTGGCCGGGTCTTGGAGCGGCTGGGGGCGGAAGTAGTTATAACCCGGGGACCGGAGGAAAACCCCACCTGGCAGGAGCGGTGCGGGAAGGTAACTGAAGATACCGTCCTCTTTATCAGCCTGCATACTTATGGTATGAGGGACCGTAAGGTAAGGGGGGCGGCCGTCCTGTATAACCCTCAGGCCGAGGGGGGTGCCGACTTAGCCCGCCTTACCCTGGAAGAGATTGTGGCTAAGACCAAGATCCCCGGCCGCGGAGTGGGGCCCTGCCCGGACCTGGCGGTCCTGGGCGACAAGCAGGCGCTATTGGTGGAGACGGTCACTATTACCAACTGGGTGGATGAAGGCATTTTGCGCAATCCGTATTTTCACCGCAAATTAGCCCTGGCTACCATCCACAGCTTCTTTCAATTTGCAACAAGAGGGGTAAGCTAGGCCATGAAGGGAGCAAAGGGAGCCCCGGCTATCCAGTTTGCGGCTAAAATTCCCATCCGCACCCATGTTTTGACGGAGAAAGACGATATTGTAGAGGTGGCCAGGCGCTACACAACAGGCATTGTCGCCAGGGGCGATGTCATCGCCCTGGCCGAAAGCGCCGTAGCCATCACCCAGGGCCGGGCCATTTTGCCGGAGACCGTTCGGCCGGGGTGGCTGGCCCGTTTTCTTTGCCGCTTTCCGGCCAAAAGCGGGAGCCTGGCCACCCCGGCGGCCATGCAGCTGGCCATTAACGAAGTGGGCCGGGCGCGCATTCTGGCCGGGTGTGCTGCTGCCGCCTTGGGGAAAATTTTACGCAAGAAAGGCCTTTTCTACATCGTGGCGGGAAGGGAGTTGGCTTTGATAGACGATGTGGCCGGCACTATGTATCCTTATGAACGCCATGTAGTGTTGGGGCCCAAGAATCCGGCCAAGGTGGTGAAAGACATTAAGAGGTCCACGGGGGCCGAGGCAGCCATAGTCGATGTGAACGACCTGGGTTGTGTCGACATTATCGGTATCAGCAACAAACTGTATGCTGCCGCGGTAAAGGCTGCCCTGCATGACAATCCCTTTGGGAATGAAGACGAACAGACGCCTATTGTAGTGCTTAAACGGGCCGGAGGGAATAGAGTCCCGTCCGAGGCCTATCCCCGGCAGGCAGGAATTTGGTAAAATTAATTACCACCAAGAGGAGGTGAAGGCCTAGCCTAGGCCGACTGGAGTGTGGTTTATTTGGAAGCAGAGAAAGTACTCGATTTGATGCGGCATAAATCTTACCGTCCTATGACCCTGGAAGAACTGCAGGAGACGTTAGGGGCTGATTATCATACCCTAAAGGAGCTGTTGCAGGAGCTGGAAGCCGAAGGGAGGGTGGTGCGCACCCGCAAGAATAAATACGGCGTACCGGAAAAGATGGGCCTGGCGGCAGGCAAATTACAAGTGTCTCCTAAAGGATTTGCCTTCCTGCTTCCGCTGGAAAGGGGGCAAGAGGACATATACATCAGCCCGGGCAAGCTTAACGGGGCCATGCACCAGGACCTGGTGCTGGCCCGGCTGCTTCCCGACCAGGGGACCCGGCGGCGGGAGGGTGAGATCATCCGCATTCTTAAGCGCGCCAATTCCCGCATTGTGGGGACCTATGAGCGCAACCGCCGGGTGGGTTTTGTCATACCGGACGATCCCCACCTGCAACAGGATATCTTTATTCCCTTGGAGGAAAGCAGGGGAGCTAAACATCAGGATAAGGTGGTAGTGGAAATCACCCGCTGGCCGGAAGCGCGGCGCAATCCAGAGGGAAGGATTATCGAAGTATTGGGTCCGGCGGGGGCACCGGGGGTGGATGTCCTCTCCATCATTAAGAAGTATAACTTGGACCCCGATTTCCCCCCGGCGGTGAAGCGCGAGGCGAAAAAAATCAGAGAAGAAATCGGGGCTGCGGACCTGGAGGGCAGGCGAGACCTGCGAGATTGGCGGCTGGTCACCATTGACGGCTCCGATGCGAAAGATTTGGATGATGCCGTTTCCATAGAGCGCCTGTCCAACGGGAATTTCCTTCTGGGGGTTCATATAGCCGATGTGAGTTATTATGTGAGGGAAGGCGGCGCCCTGGATAAAGAGGCCTTCCGTCGGGGGACCAGCGTTTATCTGGTGGACCGGGTTATCCCCATGCTGCCGCCGCGCCTTTCCAACGGCATTTGCAGCTTAAATGCCGGGGTTGACCGTCTGGCTATCTCCGTGGTCATGGAAATTTCTCCCCGGGGCAAGGTGGTCAGTTATGAAATCTTCCCCTCGATTATTCGCATCCGGGAACGCATGACCTACGATGCCGTCCGACGCATCTTGGTGGACCAAGACCATGACTTGATGGCCCGCTACCAGGAACTGGTTGAGGATTTTCGCCTCATGGAGGAACTTTGTCTCATTTTATACGACAAGAGAATGAAGCGGGGAGCCATTGATTTTGACTTCCCCGAGGCCAAGGTCCTGCTGGATGAGGACGGGAGGCCGGTGGAAATCATCCGGGTGCAGCGCAGTATAGCCGAGCGGATTATCGAGGAATTTATGGTCCTGGCCAATGAAGTGGTCGCCCAGCACCTCCACTTCCTCAACATACCACTTATCTACCGGGTGCATGAGGAGCCGGCCCCGGACAAGCTGGAGGAATTGAACCGCTTCCTGGGCCCTTTCGGGTATCACGTACGCAGGGACGCGGAAGGCCGCATCCATCCTAAAGTGTTGCAGCGTATCGTAACCGAAATGCGCGGCCGGCCGGAGGAAAGGGTTATCAGTACCGTTATCTTGCGTTCCCTCATGCGGGCGCGTTACGCCCCGGGGGCTTTGGGCCATTTTGGACTGGCCTCCCAATACTACTGCCATTTTACTTCTCCGATACGCCGCTATCCGGATCTGGTGGTCCACCGGATCCTGCGGGAAGTCTTGGCCAAGGGGAAGCTCCACCCCCGGCGCATAGAAAGGCTGAAGGAACTGGTAGCCCAAGCAGCTGCCCGGGCCTCGGAACAGGAAAGGATAGCAGAAGAGGCGGAGAGGGAATCCCTTCTCCTGAAAATGGTGGAATATATGAAGGAACGGGTGGGAGAAGTTTACCCCGGTATCATCAGCGGAGTAGTACCTTACGGTTTCTTCGTGGAGCTGGAAAATACCGTGGAAGGGCTCGTCCATATTTCCACCTTGACGGACGATTACTACTATTACCAGGAGGACCACATGGCCTTAGTGGGGACCCATACCCGTAAATCCTTCAAAGTCGGCCAGACGGTACAGGTCCAGGTGATCCGGGTCAACGTAGAAGCCCGCCAGGTAGATTTGGAGCTGGTGTGAGGTAAGGGTATAAAAAAGGTGGTCAAAGGTACTGACCACCCTCCTGTTGACCTCAAATGTAGTTCAAATGGTGGAGGCGGGGGGAATCGAACCCCCGTCCGAAGGAGCACCCACAGAAGCTTCTACCAGGATAGTTTCCGTTTTAGTCTCGCCCCAGGGCCCCCCGGAAACTGGGTGCACCTGCGGCCAGCCTGCTTATCTCTCCCTCTGGGCCCACAGGCCGAGGTCCAGAGGATAGCCCGCTAAGGTCGACACCCACTCCGGGCCTCGCGGGCCAGGCCCGGGTGGATGTGGCTGCGGCTTATTAGGCAGCCAGAGCTAATTCTTTGTCGGCACTTATAGAGGTTCCACCGTTTAACGAGGAGGTGGGATCTCGCCTGGCCACTCCTGCCAATGCTTCCCCCGTCGAAACCAGTACGCCCCCACGAAGGCCGACCAACTCAAAATTTAAACTTTTGTCGCTCGCGAAAGGCTTTTTCTATCTCCCGCTTGGCATCGCGCTCGCGGATAGCTTCCCGCTTGTCATAGAGCTTTTTCCCTCTGGCCAGGGCCAGCTCTACTTTGACCCGGCCTTGGGGATTAAAGTACACCTTCAGAGGGATAAGGGTTAGTCCCTTTTCCCTCGTTTTACCGATAAGCCGGCGGATTTCTTCTTTATGAAGGAGGAGCTTCCGCGGCCGCCGGGGCTCATGGTTGAAGCGGTTGCCCTGTTCATAAGGGCTGATATGCATATCGTAGAGAAATATTTCTCCCTTTTCTACCCGCGCAAAACTATCTTTTATATTAGCCTTGCCCCCCCGAAGGGATTTAACCTCTGTTCCGGTAAGGACTATACCTGCCTCTAGGGTTTCTTCAATGGTGTAGTCGTGCCGGGCCTTGCGGTTTTCGGTGACAACTTTGATCTGCCGGCCCATGGTATTCCACCCCATATATTTTCAGGTTCATTATACCACGGCCGGTAGGGGCGACGTCAAGGGGAGGATGGCCTGGCGTATCCCCAGTTTTGATCCCAGGCCGGCTTGGCTTTCGCTCGCAAAGGCCTCCCTCGCGGGCCAAACTAGCGCTTGGCTCAAGGCTCCGGCAGGCTTCCCGGCAAATTCGACCTCCTGTCTCAGTTGCCGGCCTCGGCCGTCCATGGCCTCGGGTCCGCCTCCGCTTTCGACTTCGTGAAGTTTGGCTGCCGCTCCGGTTTAGTCGCTCGCTTTCAAGCCAAGGCAGGCCTCTCCCGCAAAAAAAGTGGGATAACTCAGGAGGACTGGTACTCCAACCTTTCCCTCACCATCTGGGCGACCTGGGCAGGGGTCTTGCCCACGGCCTGAATGACGGGCACGCCAGCCGCTATGTCCTCCATGCCTATCATATTCGAGTCTTGCCCGCTTATCACCAGTACACTGTAGCTCTTAAGCTGGTCACCTGTCAAATTGCTCATGTCCACCCGATCCACTTCAAAACCCTGTTCTTCCAGGTGGTCGCCTATGGCGCTGATGGTGTTTTCTACGGCTACACGTTTGGCCATGGTTGGGCACCTCCCACTTTTGCTCTTTTCACCGATATTATGGACGACGGTGCCCGCCTTTATTCCCCGCGGTTTTTGGGGCTAGTTGTGGGGCAAGCTAAAAGAGAGGTGAAGATCGGTGCCCTCCTTTATACCGCGCCTGGTGCTCATGCAAAGGGCAGCCCTTAAATATCCCCTGGGACAATACCTGATGAGACGCTTCATCCGGGAAGGGATCGAAATAGTGTTCTACGACCGAAGAATTCCCACCTTTCCTCACCGATCTTTTCGCGCAGGGTTCTTGTTTTCCAAGCGGACTATGGTGGTTAGCCTGTGGAAGAGGGGGGAATTCCAGACTTGCCAACCCTCAGCCCATTACCAGCTACCGCTGGTATCCGGCTGTCCCGGGCTGTGTGAGTACTGCTACCTTAATACCAATTTGGGTCACCGGCCCTTCGTAAAAGTGTACGTGAACCTAGAAGATATTTTCCACCAGGCCCGCGAATATGTGAGACAACGCCGGCCGCAAACAACTATTTTTGAAGGTGCTGCAACTTCCGATCCTGTAGCGGTGGAAGGCTGGACTGGTTCGCTTAAGAATGCCGTCCGGTTCTTTGCAGGCCTAAAGGATGCCGGGTTTCGCTTTGTTACCAAATATACTGACGTGGATGATTTGCTGGAGATAGAGCACCGGGAGAAAACAGAAATAAGATTTAGCCTCAACTGCGATTATATAGTGGAAAAGTTTGAGAAGGGAGTCCCACGGGTAGATTCAAGGTTGACGGCGGCCAGGAAAGTCTGGAAGGCTGGATATCCTTTGGGGTTTCTCATCGGGCCCATCTTCGCCTTTGAGGGATGGAGGCGGGAATATGAAAGGTTATTAGCCGCGATAAGGGACTACCTGCCGGAGGATGCAACCTTCACCTTTGAACTCGTAACCCACCGCTTCACTTCGCGGGCCAAGAAAATCATTCAAGAGGCTTACCCCGGGACCGAGGTTCCCTTGGATGAGCGGGAGCGCAGGTTTAAATACGGTCAATTCGGATATGGTAAATACGTCTATCCCCCGGAAGTAATGGAAGAATTGCAGGAATTCTTCTATACCCGGATCGAGGAGTTATTTCCCCACGCCAGGATCCTCTATTTTGTTTAAGAGCTCGGGACGCTATGATTCCCCTTCGGACGCGTCTTTTGAGCGGCGTTCTTTCTCCTTTTCTATAACGCGCAGGGACCATTCCCAGTGCTGGGCCAGCAATTCTCTTTCTTCAGGGGTCAAGTCAGGAACGCGCTTCAGGAGTCGCAGGAAAAGAGGGTCGGTCAGGCTGGCCCTTAAGCCCGGCTCTAAGAGGAGAAGGGAGACCAGGTCCTGGGTTTCTGGAGCCAGGGTATAGTTCAACCTTTGGCGAGATTCCGACCGGCCCAAGAGGTAGTCCACCGACACCTGGAAAAAGTCGGCCAGGCGCTCCAGAGTTTCTGGATCGGGACGGCGCCGGTTCCTTTCGTACATGGCAATAGTGCTTTGGCCCATGTTCAAGAGCTTGGCCAGTTGGGCCTGGGAAAGGCCCTTTTCTTTCCGCAGGGCTGCCAGCCTTTCGCCAAAGGATTCCACATAAATACACCCTGCATCAATGTAACACGCTCTGTGATAATACGCAACTGATATCACTAAAAGCAATTTTTTCTAGGATAACACCTTGACAAATATTGCGTTAGGTGATTATATTGGTTAAGGATGACAAATTTGAATGGTGATCCCTTTTGCGCAACGAGAGAATGTATCGGCTTCGTTTAAAGCGCAAACTCAGCCAAAAGCAGGTGGCCGAGGCTGTGGGCATTACCCAGAGCGGGTATGCCATGATAGAGACAGGCCGGCGTCATCCCCGCAAAGAAGTGATGAAGAAGCTGGCCGACTTTTTTGGGGTCACAGTGGATGAGCTTTTCTTTAGCGAAGATCGTAATCAATCTTAGAGAGTAGCGAGACGGCGTACGCTCAAGCGTACTCCATCCCCTGGCTACCCTGTAAAGGGTAGCTTTTGTTTATGAGCAGCAAGCGCCAGGGGTCAAAAGGGAAAGCCAGGCAGGCTGCCTGGCCTTGCAAAAGCCCCTGTCTGACCACCTCACTAGAAGTCGCCGAAGAACAGTATGACTAGTATCAAGAAGAGGATAAAGGCCAAGCGGCCGTCTAACAAATTACCACCGGTGGCGGTAACATTGTTGGTAGTTTCAGGCATAGGGTATTCCTCCTTTGCATGAAGCTTACCGTATTCTATGCTAGGAGGAAGGGAGAAGTTCCAGGGTCATAACTCCGTCCTTGATCTCCAGGTTGCTGTACTTTAAGTCCAGGGCCGGCGGCGGTAGTTCAATAGTAAAGGCAGGCTGGGGCAAAAGAACATCCCACGTGGATTTGTCCAGGGGCAGGCCCGCCACCTCTAGGGCTAGGGGGGTAAAGGTCAGGTGGCGGGGTCCGGCCACGGCCAGGGAACCCTGGAGGCGAAAATCCGGGCCGGGTATCACCAGTCTGTCGGTAACCAGTTCAAACCGTACTCCTCGTAACGCATCCTGACCGCCGAGGAGCACCTTATTAATCTTGGATTGACTGAATTCGGCCAGTATGCGGCGCTGACCGTAGTCTACTCGTACCCTGTCGGGGTTCAACTGCTGCCAGGGGAAATGGGGAAAAGTGGTGAGGAGGGCTTCCAAAGGAGGCAGGGCCCTCTGCCAGGCCTGTTCTAAGGCTAAAAGGGCCTGCTGATAATAGGAAGACTGCTGACGCACTTCCTCCAAAACCAGTTGTCGGTTGTTCCGCAGGGCTACCAGCTCCTGCTCCAGCGCGTCAATCCGCGATGCCGCCCGAGCAAGTTCCCGCTCCTTGTTGCGAATTTCTTCCTTGATTTGCTGCACCTGAGCATAAAGGGCCAGTTGGTGCCGGACCCTTGTAAGCAGGAAATTTAAGTAGCGCTGCATTAATTCCCAGCGAACAAAAAAGTCGGCTAAATCGGCGCTCAAAATGGCTGCCAGCAGGTAAGGGGAGGCACCGTATCTCTGAAAAAAGCGAAGGCTCTGGCCGACGTTTTCGGAGCCCGTGGCCAGATCTTGAGCTAGCTCTTGTTCCTTCTTCTGGGCCAAAGCCAAATCCCTTTCCAGCTGCTCCCTTTGGGCGGCCAGAGCGTCCTTCTCGGTGTTTAACTTTTGCAGGCGAGAATCGATTTCCAGGAGTTCCTGCAAAAGGGTGTACTCCCTGCTGCTCGTGTTTTCTAGACGCCTCTGTAACTCTTCCCTGGGGTCGTGGAAAGCAGCTAGACCGGGGAGACCCGCAGTCAAAAGCAGCAGGCCGCACAGGATCGCGGTGACTGACCGCACTTTGTTTCTCTCCTTGGAAATCTAATCGCTACAGAGTTATTCGCCAAAGCAGGGCAATATCCTGCCATATTGGAAAAAATTTCCTAAAAGAGGAGCTTAGAATTCCCCGTAAGCCCTTCCGTCCTCCCCTATTAGGCCGACAGGGATTGTCCACCCTCCTGGGGGCAGGAAGTGTACTTGAAGCCCGTGTCCCGTCAAAATCCGTATGGCCAGGCCCGCTAATAGCGGTAGCTAACCCCATACCCCCCGGGTGGATATTGCCAGAGGATATTGGTGGGGCAAACCTTACCACAGGCGCCGCATTCTACGCACCGGACGTAGTTGATTTTTAGGGTGTCCTCTTCCCACTCGTAGACCTGACTGGGACAGATGTACGTACAGGGTTTATTCTCACAGCTGAGGCACTCTTTGACGTCCCTTAAGGCAATGTGGGATACCTCGCTTGCCTTAATTTCAACTAGAGGTAAGGGATCTCCGGGAAACCTGGCTTGCGTCATCTAGAAAGGCCCCCAATGCTGGATGAATTGCCACATGTCGCTGGCGGTCTTCCACGGAAATTGTTTAGCTCGGACGATATCCTTGAGGCGAGCCGTCTTTTCTCGCTCGCTTAATAGGTCAATGTTAAAGAACTCCCTGGCCAACTCGTTGAGGATGCTCGCAACAAGGTAATCGGAATCGCATCGTTGGTGGTAGTACTGCAGGGTCTCGCGGTTGGCCTTGAGGTCTTCGAAGAAAAAGGTATTGCTTATTTTCAACTCATAGTTCGCCAGCATCCTGGCTGAAAAATCTCCCTTGGCTTTGGCCTGGACCACCGTTTCGGCGGCATATTTTCCCGAAAGCATGGCCAGGTCGGTCCCCCGGCGGCCGCTGATCATGAGAGCGGCATCCCCCGCGACCAACACATGGTCCCCATACAGCTTGGGCAGAAAAGTATATCCCCCCTTGGGTATCATATGGGCTTGGTATTCCAGCACCTCTGCCCCCTGGATAAGACGCCGTACCAGGGGGTGTGCCTTCAGCCGCTGGAGAAGGTGGTAAGGGCTCAAACCCCTCTCGACAAACTGATTTAAGTAACCTCCCAGGATGATGGAAATGGTGTCCTTATTGATCCAGATTCCGGCTTTACCAATGGCGGTGGCCGTAGGGAATCCTAACATACCGATAATGGCACCCTCATTGTCCTCCAACTGGAAGCGGTCATTAATCTTTTCGGGGGGTAACCCCAGCACCTCCTTGACATAAAGGGTGTATGTGTACCAGGGGGGTTGCTGCTTGATTAAACCTGCCTTGGCGGTGAGGAAGGGGAGAACTCCTTCAGCTATAATCACCACGTCAGAACGCAGCACTTCGCCGGTGTCCAGTTTTACACCCTTTATGGGGCCGCGGCTGAGGAAGCCCTTGTCGTAGATAAAATCCCGCGCGTGGGCCTGGGTGTGCAAGACGGCCCCGGCAGAAACCGCTTTTGTGGCCAGCCAGCTATCGAAGCGGGGACGCAACACGGTAAATTTATTGTAAGGCTCCCGGCCATAGCGCAAGCTGCCGAATCCCACGCGCACGACGGAATCCGTATGAAGGAACCACAGTTCTTCGGAAACTATAGGCCTCTCTAGGGGAGCCGAGTGCCAAAAGGCGGGTACAATTTCCGCGGTGGGCTGGCTGTAAATGGTACCGCCAAAGACGTTCTTGCAGCCGGGGGAGGTACCGCGCTCCAGTAGGGCTACCGAAAGCCCGTTTTGCGCCAGCGTCATAGCGGCGGTACTTCCTGCCGGTCCTGCCCCGACTACAGTGACATCATAACTTTCAGCCATAACGACCTCCAACCTGTAACCTGAGCACTATCCCTAGTTATTATGGGGTCGGTGGACTAAAATTATGTGCGTAAGGGAAGGAGTGCGCAGGGGTATCTCGACGCCTTCTCGCAGCCCGGCCAGGCCAACACACAGGGCCGCCCTTGGGTAATACACCTGGCCGCGGGCTCCGTGCCAACTCATATAAAAACCTTACCGAAGCGAGATAGCTCACTCGGTAATGAGCCATAGTTTCGTTCACAAGCTTTAAATTTTTGGGGGAGTTATCCCAGGGGATAGTGGAGATATTCCAGAAGTAGTCAAGATAAAGATATAGGGAGACCTGGTCTAGGAGGAGTACGAGCATAGCACCGACGGCTGGGTTTATGGCCATGCGGGAGGCATGAAGGGCTTGGACTGGCGTTTTGCCCTTCATGTTTCTTCCGAAACGGTGAGAGCGCTCGACAAAGGTGTTGAACTGCTTTTGTCCGGCTGGGATATTTAGCAAAGAGACATCTAGGGTGGTTAAAGATAAAGTTCTGCATAAGGGTTCGTTTTCTGGAGGTTGGTAAGCCTCCGAATTCCTCACCATTGTCGGTCTGGAAGAAGAGGTGGTCTGTAACTCCGAAGGCTCGTAGCCAATAGGTGAGGAGGAGTAAGAAGGTCAGGCCATTTTTGCAGGTGAGCTCGGTAGCATAGGCTATGAACCTTAATCGGGTTCTGATGTCGATAGCCGTAAACTGGTAAATACCCCTGGGATACCCACCCTTTTCAATACCTGTTTAACCCTCTCAAAGTACTGTGAACGAAACTCTGGCCTATCTGCACCTGAGTGATCGCGGGCTGAGTTATCCCCAGTTTTCGCCAGGCCGCGGGATCCGTGTCAACTCATATAAAAACCTTACCGAAGCGAGATAGCTCACGCACATAAGAATCTAACCAAAGCAAGTATTACCGTTATAGCTCTTCAATTGTTAAGTTAAGTAGCCACTCTTGTAGATACAGAGGCCGTTCCAGGTATAGAGGGTGGGGTGGACGGGTGTTTAGTAAATTTCTTAGTATTGGGCTTAGAGTGCGGCATATCGACACTAGTAGGCTAAAGCCGAAGGTTTATTGGATGTTGAGTAGTCAGGTCCTTGAGCCAACAGTTGTTCCAGCTTTTGGTGGAGGGCAAGGGGGTTAGTGGTATAGAGTTGGTATTCTAGCTTTGCTTTAGTTTCCGGGTCTAAGACTCCGGCCTCCACCAAACGCTGAAAAGGGGTACGGGCTTTGTCATACTTTTTGTGCACGTGTGCGCCATGGTGCTTTTTAGCGACCACCTTGCGCATGGGCAAGAAGAGGTTGGCGTAAACATCTAAACAAGCATAGACCTCGTTAAGCCATGATACAGCCTTGGGGGTATCATAACGCTCATAACCGACAATTTCGCGGACGTACTGGCGGTTTTTCTGTTCGACATGGGCATTATCATTTTTGCGGTAGGGGCGGCTACGGGTAAAGGTTAAGCCATATTTTTGGCAGAAACGGAGCAAGTGGGAATTCAAGAACTCGTTACCGTTATCGGAATGGAGACCCCAGGGTTTAAAAGGCCATTCGTCAAGGATAGCTTTAAGCTCGCGAAAGACAGCAGCTTGTCCCCGGCCGAGAATAGCTCGGCGGCGGCTATATCCGGTGACGATATCGACGACAGTTAAGGTATAAGCGAAATGGCCGAGGGAAGAACCGCCATTGTGTTCAACTAAGTCAACTTCCAGGGCTCCGGGACGGGTTTCGTTATAGTGATAAGTTTCGACAGGTATTTCTGAGCGGAGGCGGGAACAAGGTTTTGGGTGGGATAGGCGTTTAGGTTTAGGGGAAGGGAATTTAGATAGACGTCTGGCCAGGGTGGCACGGCTTATTTGGGCCAACTGCTCCCTAAGCTCCGGGGTAAGGGAAATTTCGCCATGGGCAGCCAGTATTTCTGCGGTACTAGTCAATACTGGGTGTAGGCGTTCGGCGCAAGGGTAGTCTAAAGCTTCCCATACTTTTTGGATGATAGGGAGGGCCTCTAAGTATTTAAGAGGCTTGTTGCGTTTAACCGGTGGCTTGGATAGAGGGACAGGATTATTCAATACTTGGATAGCGTATTTGCGGTGGTAACCCACAACTCTCACTACTTCGTCAATAATCTGTGCTTTTTCTGCCCGAGAAGTAGCGCGGCAGAAACGCTTATGCATAGTGTTAAGGTACTCACGGCGACTTTGAAGAGACATATGCACATCACATCCCCTCGGTAAGATTTCGCTGTGAGTGAGCCACTACCTCTTCGGTAATATTTTAACTGAGTGATCGCGGGATCTTGACAGGGCTCGGTCTAGCAAGGTATAATAAATCTGCACTGCATAAGGGCGTGTAGCTCAGTTGGGAGAGCGCTAGAATCGCACTCTAGAGGCCAGGGGTTCGAATCCCCTCACGTCCACCACTTAAATTAAAATTATGGGCGCGTAGCTCAGTGGGAGAGCGCTTGACTCACATTCAAGAGGTCGGAGGTTCAATCCCTCCCGCGCCCACCAGGAAAATCAAGGCCTCCGGGGATCCAGAGGCCCAAAAATTTCTCACTTCTACCCCAACCTTACCCCAACGAGAACTACACTTGAGGCTGGGTTGGATCACGTCCCTGCAAAATTTCCTCCACCTTGGCAGATGCTTTCCTTTTAAGTCGCTCTGTCACGTGGCTGTATATATCAGCGGTTACATCTATTCTCGTGTGTCGCAGGAGTTCTTGGACGATCTTCAAATCCTCTCCCTTCTCCAAGAGTAATGAGGTGAAGGTATGCCTAAGACCATGGAAAGAAAACTTGGGAAGTCTGGCCTTCTTCAATAATCGTTCATATCGCCGTGTAAAGTTCCTCGGATCTATCTGTTTTCCGTCCTCAGTAGAAAACAAGGCCATTATCTTGATAGGAGAGGCCAAAGAACGCTTTTTCCTCCTCTTGGCGTATCCTATGGCGCTTCAGCTCCTCTAACACTATGCTTGGGATTGTCACAGGTTTCTTACTTTCCTACGTTTTCGGCTCTTGATAGATCAGTTCTGTCTTCTTGGGGTCATCTTGGGCCTTTACCCTGGCAACCGTTCGCCTTACATACAATATGCCGCTCTCGAGATCGATATCCTCCCAACGTAAAGCCAAAAGTTCTCCTCGTCTTAAACCCGTGCCCAACTCCAAAAGGAAGGCTGCGTAAAGTCTATCCCCCTTGACCACCTCCAAAAACTCTTGTACTTTCCTCTACACTAAGTGGAGATATCTCCTTCTTCTTCATGGGGGGCAATTCCGTTGCCTCATTTACATTACGATACAGCTTCCCTTCCTTAACTGCTTGCTTCAAGGCTGCCCCGATTATGTAGTGCAGGAGGTGGACTGTTCGGGTGGATTTTTCTTTTAGCTTTTGGTTGTAAAATTCCTGTAGATGCGTCGTCTCAAGCTTCATAAGCGGTATATGTCCGAGGGCTGGCTTGATATGAAAACGTATCATCATTTCGTAATTATCGTAGGTAGTACGTCTACGCGTAGACTTTTTATAAACGTTCAGCCAATGATCCAACCACTCACCTAATGTGATACCATGGGGCTCCACAAAAGAGCTGTAGCTTTTTGGTGTAATACCTCTGTCAACCAGTTTTGGGCCTCGCGGCGGGTCTTAAAATATTTGCTCAAACTTTCGGCTTTCCAGTTTCTGGGTCATGCCCTAAACTAACTCGTACCTCCCAATAGCCATCCTTTCGCTTGCGTATACTACCCTCATTGTTACCACGTTTCCCCACAACCAATCACTCTCCCCTGAATAAACCCAATTGACTCAAATCGGGGTGCGATAGTATGTAAGGTATCCCAACATCCACAACTCGCCTCCAGAAACCGTAACTAGCCGCAAATCGATAGACGTCGCCGCATTCTTCAAGCCAAGACTTGTCCCAGTGATCTAGGCCTAAACTGATTAGCCACACAGACTGCTAGCTCCGATTGCACCTTAGCTGCCACGAAAGTCCGAGTAACCTCTTCTTGATCCAGTTCTTATCCCGTTGAATTGAAGGAATTGAGTTCCAAAAATCCTTAAAGAATTGCCAGAAGCTGTGTACGATCATTGGTTCGTCTATGGTGAACAGGCCATCGGCGTTACGACTTGGTAGCGCCATGAAGCTACTATCTTTTAACCAAACGTTTATTCTACCTAGCCAAGATACAGGCGGTTGACAAATGAGGGCTACTTCTAAGTTAGGATACTCCTCCATGAGTTGAACAAAATGGGTAAGTTGTTCATAAAAATGGCAAGAAGAAACATGAATCCGAATGCCAACTAAGTGAGGGAACTCGTCACACGCACATGTATTAGATAGTAGTGACCACTCTACCTCACGTAAATCTAATATATAGCGATAGTGGGTGTTGGCGATATTGAGGCGAAATTGATGATTCAGCTTGTCGTAATAAGACAATGCCGTTTCCACTTGGAGATCGTTTAGACCGCTGTCCACAAGCACCTGTATAAATGAGTCACGAGGCATTGTATTAAAAAATGGCATAATGTTATAGAAGTAATTATCCCTAACCTCTTGCTCTAACCGAACTAGGTGATTGAGCGCTTCAGGAAAGGATGGGGGGTCAACCCTTTTAAACAGAGGACGACTCTCGAAAAGTAGAGACATAAACACTTGCTGAAGCTGCCGCACCGTTATCGGGTCACAGTAAAAACGGGTATACAATTCTCTGGAAAGACCATCTACGGATGTACTTGCAAGTGCCGCCTTGTCCTTAACAATGGTAAGATGCATTTTAAATGGTTTTCCAGTATTCTTGGGATAGTAATAGGGTGATGTGTAACCAGCGGTGTGTAGGGGAAGCCATTGGGCGAGTGTATCAACGATTAGTTTAGGGTCACGGCTAATAGTATGGATAATTGTCGCATGGGTACCCTTGCGCAGAACTTCCATGTACTTGGCTCTCCATGCTTCAAGGAAAGTAGAATCTTCCACCAACCAGGATGTATCCTCATCGCTGAATAGATAGAGCTCCTGGCCCTTAGGAAGGGAAAGGACCATGTCCAGAAGGTGCAGGACGATTTCTCTTCTACCCTCATTACCCTTGTAGACCTCAAACGGTGCCTGGTAGACTCTGTGCCTACCTCTGGCTCCTACTAGTGGAATCTGGCTACTTTCAGTAGGATTGTAGCTCAGCCATCTACGCAGGAGCGCAGATAGGGTTTCCTTAGACTCTAGGTTAGCATCCGGATAGTAGTTTTCCAGAATCTCTCTTATTCTCTTATACTTTCTAGCCGAGTCTACGGTGAGGAAATACTCGATTAACTGGGTAAGGTAGGGCGAGCGCGGTTTAAGTGATCGGCCTCCATTGCGCCACTTACTTACAAGAGAGTAATGCACATTCAGGACCTTGGCTAATTCCTTACCGCTAATACCAAGCTTGTCCATTAAAAACGCTAGCCTAGAGCATCCATCCACGACCAACTAGGCCCCCTCCTTGGTCAGGGAAGTAACCCTTAATGAGCTCGTTAACCGTCCGAAGATGACGACGGTCTGGCCCTCGACTTTTGGAGACCAAGCTATAAAGGATCTGGGGCTCATCTGCCTGGTCTGGCCCCCCTCAATTCCATGTAACCTTTTTGGACATCAGACTTCCTTGGACTTCCCCCGGTTAATAGGACACCAACTTAAGCCACTTTTATCAGGTTCTCATGGTTTTTCTCGAATTCTTCCGGGCTCTCATAACCAAGGGCTGAATGTAGTCTGAAACGGTTATAAAAAACCTCGATATACTCGAAAATTTCCAGTTGGGCTTCTGCCCGGGTTTTAAAACGGCGATGGTATACGAGTTCCGTCTTCAAAGTTTTGAAGAAGCTTTCCATAGGGGAATTATCCCAACAATTTCCCTTACGGCTCATGATGGAACAGATAAAACCATATTGCCGGAGCAGTTGCTGATAATCGTAGCTCGCATACTGGCTGACGCGATCGGAATGGATGACCAATCCCCGACCGGACGGCGGTTGGTGACGGCCATCTGGAGGGCCTCAATGACCAGTTCTCGGGTCAGATATTTCTGCATCGAATAACCTGCAATCCTTTTAGAATAGAGGTCCATAACCGCCGCCAGGTACAACCAGCCTTCATCGGTGTTGATATACGTGATATCCGTTACCCATCTCTTATTGGGGCTATTAGCGGTAAACTCCCTGTTTAAGATATTTTCGGCCACCGGAAGGTTGTGTTTAGAGTCGGTGGTTACCTTGAATTTGCGTTTTTGGATGGCCTGGGTCCCCGCTTCTCACATCAGCCGTTCGACCCTCTTTTTGCTACAGTGAATACCTTCCTTGCCTAGCTGCCGATGAATGCGGGGACTACCATAGGTCTTGCGGCTCTTATTGTAGATACTCACGATCTGTTCCTTGATAATTTCATCCTGGCTCCAGCGTTGGCTTACAGGCCTTTTTAGCCAGCGGTAATATCCTGTCCGGGACACCTTTAAAACTCGGCACATCGTCTCGACACGGAAAGTTCCCGTGTGCTCCCGGATAAACCGATATTTCATCTCGGTGTTTTGGAGAAGATGGCCACAGCTTTTTTAAGATGTCCCGTTCCTCCTGGGCGATGGCCAGCTCTTTTTTCAGACGGCGGTTTTCCTCTTCAAGATCGGTGCCGCGCATCTGTTTTCCTATACTGGGAAAGGCGCGTTCTCCATATTTTGCCTGTTCCCTTTGCCACCTGCTGAGCATGCTGCTGTTGATCCCCAGGTCCCGGGCAATCTGGCTGGTAGTTTTGCCGCTGGTGCGGCATAGCTTGACGGCATTGCGCTTGAACTCTTTGTCATATTTTCGCCTGGATTCTCCCATGGACACAACCCCTCCTTGCTTTGATTATACACTCTTAACTCCGTGTCCTACAAATCGGAGGGTCACGGATATTCTTTAATCTCTTCGTCGGATATTTTCCTGCCTCACGGCTCAAGGAATAAGTAGACCTTGGCCTCCCGGAGCGCCTTGGCTCCTTGGTAGAAATGTCACCTTCTTGGGGTTCAAATTTTTCTTGGGTTCGCCTTGTTCTGAAAGCATAGTAGGTAGAGAGGGGGAGGCCGACAAAGCCGAGAACAAGGCGAACGTTATAACCTTGGGGAATCCATTTTTCTGCCATAGCGACTTTGTCGGCCATCGATCGAGGGTTTACTCTATCCCTCAGTTCTCTAAAAATAGCCAGCTCTAACTCCTTTTCTGCTAAGAGCCTTTTTAGCCGGTCATTTTCGGTGCTGACTGCTTTAAGCCTTTTTTCGAGTTCTTCCATGCGTTGTCTTTCAGCTTTAGGCATAGGTTTTAAGAGCCATTTTTACGCATCTTTTTAATCCACGTATACATAGTGTTCTCAGAGATTTGGTGACGTCTAGCTACCAGGGCTACGTTGCCGACTTCCTGGCATTCAGCTAAAATTTGCTCTTTGAACTCGTCGGTATATTGTCTATTGACTGTACCTCCTTGATATGGAAGGGCCTTGTCAAGCCCCTCTGAAAATTTTTTGCGAAACCTGTTTTAGGACAGAAATATCCCTCCACT
>JAZHPA010000017.1:0-56143 GCA_051024685.1 Moorellaceae bacterium AZ2 | reverse complement strand
CCCTGCGCCAGCGCCTGGATATACTAGCCCGCGGTATCCCCTACAAAGTTGCCTTTTACCACGACCATGGTACCAGTAAGCAATTCCATAATCCCCGGGAGAGGTTTAAGTTAAAGCTGAAGTTCTTAAGGATGGTAACCAGGATACAGCTGGACCCGGCGAAACTGGGGCTCATAACCGCAATATTTGATATTTACCTGGGTTTAAGCTCGGAAGAGGAGAAGCAGGTGGAGGAGATGTTACATAAGGAATTAAGTGTGGAGGAGGTTAAGAAAGTAATGGAGCTTAGGACTTCGTGGCATATAAGAGGGTGGCAAGAGGGCTGGCAAAAAGGCCTGGAGGAGGGCCGGAAAGTTGGCCTGGAGGAGGGTCTGGAGCAAGGCTTGGAGCAAGGACGTAAAGTGGGCCTGGAGGAGGGCCGGAGGGAAATTCTGCTAAGGCAGTTAAAGAAGCGTTTAGGTTTTGTTTCTTCCGAGGCGGAAGAGAGGATAAAGGGTCTTTCCTTAAGTGAGCTTGATGAGCTGGCGGAGAAGATATTTGAGGTGACCAGTGAAAGCGACCTGAGGAAATTTCTGGGCATAGAGCATTGAGAAGGTGAGAATATAGCTACCACTAGCCTGCTAACCTAGACAGTGTAAAGCCACTTTTTACCACAATTATTCTAAAGGGATTTCGTCTACAATAAAATCACCCCATCTGCTGGCTTCTATAATTTCTGGGTCGCGGGTAACAATTTCACCACCTGTTTCTCTAGCTAACCCAACGGCAAAAGCATCGGCGTAGGAAATCCTATATTGGGCTTTCAGTTTTGCTGCGTACCAGACCCGGCTATTACTAACAGGTACTATTCTCCAAGGGAACTTCCTTTTCTTAACATCTGACAAAAAAGAAGTCGCCAGGTGATTGTAGCCGCTCTTTACTAGGCGGTAATAGATCTCACCAATGTTAATAGGCGAAATTAATATCTCCAGGGCTTTTTCTTCGGCTTTAGCCATTAGATTATTCACATAGCTGGCACCCGGTTCTTCTTGTAGCCAGCATAATACAGCATAAGCGTCAAATACCTTTATCACTCTTGCTCCACCTCGATAGCGTGTTCTGCCAGGTGTTCTTCCAGCACTTTACTTCCTTTAAGGATGCCTTTCCAGCGACGCCATCCTGGTTCCGTGTTGCCAACTACAGGTTCGAGGACTATTTTACCTTTAATTACCTCCACCTTAAGTTCTGCTCCTTCCTTTAAAGCCAGTTGTTCTCTGATATTCTTCGGAAGTACTATTTGTCCCTTAGAGGAAAGTCTAGTAATTATCATGCTTCATGCCCCTTTTTTTGAAAAATATCTTACTGTTATAGTAAGAATAGGGAACAGTGAAGTCAAGTATTAAACTTGGGCACCCCTATAGTTTAAGGTGGACCCGGTCGGTCTAAGATAAAAGGGCTCAAGCTAAAGTTTGACCTCATCCTCACAGTTTTTTCCTAATTTTATGGCGCCTTTCTTTGTGTGGGCCTGGTCCCTGACCAGGCAAGGCCCCCTCACCCTTTTTAGTGGTAGTTAAAGAGGAGGCGCTTGGAACTCAGGACTTCGTGGTACATAAAAGGGTGGAAAGAAGGGTTGGAGCAGGGTCTACAGCAAGGTCTGGAGGCAAGGCCGGAAAGCGGGCCTGGAGGAGGGTCGGAGGGAGAAGGCGCAAGATTTAGTAATAAGGCTTTTAAAGAAGCGTTTAGGTTTTGTTTCTCCCGAGGTGGAGGAGAGGGTAAAGGGTCTTTCTCTAGAAGAGCTTGACGAGCTGGCGGAGAAGATATTTGAGGTGACCAGCGCAAGCGACCTAAAAAAGCTGCTCAACATTGAGCACTGAAATTAGAACCCTGGCCCGGCAGTAGCAATTTAATGGAGCAAGGAAGCGAAATGTCCAGGGGTTTCAGATAAACAGATAGTGGCACGGGCTACGGCTGTGGTGATGGGTTCGCTTCTGAGCCTGTCTTCTCCGGAAGCTTTATTCGCTCAATTTTCAACTCACTTTTGTCTAGCTCCGGGTCCCGGTGAACAAGAATGGCCTTTTTAAGGGACGCCACAGCAGTGATGAAAGAATCGGCTACACTTAAACCGCCCATAGCCTTTATTTTCGCTGCCTCCCACATCAGTTCCTCATCAGGCCATACCTCTTTTAAGGGCAACTCCCGTACCTGGATAACTAGTTTGACGGCTTCTTCTATGCCTTCCCTCGCCGTAGCCACATAAGCCACTTCAAAAATGCTCATGAACGAAAGATAGATTTCAACTTCACCTGCTTCGGCCTTATTTAGAAGCTGTTCGACCATATCAGCCCCAGGTTCATCCTGGTAATAAGCTAATAAGGCACTGGTATCCAGAACGTATTTCATCTATTCCGCTCCTCAGCCCGAGATTTTAATAACAATTCTAGATAACCTTTCCCTTTACCAGCGCCCCGGAACTTTTTATATGGTTCAGGAGGGAGCGGAATTATCTTTATTTCCCCTTCCTGATCAACCCAAGCCAGGCTGCTACCTTCCTGTATACCGTAGCGCTTTCTAATATGTGCCGGAATAACTGTTTGGTAACGGTTGGTTACAGTTGTCTTGCTTATTCTTGTCGACAAATAGATCACCCCCTCATCTAGCCATGTTACAAGATGATTTAATTAAAAACAAGATCTAATGCCCGGATTGCATCTTTCTTCTTCCCTGTAATAGTCTCTGAGGGCCAGGGAGGCCCAGGAAATCATCACCGTCATCACCGCCGGAGGGCCGTATAAAATTTCAGTAGGTAGCGGCAGGAGAATAGGGATGTAATAAAGCAAAAAGAGACCTCACTACGGGAACGCCTTGGTAGTACCCGTCGCGGCCTAGTAGTTACTGCACAATTCCATTTTTTGCTACTTCCTAAGGTTCAATTGACCGGCTCAAGTGGCAGCGTACAGTTGTTCAATGAGTAGCTTTTTTCCGCCTCAGGAGGAGGGGGCAAAAATTAAAAAATATCGTGCGCGCAAGCAGGATTCTTTAAAAAGGCGTCGAATTATTTCTCAGAAGAAAACAGCGTATTATATAGAGAAACACAACCTAGTGGAGAAAAGCTCCTGGACATGGAAGCGAGGGTTTGGTTTTGGGTTCCGGCGACAACAAGTACATCTTACAATCTGTAGATAACGCTCTAAGATTACTCGAGGCCTTCAGTGCTGCCGAGCCGGAACTGGGTATCTCCGAACTCAGCCGCAAGCTCGGGCTGAGCAAGAGTGCTGTTTTTCGTTTAGTTTTGACCCTGGAGAATAGGGGCTTTTTGGTCCAGGACCAGTCGTCGGGAAAATATCGGCTGGGGCTGAAGAACCTTTACTTAGGCGGGCTGGTTCTCCGTTATATGGATCTGGTCAAACTTGCCCAGCCTTATTTGGAAGACCTCATGCGCAAGACTGAGGAGACGGTACATCTCGTTATCCTGGAAAGAGGAGAAGCGATATTTATCGGTAAGGTGGAGAGCGCACGTCCTATGCGCATGGGGTCCTATGTGGGAGCCCGGATGCCGGCCTACTGTACGGCTACCGGTAAAGTCTTACTGGCCCACTTATCAGAGGAGGAACTGGAAGACTATCTCAAGAGGACGCCTTTGAAGCGTTTTACACCCTATACTATCACTGAGCCCGAGGCATTGCGGCGGCACCTTTTGACCGTAAGGCAACAGGGATATGCAGTGGATCAAGAAGAGAGCGAAGACGGGCTGATGTGCATAGCCGCCCCGGTAAGGGACAGGTCGGGTAGGGTAATCGCGGCAATTAGCATATCAGGGCCTGCCGGCAGGATGGACAGGCGCCGCGAGGAGTTTAAGGACCTGGTGGTGTCTACTGCCGACGGTATTGCCAAGGTTTTGGGCTGGCACCCGCCAGAGGGCTAAAAAGCCCCGAATACTAGTAAGTTGAGTTCTAATCTTATGATCTTTTGGAAGAAACCAAATATATGTTACCAGTAGAATCCAATAATTGTTAAGGTTTAATATAATCAGGTAAGATTTTGCTTACCTTGTGAAGGAGGGCCAAGCATGATACAGCTAAAACTCTACGGTTTAGGGGGACAGGGCGTGGTTACGGCCGGTAAGATATTGGCCACGGCCGTGGCCATCCATGAAGGGAAGTATGCGCAGGCAGTACCGGCTTACGGCCATGAACGTCGGGGCGCTCCGGTATACGGTGATGTTATTTTGGGGGAAGAACCCATACTGGTGAAATCTTTCGTTTACAAACCTGACTACGTACTGGTTTTCGACCTTGCCGTTTTGGATAAGGGAGTGGACGTCACCGAAGGAGCTCACGCCAACACCTGTTTTGTGGTCAATAGCAGCCAACCGCCCACAGGGTTGCCGTTCGCCCAGGGATTCGGGCCCGTGTACTATGTAGATGCCACAAAGATAGCCCTGGAAGTTCTGGGTATAGAGATACCCAACTCGGCCATGGTGGGCGCTTTTGCCGCCACCGGGGTGGTAAGCCTGGATGCGGTATGCGCTGCCCTTGAGGATACCTTCCGAGGAAAGGCAGGGGAGAAAAATGTTGAAGCAGCAAGAAGATGTTATGCAGCGGTCAAACGGCTCTCCTAAGACAAAGTACCTCTATGGTCCGGTGGCTACAATCTTTGCCAGTACCAGGACCGGCTCCTGGAGAATAGTACGTCCAGTAGTGCAGCAGGACCGGTGCACCCGCTGTGGAACGTGCGCTAAATATTGCCCGCTGGATATCATCGAGGTGGATCGGGAGAAGAGAGAGAAAGAAGTAACCATGGATTTGGAGTATTGCAAGGGATGCGGTATCTGTGCCAACGTGTGCCCGCGCAAATGCATAGACATGGTCTCCGAAAGGGGCGAAGAATAGATGGCGACCAGGAAACTCTTAGACGGCAACGCGGCCGCTGCAGAAGCCATGCGTCTGGCCAGGGTGCAGGTGGTCTCCGCCTATCCCATCACCCCGCAGAGCCCGATTGCCGAAAAGCTGGCCGACTTTGTGGCCGATGGAAGTCTGAAAGCCAAGTACGTCCGGGTGGAATCAGAACATACTGCCATGTCCGTGGCTATTGGCGCTCAGCTTACCGGGGTGCGAGCTTGTACCGCCACTTCTTCTGTAGGATTGGCTCTCATGCATGAGATGCTAGGGGTGGCCTCCGGTTGTCGGGTGCCTATAGTGATGGCCGTAGTTAATCGTTCTCTGGTCAGTCCCTGGAGCTTGTGGTGTGATCACCAGGACACCATGGCTGAGCGTGATTCGGGCTGGATGCAGTTTTATGTCGAGGATCCCCAGGAGGTCCTGGACTTTCTCCTTATGGCCTACCGGGTGGCGGAAGATCCCCGGGTTCTGCTGCCGGCCATGGTATGTCTGGACGGTTTCTTTGTTTCCCATACTCCGGCCGTCGTACTTGTTCCCGAACAGGAAGCCGTAGATGCTTTTCTGCCGCCCTACAAACCGGCGAACCTGTACCTCGATCCCGATGATCCCATGTTCATCAACGACCTAACTCCGCCCAGCGATTTCACGGAGATGCGATACCAGCAGAAAGTGGCTTTCGAAGAAGCTCGGAAAGTCATACCTGAGGTCCAGGAAGAGTTTTACCGGGCCTTTGGACGGCGTTATTCCCTGATTGAACCGTATAAGTGCGAGGATGCGGAAGTAGTGCTGGTCACCATGGGCTCCATGTCGGGTACGGCCAAATATGTGGCCAACGAACTGCGCCAGAAAGGCCACCAGGTAGGAGTGCTCAAGATTGCTACCTTCCGTCCCTTCCCAGCAGAGCATATCCGGGACGCCCTCAAGAATGTGCCGGTTATCGGAGTCATGGATCGTTCGGCAGGATTGGGGGCCGAAGGTGGTCCGGTATGGGTTGAAGTGAGCAGGGCTTTAAGCGGCCTCGAGCGGATGCCGGAAGTGGTAGGGTATGTGGGAGGCTTAGGTGGGCGTGACCTGGCTCCTCACGTAATGGAGAAGGTTTTCGGGGACCTTCTGTCCATCCGCAAAGGTGAGCTTAAAGCTCACTTCGGAAGCAAGTGGATCGACGTCCGGGAGGACGCCCTCAGAATTAGGGAGGTGAAGGTAAATGTATGAAATGAAGGCTGAAGCAAAGGGCCTCGTATCTCATGGTATCAGCACCTGTCACGGCTGCGGTCTGGAGCTTGCGGCGCGGCATATACTGTCGGTTCTGGGACCCAGGACCATAATAGTTATCCCTCCGGGGTGCGCGGCCCTTTTCTCCGGCTTCGGCAAGGAAACGGCTGTAAAGATAGCCGGCATACAGGGCAATCTGGAAAACACGGCGGCTATAGCTGCGGGCATCCGCGCCGGACTGGAAATGAAGGGTGTAGAGGATGTGACGGTACTGGCCCTTGCAGGGGACGGGGCCACGGTAGATATCGGCCTGCAGGCCCTTTCGGGAGCCTTCGAGCGCGGGGACCGCATACTGTATGTGTGCTATGATAACGAAGCGTATATGAATACGGGAATTCAGGCCAGCGGCTCTACTCCTCTTCTGGCCTGGACCACTACCACCCCGGGCAAGAAACTGGTCTGGCGCAAGAACATGTTGAAGATAGCGGCTGCCCACTGCATACCTTATGTGGCCAGTGCCTCCGTCGGGTATATAGACGACCTGCGCAAGAAGGTGGCCAGGGCCAAAGAAGCGCAGGGTCCCGCCTATATCCACCTGCAAACCCCCTGTCCCACCGGCTGGGGTTTCGACCCGTCTAAGACCATAGAAGTGGCCAGGATGGCGGTACAAACAAGATGCTGGCCTCTTTACGAGATAGTGAATGGTCGTATTGAGCTGACCATAAAGGTGGAAAAACCACGTCCGGTCTCTGAGTATCTGTCTTTGCAGCGCCGTTTTACCAATCTTACCCCAGAAGAGGTGGCCGTAATTCAAGAAAACGTGGATCGTGAGTATCAAGAGCTTTTGGAAAGGGTGAGGCAATAGTGGCTGCTGGTTCTTTGGAACCTCTGTTTTATCCACGGTCGGTGGCGGTCGTGGGTGCCTCTAACAACCCGGACAAGGCCGGTCATCAGATCTTGAAAACCCTGGTAGAAGAGGAGTTCGAAGGGGATGTTTTTGCGGTTAATCCTCGCGAGGGCGAGGTTGTGGGCTTAAAATGCTATCCCAGCCTTAAGGATGTGCCCGGCAGGGTCGACCTGGTGGTCATCGCTATTCCGGCGCCGGGTGTGCTGGAGGTCATGAAACAGGCGGCCGACAGGGGCGATGTTAGGGCGGCGGTTATAGTGTCGGCCGGGTTTGCTGAAACGGGTATCCCGGAGAGGGTTGCGCTGGAAAAAGAGGTTGTAGAGGTGGCCAGGGCCGCAGGCATCCGGGTGGTGGGTCCTAACTGTAACGGTATCATAAACACGGCCAACCGCATCAGTACCAGCTTTGCTCCCGGTCTTAAGATTATACCGGGGAATATAGGGTACTTTACCCAAAGTGGAGCTACGGGTGGCTCTCTCCTTCTCTTGGCCTCCTCCCAGCCGCGGCCTCTGGGGTTCAGCAAGTGGGCCCACGTTGGGAACATGAGCGACGTCTCTAACTTGGAGATCCTGGAGTACTATGCTGACGATCCTTCGGTAAAAGTTATAGCGGGGTACATGGAAGGGGTACGTGACGGGCGGGAACTGATGCGGTTGGCCGACCGGATAACCAGGAAGAAACCGCTGCTGGTGCTTAAGGTGGGGCGCACGGAAGTCGGCTCGACGGCGACCCTCTCCCATACGGGTACTCTCGCCGGGTCGGATAACATCTATAGCGCGGCCTTCGCTCAAAGCGGGATCGTACGGGTGGATACCATTGAAGAGCTTATAGACAGCGCCAAGGCTCTGGTATTGGCTCCCTATCCGCGGGGCAACCGCATATGCGTGCTTACCGAAGCCGGAGGATTAGGTATAATCGCCATGGACGAGATAGGAAGCGACCCTGCCGTACAGCTCGCACCCATAACTCAAAGGACGCAAGAAGCCCTGGCCGAAGTTCTGCCCCCCATGGCCATGATCTGTAAACCCAACGGCTACATCGATATGACCGCGGCCGCCCTGGAGAGGGAGTTCGCAGAGTCGCTGCGGCTGGTGCTGGAGGACCCTAATGTAGATGGGGTAATCCTGATAGGCCTGCCTCCCACCTTCCTGCCTGCCGAGCGGGTGGCCGAAGCTATAGCCGGCGTGGCCCCAAGATACGACAAGCCGGTATTCGTCTGCTTTATGACCGGGCAGGTTATGGAGAGCGCCCGCAGGTATTTGGAAGAAAGGGGCATACCGACCTTCGATACACCGGATAGGGCGGCCAGAGCCATGATCAACTTAGTCAAGGCTGCTTCGCGGCTAAATTATAGGGGAGGCGAGGTGTTTAAGACCGCGACAGATGTAGCTGAGGGCCATGCTCTAGTTAAAAAGGCCAGCGAGGAAGGGCGAAATCTCCTTGAGCCCGAGGCCATACAAGTTCTCAAAGATTTCGGCGTCAAAGTACAGCCTTGCTACTTCGCACAGAGCAAAGAAGAAGCAGTAGCATGGGCTGATAAGCTCGGTTATCCCGTGGTGCTCAAAGTCGTTTCGCCCCAGATCGTCCACAAGAGCGACTACGGCGGGGTTAAGCTTAACCTGGCCTCGCCGGAAGAAGTGGAACGGGCTTACGAGGAGATAGTGTCCAATGTAAAGCACAGGGCTCCCGGTGCGGCGATAAAGGGGGTACTCGTTACGCCCTTTGTGAAGGGCGGTACTGAGGTTATAGTGGGCATGGTACGCGACCTGCAATTCGGGCCGGTGGTCATGTTCGGCCTCGGGGGCATCTTTGTGGAGGTTTTCAAGGACGTGAGCTTCCGGGTGGCCCCCTTTGATCACGCTGAGGCCCTGAAGATGATCGCTGAAACCAAGGCCCACGCCATACTGCGGGGCTTAAGAGGCGGCCAAGCCAAGGATCTGGAAGCTCTGGCCGACTTGCTGGTCAGGGTGGGAGAACTGGCGGTAGCCAACCCGGAGATCAAGGAAATGGATCTCAACCCTGTAGCGGTATTCGAACATGGCTTAGCCGTTCTCGACGTCCGCATCCTATCCGCATCATAATCGAAGCTCGAGGTGACTAAGACCGATGCCGTACGCCGACTTGCGCGAGTTTCTAGATAGACTGGAGGCCGAAGGCCAGTTAGTAAGGATAAAAGAGCCGGTGATGCCCGAACCCGATCTAGGGGCTATAGGCCGGGCGGCGGCTAATCTGGAGCAGGGACCCGCCGTTTTGGTGGAGAGGGTCCGGGGGTACAAGCAGAAAGTGGTGCTTAATGTTCACGGTTCCTGGGCCAACCATGCGCTGATGTTTGACCTGCCCAAGGATACGCCTCTAAAGGAACAGTTTCTCGAGATAAGCCGCAGGTGGGATAGCTTTCCCATTCCCGTAAGATATGCAAAGAATGCTCCGGTAAAGGAAGTGAAGGTTACAGGAGATATAAATCTATTCGAGCTCCTCCCCCTGTTCCGGATTAATAGGTATGACGGCGGATTCTATATATCCAAAGCCGCGGTCATAAGCCGGGACCCCGAGGATCCCGAGAATTTCCAGAAGCAGAACGTGGGCATATACAGGCTGCAGGTCAAGGGGAAGGACCTTCTGGGTATACAGGCGTTGCCTTTCCACGACATAGGCATCCACCTGCGCAAGGCAGAGGAATGCAACCGACCGCTGCCCGTGGCTATAGCGATTGGGAATGATCCCGTGTTGAGCTTCGTGGCCAGCACGCCCCTGGGCTACGAAGAGTCGGAATATGAGATGGCCGGCGCCCTGCGCGGCGAGCCCTTCGAGGTCGTCAAGGCCGAGACGTCTAACCTGGACGTCCCGGCCGCCTCGGAGTTCGTCTTGGAAGGAGAGATCCTGCCCCGGCGCAGGAGCCCGGAAGGACCCTTCGGCGAGTTTCCCGGGAGCTACTCCGGGGTGAGGTTGCACGCGGAGATAAAGATCCATACCGTTACCCACCGGGCCGACCCCATCTTTGAGAATCTCTACCTGGGGTTGCCCTGGACCGAGATAGACTACCTGCAGGCGCTTAATACCAGCATACCTTTATACAAGCAGGTAAAGGCTTCCATGCCTGAAGTCGTGGCGGTCAATGCCATGTACACCCACGGTATAGGGGTTATTATTTCCACCAGGTGTAGGTTTGGGGGGTACGGCAAGGCCGTGGCCATGCGGCTCCTGTCCACTCCCCACGGCATGCCCTACTCCAAGATCATTATCGTAGTGGATGACTTCGTGGATCCTTTCAACCTGGAACAGGTAATGTGGGCTCTCACCACGCGAGTGCGGCCGGACAAGGATGTGGTGCTTATTCCCGCCGCTCCCGGCATGCCTCTGGATCCCTCATCCGAGCCGCCGGGAATGCATACCAAGCTTATCATCGATGCTACTACGCCCGTACCGCCTGACGTGGTCAGCCGAGAGGTGGAGCTGGTACAGGCTCCTCCCAAGACAGACCTGTGGGAAAAGGTATTAAAAGAACTGCAGAACAAACTTAGGGAGGGGGTGAGGAATTGATCTGCCCGAGATGCGAACAGGACACGGCTTACAAGCTTGTAGTTTCGCCCCACGGACGGGAATGGACGGTCTACATGTGCGGGAAGTGTTACTTCACCTGGCGTTCCACGGAGGATGAGGAGATTACCGACCCCGGGCGCTACAATCCGGCCTTCAAACTTTCACCCGAGTCTTTTGCCAAGATGCTCTGTATTCCACCCGTTCCGCCGTTGAAGTCGGAATAGGGCTGGGGCATAGCGGGTGCATGGGACCAGCGAGAGAAAGAGGCCAACAGGTATTACTAAATCTTTGGGAGGAGGACGAACTTATGCAGTCTAAGGGCGCTGGGTTTTCTTACGGCAAGCTGCTGGCGGGCTTGGTTGCCGTGCTGGCCTTCATCCTGCTTATAAAGCTTCCTACTCCCCAGGGGCTGACACCTCAGGGGCAGAGGGCTCTGGCCTACATGGTGGCGGCTATAATCCTCTGGGTATTTGAGGTTATCCCCATTGCCGTCTCCTCGGCCCTGCTGGTAATGCTCATGGGGCTCCTCAAGGTTTATCCCTTGAAGGACGCTATGGCCAGCTTCATGTATCCCACCATACTCTTTATATTCTCAGCTTTCATCATCGCCAACGCCTTCGTGAATACAGGTTTGGGCCGCCGGGTATCCTTGCGGGTAAGCGCTATCTTCGGTCAGAGGTCGGACAGGGTTCTTTTAAGTTTCATGCTGCCTACGGCTCTTGTCTCTACAGTTTTGGCGGACATCCCCACCGCAATAATCTTTGCCAGTATTGCCTATCCCTTGCTGCAGAAGAACGGATGCGAGCCGGGTAAATCCAGGTTCGGTACCGCAGTCATGATCGGAATCCCCATAGCGGCCGCCATAGGCGGATTTGGTACCCCGGCCGGAAGCGGGCTTAATGTGCAGTCTATAGATCTTTTGCGGTCGACGGCGGGCGTAACAATCAACTTCCTGCAATGGAGCGCTATCGGTTTGCCCATGGCCATTATCCTGACGCTTATCGCCTGGTATATCATTCTGAAATTCTATCCGCCGGAGTTCGAATACGTTAAAGGGCTGGAGGACCTGGACAAGGCCCGGCAAGAACTGGGTCCCCTGACCGCTGCAGAAAAGAAGTTTCTCGCCATTTTCTCTGTAACCCTGATCCTGTGGTTCACCCAGCCGTGGACTAAAATCGATACGGCTGTGGTAGCCATCATAACGGCTGCTACGTTCTTCCTTCCCGGCATAGGCATATTGAGCTGGGACGAGGTAAAAGGGAAGATAGGCTGGGATGCCCTGTTCCTCCTGGGAGCGGCCAACAGCCTAGCCATGGCCATATGGCAGCAGAAGGGGGCTACCTGGTTGGCGAATACTGTACTAGGTGGCCTGGCAGGAGCCGGCGTGCTAACCATCCTCTTTGCGGTGGTGGCTTTCGGGATCTTCTCCCACCTCCTGGTCCCGGTCGGCGGAGCCGTGGTGGCCGTGTCCATCCCGGTGCTGGCGGCTCTGGCCAATAGCACAGGGCTGAACCCTGCCCTTCTGGCGATACCCATAGGTTTTACTGCTTCCTGTGTATTCTTGCTGCCCCTGGATCCCATTCCCCTTACCACCTACCAATATAAGTACTGGACCTTTCCGGATATGATGAAGCCCGGCTTCTTTATCGCTCTGGTGTGGTTGGTGCTTATGGTCTTTGCTATGTACGCGGCCACCCTAGTAGGTATAATATAGGCTCAGGTGCAGAATATATAAGGAAGAACCAATATATTGTATCGACAAATGATTATGACGGCTATCCTGTTATCTGCCCGCCGAGGAAAACGGGATAGCTGTCTCTTTTTGGTTTAACCTCTGAAAGCTCGTTTAAAGCTTCAGGATGGCTGGAACGGTATTAAGCCTGGCGGGCTACCAGCTCAATCGTCTCGACGCAGGTTTTAGGCAATCCACACTCTAAAGCATTAACCGAAACCAGCAGGAAAATACAACCTTTATGTCGTATTTTGGATGGAGTGGAAAGGAGCAATCGCTGTAGTATGGATGCACCCTTGGCAAGACCTGCCTACCACCCGGAAGAGGAGGTCGATCTGCGGGACCTGGTGCTGGCCCTGTGGCGCCAGCGCAGGCTCATTATCCTCGTCACTCTGCTGGCCCTCCTGGCTTCTGTGCTGTTCAGCCTTTTCACCCCGGCGGTCTACCGGGTGGAGGCGCTGGTTGAACTGGATGGTACGGACCCCCAATCCTTAAAGCCCAACGAAGGAAAGGAAGTGCTGGAGAGCAGGGCGCTACTGGCCCAGGCCCTGGACCAGCTATCCCTCAAGGCAGACCCCTCAAGTTTTAAGCCCCGGGGCGAAATCGTGAAGGATACCAATTACATAAAGTTCTCCCTGGAGGGCAGGGACCCGGAAGAAACCGTGGCTGTGGCCGAGAAAATGCTGGCGCTTTTTGTGGAAAAGCGCAACCAGGTCTACAACGAGCGCCGGGCCCCCTTGGAAGAAAATCTGGAGCAAATAAGCCGGGATCTGGAGCAAGGCCGTAGAGATAGGGAAAAGGTCCAAGCAATAATCGCCGGCCTGGAGAAGGAATCCTTGGGCGACATAGAGCGCCAGCTCTACGCCCTGCAGCTGTCCCTCCTGCAGGGCATGCAAGCCCAGGAAAGGGTGGAGTTGATGGGCCAGTACCTATCCCTCCAGGATAAACTTTCGTCCCTGCACCCCGCCCGGGTAATCGACGGGGTTAGCCGGCCGGAGAAAGTGAGGCCCCGCCTGGTTCTCAATGTGGCCCTGTCCGTAGTACTGGGCCTTATGGCCGGCACATTTCTGGCCCTGGGGCGCACCTGGTGGAGCCAGACCCCGGCAGGTCAGGTGACGGAATCCAATCCGCAGTGCGAACAGGGCGGGAGTTAGGCTCACCGGGTGTGCGGCAAGCCGCGAGGGGATTCGGTGAATTCCGTGGTACGGGGAATTAGCGGCGAGATGTATTCCTTCCTTTGGATTTCGTTCGTAAGGCACGCGGGCTGTCAGATCTTTAGCATGACCCGGACGGTGTACCGCCCGGGCGTTTTTGTGTGCCCGGTAGTTTTTGCCCGCCTTCAGTATCCCGGTCTTGTCGTAAGCGCCGGGTAGACGGCACTGCCGGCCTCAGCAGTGTGATCTTAGTAAATGAGGTCTGGTAACTGGGCACCCGGTAAGGCTATAATATAGACGTACATTAGGAGGTGGCTTCCTGTGGATAAAATTAAGACGGCCCTGGAAATCGCCCTGGAGAGGGCCGCGGCCATAAAAGTGGACCCTGAAAAGCTTTTAGAGGCCGAGCACCTGTCCCAGGGCAAGGTGTTGGGGGCCCGCTTTTTGAGCAACAAAGAGCTGAACTTAAAAGAAGAGCTGCTCAAGATCAAGCCGGAGGCAAGGCCGTATGTCCTGAGGGGTTTGGAGGATACATTTTTAAACAACCTCCGCCTGCCCCGAAACGGGGATACCATGGAAACCAACCGCCGGTGCATGGAGGGCCTGCTGCAGATAAAGAAGAACAAGAGTCTTTTAAAGCAGGCCTTCAAGGAAATAGAGATGCTCTTTCAGTATTACGCCCGGGCTTTGGAACAGGCCTATTTGAATCTTAAAGAGGATTTTGCCGTTCGGCTGGCCCAGGGTAAGCGGGCCCTAAACCTGCCGCCGGGCGGCCGCGCCGAGGTTAATGTGGAATACCTGCCCGAGTTTCAGGAAGAATGGTTCCGCCTGCGGGACCAGCTGGCTTCCCAATACGAAACTATTCTGGAGGAGAAGCGGGGGTATATAAGGAAGATAGATTGATTTTTCTTCTTCAATTATTTCACGGCTCACTACATCAAGATTCGGTTGGCCAACGAGGGCCGAATCCCTCCTACACCTTTTCTCCCCCGGAAGGTATCAGTTCTGCGGCTACTGAGGCCCAAAAAGCGGCGAAGGTTCAAGCCTCGCCGCTTTTATTGTATTGTGTCGTGTACCCGGCAAGGAGCCAGCGAGATTAGATCGAAATTATGGACATAATTTAAGAAGGATTTTTCCATTATGTAGCGAATATATAAGTCTAACAATTTGAAAAAAGGAGCCAGCACTTTAAATTCTCTCCCTTTGCACCGCGAGAAAGGCAAAGGTAAGAACCTAGGGAAGGAACTCGGCGCTTACCAGGAAGCAGGGGAGGGTAGCTTCGCGAAAAGAATGTGCCTATTACTGACAGGGGAAGAACGGGAAGGGGGTGAAGATGGGAGCTTTTAGCACGGCTATCAGAGCGAGTGGGGACGGCGAAAGGTGAAAGCGAGGGCCTTAAGTTTTCCGGGGTTGTATAATAATACGGTCAAGGGAATAGGGGGGAACCGACCATTATGTCTTATTTTGTCCGAGTCAACATGAGCGAAGGCACGGTAAAGTTCGAGGAAGTGCCGGAGAAATACCGGAACCTGGGCGGGCGGGGATTGACCTCCAGTTTAGTTTTTGATGAAGTACCGGCTACCTGTCACCCCTTGGGGCCGAACAACAAAGTAATCTTTGCACCCGGCATAGTTACGGGCACCGCTGCACCCTGCTCGGGCCGCATATCCGTAGGAGGGAAATCTCCTTTAACCGGGGGCATTAAAGAAGCCAACGCCGGAACACCAGCGGCCCAGAGCCTGGCCAAGATGGGCATCAAGGCCATCATAGTAGAAGGCCAGCCCCGAGAGAAGGGGAGCTTTTTCCTCTTACGCTTAAGCAAGGACGGCGGCAGTCTGGAGCCTGCCGGGGAACTGGTAGGCCTGGGGCTTTACGAATTTGCCCGCCGCATAAAAGAGAAGTACGGCGAGGTAGATTTCGTGGCTGCCGGTCCTGCGGGCGAGAAACTTCTTTCCATGGCCGGCGTATGCTTCAATGACAAAGACGACCGTCCCAGCCGCTATGCCGGTCGCGGGGGATTGGGGGCGGTAATGGGCGTCAAGGGTCTTAAGGGAATAGTAATAGACTCTTCCGGCGCACCGGGGGTACAGCTGGCCGATCCGGACCTCTTCAAGACCGGGCAGCGCAAGCTGGTGGAGGCCTTGAGGGAACACGGAGTGACCAAACCCGGCGGCACGCTCAATGCTTACGGCACGGCAGCACTGGTCAACGTGTTGAACGAAGCCGGCGGGCTGCCCACGCGCAACTTCAGCGCCGGGAGATTCGAAGGAGCCGGCAAAATTGCCGGCGAAACCATAGCGGAGATCATCTCCCAGAGGAAAGGTAAAGGCGCCACCGGGCACCCCTGCCATCCGGGCTGTATCATCCAGTGCGGCAATATATGGGCCAGGCCTGACGGTTCGGAGCACGTATCCTGCTTGGAATACGAGTCTGTATGGGCCTTAGGGGCCAACTGCGGCATAGATGACATAGATGCCGTAGCCGAACTGGTATGGATATGCAACGATACCGGCCTGGACACCATAGAAGCCGGGGTAACCCTGGCGGTAGCCATGGAAGCCGGGCTGATAAAATTTGGAGACGCCCAAGGGGCCATAAACCTGCTGAAGGAATGCGCCAAAGGCACACCGCTGGGGCACATAATAGGCCATGGAGCCGCCTTTACCGGCCGGGCCTTTGGCGTCACCAGGGTGCCCACAGTAAAGGGGCAGGGCATGCCGGCCTACGAACCCCGGGCGGTCAAAGGCATAGGTATAACCTATATGACCTCCACCATGGGTGCGGACCACACCGCGGGCTACACCATAGCGCCGGAGATTCTGGCCGTAGGGGGTAAGGCAGACCCGCTGTCCCCGGTGGGCAAGGCTGAGCTATCCCGGGAGTTCCAGGCCACTACCGCCTTTATAGACAGCTCGGGCTACTGCCTGTTCACCACCTTTGCGCTGCTGGATATTCCTACAGGTTTTGAAGGCATGCTGGAGACCTGTAACGGAGTATTGGGGACCAAATGGACAGCGGAGGATGTAGCGGCCATAGGCAAAGACATCCTCAAGAAAGAGCGCAGCTTCAATGAAGCCGCGGGTCTGGGCAAAGCCCACGACCGTCCGCCCGAATTCATGCGCTATGAGCCGCTGCCTCCCCACAACAACGTCTACGACGTACCCGATGAAGAACTGGATAAAGTTTACGGGGAGCTTTAGGGGTATAGCCCGGGAAGTACAGGAAGAAAGGCAATTAAGAAGGGTAATTAAATAATAAAGAGGCAATCAAATAAACCAATATAAAGAAAGCCAATAAAGGCCCAGAAGGAGTAGAGAGGAAGAAGGGCAGGGCTGCTCCGGCAGCCCTGCTCCTGTGAAAGGGGGAAAGTTGTGAGCCTGAGAATCACCGTACGCCTTTATGCCACCTTAAGCAAATACAGCCCTAAAGGGCCGGAGGCTCGTCAATTTACCTTAGAAGTCGAGCCCGGGACTACCTTGCGCGATCTGTACGAGATACTGCGGATACCTGCGGGAGAGATAAAGCAGGCCTTTGTCAACGGCAGAAGGGTGGAGCCCGGCTATATCTTGCAGGACCATGACGAAATAGGCGTCTTCCCTCCCATAGCAGGGGGATAAAAAGAGGGGGCCTCGCCAAGAATGGAGGTTAACCGGCCTTGAACCAGCGACCTGTCTATAAAGAAGAAACCGAAGGGGCTACCATATTATACCATCCTTTACCCGATCTTCGGCGCCTTTATGTAGAAGCGACCAACCGGTGCGATGCGGGTTGTATCATGTGTGTACGCCGCACCTGGAAAGAAGCCGAAGGGGATCTAAACTACGAACTATTTAAGGGTTTAATGGAGGAAGTACCCCGCTTTCCCTGGCTGGAATGGCTTTACTTCGGCGGTTTCGGAGAACCCCTGCTCCACCCCAGATTGCTAGATATGATAGCGGAGGCGAAACGAGCAGGCTTGAGAATAAAAATTTCTACCAACGGGCAATACCTGCCGGCTTTCGCCACGGAGCTGGTGAGGCTGGGGGTGGAAGAAATAATAGTGTCCTGCGACAGCCCCCGGGAAAACACCTATGCTGCTATTCGGGGCGGTTCCTTGGGAAGGCTGGAAGAAGGGATACAGGCGCTAAACGAAATCAAGAGATGCTACGGCAGTCCTTATCCCCGGCTGGTGCTGGAATTTGTAGCCATGAAAAGCAATCTGGAGGAACTCAAAGAGCTCCCGGTGCTGGCCGCCCGCTGGGGAGCTCTGGCCTTACTGGTGACCAACCTGCTTCCTTACAGCGAAGCTCTCAGGGAGGATATACTTTATTCCTGCGCCGACACCTGCAGGGTGCTTCGGGCCGGAGGGTTTGCCCCTGAGAAGCCGGCGGACATAGCTTCGGCAGTATGGGAAGCGGCGGCCAGGAAATGGTTTACCTGGGGAACGGTAAAACTGCCACGAATGGTGTGGGGCGCGTCCCGCCAATGCCGCTTTATCGAGACCTACTCTACAGTAGTGACCTGGGAGGGAGAGGTCGCGCCTTGTTACGCCCTGTCCCATTCCTACTCTTGCTTTGTCTTTGGCCGCTGGAAAGAAGTGCAGAGATATTCTTTCGGGAATCTCCGGCAAGCAGGCCTCTATGCTCTTTGGACCTCCGAAGAATACGTGCGGTTCCGCGGAAAAGTAAGGCTCTTCCGCTTCCCCTCCTGTGTGGACTGCGAACTGGCCTACACCTGCGATTATCCGACTGCCAATCAGGACTGTTGGGGACATGACCCTTCTTGTGCCGATTGTCTCTGGGCCCAGGATATAATTAAGTGTCCTTGAAGCCAGTCTAAAGTAAAGCAAGTAAAGCATAAACTAAGGCGGCCGCAACTGCTAATTTGGGCCGCCCTCTTTTCCAGCACCGAGCCGGTGATCTCGGCCGCCAATGACTTAACGTTCGGCTTGATGGCGAACCACCAGGACGTTCGACCCTAGGGGAACGCCTAAGCGGGAAGCTATGGGACGGCACTTGGCCCTCAGTATATAAACAATGGGGGGATTAACTTTACATTCATCCAGAGCCTCAAAGTTAGCCATGCCTTTACATATGACCACATCTACGGAGTCCAATTTCCGCGCCAGATCTGGAGGCAAGGGATCGGTAGGGAAACCGAGAGCTCCCGGGTTTAACAAGACCATTTCTTCTAATAAGTCGGCGAAACCCGTAGTCTCCAGGTCTTCCGGGATCACGTCGTTGAGGATAGGGGTGGCATTTACTACGGCGGAAATTCGTACCCCGTAATGTTCCTTCATCCATGCTGCCAAGTAGCGGTCGAAGACAATTTCTCCCGCATTATCCAGGAGGAACAGCACTTCCCTGGTTCCCCGCAAGACACCCTCGAATTCCTCAATATCAGTCTCCCCAAAGCCTTGCTCAATCGATTGTCTCACTTTGATCATAGATTCTTCCACATTGGTCTCCAAAGCGAAATCAATAGCATTACCCGCAGCGGCCAAAAGGCTCGCTTCTTCTAGAGTTACGGGCGGGTTGGCTTGTATTATTTCTGCCAGTACGAGTTCGGCCAACTTGTTGCTGGCTTTTCTGATAGTCCGGTACGGGTCCCGGTCGCCGAGTGCTGCATAGAGGTCGTACTGTATTTTAGTAGCCAGCATTCCCGGGGTAAGTGCAGGGCTAAACGAAGCCTGGAGAAACTCCGTCACAGGCAGTACATACTCCGACCACCGGTCCTCAGCCACCTGTTCGACTGCCCGGAAAGCAGTATCTATAATACAGCTAATACAGGGCGGTTGGATCTTCATGCAGGTATGGCTCCTTTCCATGAGTCTAGATGGTTTGCTAAGGTTTGCTCTGGTTGGTTATCCGCCTCCGGCAGGTTTACCTGCACTTCTCCGACAGGAAGGATTTGATTCTAGCCACTACATCTTCTAAGCCGAATCCCAGTCTTTCATAAACTTCGGGATACGGGGCACTGGCGCCGAAACGATCAATGCCTATCACCAAATCCGCATATCTTTCCCATCCCAGAGGTATTCCGGCTTCTATAGCCACCCTGGGGAGCCCGGGAAGGAATACGGCTTCCTTGTATTCTTCGGGCTGTACCTCGAAGGCTTCCCAGCAGGGCATGCTGATGATGCGAGCTCTTATTCCTTCTTGGAGAAGCTTTTCTTTAGCCGCCAGAGCAAGATGCACTTCGCTACCCGTCCCCACCAGAAGGACATGGGGGTCAGGAGTTTCAGCAAGAATATAAGCACCCCGCAATACGCCTTCGGCCGAAGCGTATAGAAAAGCTCGGTCCAAGACGGGCAACGCCTGCCGGGTAAGAATTATAGCCGTAGGGCCTTCCCGCCTTTGCAGGGCCAGTTGCCAGGCGTAAGCCGTCTCTTGCGCGTCCATGGGCCTTACCACCCATAACTGTGGGATGGCCCTTAAGCTCATAAGGTGCTCTACGGGCTGGTGGGTGGGGCCGTCCTCTCCCACGGCTATGGAATCGTGAGTAAATACGAATATGGTGGGTATCTCCATTAAAGCGGCCAACCTGATGGCCGGCCTCATGTAATCCGAGAAAACCAGGAAAGTGCTACAGTAGGCCCGGTACCCGCCGTGCAGATTCAGCCCGTTAGTGATGGCTGCCATGGCATGTTCCCTTACTCCGAAATGGAAATAACGGCCCAAAGGATTTTCAGGAGAAAAGTCCTCTACGCCCCGGGGCCGGGTATTAGTGGAAACAGCCAGGTCAGCAGACCCCCCCACTAATTCCGGAATTTTGGCCGTCAGGCGCTCCAGCACCATTCCGCTGGCGGCGCGGGTGGCCATTTTTTCCTGAGGACTAAATGAGGGGCGGAGTTCCGACCAAGACAGCTCGGCGGGGAGGTCACCGGTGGTTCTTCTGATAAATTCTGCCGCCAAAAGGGGGTACTCCCTTTGGTAGGCGGCAAACACGGTCTTCCATTCTTCATATTTTTGCCGGCCCGCGGCGGTCGTTTGCCGGAAGTGTTCGTACACCTCTGGGGGTATATGGAAAGGCGGATGGGGCCAGTCGAGTTTCGCCTTGGCCGCCTGGAGGGCTTCTGCGCCCAGCGGTTCCCCGTGGGCCTTGGAAGTATCTTGCCTGGGAGTTCCATATCCTATATGAGTGCGTACGGCGATGAGGCTGGGCCGCAGGTCCTTTCGAGCTTCCTCGATAGCGGCGGATATAGCTTCCAGGTCTTCTCCGTCTTCTACCCTAAGGGTGTGCCAGCCGTAGGCCCGGTAGCGCTTTAATACATCTTCGGTAAACGAAAGTCCGGTGGGTCCGTCGATGGTAATGCCGTTGTCATCGTAGAGCACTATGAGTTTGCCGAGCTTCCAATGGCCGGCCAAAGAGGAAGCTTCCGAAGAAACGCCTTCCATAAGGTCGCCGTCGGAAGCTATTACGTAGGTGCAATGGTCTACCAGAGTATAGGAACCGCGGTTGAATTCGGCAGCCAGTTTTCTCTCCGCCAGGGCTAACCCGACGGCGGTGCTTATACCCTGCCCCAGAGGGCCGGTGGTTATCTCCACCCCCGGCGCACACCTGTACTCCGGGTGACCCGGAGTCCTAGAGCCCCACCGGCGAAATTGCTTTAAATCCTCCAGGGAAAGATCATATCCGGTGAGGTGCAAAAGCGCATAAAGAAGCATGGAACCGTGCCCGGCAGACAGGACGAAGCGGTCCCTGTCCGGCCACTGAGGGTCTTGAGGGTTGTGTTTTAAAAACCGGCTCCAAAGTATATAAGCCATGGGAGCCGCCCCCATGGGCATACCCGGATGGCCGCTCCTGGCGTTTTCTACCGCCTCGGCAGCCAGAAACCTGAGGGCATTGATGGCTTTTTCCGTTATTGCTCTCTGGTCGTTCATAGGCTGAACCTCCCTACCCCAAATGGTGACCCGCCATTACTGCTCGGCTCGGCAGTCGGCCGTGGCTTAAAAAACATGGCCTGGAGAGAGGCCATAGCAAAACCTATGCCAGCCAATGGGAAAATCCTCTCTCCTCCATAACACCTACCCGCTCCGGCCTTCGGGGCGTTTGCGGGCCGTGGCAGGCTTCCACCGCGCCCCCTGCGAGCCTGCAGAGGCCTTGGGGGCTAATGCATCCATGCATTACTCCAGGCTTTTGTAGCGGTTCAGCTTTCTTACGATAGTGGACTGATCTACTCCTAATACTTTGGCCGCTTTATAGGTGCTCCCATATTCGTCGATGGCTTTCTCGATGAGCTGCTTTTCCACCAGGGCCGTGGCTTCCCGCAAAGGCAGTAGCTTGGATACGATGATTTGAGAGGGGGTAGAACGGGAGGCGCTCTCTATCAGCAGCTCTTCCGGCAGATCGTCCTTCACTATTTGTTTATCGTCGGACATGACCACTAACCTCTCCACCACGTTTTCCAATTCACGTACATTCCCGGGCCAGGGATACTTGAGCAATCTCTCCATGACTTCCCGGGTCAATTCTCTGCTCTTATGATATTTACGGTTGAATTTTTCTAAGAAATAGTAAGCCAGAATGGGGATATCCTCCGGCCTCTCCCTCAAGGGCGGGATCATCAGAGGGATTACGTTTAACCGATAATACAGGTCGCTGCGGAATTTACCCTGCTGTACCAGCTCTTTTAAATCCTTATTGGTAGCCGCCAGTATGCGTACGTCCACTCTGAGGGGCTTTACCCCACCCACTCTTATAAACTCCCGTTCTTGCAAAAAACGCAGTAATTTGACCTGCAGGGAAAGGGGTAGTTCGCTTATCTCATCCAAAAGCAGTGTGCCTTTGTCTGCCGTCTCTATCAACCCCGGCTTTCCTTCATTTCGAGCTCCGGTAAAGGCCCCTTTTTCGTAGCCGAAAAGCTCGGCTTCCAAGAGATTCTCGGGAATAGCCCCACAATTGATGCGCACGAAGGGACCTTTGTTGCGGTCGCTTATATTATGAATATACTTGGCAATTACCTCTTTGCCCACCCCTGTCTCTCCGTAAATTAGGACCGTGGAATCTACCAGCGCAATCTTGTTTATCTTTTCTACCAAGGCCTCCATGCTTTTGCTGCGATAGACGAAGTTAAGGTTTTTTTGTTGCTCCAGGCGAAAGCTGGCCAGCTCTTTTTCATAGCGCTCGATAATGGTTTTGGTCTTAGCCAATTCCTGCCGCAGTTTTTCTTCATCGGTTATGTCTTTAGAAATACTGACCACCCTTTTTACCGATCCGGACTCGTCGAGAACGGGTATGGCGTTCACCATCAATTTTCTGCCTGTTTTAGTTGTCTGAACGATGGTTACTTCCTTCTTTTGCTCGAGGGCTAATCTGGTGGCGGAAGGGAAGTAAATACCTAATCTTTCCACTTCCTTGATGTTCATGCCGACCAAGTTTTCCGCTTTAAGTCCGTACAGCTGTTCGCAGGAGGAGCTGATGCGGGTTTTGAACCCTTTAGCGTCGGTAATGCATACCAAATCCTTCGTGGAGCTCAAGAAAGCTTCCATGTCGGTTTTTATACGCTCTAACTCTGAAGATAATGAATAGCATGCATGAAGAAGATAACCGAGTATCTCCCTCCAACCTATCACACCCAAAATTTCTGTACGGGTATCCTGGGTTACCAGAATAGGGAACGTCGTTTTGGAGATATCTATGGTTTCTGCGCCCTGGATATTTACCGTACGGAATTTGGAGTAATAAACCTTGTCCCGCGTGCAATATATAGTGGTGGGAGAATGTGCGGTATTCAAGAAAACTATATAGTTATGGTCGCCAGCCGTCTTCGCCAGGTGTGGCTTATCTTCAGCGGGGGCCACCATAACACGCCTGTTCAAAAGTTCTTCGATACGAGCGCTCACAGGTACCTGCTCCGAGTTTCTCCTTCTTGGCATGCCTCTGCCCCTCCCCGTAAGGGTCTACCTAGCTAAGCTACCCATCTATACAATATTATATCATTATATCTTATATTTCGGCCCCTTTTGAACCCGGAAACAATTTTTCTCTATTTCCTGCTCGCGTGCTTCGCTGCAAACCGGTTACCAGTTCGGCGTGGAGGCTTCTGGGGGTGGGGGAAAATAAATGGGGGTTGCCGAAGGGCGCGAGGTGCAGTAACCTGGTTTGAGTTGTCCGCGGATCCCGGCAGCATTTCCCGGCTGCGTTCCCGTGGCTTATTAATGTAGGTCTGCATGAGACTTAATGTATAGATGCATTAAGTATAGGGAGCCGGCTAAAAGTCCGGTAGTCCAGAGAAGAGCTATTCTCAGTAATGGAGCGTATTTCAGACTTTTCTACACGGTTGGCTCGAGAAGTTCGGGTGGCATGAAAATTGCTATAGACTTCTAACGAACATAAAATTACGCCCCTCGAGGGAGGTGAGGCCGGTTGAGTTAGGGGGTTAAAAGAGTGAGCGACCGGAGAAAAGGCGCTAGCAATACAAGGCGCGAGCAATTACCCAAAAACTAAAATCCAAGGAGGGCAAGCATTATGCCGATTATAGTACGCGGTACGGAACTCACACCTAAGAGCCTAGCCAAGATGATTGATTTTTCCATTTTGCATCCCTATACCACGGAAAAGGAGATCTTAGAGGGAATAGAGATTTGTAAGAAATACGAATTCAACTCTTTCTGCGTCAATCCCAATTATTTGTCTTTAGTGGTGGAGGGCCTCAAAGGCACCAGTGTAGAGCCCAGCGTAGTCATTGATTTCCCCTTTGGTACGGGGACGCCAGCCATGAAGCTCGCGGCGGCTGAAGATGCTGTGAGACGCGGCGCCAAAGCTTTAGATATGGTCATAGATATTGGGGCCTTAAAGGACAAGAATTATAAACTGGTGACGCAAGAGATCAAAGATATAGTGAAGGCTGCGGGGGGAGCCAAGACCAAGATCATAATCGAGGTAGCTTATCTGACCCGTGAAGAAATTGTTGCGGCCTGCAAGTGCGTAGAAGACGGTGGGGGAGATTATGTGAAGAGTTCCACCGGCCGTGCCGACAGAGGGCCGACTCCGGCAGAAGTAAAACTGATGCGGCAGAGCGTCTCACCGCATGTGGGAGTGAAAGTAGCAGGTACCGGTAATTTCTGGACGAGCCAAATAGCCTTGGGCTGCATTTTAGCGGGAGCAGACCTTATAGGTACCCGGAACGGCCCGCAAATTGTGGAGGATCTGCCGTTGCTGGAGGAAATGTATAGCCAGATGAAAGTCGTGTGAAGTTTCCATGTGGGGAAGTGCCCCTGGGAGGAGAGATAGGATGGCCCTAAAGGGAAGGAGCAAGTACTTGGTTGGGGTGGATGCCGGCACCACGGGGGTACGTTGCGTAATCTTTGATATTCACGGAAACGAGATCGCCAGCTCCTATCACGAGACACCTACTCAATATCCCCGGCCGGGCTGGGTAGAACAGCGCGCCGAAGACGTGATAGCTCTGGCCTATCAATCTACGCGGGAGGCCATAGCCAAGGCCGATATCGATCCGGGGGACATCGCCGCCATAAGTTTTACCAACATGCGTTCTACGTTTGTTCCGGTAGACAAAGATGGGAATTTTCTACATCCCATCTTTGTATGGCAGGACATAAGAGGGGCGGAAATGCTGCCCTGGATGCGGGAAAAGCTCGCGGAAAGAGGCATGACCGAGTCAGACTTGTATCGCATCACAGGCTTTCCTCTAGGTGTAGTATGGCCTTCCTCCAAGGTGTACTGGTTTAAGAAGCACTATCCCGAGCTGTATGATAGGACTTACAAGCTTATTATGCCCCAAGAATTACTGGTGAAGGCCTTCGGCGGGGAAGATTATTACGGAAATCTTGCTGATGCCGGTTGGTGGCAGATCGTCAACGCCGATACCTTTGAATATGAACCCGAGCTGGCGAAGATTTTTGAGGTGGATTTAGAGAAATATCCCCGCAACGTGGATCCGGGGACGGTAGTAGGGAAGGTAACGCCCGCCGTAGCTGAAAAAACCGGTCTGGCCGCGGGCACTCCCGTAGTGGTGGGTTGCGGGGACCAGCAGTGCGGCACGGTGGGCGTTGGAGTGGCCCGACCTGGTATGGCCTATGTATGTCTGGGGACGGCCGGCCTTTGCATTGCATATTCGGATAAACCGGTACGGCACCCAAAAGAAAAGATGCACATACTGGGGCATTGCGGTACCCGGCATTGGGAGATGGAAGGACACGCCAGCGCAGCCGCCAGCAGCTTCCGGTGGTTCAGGAACACCTTCTGCCATTTGGAGAGGACCGCAGCTGGCTTGGTGGGGACAGACACTTATGATCTGCTTACGGCCGAAGCAGCTCAATCACCCGTGGGGGCTAGAGGAATAATTTATTTACCCTGGCTGGCCGGCGCCGCCTGTCCTTATTATGATGCTAACGCCAGGGCGGCCTTTATCGGGATGACCTTTGCCCATACGAAGGCCGACATGGTCAGGGCGGCCATGGAAGGTATCTGTTTTGAGATGCGGGATATGCTGGAAGCCCTGGGCGAGGCCGGCTTGCCCGAGTTTACCCTATACCGGGTAACCGGCGGTGCCGCTCGTTCGGCCCTGTGGAACCAGATTCAGGCCGACATTTACGGGAAGCCGGTGGAGACGGTGAAGGTGAGCGAAGCGACGGCGCTGGGCGCCGCTATGTGTGCGGCCATCGGAGCGGGCATATATAAAAACATCCATGAAGCTATAGAGCATATGGTGCATCCCGACAAGCGTTGGGAACCGGTTGCGCGGAACGTAGAAATTTATAACGAGCTTTTTGAAATTTACCGCGAAACCTATCGTGCTCTGAAGGACAAAGTGTTCCCGGACATCAGCACTTATCAGAATAAATACTGAGGTAAGTGGGAGGAACAGGAGATGCCTTTAGAAAGCCAAAGGTTAACAGGGAATGTGGCTGTAGTTACGGGGGCGGCCTCCGGAATCGGTCGGGCCGTAGCCTACAAACTGGCCATGAACGGGGCCGTGGTGGCGTGTGCGGATATCAACGACACCGAAAATGAGGAAACCGTTGCTATGATCCGAGAAAACGGCGGCGAGGCATTTGTAGTTCATATGGATATAAGCAATTCGCAATCGGTCAGAGAAGCCATGAAGTATGTTTATGAAAAAGCAGGCAAGTTGACTATCCTGGTTAACGGGGCTGCCTTGATCAAATTCAGCCCCATTGAGGAGTGCACCGACGAAGAGTGGGAACAGGTCATTAAGGTAGATTTAACGGGATATTTTTACTGCTTGAGGGAAGCATATCCGTACCTCAAAGCAAGTGGCGGAGGCAGGATAGTTCAATTCTCTTCCTCTTCGGCCAAGAGCGGCAGCAGTTTCGGGGGACCGCACTATACGGCTGCCAAAGGGGGGGTAATAAGCCTGACTAAATATGCGGCGAGAAGGTGGGCTAAAGATAATATTTTGGTTAACACTGTGTGTCCGGGTTTCACCAATACTCCTCTGGCGCATCACCCAGAGTCGCCTAAGGGAGCCGTGGAGGAAGCGATTAAGAATATTCCTTTAGGTCGCCTGGCCGAACCCGAAGATATTGCTGGCACCGTGCTGTTCCTGGTCTCCGAGGAGTCCAAGTATATTACCGGCATTACGCTGGACGTAAACGGTGGACGGTATGTTTACGGCAACTAGGTGACTCAGAGCATGAGAAAGGAGGTTAAAAGTATCTATTAAGCAACCCAAGGGTTCCGGGGTCCAAGCTTTATTGAACAGGGGTACGCAGTAGGAGGAAACATAGGGTATAGATGATTTCCATAGATTAATTTTAAGGGAGGCAAGCGATCAATGGGCAAATTTACAAGAGTCCTCATTGCTCCCAGCAGGTATGTTCAGGGGCGCGGGGCCATTGAAGAAATCGGAGAACATGTTTCGCTTCTGGGGGACCGGGTTTTAGTCATCGGGGGAAAAACCGGTCTGGCAGTTACCAGAGAGGGTCGCAATAAGAGTTTCGCGGAAAAGGGCATAACCCAGGTAGAAGAGGTATTCGGCGGAGAATGCTGTGACAGCGAGATCAACCGTCTGATGGAGGTAGCCAGGAAAGAGCGCTGCAATGTGATCATGGCCAGCGGCGGCGGCAAATCTATCGATACGGCCAAGGTAGTAGCGGGGGAACTGAAACTTCCGACCGTTATAGTTCCAACCATTGCCTCGACCGACGCACCGTGCAGTCGCCTGTCCGTAATCTACGATGAACACGGAGTCTTTGTAAGATTTTACTTCCCCCCAAGGAATCCCGATCTCGTGCTGGTAGATACGGAAATAATAGCCAAAGCCCCGCCGCGGTTGCTGGTAGCGGGTATGGGCGACGCCCTGGCGACCTGGTTTGAGGCGGATGCTTGTTCGCGGTCGTGCGCTCCCAATTTGCCCGGCGGTCAGCAAACGGCCACTGCAGTGGCCATTGCCCGGCTCTGTTATGAAATACTCATAGAGTACGGCTTGCAGGCCAAGATCGCGTGTGAACAACAGAGGGTTACACCGGCCCTGGAGAAGGTGGTGGAGGCCAACACACTGCTCAGCGGTATAGGCTTTGAGAGCGGAGGCTTGGCTGCGGCCCATTCCATGCAGGACGGTTTCACCGTGCTGGAAGAGATTCATGCTTTCTATCACGGGGAGAAAGTGGCTTTCTTAACCCTGGTGCAGCTGGTAATGGAAGAGCGGCCTAAGGAAGTGCTGAATGAAGTATATAGTTTCTCTCACAAAGTGGGGCTTCCCATTACACTGGCGGACCTCAATATCGATAAGGTGGGACCTGAGCGCTTAATGGAGGCTGTAAGGCTATCCTGTCTGCCGGGCAAGATCATGTACAACCACGCTTTCCCCATTTCCGAAGAAATGGTTTATGATGCGGTCATAACTGCGGATGCCATGGGCAAGAGAGTAAAGGCCGGGTTACCGATCGTGTAGTTCTAGGTGGGAGAGAAGGGTGCCGGGAGCGCCTTCCTGGCACCCTTAGTATGGCATCGGCTATCTGAAATTGAGATTAAAATATAAAGTTAATATTTTAATTCTTATTCATAACTGCTAAAGTTTTATCTAAAACTCCTAAAGGAGGATCAAATTCATGGACTGGTTAGCCCTGCTTTTCTCCTTCTGTGGCGGCGGGTTAGGCGCGGCCCTGGGTGCGCTGGGAGCCTTTGTTTGGGTGGGCTTCGGTGCCTTATACGGCATAGTTTCCGGCATGGCCGGGGTGAATTTTGACTGGTTAGGTCTGATTCCTTTTGGAGTCTATTTCGGGCCGGATATTTCCTTTGGTAGCGGTTGTTGCGCCGCAGCCTATGCCAGAAAGAAGGGTTATATGCCGTCGGGAAAGGATATCATTAAGCCACTTATAAGTTTGGGGAAACCGGATGTGATCTTGGTAGGAGGTATATGGGGGATAATAGCTTTCCTTATTCGTTACGGTCTGAATAAAGCGATGCCAGGGATGCTGGATTCGGTGGCCACCACTGTATTTTTGCAAGCGCTTATCGCCAAGGTAGTTTATGCGGAAGAGGGAGGACTGTTGGAGAGGGCCTTCGGGAAGGTCCCGGAAGAGACCAAAAAACTGGGTGGCAGGTTCAGCGTATTTGCACCGCAAGCCTGGTTGCCCTGGCAATGTAAAGCCTCTCAGATGACCGTCTTGAGCATCACGGCAGGCGGGTTGTCGGCCTATACCACTTTTTTAATGCTGCAAAACCCGGCTACCAAAGCAGTAGCACCTTTTGTAGGATTCGCCATCGGAGTAGGAAGCTTTGTGTTTATGCTGGCAGGTCTCCAGATCCCCGTATTTCACCATATTTCGATATGCGCTTCCTACGCGGTGGTGCAAAGTGGGGGTAGCTTGCTATGGGGTCTGGCCGGCGCGCTGATCGGAGCCTTTATAGCCGAGTGGATGTCCCGACTCTTCTATAGTTTCGGTGACTGCCATGTCGACCCGCCGGGAATGACCATAGGCGTTACTTCTTTCATCCTCTTCACCATTGTTCCAGCGGTGGGCCTGTATGCGGATAAGCTGATAACACCGCTGATTATTATTGCGCTGGCTATACTCTATAGCCTTTATCAAGAATCGGTCATCAGAAAACAGGAGATTCAAGCTTCCACGACTTCTTTAGACCGGGCCTCTTGAGATACTGAGGGCTGGTTGGTAAGCGTGCAAGTGTCCAATGCAATATTGCAGTCAACTCAATCTCGGGGATTATTATTATAAGGATTAAATAAATCGGGTAAGTAAATCGAGTGTTCTTCTAGACAGCTTGGGCAGCCACATTTACGGCTCTTGCGTTAAAAGCGAGAGCCGTAAATTGTGGCATGGAAATTGCAAAGTCGGACTTAAAAAGGAATAAAACTGGGGGAGGAGATTTCCTTGAGTTACGGCGGTTATCGAGAAAGCGCTATGGAGAGACTGGCTCGGACGAGCGAAACCCTAGAACTGTGGTGGGACTCCAATCCGTTGATATACGAAGCCTGGTGCGCAAGAGTTCTGGAGACAGCTCCGGAGGAGTTAAAGGAGCCACTCCGTGCCCAGTTATCTAGATTGTGGGAGAAAAAGCTCGACCCGGGCGATTGGGTATTCAAAGGAGTTACCACCAATCCGCCCCTGACCAAGGCGGTATTTGAGTACTGTAAGGATGAAGGAGTTTCTCTAATGAAAGAGATACACCACCGGTGCCCTTCGTTGAGTGCGGGCGAGATCGCTTGGGAAGCTTATAAGGAGGTTTCCCGGATGGGAGCGCGGCGCTACCTTCCCCTTTTCGAGAGTTCCGGCTACCGTTACGGCTTCGTTTGCGCTCAGGTCGATCCTAGACTGTACCAGGACACTCCGGGAATGGTACGTCAAGCCCTGGAGCTGTGGAACCTAGAAGCCAACATGATGATCAAGATCCCGGCTACCCGGGCCGGAGTGGCCGCCATGTACTTACTTACAGCTATGGGCGTTCCTACCAACGCCACTTTCTCCTTTACTCTGCCGCAGATTATGGCGGTAGCCCGCGCGGTGAGTGAGGGCCGGAAGCTGGGGGAGAAATTAGGCATCGACTATTCCAGGTGGCGTTCGGTTATCACCTTTATGATTGGCAGATTCGAGGATGCTAAAACTTTCCAGAAGCAGGCTGCGCAAAAGGGCATTCAGCTTACTGAAGAACTTAAAAGGTGGGCAGGAATAGCCATCGCCAAAAAGGCCTGTCGCTTGCTGAAGGAGCAGGGTTATCCCAGCAAATTGCTTATAGCCTCCAGCAGGGTGGGGCCGGTGGTAGAAGGGCGGCAGCATATATGGCATATAGAATATCTAGCCGGGGGGGACTTGGTCTACACCATGAACCCCGAGCTCATCCAGTCCTTCCTGCTGCTTTATTTCGACCGGCCGCTGGCCAAGAGGATGGAGGAACCGGTGCCTCAGGCCGCTTTAGAGCAACTTTTGCAGGTTTCTTACTTCGCCCGAGCTTATCTTGAAGACGGTATACCCGAGGAAGAGTTTGAGACCTTGGAGCCTTTTGTCACTGCTTACCAGCAGTTTTCCAAGGCTATGACGGATCTGGAATCCTATGCCCAGGGCATAATGAGTACCTAAGTTAGGGTGGCCTGCGTAAGACCCGGGCGCGCGCCCCAACCGGGCGAACTATAGCCCGGCAGGCCTGGAATAAAGACTGGGGATAGCTTAGAGACGGAGATATAATTGCTTTTCCTCGGTAATCAGGAGGCCGAGAAAACTGTGAGCCAGGTTAGCAATCTTCAGATCCGAGAAATTCAGCAGGCTGCCCGGCAAATAAGGAAGGATAGTATCTGGATGAGCACCAGAGCGGGCTGTGGGCATCTGGCTCCGGCTCTCTCCATAGCGGAGATTGTAGCTACTTTGTATAAAGGGGTTATGCGGCATAATCCCCAACAGCCCGATTGGCCCGATAGAGATAGATTTATCCTCAGCAAAGGGCACGGGTGTCTGGCCCTCTACTCCATATTGGCCCAAACGGGTTATTTTGATCGGCGGCGGTTAGGAGAGTTTTGTTCCAGGTATAATACTCCGCTGGCCGGGCATCCGGAGAGGAAGCTGCCGGGGGTGGAGGCTAATACCGGTTCTTTGGGCCACGGCATAGCCCTGGGCATGGGCATGGCCCTGGGAGCGCGATTGGACGGGCGCCAGTACCGGGTGTTCGTCCTCACCGGGGACGGGGAGTTGCAAGAAGGGAGCAACTGGGAGGCGGCCATGAGCGCCGCTCGTTATCAGTTGGATAATCTGGTGGTAATCGTTGACCGAAATAAGTTGCAACTGGGCGGCTTTACCGAAGAGATCAGCCGTTTAGAACCTTTGGTAGAGAAATGGAAGGCCTTTGGGTGGAGCGCCATGGCGGTGGAGGGGCATGATGTAGCGGCGCTGCTGGAGGCCCTCCGGGAGACCCCTCTGGAAAAAGGTAAACCTACGGCCATCATTGCCCTGACGGTAAAGGGGAAGGGTCTCCCGTTAGCCGAGAATAAGGTGGAATGGCATTACAAAGTGCTTACGGTGGAACAGTATGAAGCTCTGAAGAATGAGTTGCAACTGGGGGAACTCTATGATGACTGCCCGGCATGAGTCTACCAGAACCGCTTTCATAGACGCTCTGCTTCAAGCAGGAAGGGCTAACAAGGATATAGTAGTGGTGGCCGCGGATTCTCATTCCCGGTACGGTGATTTTGTGAAGCAGTTTCCGGAGAGAAGCTTTAATGTGGGTATAGCCGAGCAGACCATGATCAGCGTGGCGGCCGGGCTGGCCCTGACCGGTAAGACGGTGGTTACCACCGCTTATGCCAACTTTTTGACCTTCAGAGCGCTGGAGCAGATAAGGGTGGATATAGCCGCGGAAAAGCTGAATGTCAAGCTGGTCGGCACGGACACCGGCTTTTCGGCAGCCTGGTCCGGTTATACGCATTTGGCTCTGGAAGATATGGCGGCCATAAGGGCTTTGCCCCATATTGTGATAGTCGACCCCGCCGACGGCCATGAGGCCTTTGAAGCGACCCGCGCTATGCTGGAATATCCAGGTCCGGTGTATCTGCGGCTGCGCGGCAGGCAGGGAGAGCCGGCCTTGCCCGTTCACACCAGGCCTTTCCGCATAGGAGAGGGGGAGGTGCTGGCAGAGGGGAAGGATGTGCTGCTGGTTGCCTGCGGCAGCGCGGTGTACGAGAGCCTAAGGGCTGCCCGGCTGCTGAGAGAAGAAAGGTACCAGGCTACGGTGGTGAACATGGCCACCGTTAGGCCGCTGGATGCGCCTCTCCTGCTGGAACTGGCTTCCTCCATCCCCCGGGTAGTAACGGTGGAAGTGCACAACATAACTGGCGGTCTGGGAACAGCCGTAGCGGAACTTCTGGCTGAAAAAGGCCTGGGGGCCCGGCTCTTAAGGCTGGGTTTAAGCAACAGATTCGGCACCGCCGGCTCGGAAGAAATGCTTAAGAGAGAATTCCTGTTGGACGGCGAAGGCATAGCCGCTTCCGTAAAAAAGTTCCTGCATGGGGGGAATTAGGATGAAAATTATCATCGGCGCCGATCACTTAGGGTTTGAGCTGAAGGAAGTCATAAAAGCTTATTTGCAGGAAAAAGGGATAGAAGTGGTGGATGCGGGGACTTATAGTACCGAGCCGGTAGATTATCCCGACATCGGCCTGGCGGTGGCGGAGAAGATAGCGGCCGGAGAGTTCCCCAGAGGAATTTTAATATGCGGTACGGGAATAGGTATGGCTATCGTAGCCAATAAGGTACCCGGTGTCCGGGCGGCGCAATGCCATGATGTTTATTCAGCAGAGAGGGCGCGGAAGAGCAATAACGCCCAGATAATGACCCTGGGATCCTTGGTGGTAGGGCCGGAATTGGCGAAAAAGCTGGTGGATGTATGGCTGGAATCCGAATTTCAAGGAGGCAGATCTTTACCTAAGGTAGAAAAAATAGATAAAATAGACATGAAATACCGGACGAGTTCAGAGGAAGTTCCAGAGGGCGGGCCAAAGGAGAGGAAAAAGTGCGGGTAAAAGCAGTCGTCTTTGACCTCGACGGTACCTTGGTGGATTCCAGGAAAGATATTGCCTTGGCGGCCAACCGTACCCTAAGAGATCTGGGCCTTCCCCCGCTTCCGGAAGAGACTATAGTAAGCTTTGTGGGGGGAGGGGTGGATACTTTAGTCAAACTTTTTCTAGGTCCGGAGAACCTTCACCGGTTTGAGGAGGCTCTGTCCCTGTACAGGCAGCACTACGCCGAGGGATGTACCGGGAATACCGCTCTGTACCCCGGAGTGAAAGAAGCACTGGATTTTTTGCAGGCCAGGCATATCCCCCTGGGATTGGCTACTAATAAGGCCTTCTTTTTTACCCAAAGAATCTTACAGCACCTGGGGGTAGACGGTTATTTTTCTATCGTCCTAGGACCGGAGCACGTGAAAAACCGTAAGCCCGATCCGGAAATAATTAACACTATTTGTCAAAGGCTAAAAGTATTGCCGGAGGAAGCTCTGTATGTCGGGGACTCCGAAGTGGATGTGGAATGCGGGAAGAGGGCCGGCACTTATACGTGTGCCGTTACCTATGGTTTTACCCCTCCGGCGCCGTTAGTCCAAGCTAAACCCGATTTTCTGCTCTGCGATTTAAGCAGGCTGTCCGTGCTTTTGGCTTAAAAGTGGTGGACTGCATTTGGTGTTGCGGTCTACACCAAGACACCCGGGAGGTGTGAGGCGAATGGATATCCCAAGATATGCGTGTGACCTCCACTGCCATACCACTCGCTCTGACGGGAATGACACACCGGTGGAACTTATAGAGCATGCAGCTGAGGTGGGGGTACAGGTGGTGGCCATCACGGACCATGATATACAGCCACCCTTATCCGTAGAGATTGACGGGAGGGAAATGGATATTCGTTCCTTCGCTAAAAGGCGGGGTGTGGAACTCGTCTTGGGTTACGAGTTTTCCTGCGATACTTATGTAGACGACGTGCACATATTAGGGTATAAGATGGATTGGAATCATGCTGAACTGGCTAAAGAAGTGGAGCGCGCCCGCCACAGTAAGACGGAAGCTTACCAGCGCTTATGTGAAGTCCTGACTTCCAAAGGCATGGCCATAGACTTTGAAAAAGACGTCTTGGAGTACGTGGATGAAAACAACGAAAAAAAGTACCGGGACCCTGACGAAGTGGAAAGAAAACATATTTTCGAAGCCATGGCTCGCAAAGGTTATGCTCCGAGCTGGAAGGAGGCCAAACTAATAGTTAGGGATGACCCGGAACTGAACATAAGAAGGCGGAAGATAGACCCGTTCGAGGCCATAGATTTAATTAAAGCCTGCGGGGGAACGGCGGTCTTGGCCCATCCCCTTTTGATAGACGAATTAATTCATTATCCCGACGGCCGGACCCTGACGCGAGCCGAGTATATCGCCAGGCTTATTGCTCATGGGCTGGACGGGATGGAAGCGTGCTATCCTTACAGCAAGACCAGCTACAAAGGGCATTGGTCAGACGTGGAAGCGGAAAAATACCTTCGTGAAGAGTACAGGACCAGAGTAAAATTTTTTACCGGGGGTTCGGATTATCATGCAGACGCCCGGAAGGGGGTCAGTAACCCCAGGTATTTGGGTGAAGCAGGCATTTCTTTAGAGCAGTTTGAAACCATCAAGGGATTTCTGGTAGAGGGGTGATAAGAGTGCCGTTGGTAGACAGCAAAGGGATGCTAATCTTTGCCTTAAACAACCGCTTCGCTGTAGGTGCCTTCAACGCTTACAACCTGGAGATGGCTCAGGCGATTGTGGAGGCCGCGGAAGAGGAAAAGGCTCCGGTGATTGTGCAAATAAGCCAGGGTGCTCTGGAGTATGCGCCGGAGCAGTGTTATGCCGGGCTGATACGCACCTTGGCGGAGGCGGCTTCTGTACCTGTAGTCTGCCACCTGGACCACGGAGTTAGCTTTGAGGTAGTTATAAGGTGTTTAAGAGCAGGTTTTACCTCCCTCATGTTTGACGGTTCGGCCCTATCCATGGAAGAGAATATCCGGGTTACCAAAGAACTGGTGAGAATAGCGCACGCGGTCGGGATTCCTCTGGAAGGCGAGATAGGGAAAATACCGGACGCGGCGAAGGGCCCCCTGTCCCCGGAGGAAATGCGACAATTTATGACCACTCCGGAAGAGGCCCTCCAATTCGTAGAAGGGACCGGGGTAGACGCCTTAGCGGTAGCGGTGGGCAGTGCTCACCGTATGCGGGTGCAGTCGGCCGTGCTGGACATAGATCGGATTGCCCGGATTCGCGAAAAAGTAGGGATACCTTTAGTCCTGCACGGTGCCTCCGGAGTACGGGATTCCTCCGTTAAGGAGGCCATACAGGCTGGGATTGCTAAAATCAATTTTGCTACCGAGCTCAATAAGGCCTATACTTCAGCTCTAAGAGAGAAGCTGGCACAGGACCCGGATGTGGTGGATGTCCGGAAGTACGGCGTGCCGGCCAGGGAAAAAGTCAAAGCGGTGGTGAAGGAGAAAATCCGTATCCTGGGTGCTGCAGGCAAGGCCGGGGAAGTTTTACATTATTTAAGCTTCTTTACCAAAGGAAGTGCCGCTAAGGAAGTCCCGGAGAGCCGGGAAATCGTGGAATAAGAAGTAGAGGGCACAGCCCCGATTTCACCGGGTGGGACTGCTTTAACCATAATTCCAACTGGGTTTAAATTCCCCAAAGTCTAAGTCTGGTCCGAGGTTGGGGGTTATACAAGACCGGCCCAACCGAGGCCGTCAGCTTGCCGGGAAGAGGCGCCGGTGCTCATCAGACAGTATAAAACCTCTGCTTCCGAACTCCTGTGTCCACAAAGGGCAGGAGTTTTTTATTGCTTTGCCAAAAATTAATCGGCTTTCAAGGGAGGAATTTGGGGTCGAGCGTCGAAATAAGGAGTTAAATAATCTAATCATCTGAGGATCTGTGCCTATGAGCAATGTGGTGAACCCTCGCAGGGTAAAAAAGTCAACGGCAGTGCAGGAGGCCCTGGAGATCCTGCGCGAGATTATCGCCTCTGCTGAAATTGAGGAGGCCGGGCGGCTGCCACCGGAAGATGAGCTGGCAGCCCGCCTGGGCATCAGCCGATTGACCGTCAGGGAAGCCCTGGCGGTGCTGGAACGAGAGGGAGTTATAGCCCGGGTCCAGGGACGGGGCACCCTGGTCAATCGTTTCGCCCGGCGGCTGACGGGCCGTATAGATTCGGCCCGGGAAATTGGGAAATTCATCGAGGAAAACGGCTATCAGGCCTCCACGGACCAGGTGAAAAGCCAGTGGCAACCGGCCACGCCTCCCGAAGCGGCCAAACTGGAAATAGACCCGGGAGAAGAGATACTGGTGGTGGAGAAACGGTTCTTGGCGGACGGGAAGCCGGCGGCCTTTTGTGTCGACCGCATCCCCAGGAGGCGTTTTGCGCGCTTCGATTTCGACACCCAGGACCTGGCTAAGGCCGTCTTCCCTCTGGTGGAACGGCTTTGCAACTGTTATCTTACCCACGATGTAGTGGAAATCATACCAGCTGTGGCCGACGGCAGGCTGGCAGATTCTCTGCAAGTAGGCCCGTATACGCCTATTTTAAGGCTGGATGTGGTGGTGTATGCGGCCGAGGGCTACCCGGTCATGTATAACACGGAGTACTACTTGGACCACTTTGTACGCTTCACCTTATGCCGTATAGCAGCTTATATGACCTAGCCAGCCTGTACGGCAGAGCCCCGACACCGGAAAAGGTGGTGATGGCCGTCAACAGTGGGAGGTTGGTGGGCTAACATGTTCGGGATCCGAGGTTTTTTCAACCTGTATAACTTCAAATTGGAGGTTGAAGAGTTATGGTTAAAAAGGTTTGGAGTATCCTCCTGGTGGTGCTGATGCTGTTGACTCTCGCCGCCTGCGGCGGCAACGGGCAGGGCGCCAACAGCGGAACCGGCTCTTCTCCGGCGGCAGACGAGGGGCAGCCCCTGAAGGTAGGCCTGTTGACCGGGGTGGCCGGGCTGGGCGACAAGTCCTTTAATGACCTGGCCTATGAAGGTGCTAAGAAGGCTGAGGCCGAGTTGAACATTCAGTTGAAGGTGGTAGAGCCGCCCGACCTGGCTTCCACGGAAGGTCTGCTCAGGGACCTGGCCCGGGCCGGCAACGACCTGGTAATCGGAGTGGGCTTTGACATGGCCGAGCCCATGGCCAAGGTGGCGGCTGAATTTCCCGACACCAAGTTTGCCATTGTAGACGCTACGGTGGACCAGCCCAATGTGGCTTCTCTGGTCTTTAAAGAACATGAGGGCTCTTTCCTGGTCGGTGCTCTGGCCGGGATGATGACCGAGACCAACAAAATAGGAGCCATTCCGGCCATGGATATACCCTTCTTGAACCGGTTCACCAAGGCCTACGAACAGGGAGCCAAGTATGTTAATCCCGAGGTCCAGGTAATAGTCCAGCCCATAGGCTCCGACTTCAGCGCTTTCAATGACCCGGCGAAAGCCAAGAGTATTGCGCTGGCTATGTACAACCAAGGGGTGGACATCATTTACCACGCGGCCGGAGGGTCTGGAGCAGGCCTGTTTGAAGCAGCTAAGGAAGCCAAGAAATACGCCATCGGGTGCAATTCCGATCAGGACTACATGGCTGAGGGCCTGGTCCTTACCTCTATGATGAAGAGGGTAGACGTAGCGGTTTACAACACTATTAAAGAGGCAGTAGAAGGCAACTTCAAGGGTGGAGAGAAGGTCTTCGGAGTGGACAACGGCGGTATTGGCATAAGCGAAATGAAGTATACCAAGGATCTCATCGGCAATGAAAGGATCCAAAAGCTGGAGGAGCTCAAGAAAGGCATTATCGACGGCACCATCAAGGTCATAGATGTGCTGCAGTCTGCCCAATGAGCATTAGTTTACCGGATGGTGAAGGACCGTGGATGAATACGCTCTGGTAATACAGGGGCTCAGAAAATACTTTGGAAGTGTACGGGCCAATGACGGCATAAACCTGAAGGTCAAGGCGGGTACTATCCATGCTTTGGTGGGAGAGAACGGCGCGGGGAAGTCCACGCTGGTAAAATGCCTTTTTGGCCTTCACCAGCCGGACGCGGGCGAGATTTACGTGTGGGGGGAGCGAGTTGCCTTTAGTTCCCCCCAGCACGCCCTGGCCAAGGGCATTGGCATGGTTCACCAGCATTTCATGCTGGCCGAGGCTTTAACGGCCCTGGAAAACATCATTCTGGGAGCCGAACCAGGTCCGGGAGGCTGGTTAAGTTACGCCCAGAGCAAAAAGATAGTGGAAGGGCTGTGTGCCCGCTACGGTTTTGACCTGGATTTGTCCGCAGTGGTAAGCAACCTCTCGGTAGGAGTACAGCAGAGGATCGAGATCTTAAAGGTGCTCTACCGCGGCGCCCGGTTGATTATCCTGGACGAGCCCACGGCGGTTCTGACCCCCGGTGAAACGGAACGCTTATTCAGCATTTTGCGCGAGTTTAAACAGGACGGCCGGACGGTCCTTTTTATCACCCATAAACTGGCAGAAGTTATGGCTGTGGCCGATGAGGTTACGGTCATAAGGGACGGGAAAACGGTGGGCTCCTGGCCGGTAAGCCAGGTCGACGAGAGGAAACTGGCCCGGGCCATGGTAGGGCGCGAAGTGGTTTTGGAAGTCGATAAGGAGCCCGTCCGGCCCGGCCAGGAAATCCTGGCCGTCCAGGGCCTGCGGGTGCCAGGCGTGGACGACGATCAGGGTGTGGAAGGAGTTACTTTCAGCATTAGGGCCGGAGAGGTACTGGGCATCGTCGGGGTAGCGGGCAACGGGCAGGAGGCCCTCGTGGAAGGCATTATGGGTTTACGCCCCGTAGTGGGAGGAGAGGTCCGGTTTCTAGGGCGCAGTATCGGCAACTTGAGCACTTCTACCTTACGGGAGATGGGGATAAGTTGCATCCCCGGGGACCGGTTAAGGGAGGGTCTGGTAAGAGAATTCAGCGTCAAGGCCAACTCCATTCTCGGCCTGCACCACCGGCAGCAGGTGTGCAGCGGTCTTTTCTTTTCCCCGCGCAAGATCGCGAACACGGCGGAGCAGATAGTAAAGGCCTTTAAGGTGAAGGTACCCTCCCTGGAGGCCCCTATTACGCAGTTGTCGGGGGGCAATCAACAAAAGCTCATAATCGGTAGGGAGTTGTATCCCTCGCCCCGCTTGATTATAGCCGTACAGCCCACTCGGGGGGTCGATGTGGGCGCTATTGAATTCATCTACGAGATGCTTTTCGAGCGGCGCCGGCAGGGCGCGGCCATCCTGCTGGTGTCCAACGAGCTGGAAGAGGTGCTCTCTCTTTCAGACCGGATAGCAGTCCTCTACCGGGGAAAGTTCATGGCCACCGGCCGTCCCTCGGATTTTACGCGGGAGGAAATCGGCCTGATGATGGCCGGTTTGTCACCCCACCAAACGGAGTGTGAAGCCCAGTGGACAGGATGAAGCGCACCCTAGGGGTCGAAGTCTTATCCTCGCTGCTGGCGGTGGCAGCCGCCCTGGCCGTGGGCGCAGGTATAATCGGCGCCATCGGCCAAAACCCCCTGTCCGCCTACAGCGCCATGTTTAAAGGGGCGTTCGGCGACGCGCCGGCGTGGGCCGACACCCTGCAGAGGGCCACGCCCTATATCTTCGGCGGGCTGGGTTTTGCCATAGCCGCCCAGGCGGGATTATTTAATATCGGCCTGGAGGGCCAGATGTACCTGGGAGGCATGGTGGCGGCCATCATCGGCTTTAGTTTGCCGGGCCTGCCCGCCGGACTACACGTGGTGACGGCCCTGGCCGGCGCCGCAGCAGGAGGCCTGCTGATGGCCCTGGTTCCCGGGTGGCTTAAGGTGAAGGCCGGGGTCCATGAAGTCATTTCCACGGTCATGCTCAATTACGTAGCGTATGCCGCGACGGGTTATCTTACAGTGCACGTCTTTCACGAGCCGGGAGTGGTGGCCCAGACTTTCAAGGTAGCCCCTACAGCCGTATTGTGGCCTCTGCTGCCGCCCTCTAAATTGAACGTGGGCTTTATACTGGGGATTATAATGGCTTTCCTTTTGTGGATTTTCCTGTTTTATACTCCCTGGGGTTATGACTTGAGGGTGACCGGTTTAAACCGGCGGGCGGCCCGGTATGCCGGGATCCGCGGTGCGCGGGTGGTGATGGGGGCCATACTGGCCAGCGGCGCCATCGGGGGATTGATGGGCGCGGAAAGGATCCTGGGAGTTTACCAGAGATTTATCCATGCCTTTTCCCCGGGCTACGGGTTTACGGCCATCGCGGTGGCGCTGCTGGGGCAAAATCACCCCCTGGGCATCCTCCCGGCAGCCATTTTGTTCGGGGCCCTGGAAGCGGGGAGCTCTTCTATGTCCTTACAAGTTGATGTGCCCCGGGAACTGGGCATGATGTTGCAAGCTATAATTATTGTTTTTGTAGCTGCGCAGGCCTTTATCAAATACTGGCTTAACACCCTGCTGAAGAGGGGTGAGCGATAATGAGCGACTTCCTGTCGGTCGGTATCCTCCAGGCCACCCTGGCCATAGCCACTCCTCTCTTTATCGGAGCCCTGGGGGGCCTACTTTGCGAGCGGGCAGGGGTGATCAACGTGGGCCTGGACGGCATCATGCTGGCCGGGGCCTTTGTGGCAGCCGTCACTTCTTATTTCACCCAATCGGCCTGGCTCGGCTTGGCAGCGGCTGTAGCGGTCGGCGCATGTCTGGGGCTGCTCCATGCCGGTATCTGTGTGGGATTTAAGGCCGACCATGTGGTTAGCGGGGTTGCCATAAATATTTTAAGTACAAGCGCCACAATATTCCTGCTCCAATTTCTCTTCGGCAACAAAGGCCAGTCGCCTTCCTGCCCCAAGATAGGCTCCTTGGGGAGCCATTGGGCCAGCATCCCGGTGGTGGGCCCTATCCTGCAGAACATGAGCTACGTGACCCTCATCGGGTTGCTTTTGGTTCTGGCGGGTCACATCTTTTTGTACCATACCAAGATGGGCCTGCGCCTGCGGGCGGTGGGAGAGAATCCCTATGCGGCCCAGTCGCTCGGCGTTCCCGTAGTCAACTACATGTATGCGAGTGTTATAGTGGGCTGCGCTCTGGCCGGACTGGCCGGTTCTTTTCTTTCAATAGGGATGCTTAACGTTTTCACCAAAAACATGACTGCCGGTCGAGGCTTCATAGCCCTCGCGGCCATGATTTTCGGGCGCTGGACGCCTTTCGGTGCACTGCTAGCTTCGCTGTTTTTCGGTTACGTGATGGCCTGGCAAATTAATGCCCAGGGCTGGCAAGTGCCGGCACAGTTCGTAGAGGCCATACCGTATTTAACGACTTTACTGGTCCTGGCCTTTGTCTCCAAGCGGGTGAGGGGCCCTGCCCACGCCGGTAGGGTTTACGTCCGGAGCGAACTGTAAAGAGCGGTGGGGAAAGCCCACGAGTGGATCCGGCCGGGAACTTCCGCCCTGGATTACCGAGCAAAACCGGTGTTGAGGAGGGTGTAACTATGTCTACGGTCAACAAGGCCGAGGTAACTCTGGGAAAGATCCAGTATCACCTGCGGGTGAAGCCCGGGGATGTAGGGAAGTATGTGCTCTTGCCCGGTGACCCTGCACGCAGCGACCGGGTGGCAAAATACCTGGATAACCCCCAACTTATCGCCCACAACCGCGAATACCGTACTTTCACCGGCTTTTATAAAGGTATTAAGGTGAGTGTAACTTCCACCGGCATCGGGTGCCCCTCGGCGGCCATCGCGGTGGAAGAGCTGGCCAATGTGGACGCGGAAGTCTTCATCAGGATCGGGAGCTCGGCAGCCCTGCAGCCGGGCATGGCCATAGGAGACCTCGTTATTGCATGTGGGGCCATGAAAAACGAGGGCACCTCTCGTTTCTATGTCCCCGATGTTTTTCCGGCCGTACCCGATATGGATTTTACGAGTGTATTGATAGAAACCGCCCGCAGGCTGCAGCCTGAACTCCACTACGGACTGCACGTAGGTATTTGTGCTTCCGATGACAGCTTTTACGGTGAAACCCAGGAATGGATTGAAAAACTTGCCGGACTGGGGATTACCAACGTGGAGATGGAAAGCTCGGCGATCTTTACCGTAGCCCATGTGCGGCGCCGGAAGGCCGCCAGCATCTGCGCCGTATCAGGCAACCTGGTGACCGGTGAAGTGATCTATGAAAAGGAAAACGAACGGCTGGTAGAGGGCTGGGAGAAGGAGATCCAGGTAGTTCTGGAGGCCATTTATGCTTATGAACAGCGCCAGAAATCCAAGACGGCCTAGTTAAGGCAGGGTGGAAAAAGTGAAGGAAGAATACTACCGCCAGCTCTACCGGCAAGCCGTGAAGGAGTTGCAGGAAGCCCTGCCGGATGTGGCCTGGCCGCTTTCTCCTCCGGAGGAAGGCATACCGGCGGCCGTCGGGCAAGGGCTGGACCTGCCCGGCCTTATCGATCATACGGCACTGAAGCCGGATACTACCGCCCCCGCCGTCCAACGGTTGTGCGAGGAGGCCGTGACTTTCGGCTTCCACAGCGTCTGCGTGTCACCCTGCTGGGTAAAGCTGGCGTCCCGGCTGCTGCAGGGCTCCGGAGTCAAGGTGTGTACGGTAATCGGATTTCCCCACGGGACCACCACGACGCTGGCAAAAGTCACGGAAGCCGTGGAAGCGGTGGCCTGCGGCGCCGCCGAACTTGATATGGTCTTGAATGTGGGCGCCCTCAAGGGACGGAGCCTTCGAAGGGTCTGGGAGGAGATTGCCAGGGTCAGGGAGGCGGCCGGAGAAGAGAGGGTGCTGAAGGTAATCCTGGAAACGGCCCTTTTGGAGGATGTAGAAAAGGTTCTCGCAGCCCTGATTGCGGTCAAGGCCGGGGCGGATTTCGTGAAGACTTCTACCGGCTTCGGCGGGAGCGGGGCCACCGCCGAAGACGTAAGCCTGCTGCGCCGAACGGTGGGCAGCCGGGCGGGGGTGAAGGCCTCCGGCGGGATCAGGGACTTGGCCACCGCCCTGGCCATGGTCCGGGCAGGAGCCAACCGCATAGGTACGAGCTCCGGTGTACAAATAGCGAGGGAACTTGCTGCCAGAAAAGGGGAGAAGTCGCTCGATGAAACCGCTGCTGCTGAAAAACGTGAGCTATGTGGTGACCTGCAATGACCGGGATGAAATTTTGCGCGACTGTGATATTATTATTGAAGGACCTGAGATCAGGGCCGTAGGGCACGACCTTGAACCGCCTCCCGGCGCGGAGGTAATCCCCGGACAGGGCATGATAGCCATTCCGGGGCTGGTGAACACTCACCACCACTTGTACCAGTCTCTCTTCCGCGGCCTGCCGGAGGTTCAGGGGCTTCCGCTGTTTGGCTGGCTGCAGAAACTTTATCAATTTTGGCGCCATCTCACTCCGGAAGCGGTATATTACGGTGCCCTGGTGGGGTTCAGCGAGCTACTGCGTACCGGATGTACTTTAACGGCAGACCATCACTATGTGTTTCCGTCAGGGCAGGGGAATGACTTTATAGATAAGGAAATAGAGGCGGCCCGGCAGATTGGGATACGTTTTCATGCCACGAGAGGGTCTATGTCCCTGGGCCGCAGTCAGGGGGGCCTGCCGCCGGACGAGGTAGTCCAGGAGGAAGGGGCCATCCTGGAGGATTCGGCGCGCCTGATAGAAACTTACCACGATCCTCGACCGTATGCTATGGTACGGCTGGCCCTGGCGCCCTGCTCCCCCTTTTCCGTAAGCCTCGATCTTATGCGCCATACGAGGGATCTGGCGCGGGAAAAGGGTGTTATGCTGCACACCCACCTGGCCGAAACCACGGATGAAGAGAGGTATTGCCTGGAGCGTTACAACCGCCGGCCGGTGGAACTCATGGAAGAGCTGGGCTGGATAGGTTCCGACGTGTGGTTTGCCCACGCCATCCACCTAAACGACCGCGAGATAAAGAGGCTGGCGGGAAGTGGCGTGGCCCACTGTCCCTCTTCCAATATGAAATTGGGGAGCGGAATCTGCCGTACGAGCGAACTCTACCGGGCAGGCGTTAAGCTGGGCCTCGCCGTGGACGGCAGCGCCAGCAATGACGGCTCCAATATGTGGGAGGAAATGAGAAGGAGCTATCTTTTAAATCACCTGCAGTACGGTGAGGAAGGCTTCTCGGCCTACCAGGTGCTCAAAATAGCCACCCGCGGAGGGGCTGAGGTCCTGGGGAGGACGGATACAGGCGCCCTGGAGGTGGGCAAGGCAGCAGATGTGGTGCTCATCAACCTTGAGGACGTGGCCTTCGCCGGTTGCCACGACCCCATAGTGGCCCTGGTGTGCTGCGGCAACAGCAGCCTAGTGGATACGACCATCGTCAACGGCAGGATTGTGGTACGCCGGGGAGAAATCGTCACCTTGGACGTGGGCCGCATCTATAGCCGGGCCCAGGAGGTTTCCCGGGACATGGTGCGGGCCGAACGAGAAAAGGCCGGACAGGCCCGGTCTTAAACTCCGTCCCACCGGAGCCGGTGGCAGAGCCGCCCACGCCTGGGAGCCGGGCAGTCAGAGGCGGGCCCTGCCTCCTGCCCCTTTCTTTCCGAGGTTTTGTTTAGGACCGGGCCCTTGGGGCGGTTAATACAAGAAGGGCTTTGAGGGATGGAGAGTATGGGTACAGGTCAAAGGGAGGCCGGCGGTGTCAAGGAACGCAGGTTTTACGAGGCCCTTAAAAACCTCTTTGTAGGTGCTGAGGTGGAAGGGGAGTCCGGTTACATAAACTTGATGCAGGTTAAATCGAGGTACTTTACCGAAGGGGTCCTTCCCCGGCTCCAGAGGGACATTGAGAAGGCCCTGGAACCCTTTCCCCAGTTCCGGGAGGAGCTTTTCGACAAGCTCTACTCTTTTTTCCGCCGCTATTTTTCCGAGAGCGGCTCTATTTATTTCCGTCATACCCCCCTTAGCCATCAGGTTTATGACAAGGTCTATACGGCCGACAGGGACGTCGTGCTCTTTTGGAAAACCCGCATGCTTTATTATGTGAAGACTGACAGGCTCTTCCGGAGTATGGGGGTGGAGGTAGAGGGAGTTAAGTTCTTTTTCGATGTTTCCGGCCTGGAGCACAAAAAGGCCAATGAGAAGAAGGAGTTGATCTTTGAGCCGGCAGGGAAAAAGGAAGACGGGACCCTGGTGTTTCGGGTGCTCTACTCCGAGTGGGGAAAGAAAACGGACCGCAAGAGGATCTTGCGGACTCTGCGCAAAGAAGGTGTGAGGATAACCGAAGACACCCTAGAGAAGGCCTTCCGGATTTTCGCACGCCAGAGCGAAGTGGATTACTTCATATGCAAGAATGCCCGGGAGTTCTTGCGGGAGCAGTTGAGCCTATGGCTGTACCATTATGTCTTCAGTGGGGAAAGCGAGTGGACGGAAGAGCGGATCAAGCAGTTGCAGGCCCTTAAAGAGATTGCCACTAAGATTATCGACTTTATAGCCCAGTTTGAAAACGAGCTGGTGAAAATCTGGAATAAGCCTAAATTCGTATTAAAAGCGGGCTACGTTGTTACCCTGGACCGGATTGGGGCCCGCGATATGGGCCTGGTGAAAAAAATTTTGCATCATCGGAACCTGGCGGCCCAGGTGGAAGAATGGAAACGGCTGGGCATTGTTGCTATGGATTTTGCTCCCCAGGAGGTGATAGAGGCCACCCCTCAGGGGGAGGTTTTACGGGAAAAGCACCGTTACCTACCGGTGGATACCAGGTATTTTAAAAATCTGGAAGGGGAGATCCTCGGCCTCTTCGAACACCTGGACCAGGCCCTGGACGGCTGGCTCATAAGAAGCGAAAACTACCAGGCCTTGAACACCATCAAGAATAAGTTCAAGGAGCGCGTACAGCTGATCTATATCGACCCGCCCTACAACACCGAGAAGGACACTTTTTGCTATAACGACAGGTTCAACCGGTCTGCCTGGCTGACCATGATGGAGAACCGGCTGCGCCTGGCCAGGGATTTCCTTAAGGATGCGGGCAGCATTTATGTGCACGTGGACTTCCATGAAACGGCCAGTACCAGGTTTCTCCTGGACGAAATTTTCGGCCGCGATAATTTGGCCAACGAAATTATCTGGCGGATAGGATGGGTGTCGGGGTTTAAGACGGCGGGAGAAAAGTATGTGCGGAATCACGAGACCATCTGGATGTACGGCAAGAGCCCGCGGAGCTTTTTCAATAAAGACGCTGCCGGAATCCCTTACCGGACCTTCAGGATGGGGGAAGAAGAAAAGGAGTATCTGCAAGCCGTAGAGCGCAAATTGGGCCTTAAAGTGGATAAGTTCCAGCTTGCCTTGAGGGGAAAGGATGGCCGCATTTACAAGCCGGAGAGCCGGGGCGAAGCCAGGGAAGGGGTCTATCCCCTGGAGGATGTCTGGAATGCCAGTGAATATGACGAGATGAATTCCGTTATGATTATGAGCTACAGTAAGGAAAAGGTGGGCGACTTCCTGACGCAGAAACCGGAAAAACTGCTTGAGCGGATCATTGAGGCCTCGTCCCGGGAGGGAGACCTGGTTCTGGATTTCTTCGGGGGCACGGGCACTACGGCTGCCGTCGCCCACAAGTTGAAACGAAAATGGATTTTGGTGGAGATGGCTGAAGCTATCTTTTATGGCAAAGTCCTGCCCCGGATGAAGGAAGTCGTGGCCGGCAGGGGTAAACATGAGCCCTGCGGGATTTCCCGAGATGTGGGCTGGCGGGGAGGCGGCTTCTTTAAGTACTATGAGCTGGAGCAGTACGAAGACGTTCTGCGGCGGGTGAAGTACGAAGACGCGGATTTATTGGATGACTCCCACCGGGACCCCTACAGCCAGTACGTCTTCCTGCGGGACCTGAAGATGCTGGAGGCGCTGGAGGTAGACTATGAGAATAGCAGAGTGCGGGTAAATTGGGACAGGCTTTATGAGGGGATAGATGTGGCCGAGACTCTGTCCCACCTAAGCGGCAAATGGATAAAGAAGATTACTCCCGAGTCGGTGGAGTTCGAGGATGGAGAGAGGATGAGTATAAAGGAACCGGACTACAGGCTCATAAAACCGCTGATCTGGTGGTAAAGGCCCCGGAGGGCCGAACCGGGGTACCCGGGGTGCCGGGAAGCCTGCCGGAACCCTGAGCCAGGCCCTAGTTTGGTCCGCGAGGGACATTATAGGCGAGCCCAAGGCAAGCAGGCCCAGGAGCAGAACTGGGTTTACACCGGACAGCGGACGGGGAGGGAGGCCATGCCCAGGACTATTCTCCAGGAAATAATCCAGCATGTACAGTTGGATCACCTGCCGCCCTCTTGGAGTTTAATGGATCTCAAGCAGTTTTCGCCCGGAAAAAACCTGTGGGACTACCAGCAAGAGGCCCTGGCCAGTGCATTGAAGGTTTTGTGGAAATACTTTGAAAAGGCCCAGGACTACCGGGAAGGGGAGGAGGCGACAGAGGCCAGCCGCAGGAGAAAGCAGGCCTTTTTCCGGTGGTACCGGGAGAACGGCCTCGAGGCGGATTTGAGCATCAACCTGAAGAACGAGAACAGGGCCCTGCGCGAGCTCCTGGCGGAATACTACCCCTTGGAGGAAGGAGACAGCCCCAAAATCTCCTATGAGCATTTTATCAACCGCCTGGGCTTCTGGATGGCCACCGGCAGCGGCAAGACCCTGGTGCTCATCAAACTCATCGAGGTCCTGCATACCCTCATTCGACGGCGGGAGATCCCTCCTTTTGATTTTCTGGTCCTCACCCACCGGGAAGACTTGATAACCCAGCTTAAAGCTTGCGTGGAGGAATTTAATTACAGCGGGCGGCTGAAAATAAATCTACAGGAACTGAAGGATTATCCGGAACTCAAGGGGCAGCAGGGGGCCCCGGGCCTTACGGTCTTTTACTACCGCTCAGACAACATAAGCGACGAGCAAAAGGACAAGATCGTGGACTTCCGCAACTACGATAACGGGGGCCGGTGGTACATCTTCCTGGATGAGGCCCACAAGGGGGACCGCGAGGATTCCAAGCGGCAGCACCTTTATTCCATTATGGCCAGAAACGGTTTCCTGTTCAATTTCTCCGCCACCTTTACAGACGTGAGGGACGTCACCACTACAGCCTATAATTTTAACCTGGAGAAATACATCCGGCGGGGATACGGCAAGCATATTGCCGTCCTGCAACAAGAAGTGCGCGGCTTCCGGGACGGAGAGGATTATACGGGTGAGGAAAAGCAAAGGGTGGTCTTGCAATCGTTGATTCTCCTGACTTATGTCCATAACTTTTATGAAGAAATAGCCGGCCTGATGCCGGGATCGTATCACCGTCCCCTAATGCTGGTGCTCACCCATTCCGTGAATATAAAGGACGCCGACCTGGAGCTGTTCTTCCGGGAGCTGGCGCGCGTAGGGCGGGGAGATGTGGACCGGGCCCTTTTCGAGGGGGCCAAAGCCGAGTTGTGGAAGGAATTGGCAGACAGGCCTACCCTCATGTTGGAGGCCGGCGAAAGGCTAACGATAGACCGAAAGGTGCTCGAGGGTATAACTACAGAGGACCTCTGGAGATATGTATACAACGCCGGAGCCCCCGGGGAGATTGAAGTCTTGAGGAGGCCGACCGACAAGCGGGAACTGGCCTTTAAGCTGAAGACCGGCGAACGGCCTTTTGCCCTGCTCAAGATCGGTGAGGTGGCCGGCTGGCTGCAGGAGAAACTTGCCGGCTACGAGGTACAGGAGGATTTGGCCGAGGAGAGTTATTTCCAAGACCTTAACCGGGCCGACTGCCCCATCAACCTCCTCATGGGCTCCCGCAGCTTCTACGAGGGCTGGGACTCGAACCGCCCCAATATTATTTGCTATATAAACATCGGCGGCCAGGATGCCCGGAAGTTTATCCTGCAGTCCCTGGGCCGGGGTGTGCGTATCGAGCCGGTTAAAGGTAAGCGCAGGAGGCTTCTGTTTCTCTACCGCGGCGGGGAGGTGGAGAGGAAATTGTTTGCGGGCCTGAAGAGTAAGGTTTTGCCGCTGGAAACCTTGTTCGTCCTGGCCACCAATAGAAAGGCTCTGGTGGAAATCGTCTCCCGGCTGGAAGAGCTGGAAGAGATAGAAGATGCCCGGGACGCCGATCCCCATGACGGTGCGGGCGCACCCTTGGCCCTTGGGGGCCGGGGAGAGGATGTCCTCAAGGGCGGGGGGGGAAGAGAAAAACCGGAAATGGGGAAAGAGGATTATGAACTCCTCAGGAAGTGGCTCTCCTATCTCGGCGACGACAGGGTGCTTCTCATGAGGTACCACTTGGAACCGCGCGAGCTCAAGCTCCTAAGAGACCTGGCGGCAGACCCAGCCAACTTTAACCTGGACGGGAAGAACCTTAAGGACCCCGATTTACTGGTAGAACAGCTGATTGCTCACTGCAGGACGGCCGTCCGGGCGGCCTTATCGGCAAGGATGCCGGCTGACGGGGGAGTCCCATCTGAAGCTTTGAGGCCGAGTGATGGTCTGGCCCGTGAGGGAGACCGTAAGGGAGCTTTAAGCCCAAGCAGGCGTGAGCTCAAAGGCGGGGATGACTTAGTAAGGGGATGATATTGAGGGGTTCCCGGTCAAGTGTTAAAGTAATAGGGGAAAGGAGGCACACCCTATTGCACATTCTAGTGACCGGCGGGGCCGGATTCATCGGTTCTCACGTGGTGGACGCCCTGATAAAGGAAGGGCATAAGGTGGTCGTGGTGGACGATCTAAGCAGCGGGCGGGAAGAAAACCTTAACCCGGCCGCCAGGTTTTATCGGTTGGATATTTGTTCCCCGGAGCTGGAGGAGGTCTTTGGGCAAGAGGAAATAGAGGTGGTTAACCACCATGCGGCCCAGATAGATGTGCGGCGCTCGGTAGCGGACCCGGAGGAAGATGCGCGGGTCAACATCCAGGGCCTGCTGAACCTTTTGCAGACCAGCCTCCGCCGTAAAGTAAAGGGAGTTATTTTTGCTTCTTCGGGCGGGGTGGTCTACGGAGAGCCGGAGGAGCTCCCGGTAGACGAGCAACAGCCCAAGAAGCCGCTCTCGCCCTATGGGGTAAGCAAGCTGGCTTCGGAATATTACCTCTACTACTATGCCCGGGTACACGGCCTCCATTACATAGCCCTCCGGTACGGCAATGTCTACGGTCCACGGCAAGATCCCCACGGGGAAGCAGGAGTAGTGGCCATTTTTGGGCAAAAAATGCTCAGGGGCGAGGTACCCACCATCTACGGAGATGGAGAACAGTTGAGGGACTACGTCTTTGTGGGAGATGTGGTGCGGGCCAATCTGCTGGCCCTGGAGAAAATAAAAACGGGATTGGGCGTACCCTCCCCGGATAATCTAGACGCTCTGGCCTACAACATAGGCACCGGCCGCGGCACTTCGGTAAAGGAGCTTTTCCGGCTGCTTAAAAGGGTCACCGGCTACGAGGGGGACGCTCAGCACGCTCCCGCAAGGGCGGGGGAATTAAAGAGGATTTATCTGGACGCCGATAAGGCGGCCCGGGAACTGGGATGGAGGCCGGAGGTGGAGCTGGAGGAGGGCCTGCGGCGGACGGTGGAGCATTTGAAGAGGAACGTTTGAAAAAAGCTTCCTTGGCCGCGCGCGAGCGCCCGGCTTTGGCCGGCGGCCCGGTAGGAGGTGGCCTGTTTCGGCTTCAAGGGACGCCCGGGCCTTGCCGGGAGCCAGAACCGGGCCCGGCAACAGGGCCGACCGGGGCGCCGTCGGCCCTGGGAGCGGCAGGGGAGACTCTGGTATGTTCAATGGGAGATCTGCGAGGTGAGACCGCTTTGCGCCTTGGTGTGGCCCAGATGTTTATCAGCGATACGCTGCCGGTCAACAAGAACAAGATTATAAAGATGTCCTGTGAGGCTGCCCGCCGGGGCGTTGAACTCCTGGTGTTTCCGGAGATGAGCCTGACGGGATACAATCCCCAGACCCTCGGATCACCGGGCTTTGAGGCCCGGCTGGAGGAGGCCCTGGAGGGGATAGCCAGGTGTTCGGCCCGGTTGGGCATCGGCCTGGTGGTGGGACGGGCGGCCGTCGTGGGCGGCAAGCTCTACAATGCCGCTTCGGTGTTTCTCCCCGACGGCACAATATATACTTACTGCAAAATCCATTTGACCGCCCAGGAGCAGAAGTATTTCACCCCCGGCGACAGCCCTCTGGCCTTTACCTACAAAGGGCTTACCATGGGAGTTATGATCTGCCGTGACCAAAATGATCCTCAGCTGGCGCGGAGCCTCCGGGAAAGAGGCGCCGGAGTCTTGCTCATCCTTTCTGCCCATTATTACCCGCCCCCGGAGGCCCGGTGGAAGCTGGACAAGAGCCGGGCTCTGCCCATTGCCCGGGCCGTGGAAAACAACTGCTACGTTTTGCTGGCCAACGCCGTGGGCTCCCATATCGGTCTGATCAGTCTGGGGAACAGCCTGATTGCAGACCCCGAGGGGGTTGTGGTGGCCTGCGCCGACGAGAGTGCGGAAGTAATATTGACCTGCGATATAATAAGGGGCTCAAGGGATAAAAATAGCCTAGTCCTGAAGAACCTTTGAGCCATGACCCACGTGGCCAAGCCCCTTATCCTCGGGTATACTGAAAATGGACGGTACTGAGGGAGGGAGCGCCACCCAAATTCCACGGCAAATAGGACACCGCCACTCCAACCCCGGTCTGCACTTGTGGCGGCCGAACCCGGGCAAGGAAAAACCACATTTGCCCTACAGGTCGCTTCTCTGGTAGCTGGGGCCGGCTATCCGGCGCTGTTTATTAGTTTCGAGGAGACGCTGAGCCGCCGAGCGTTGAAAGCTCTCTTTTTTGAGTTGGTATCCCTGGGTTATTTTGTACAAACACTCCATAGTGTTGGAACCGTTTGGGGCAGGTATTTCGGCGTGATGAGTTCAAGACCAAATTGCTTCTTAACTTCCTCAACCGTCACCTGTCTACATTTATCTAATAACTTACGTTATGCCCTCCATCACAACCTCTGTTGTAACTCTACCAGTGGCGTTACTGTGCTGCCGTCCGGCAACCTTTTTATGAGCCACAAAAATCCTTCGTACCCAATGAGTTTGGCAACAGACCCCAAGCAGGAAAAACGCCCCGGCTAGCGAAATATTTGTTCTGCACCTTAGGAGACAGGCCTGACCATAAAAAGTCGAGGGATTTAATTAAAATGCAACAACGAACCTTGGTTATTATTCCAGCTTATAATGAGGCCGGAACCATCAGGCGAGTAATTCGCAGTATCAGGGAATGGGCTAACGTTGACATCTTGGTAGTAAACGATGGCTCACAGGACAACACCCGGGCCGAAGCCAGGGCGGAAGGCGTACGGGTCATCGACTTGCCCTATAACCTGGGTATCGGCGGGGCTATGCAAACAGGTTACCTTTACGCTTATTTAAATGATTATGACTTTGCCGTGCAAGTCGATGCCGATGGACAACACGACCCCATGTATATCAATAGCCTTCTACTGCCCCTGAAAGCCGGAGAAGCAGATATGGTTATCGGCTCAAGGTATAAACAAAAGACAGGCTACAGAGGCCCGTTAGCAAGGCGTATGGGCTCCCTCTTTTTTACCGGCTTATTAAAGTTACTAACAGGACAAACCATCTATGACAGCACCTCGGGCTTCCGGGCGATTAATAAAAGGGTTATAAAATACTTCGCTTACCATTATCCCCAGGATTACCCAGAAGTAGAAGTCATTACAAGGTTGAGCCGTAACGGTTTCAGGATCAAGGAAATTGCTGTAGAGATGTATCCCCGGGAGTGCGGTAAATCCTCTATAACTGTGTTAAAATCTATTTACTATATGATCAAGGTAAGCCTGGCTGTCATCATCAATTCCTGGAGCCCCATCCCGGCACGGGGTCGGGATAAAAGCAATGCGGGGGTATACTCATGAATTTCAATGTTTATACCTTCTCGGTTATATTTAGTATCGGTTTTTTAATCTTGGTTATTGAATTTGTTAGGAAGGGGGCCCTTCTAGAGCAGTATAGCCTTTTCTGGATCTTCTTTGCCCTGGCTATGCTGGTATTATCTATCGATACCAGGATTCTTGATCTTTTAAGCCGGCTACTGCATATTTATTATGCTCCTTCAGTTCTATTCCTGCTAGGGTTTTTATTTATCATTATTTATAGTTTTCATCTCACCGTCATCCTTTCCAGCCAAGCAGAAAAGCTATTGCGTTTAACCCAGGAGCTGGCAATTCTGAAAAACAAGGTAGAGGAGATAGAAAATAAAGTAGAGGTATTAAAGTGAGGACAGTCAGTGATGAAAATCTACCTCTTAGTGGCCCTGAACGTCCTCCTCCTGGTAGGGGGACAAATACTATGGAAGTTGGGTATCAGCCAAAGGGCTGATCTTAAGGCGGTCGTGATGGCCCTCTTCACTCCTTACATCTTGGGCGGGTTAATCCTATACGCTATCGCCACGGTACTCTGGCTTTATATACTATCTCGGGAACAGTTGAGCATCGTCTACCCCCTGCAGAGCACTGCTTATGCGCTGGGAGTGCTGGCGGCCTGGTTGATCTTTAAGGAGGCAATACCTTTGACGAGATGGATCGGTGTCCTTTTTATTTTTATGGGTGCTGCCTTTATTGCCATGAAATAGGGAGGGATTTTTTTGCCCGGCAGAGTAAACATTAAGAGCTGGCGAGGGGTTGTTGTTATCTTGGCCCTGTCCCTGATCCTGACCGTAGCCCTTTATCTGAGACTTAAATTTGTCTTCGCTATCGCACACCCTCCCCTCAAAGACTATTCCGCCGACGCCTATAACTATGACGTTATGGTACGGCAATTCCTTGATAAAGGTTTCCTCGGTTACATGTCTGATAAGCCCAATGCCTATGTAACGCCGGGCTACCCTTTATTCCTGGCTTTGCTTTACAAGCTCTTTGGCTATAGCCAGGGTAGCCCCCTGCAGGCCGTGCGGGTGGTCCAGGCCCTGGCCAGCACCCTGACAGTTTTTTTCCTGTACCTTATAGGTAAAGAAATAAAAAACCGGCGGGTAGGACTGATGGCGGCCTTGCTGGGAGCCCTTTATCCCCCCTTTGTTTGGGCGCCGACCCTGCTCCTGACGGAGGTTATCTATACTTTCTTTTTCGTGATGTATATATATCTCCAAATTGTTTGCTTAAAAAAGCCTGGCTTGTTTAAAGCCTTTTTTACCGGCGTCATATTTGGTATAGCCATCCTTATCAGGCCGGCAGCCACACCACTGGTAGTGGTACCCTACCTGTATGACTATTATAAAAATAGAGATCTGCGGGCCTCCCTCATGGGATTTGCTTGTACCCTAGCCGGGCTGGTGCTGGTCATGTTGCCGTGGTGGGTGCGCAACCTGGTTACCTTGCACCAGCTTATCTTCCTGGCTACCCAAACCTGGAATCCTCTTCTAGGCGGGGCCTTCCCGTATTTCCAGGGTATGGAGGGGAATATATCCCAGTTCCATTCTACCCAGGATGTCTTAAAGTTCATTATCCATGGTTTTCTGACCCAGCCGCTACTTTATTTGAAGTGGTTCACCATAGGTAAGTTTCAGATCATCTTTGATAGCATGTGGTATGACCTGGATCCCAGGTATCAATATTTACGATCCTTCTCCATGCTCCATGACTTTATCGTGGACGTGGGCTGGCTGGGGGCGTTTCTGGCTATCCGCCAGGAGCACATCCGGCTTATTTCCATCTTTGTCTTTTTATTGACTGCCATCCAGCTAATGTTTATACCGACGAACAGATATGCCTTTACTATCATGCCCCTTTTGATAATCCTGTCGTCCTGTGTCCTGGATATTCTTTTCTGGCAGGAATAAGGAGCAAACTACGGCTAATGGATAGAACTTCCCCATCACGTGCCGGAGGGTCTCCCATGGCAAAGGTGGCTTCCTCAAAGTCGGTCTCTACGGCAGTACCCTCAAGCAGCCGCCTGAAGGTGGCTGCTAGCCCCAGTTCTTCCCACAACCTGCGGAAGATGAGCACCGGTCCCCAGGTTCTGGCCTGCCCAGCCTCTATCTGCCGCGCCTTCTCAAGTTCCCACTGCCGCTGGGAAAACCGCATCAGGTGCTCAATGAGCCGGTCAATTGGCCCTTCCTGAAGCTCCTCAATCCGGCCCAGGTTGGCCACCACCCGCTGGCGTACCCTGCCCCCCACTAAGCATTTGCCTCAAACCCCAGTAAAAGTAGGGCTCAACACGGTATCTGAATTGGCGAGGAGGCACGCTGATCCAGGCTTCACCGCAAGAACATATATCCACCCTGCCATGGAACTGCGCTTCAAGGCTATAGACAACTACGAAGCCTACATTATGGGGTCGAGTTCCGGGCAGCAAAAAGAAAACCAGCTCTCTGAAGCTGGTCAACGTTAATGTTTGCGGTTTGTTTGCACTTCCCTGGTGTAGCCCCTATCTACACCACGGAAGAATCCCAGAACCCGCTGCAAGACCTTCACGCCCTGCCAAAACCGCATTTCGTCAGGACCAACGGACTTGCCCTGCTATGCGTTGGAAATTCTACATGCGCCCTTGAATTCCTGCCTCACCATGCGAAAAGAAAATACGCCGCATACACAAGAGGGCGCTGCCGTACAAGGTTGGCGACGACTTGCCGCAAAAGATTACGTCTCTAATAGGAGAGAAACAAACGATGGCAGAAATACCCCCTCCTGCAGCCTAAATCATTTTTTCATAGGTGGGGATAACTCAGCACCGGAGGCTGAGTTATCCCCACTTTTTGCAGGGCAGGCCTGCTTGGGCTTGGAAGCGAGCGACTAAACCTGAGCGGTAGCC
>JAZHPA010000016.1:0-57241 GCA_051024685.1 Moorellaceae bacterium AZ2 | reverse complement strand
ACTGAGACAGGAGGTCGAATTTGCCGGGAAGCCTGCCGGAGCCTTGAGCCAAGCGCTAGTTTGGTCCGCGAGGGTTTCCGGAGCGAGCGAAAGCCAAGCCGGCCTGGGATCAAAACTGGGGATCCCTCAGGATTTTTGCCCGTTGCCTTACCGGCGTAACAGTGGTACACTCTTGCTGTACGGAAGCCCCCTGGGGAGGAGAGGAGATCCATGCGGCGTTTGCCCTGGCACCAGTATTTCATGGCCCAAGCTAAACTCTTGGCCTCCCGCTCTACTTGCCCTCGTCTGCAAGTGGGGTGTGTGATTACCCGGGACAAGCGCGTGGTGGCGACCGGATATAACGGCTCCGTCTCCGGGGAAGTACATTGTATCGATGTAGGGTGCAAGATGGAGGACGGGCACTGTATCCGGACGGTCCATGCCGAGGCCAACGCCTTGATCCAGTGCGCCCGTTTCGGCATAGCCACCGAGGGCGCCGAACTATATGTAACCCATTTCCCCTGCCTCCACTGCGTCAAGCTCATCATTCAAGCCGGCATCAGGCACATCTACTACGAAACCGACTACTGCCCGCACCCTTATGCCTTGGAGTTGCTGGAATTCAGCGGAATAGGGCTTACCCGGATAGCCGTTTCTTTACGAGACTGGCTGGCCGGGCTGGAAGAGCCGGGAGCTTTGTCCGCACCGGGGGAGGAATAAGCTCGTGCAGCAGAAGATTATCGCCCTTCCGCGCCTCAATAAGCTTACCCCCACCATGGAGTCTACCGCCCTGAAGCTTATGGAGGAGGCCGGGGAGCTGGCCCAGGCCATAGGCAAGTTGAGGGGCATGAGCGGTGAGAAGATACAGGTGGAAGAGCAGGAGGTTATGCGGGCCATCACCCGGGAACTCCTGGACGTGGCCCAAACCGCCGTATCCCTTATGTTTGTTTTGGAAGAACACTACGGCGTGGATATTCAGCAAGCCTTGGAGGAGCATGTAGACAAGCTCCGGCGCAAGGGTTATCTAGCTTGACACGGGGAGGCTTTGTCCTTTGCCGCCCATTAAAATACTGGTCGTTTTCGGGACCCGACCCGAAGCCATCAAAATGGCTCCCGTAGTGCAGGAGCTCAGGAAATATCCGGAAGAATTCACCTGTTTGGTGGCGGTTACCGCCCAGCACCGGGAAATGCTGGATCAGGTGCTAAAGCTCTTCGCCATCGAACCCCAATATGATTTAAACATTATGCGGCCCCGGCAGAGCCTGGAGGAAGTAACCATCCGGGCCCTAGAGGGGCTGACCCGCGTCCTGGATCAGGAGCGGCCGGACATGGTTTTGGTTCACGGTGATACCACGACTACCTTTGTGGCCGCCTTGGCCTCCTTTTACCGGCAGGTGGCAGTGGGGCATGTGGAGGCGGGGTTGCGGACTCGGGATAAATATGCCCCCTACCCGGAAGAGATGAACCGGCGACTTACCGCAGCCCTGGCCGACCTCCATTTTGCTCCCACGGCTCAGGCCAGGCAGAATCTCCTGGAGGAAGCGGTACCGGCGGATCGCATCTATGTAACCGGCAATACGGTCATCGATGCCCTCAAGGCAACGGTGCGGGAGGATTACCTCTTTCAAGATCCCCTGCTGGCGGGGTTGGACTTCAACAAGCGGCTGATACTGGTTACCGCCCACCGCCGGGAGAACTGGGGCCGCCCGTTGGTGGATATTTTCTGGGCCCTGCGGGAGATAAAGGGGCTCTACCCGGATGTAGAAATCGTGTTGCCAGTGCACAAGAACCCCCGGGTGCGCAGCCGGGCGCAGGAGATCCTGGAGGGGTGCCCGGGCATCCACCTTATTGAGCCTCTGGACTACGAGCCTTTTGTCAACCTTATGGCCCGCTCTTATTTGGTGCTGACGGACTCCGGAGGGCTGCAGGAAGAGGCCCCGGCCCTGGGCAAGCCGGTACTGGTACTCCGGGAAGTGACCGAGCGGCCTGAAGCCGTCCGGGCGGGAACAGTATGCCTGGTGGGGACCGACCGGGAGCAGATTGTGGCCAAGGTGCGGGAACTGCTGGATGACCGGCGTAAATACTTGAGGATGGCCCAGGCGGTTAACCCCTATGGGGATGGCCTGGCCGCCAGGCGCATCCGGGGTTTCTTGCGCTACTATTTCGGCCTGAGCATTGTCCGCCCGGCGGAATTTGTCCCCCCGAGCGAAGGGGGAAAAACACAAATTTAGAGCTTGCGAAAGAGGATTCTGGGTAAAAAAGGCGAATACCTTCTATCTGTGGAAGTATAAAAAGCAGGCCGGGGGAAAAGACTTTTAGGGGAACCATTTTTTACCCTGGGCCCATACCTATGCCCAAAGACTTATGGAATTACGCCAAGTACGCTAATCTGGCCATCTCCCTGGGAATCACCATGGGGGTCAGCATATTTTTGGGCTTGGGACTGGGGAGGTGGCTGGATCGCCGGCTGGGCACCTCTCCCTGGCTAATGGTTTTGGGGGCCCTGCTGGGTGTAGGGCTGGGCTTTTATAGCTTGGTCAAGGAGATCGGCGCCCTGGAAGAAAATGAACTGGAGAAAAAGAAGAAGAAATGACGGGCTGGGGCGGGATAAGGAACAAGCTTCCAGCCCGATAGAGGCTCATGCCTTGCGCGAAGGGCGTACTACTGCGCGCAGGATGCTGGTCTTAGGAGTAGTCCTGGCTGCCGTGGGTTTGCTGGCCCATCAGCCCCTCTACAGTGCAGGGGTGGTGGCAGCCCTGCCCGTAAGCCTGGGCTTCTATATGTGGTTAGTCCGGTCGGTGGAAGGTGCGGAGGGTTTGACACCCGGCGAGGCCCAAAACGTGTTTTTGCGCCGGGCGTTGATCCGTATGGGTTTATTTTTGGCCCTCCTCCTGCTGGCCGCGGTTGGGGGACCGTCTTTTCTGCTGGGCGTCTTAAGCGGCCTTCTTTTGCAGATGTTGAGTTATTTAGTGGAAGCTTTTTTCCTGGTCTGGCGCAAAGCTTGAGGCAAGATACCCTTTGGTACTTCCGAAGGAAATATGAATAATGTTGGAGATGCTGGCAGGAGGCGACTTTGGGTGAGCCTTGCGAGCCGTTGGCGAGACCGAGCCCGGAGGCCGGGCTGAGGGCATGGAGGCCCGAGGCCGGCTACTGAGACAGGATGTCGAATGGGCCGGGAACCCCGCCGGAGGGTGAGGGTGAGCCATACGGATCGCCGGTAAGCTCATCAGGAGCCGGAGCCGGCGCCCCGACTTGGGGAATGCTTCGGAAGCGTCTACCCTTTTTTGGGGGGATTCGTCTTATGGCAGACAAGCTGCACCAGTTGGCTACCGTTATGGAGCATGTCCGGCCCCACGTGGTATTTCATCTAGGATCTATTCCCGTGTATTCCACGGTGGTCAACACCTGGATAATCATGGCCCTCCTTTTCCTGGGGGTTTTTGTGGCCACCCGGAGGCTCCAGTTTGTGCCCCGGGGCGTCCAGCATATCCTGGAGATGGTGTTGGAATTTATTTTAGGGCTCCTGGAGGAGGTCGCGGGTAAGGAAGGCCGGAAATACCTTCCCCTGGTGGCTACCCTCTTTATCTTCATCCTTTCCCTCAACCTCTCATGGTTTATCCCCGGCATGAAACCGCCCACCATGGATTTGAGCACTACCGCGGCCTTCGGGGTTACTACCATTGTCCTTGTTCAACTGATTGCTATCCGCAAAAAAGGATTGAAGGGATATATCAAACATTTCTTTTCACCTGCTCCCTTCATGTTTCCCCTTAATGTTATCGAAGAGTTGGTCAAGCCCGTATCCCTCTCCCTCCGTCTTTTCGGCAATATGTTCGGGGAAGAAATGGTGGTAACTATTCTGATTATTTTAGTACCCTTTCTTGTGCCCACCCCCATTATGCTCCTGGGAGTGATCATGGGCCTCATTCAGGCTTTTATTTTCACCCTTTTAACCGTTACCTATATAGCCAATTTCCTTCACGGCCATTAATTTTAGGGCCGGAATAACGCAGAAAGGGAGGGAAAATCATGACAGCTCTCGGCTTCATCGGTGTTGCCCTGGCCATCGGCCTGCCAGCTCTGGGTTCTGCCTTGGGACAAGGCAACGCTTCCGCCCGGGCCATGGAGGGCATCGCCCGGCAGCCAGAGGCTGCGGGAAACATCCGGACTACTCTGCTCCTGGCCCTGGCTTTTATGGAAGCCCTGACGCTCTTCTCCTTTGTTATTGCCATCCTGATGTGGACCAAACTTTAAAGAAAAAAAGAGGGCGAACAGGTAAGGAATCGTCCTTCTTGTTCGCCCCTCCCATCAGGTGTTCGCAGAAGGGGGTCGAACCTTTGGAGGCTATTTTCCAAGCCCTTAATTTTAATTTTTGGACTTTCCTGTGGCAAGTCCTGGATCTCCTGATCGTCATGGGGGTCCTTTATGTTCTGCTATATAAACCCCTTGGCAAAATCCTTGCCGAGCGGGAGGCTAAAATAGAAGGCTCCCTGCAGGACGCTGCACTGGCTAAAGAAAAGGCCGAAAGGATGTTACAGGAGTACGAGAACCAGCTGGCAGGGGCTCGCCAGGAAGCCCAGGCCATCATTGACCGGGCCACCCGGCTGGGCGAGGAAATGCGGGAAGATATCGTAAAGCGAGCGAAGGAAGAGGCCAGCCGTACCTTGGAACAGGCGCGGGCAGAAATTGCCGGGGAGAAGGCCAAAGCCCTGGCCGCCATCCGGGATGAGGCTGCCGGTCTCGCGATATTGGTGGCCGAGAAAATCATTAACAAATCCCTGACCGCCGAGGACCAGAAGCGGCTTCTGGAGGAATCCCTGGCTGAAGTGGAGAGATTGCAATGAGTTTGAAGGTTGCCAGGCGCTACGCTCAGGCCCTCTTTGCCTTGGCCAGGGAAAGGGGCGTGCTGGCGGAAGTTAAGGAAGAGCTGGACCAGGTGGTTTCCACGGTCAACTCCGATCCGCAGGTGGGCCGTATTTTGTACCACCAGTTAATACCGGCTAGAGAGAAAAAGAAATTATTGGCCAGCCTTTTTCCGGACCTCCGGAAGGAAACGCGTAATTTCCTGTACACGGTGCTGGACAAAAGGCGCGAGCGCCTGCTGCCCCAAATGGTCCGGCAATTGCAGCAGCTGGTCGACCTGGCGGAAGGGATTCTGGAGGCCGAAGTCATCACGAGTTTGCCTTTGCCGGCCGATGTGTTCTCCCGCCTGGAAGAACGCCTGAGCCGCCTTACGGGACGGCGAATCCGCCTCCACAACCGGTTAAGCGAGGGAATCATGGGAGGCATGGTGCTAAAGGTGGGGGACCGCGTCATGGACGCCAGCGTAAAGAAACGCCTGGAGCTCTTGAAGGACCGCCTGCAGCGCCTGGAGGTTAAGTGACAGAGAGGTGAAGAGCCCTTGAGCATACGTCCCGACGAAATTACCAGCATCTTGAAAAGCCAGATCGAGCAGTACGAGGCCGAGGTGGAAGTCGCCGAGGTAGGGATCGTGACCCAAGTAGGGGACGGTATTGCCCGCGTTTACGGCCTGGAGCAGGCCATGGCCGGTGAGCTGCTGGAGTTTCCCGGCGGCGTCTACGGCATGGCCCTCAATCTGGAAGAGGATAATGTGGGTTGCGTTATCTTGGGACCCTACAACCATATCAAAGAAGGAGACCGGGTAAAGCGCACGGGACGCATCACTGAGGTGCCGGTGGGTGAGGCCCTTATAGGGCGGGTGGTGAATCCCCTGGGACAGCCCCTCGACGGCAAGGGGCCCATTAAGACGGAACGCTTTCGGCCGGTCGAGTCCCCCGCCCCCGGTGTTATCTACCGCCGGCCGGTGAATACGCCTCTGCAGACCGGGCTCAAAGCCATCGATTCCATGATACCTATCGGCCGCGGGCAGCGAGAGTTAATCATCGGCGACCGGCAGACGGGGAAAACGGCCATCGCCGTAGACACCATTATCAATCAAAAGGGGCAAGATGTTATTTGTATCTATGTAGCCATCGGCCAGAAGGCTTCCACGGTGGCGGGTGTGGTGCGCAGCCTGGAGGAGGCCGGGGCCATGGACTATACCATCGTAGTATCGGCTACGGCCAGCGAGCCGGCTCCCTTGCTGTATATTGCCCCTTATGCCGGCTGTGCCATGGGCGAATATTTCATGTACGAACAGCACCGGGATGTGCTCTGCATTTACGACGACCTCTCGAAACATGCTGCGGCTTATCGCGAGCTGTCTTTGCTCCTTCGCCGGCCGCCCGGACGCGAGGCCTATCCCGGAGACGTCTTTTACCTCCACTCCCGGCTGCTGGAGAGGGCAGCCCGCCTTTCGGAAGAAATGGGTGGGGGCTCCCTTACCGCCCTGCCCATCATCGAGACCCAGGCGGGCGACGTATCCGCCTATATTCCCACCAACGTGATCTCCATAACCGACGGCCAGATCTACTTAGAATCCGACCTTTTCTATGCGGGTGTGAGGCCGGCCATTAACGTGGGCCTCTCCGTCTCCCGGGTGGGCGGTGCGGCTCAGATTAAGGCCATGAAGCAGGTGGCCGGACGACTGCGCCTCGACCTGGCCCAGTACCGCGAGCTGGCGGCCTTTGCCCAGTTCGGCTCCGACCTGGACAAGGCCACCCAGGCCCGGCTGGCCCGCGGCGAGCGCATGGTCGAAATTCTCAAGCAGGACCAATACCAGCCCATGCCGGTGGAGGAGCAGGTGGTGGTCATTTATACGGCGGTCAACGGCTACTTGGATGACCTGCCCTTGGAGAGGGTGCGCCCCTTTGAAGCTGAATTCCTCCGCTACCTGCGCTCCCAACACCCGGAGATTTTGGCCGGCATCCGGGACAAGAAGGAGCTTACTCCAGAAGTAGAGGACAGTTTAAAGACCGCCATCCAGGAGTTCAAAGGGATCTTCAGCACGCCGGCGCAAGGATGAAAAGCCTTGCCAGGCACCGCCTAAGGGGGTGAGATATTATGCCCACCATGCGGGATCTCAAACGCCGTATAAAGAGCATCCGCAGCACCCAGCAAATCACCCGGGCCATGAAAATGGTGGCGGCTGCCAAACTGCGCAAGATCCAGGACCGGGTGACCTCCGGTCGCCCCTACGGGAATAAACTGGCAGAAGTCATCCAGCACCTGGTGGCCGCCGCCGACCCCAATGACCAGCCCCTGGCGGCCGTACGGGAAGTGCGCAAGGTAGGTTATGTCCTCATTACCGCCGATCGGGGCCTGGCTGGCGGTTATAACGCCAACCTCATACGCCTGGCCCAGGAAAGGCTGGCCCAAGAAGACAGGCCTGCAGCCCTCATCACGATAGGGCGGAAAGGCCGGGACTTCTTTCGGCGGCGTCCGGTAGAAATCTTAGGGGAATACCTTAACCTGGGCGACACCCCGGACCCTGTCCTGGCCCGGCAAATTGCCCGACAGCTAATGCAGCTCTTTCTGGATGGCGTTCTGGACGAGGTTTATCTGATCTACAGCCGTTTCTACTCGGCCATCCGGCAGGTGCCCCGGGTGGATAAGCTCCTGCCTATTACTCCGCCCCCGGGAGAAGGGCTGAAGGCCCAGGAGTATATTTATGAACCGGGGAAAAAAGAGGTCCTGGGGGCCCTTTTACCCCGCTATTGCGAAATCCAGGTATACCGGGCGCTTCTGGAAGCCAAGGCCAGCGAACATGGCGCCCGCATGACGGCCATGGACCATGCTACGGAGAACGCGGCGGAGATGATTGATAAACTAACCCTTTCCTTTAACCGGGCCCGCCAGGCGGCCATTACCAGGGAAATCGTGGAGGTCGTGGCCGGGGCCGAGGCCTTGCAGTAGCATCCTTTTCCGCTGTACTGCTCGGGGGAAAGGGACATACCCCTTCTGCCATCTAAAGGGTGTTGTGGAGAACAAGCGAGGTGAAACAACTTGAACGTAGGAAGAGTAGTTCAGGTTATAGGGCCGGTGGTGGACGTGGAATTTCCCCACCAGCTACCGGATCTCCTAAATGCCATTACTATTAGGTCGGCCGACGGCCGCATCAATATTACCATGGAGGCCATGCAGCATCTGGGTAACAACACGGTGCGGTGCGTGGCGCTGGCCTCCACCGATGGGCTGCAGCGGGGTATGGAAGCGGTGGATACCGGCCAGCCTATTACCGTCCCTGTAGGCCGTGAAACCTTGGGCCGGCTCTTCAACGTTTTGGGGGAGCCTATTGATAATTTGGGCCCGGTGGAGGCGAAGGAGCGCCTGCCCATCCACCGCCCGGCGCCCTCCTTCGAGGAGCAGGAGCCCTCCACCGAGATCCTGGAAACGGGGATTAAGGTGGTGGATTTACTGGCCCCCTACGCTAAGGGCGGCAAAGTGGGACTCTTCGGGGGGGCCGGTGTAGGCAAGACAGTCATTATCATGGAGCTCATCCGCAATATCGCCTATGAACACGGCGGCTTCTCCGTGTTTGCGGGGGTGGGCGAGCGAACCCGTGAGGGCAACGACCTGTGGCTGGAAATGAAGGAAGCCGGCGTGCTCGACAAAACCGTGCTGGTTTTCGGGCAGATGAACGAGCCCCCTGGCGCCCGTTTGCGGGTCGGGCTGACGGGACTGACCATGGCCGAATACTTCCGGGATGTGGAAGGCCAGGACGTGCTCCTCTTCATCGACAACATTTTCCGCTTCGTCCAGGCCGGTTCGGAAGTATCGGCTTTGCTGGGCCGCATGCCTTCGGCCGTGGGCTATCAGCCCACCCTGGCCACGGAGATGGGCGCTCTGCAGGAGCGCATTACCTCTACTAAAAAGGGTTCCATTACCTCCGTCCAGGCCATTTACGTACCGGCCGACGACCTGACCGATCCTGCGCCGGCCACTACCTTTGCCCATCTGGACGCCACCACCGTCCTGTCGCGCCAGATAGCAGAGTTGGGTATTTATCCGGCGGTAGATCCCCTCGATTCCACTTCCCGTATCCTGGACCCCCGCATCGTAGGAGAAGAGCATTACCGGGTGGCCCGGGGAGTACAGCAGGTCCTGCAGCGCTATAAAGAGCTGCAGGATATCATCGCCATCCTTGGCATGGATGAGCTCTCGGAAGAGGATAAGCTGGTGGTGGCGCGGGCGCGTAAAATCCAGCGGTTCCTTTCCCAGCCCTTCCACGTGGCGGAGGCCTTTACGGGTCGGCCGGGGGTTTACGTGCCGTTGAAGGAAACCATCCGCGGCTTCAAGGAAATACTGGAAGGCCGCCACGACAACCTGCCCGAACATGCCTTCTATATGGTGGGTACCATTGATGAAGCCGTGAAAAAAGCTCAGGAAATGGTATAGGCCGGGAGGTAGGGTGATGGCCGAAAAGGGAAAAACGGTCGCCCGCGGCCCCTTTAGCCTGGAAGTCATAACGCCGGAAAGAGTGCTCCTGAGTACCGAGGCCAGCAGCCTTGTCGCACCGGGTGTGCTGGGCTATCTGGGCATCCTGCCCGGTCACGCCCCTATGGTAACACTTCTGGTACCCGGGGTAATTACCTACCGGGAAGGCGGGCAGGAAAAAAGGCTGGCGGTGAGCGGGGGCCTTTTGGAAGTGGTGGACGACCGGGTGGTAATCTTGGCCGACACCGCCGAAAAAGCGGAAGAAATCGATGTGGAGCGGGCACGCAGGGCTAAAGAAAGAGCGGAAAGGCGGCTGAAAGAGAGGCCCCCGGGCGTGGACCTGGTACGGGCGGAGTCTGCCCTTAAGCGGGCCCTGGCCAGGCTGAAGGCAGCAGGCGCTGCGGAGAGTGATTCGTGAGCTTTGTCCTTGATGCCCGGCGTTTGGCAGCCGGGCTAAATTGTAACATTCCGGCGCTCGAGGGATTATGCGGCAGGGCAACTGGTAAGAATAGGAGGTGAGAATCTTTTAGGGGGTACCGTTATGCACGCACCTGGAGCGCCGGTAAAGTTCAAAGCCCTGGTAGGCGGACTGGTAATCCTAAGTGTGACCTGCGGGTGGTTCATCGGGTGGAAGCCCTTGGCCGATGAAAATTCGCGGCCGACCTCCACGCCACCCCCGGCAGAAGGACGGCCGGAAGTCGCCGAGATCTTGGAAGGAGCCCTGGAAGCCGCGGAGGCCAGGGGCCTGAGCGCTGGACTGGAAAGCTGGGGCAGGATTGAGCCGGCTTTGGGGGACTTGGAGCAGGTATCCCGGGCGGCCGCCCGGGCGGCCCGCGCCTTAGGACTGACGGAAAACCTTTCCTGGAAAAAGGAGGAGGGACCTGTTTTCCGGTCCTGCGCCTGGGAGGGAGCAGCGGGGCCGGACGCGGTGCTCTACCTGGCGGTCCAGAGCCTGGGAGAAACAGGAGACGGGGGCGAGACGTACCTTTTACTCCAATGGAAGGGATGCCCCGGGGAGGGTACGGTGGCCTCCACACTTAAGCAGTGGGTACAGCAGGCCTACAGGGCCTTCGGCGAATTCCAGGCCGGGCCCCGTCTGACCTACACGGTTACCGGCCAGATCCCGGGACGCCTCTCCCCGGAGGAGCGTCGCCGGCGGGCGGCGGCCGTACTGCAAGCCCTGCAGGCCAGCCCGGCGGAAGGTATTGAGGATGAGGAGATGCTCAGCCTTAGCGCCTACAGCCCCCTGCTACCTCAGTATTTAGAAGTAAGCGGGCGGCGCGTCAACCTCCAAGTGGCTCTGCGTTACCACCTCAGCAGTGGTACAACTTACCTACACATAGGCTCTCCTCTTTTGGGTGGCGAATATTAACCAGACTATGTTATAATCAATCTGGTTGCAAATCAGGCCTGCAAAAGGAGCAAAGATAAACTTGGACAGCATAAGGGTGAGAGGAGGAGCCCGGCTGGAGGGCCGGGTTGCGATCAGCGGGGCTAAGAATGCGGCCCTGCCCATCATTGCCGCCTGCCTGCTGGCGGAAGGGGAGTGCCGCCTGGAGGAAGTACCGCACCTAGCCGATGTAGACACCATGTGCGGGGTGGTCAGCGAGCTGGGATTGCGCGTCATTCCCGGCCGGCAAACCCTGACGATCATCAACGAAGGTATAACCGGGGTGGCCCCTCCCTATGATTTTGTGCGGCGCATGCGGGCTTCCTTTTTAGTTTTAGGACCCCTCTTGGCTCGTGCAGGGAAGGTAAAGGTAGCCCTTCCCGGTGGTTGCGCCATCGGTGCCCGTCCCATTGATCTGCACCTTAAGGGTCTGGCCGCCCTGGGGGCGGAAATCGAAGTGAGAAACGGTTGGGTCAAGGCGCGTGCCCGCCGTTTGCGAGGGGCATCGATTTACTTAGATTTTCCCAGCGTAGGGGCTACCGAAAACATCATGATGGCTGCGGCTCTGGCGGAGGGGACGACTACCATCGAAAATGCCGCTGGCGAACCGGAGATTGTTGACCTGGCCAATTTCATCAATGCCATGGGCGGGCGGATCACTGGGGCCGGTACCCGGGTCATAAGAATCGAGGGTGTAAGCCGGCTCCACGGAACTTCTCATGCCGTCATACCGGACCGCATCGAGGCGGGTACCTTCATGGTGGCGGCTGCTGCCACGGGCGGCGACGTACTGGTGGAAAACGTCATCCCCACCCACCTCAAGGCCGTCATGGCCAAATTGAGGGAAACGGGAGCCATTCTGGAAGAGGAAAACGGCGGAGTGCGGGTACGGGCCCAACTGCCTCTGAAGGCGGTGGATCTCAAGACTATGCCTTATCCCGGCTTTCCGACGGACATGCAGGCCCAGTTCATGGCCCTCCTGACCGCGGCCCAGGGGAGCAGCGTCATTACGGAAACGGTGTTTGAAAACCGCTTTATGCACGTCAATGAACTCAAACGCATGGGGGCCCAGATTGTAATCGAAGGACACTGTGCGGTAGTCAAGGGGATAGAAAAACTTACCGGGGCCTGTGTTAAGGCTACCGACCTGCGGGCGGGGGCTGCTCTGGTCATCGCAGGGCTCATGGCCGAGGGAGAAACAGAAATAAGCTGCGTGCACCATATTCAGCGAGGATATGAAGATCTGGTGGGCAAGCTGCAGGGCCTGGGGGCCGACATCACGGGGAATTAAGAAAGGCTATTGACAATTTTCGCACCCCTTGCATATAATGGTATCATCCTCATTCTATCTATATAATCCAGGGGGCATATTGTTTATATGACCATCGAAGTGGGTACTATCCTAGAAGGGGTGGTCACGGGGGTTACCAAATTCGGGGCCTTTGTGGAACTACCAGGTGGAGTTACCGGGCTGGTGCATATTTCCGAAGTGGCCAATACCTTTGTGAAAGACGTCAACGATTACGTTAAAGTTCAGGACCGGGTGCGCGTCAAAGTGATCCGGATCGATGAGGGGGGGAAAATAGGGCTCTCCATTAAACGAGCGTTACCGGAACAGGAGAGAACCGGCAAGAGGCCCTCGTCCAAACCCCGGGCTCACGCCTCCTTCGAGGAAAAGCTAGCCCGCTTCCTGAAGGAAAGTGACGAGCGGCTCCAGGACCTGCGACGCCAGACCGAAGCTAGGCGTAAAGGGCGCGGAGCGCGGAGTTATTAAACAATCCGATAGCTACAATCGGGGCACCCGAAGCGGTGCCCGTTATTGTGCCAAATATAAGGAGCAGTTGTGCCATGCCTATTTGCGCCGCTCTGGATATAGGCTCTAACTCCGTCCGCCTGCTGGTGGGACAAGTAGAACAGGGACGAGTACACCCCGTACTGCAGAGGCTCAAGAGCACCCGCCTCATGGCCCGGTTTCAGGGCGGTAGGCTGGCTGCCGACTCCATTGAGAGGACCCTGGAGGGGGCCAGGGAGCTGGTGGCCGAGGCTCGGGCCTTTCCCCTGGCCGGAATCGCCGCAGTGGCCACCGCGGCGGCCAGGGAAGCCGACAACGCTTACCTGCTCTTGGACGGCTTTCGGCAAGTTACCGGCCTTACGGCGAGGATTATCAGCGGGGAAGCGGAAGCCCTTTTGAACTATCGCGGGGTTAGGGCAGGCCTTAAGGCCGAGGCCCCGGAAGAGATTGTAGTGGTAGATGTGGGAGGCGGCAGTACGGAATTAAGCTGGGAAGATCACGGCCGCTTAAATTTGCGGAGCGTTCCCTTAGGGGCCGTTCGCTGCACCGAGGCCCGTACGCCGGAGGCCGCCATGGTAGAGGTACTGGCTCCAGTTTTACGGGAGGTAAGGAAGAAGGGCCCTCCCCAGGTGGTAGCCACGGGCGGCACGGCCACCACCCTGGCTGCTATGGAGCAGGGCTTAAGGGATTACCGGTCCGATTTGGTTCACGGATTCACCCTGCGACGGGAAAGAATTCATTACTGGCGGGATTTTTTAAGGGCCCTTCCCCTGAAAGAGAGGCGTGAGATTCCGGGGCTTCAGCCGGAACGCGCCGATATTATTGTGGCCGGGACGAGCATTTTGGCAGCGGTTCTGCAGGGCCTGGGAGCAGAAAAGGTCATCATAAGCGAGGCGGACCTGCTCTGGGGCCTGCTTCTATATGCGGCGGGAGAGGAGATGGAGTTGTGCGAGTTGTCGTAGCTATAACTGGGGCTACAGGGGCTATTTACGGTATACGGCTTCTGCAGGTGCTCCAAAGCCTGGAGGTAGAAACCCACCTGATTTTGAGCCGCTGGGGGGAAAAGACTATAGAAATTGAGACCCCCTGGGAAGTAGAAGCGGTTCGGGCCTTGGCGACCGTAAACTACCAGGAAGACCACCTGGAGGCGGCCGTGGCCAGCGGTTCCTTCAGACACGAGGGCATGGTAGTCGTGCCCTGCAGCATGAAGACCCTGGCCAACATTGCCCACGGCCTGGCCTCCAATCTTGTCAGCCGCGCGGCCGATGTCACCCTGAAGGAAGGCCGCAAGCTCATCCTCGTACCCCGGGAGACCCCTTTAAACGCCATCCACCTGGAAAATATGCTGCGGTTGGCCCGCCTGGGCGTGGTCATCCTGCCCCCCATGCCGGCCTTTTATCACCGCCCGCGCACCCTGGAGGATCTGGTGGACCATTTGGTGGGCCGCATTTTAGACCAGCTGGGCCTGGAGCATAATTTATACCGGCGCTGGGGTGGTGAAGAGCAATGATTACTTACCGTGCAGGTTGCGGCCGCCTCATGGTCTGCTGCCGCCTTTTTAAAGCGGGAGAAGGAGTAGTGGCCCACCTCTTCGGGGGAGAAAGGCCCCATGTGGGGGCGGTGGCCCTGGCTCTGCCCCGTCCCAGCCTGCGGGATGCCAGGAAGACCAGTGCCACCGCGTCTGTTTTGGCCGTAGTGGGGCACAAGGATGACGAGCTCGCGCGGCCTGCCGCCCTGTTGTTGGCTTCCAAGTGCGGAGTGCCGGCAGTCGTGGTGGCCGGCGTCCATATAGAAGGAGCCGGGCCCCATGAAATTGCTCTACTCATGGAGCACGCCCGGCGGGCGGTGAAGGGGGCTTTAAAAGTGTGGCGGCGCTTATCTCAACCTATATGAAGAAGCGGATTACGAATAACACGGCCAGTATCCACATGGTAAGGCTGATCTTCTTGGTATTGCCGGTAATCAGGTTAAGGAACACGTAGGCCAGCACACCCCAAACGATACCTTCGGCTATATCGTACGTGAAGGGCATGATGACGATGGTTAAGAAGGCCGGCGCGGCCTCGAGGAAGTTGCTGAAATCGATTTTCATGATGGGTTCCATCATGAAAATGCCCACGATGACGAGTACGGGCGCCGTAGCCACGGCGGGGACGATGCCTACCAGGGGAGAGAAGAACAGGGAAGCAAGAAAGAGCAGGGCCACTACCAGGGCAGTCAGTCCCGTGCGGCCGCCTTCGGCCACGCCCGACGCGCTTTCAATATAGGCCACGCACGTGCTGGTGCCCAGTATGGCCCCGCAGGTGGTGGCTACGGCATCGGACATCAGGGCCTGCCCCGCACGCGGCAAATGCCCCTTTTCGTCCAAGAACCCTGCCTTGCTGCTTACCCCGATTAGGGTACCCAGGGTATCAAAGAGGTCCACAAAGGTCAGGGTAAAGATTACGGGAATGATGCCGGCGGCCACGAGATCACCTAGGCCGAGCCTAAAGGCTCCAAAAGTGGGAGCCAGGCTGGGAGGCAAGCTTATGATTTTTAAGCCCTCCAGTTTGGTGATGCCTAGGGGTATGCCCAGCAGGGTGGTAATGATAATGCCCAACAAGAGGGCACCCTTGACGCGCAGGCCCACCAGAGCGGCGGTGATAATGAGGCCTGCAATAGCCAACAGTACAGATGGATCGCGGAGGTTCCCCAATTTCACCAGCGTATCGGGGTTGGAGACAACAATGCCTGCGCTCTGTAATCCTATGAGGGCGATGAAAACGCCGATACCAGCACTGATGGCCAGTTTAAGGGAAAGGGGAATGGAGTTGACGATAGCCTCTCGCGCTTTAGTTAAAGTGAGGATTATGAAAATGATACCGCTCATGAAAACTGCTGCTAACGCTGCCTCCCAGGAGTAACCCATCTGCTTCACGATGGTATAAGCAAAGAAAGCATTGAGCCCCATGCCTGGAGCCACGGCAATAGGATAATTGGCTAAGAAGGCCATGAGCAGGGTACCCACGGCACTGGCCAGGATGGTGGCCACCAGGACGGCGTTAAAGTCCATGCCCGTAGTGCTGAGGATGGTGGGGTTAACAAAAATGATATAGGCCATGGTCATAAAAGTGGTAAAGCCGGCCAGCACCTCTGTACGGACGGTGGTGTTATTTTCCTTTAGCCTAAACACCCTCTCCAGGAAGCCTTCCTGTACGGACATGTTTGACCCCTCCTTTTACGTTAGTGTGTCCATTTTCGGGCTGCTAAACCTTATGAACCGACCCCGGCCAAACCCATCACCCCTTTCGATACGGCCTTAAAAAATTAACCCAGCTCACCGGCGGACCCTCAGGACCGCCTTCGTAGCCGGGCAATTTACGGTTGCCTGGTAGAAACCCCCAGACCCTATTACTGGGGATATACGAAGACAGGCGCACTTTGAACATGTCTTATTAAACCCTTGTATTTATATTTTATTTGCCGTTTTTACGGAAATTCCTGCCTTGAAATTAAAATAAAATTAAGTCTGGGTAGCGGCGTACACTTACATTGACATTTCCTGGGCTTGTACATTAAGCTTAAATTAACCGGAACCAAATAGTTACTAAATTGCCCGGGGAGGAGATGAATATGGTGCCTAGCCCCCTGTCGGCCATGACCCAGGAGCTGGTAGCCGCGGCCACAGGCCGCATTCCTGCCGATGTGGTAATCCGCGGCGGGAAAGTCGTCAATGTATTCACGCGGGAGATTCTATCCTGGGATATTGCCGTTAAGAACGGGCGCATCGCCACGGTGGGTGATGTAACCCACTGTATTGGCCCCCAGACACGGGTAGTGGATGCCACGGGTTTTTATTTAGCACCGGGCTTCCTGGACGGCCACCTGCACGTGGAAAGCAGCATGGTCAGCGTGACCCAGTTTGCCCGGGCGGTACTACCCCGGGGTACTACCGCCGTTTTTATGGATCCCCATGAAATCGCCAATGTCCTAGGCCTGGAGGGCGTTAGACTAATGGTGGAGGAAGGACGGAACCTCCCCTTAAGGGTTTATGCCACCATGCCCTCCTGCGTGCCGGCGGCTCCCGGCCTGGAAGACGCCGGGGCAACCTTTGGTCCCCAGGAAGTTGCCCTGGCCATGCAGTGGGAAAACATAGTCGGTCTGGGCGAGATGATGAATTTTCCCGGTGTGCTGAATGGGGACGATAGGGTACACGGAGAAATCAGGGCCACCCTGGAGGCCGGCAAGCCGGTTACCGGCCATTATGCCCTGCTGGAGACGGAAAAAGGGTTACCCGCCTATGCTGCGGCCGGTATCTGTTGCTGCCACGAGTCCACCAGGGCCGCCGATGCCCTGGCCCGCCTGCGGCTGGGCATGTACGCCATGATGCGGGAAGGGTCGGCTGCACGGGACGTCCGGGAGACTGTTAAAAGCCTGACGGAAAATTGCATCGATAGTCGGCGGGCAGTCCTGGTGACCGACGATACCCACCCGGAAACCCTCCTTTCGCAGGGACATATGGATCATGTTCTCCGGCGGGCCATCAGCGAGGGCCTCAATCCCCTGACGGCCATTCAGGCCGTAACCCTCAATACGGCCGAGTGTTTTGGTGTTTCCCAAGACCTGGGCAGCATTGCGCCCGGAAGGTGGGCGGATATTGTCTTTCTTTCCGATCTGGCTGCCGTTAAGGTAGAAAAGGTCATGGTTGCCGGCCGGGAAGTGGCGGAGAGCGGTAAGCTTTTAGTCGAACTTCCGACTCCCACTTATCCGGACAAGGTTAGGAATTCGGTACGCCTGAAGGAAGCCCTGACGGCGGAGCACTTCATGATCCCGGCTCCTTCCGGCAGGGGCTCGGTCCGGGTGCACATAATTCAGGTACTGGAGGGAAGCATCCTCACCCGGCACGTTATCGAAGAGTTAGAGGTAGAGGATGGACAGGTGAAGGCCTCTCCGGAGCGCGATATTGCCAAAGTGGCGGTGGTGGAACGCCACCGCGGTACGGGCACGAGGGGGCTAGGCCTGGTAAGGGGTTTTGGTTTTAAGGCAGGGGCCCTGGCCTCTACTGTAGCCCACGACAGCCACAACCTCATTATCGTGGGCACCAACGAGGCGGACATGGCCCTGGCAGGAAATACCCTGGCCCAGTGTGGTGGGGGCATGGCGGTGGTAAAGGAGGGCCGGATCTTAGCCCTGCTTCCCTTGCCTATAGCGGGGCTCATGTCCGACCAGCCGGTGGAAATAGTGGCCCGCCAGGTGGAGGAAGTACTGAAGGCCTCGCGGGAACTGGGGTGCGAGATGACCTCTCCCTTTATGACCATGGCTTTTGTGGCCTTGCCGGTTATACCGGAGTTGCGCCTCACCAACCGCGGACTGGTGGACGTCCTGCGCTTTGACTTTGTTCCGGTAATAGCGGAATAAGGCGCCGTTGCTTCTCCTGTTGGGGCCCCTGGAGCCTGGGCGCGGCCACGAAGGGTGTGCGGACTGAGGCCTGGACGGGGAGGTTTCCTCGGGGTAAAGGGGCCCCAGGGGGGACCTCAGGGCGAGGGAGAGGTGGCCGCTTCCGGGGTGGAGGCCACCTCAAACCCTAGAGCCCGCAGGGTCTGGTAGTCGGCTACGCCGGTGGGCTTTATTCTCTCCATTATTTGAAAAACCTTTACGGCCAGGGTGGTCATTTGGCCGTAATCGCCATCCGCAGGGCCGAACAGATAAAACCCTTTCTCCCGCAAGCGGGTCTGCAAGGTTACGACTTCGGGCGATATAGTTCCCGGTCTTAGGGGTCGCTGGGGCGGTACGTGGGGGCCCTTAACGATCACGGGGGTTCCGATGGGTATCCAGGGGAAGAGCTCTTCGATGTCTTCGTTTAACATCCGGAAGCAGCCGGCGGAAGCGGGCCAGCCCACGGACCAGGGGCGGTTGGTCCCGTGTATGCCGTAATTCCCCCAGGGCACGTTCAGGCCCATCCACCGCGTGCCGAAGGGCCCGCCGCTCTCGTAAGCTTTGTCGACGATCTTCCATTCTCCCACCGGGGAAGGCGAAGTATACTTGCCTATGGCCACGGGATACTGGCGGAATACCTGGTCGTCCACCAGGAGATAAAGGTACAATTGATCCGTATCCACCAGGATTTTTATCCGGCTGCCTGGCGGTGGACCCTCGCCAGATTTTTGGGCTACAGGTTGGGCTTTGGTACTTAGGGCCTGGTAGGTCGCATGATCCACTTCTCCGGAGGGGATGAGACCACGGGCGCGCTGAAAATTAATCACCGCCCGCCGGGTAATCCGGTCGTAGACGCCTGATGCCGGGCCAAAGTAATAACCTAGCCGGGCCAGCACGTACTGGAGTTCCGCTACATCCTGACCCCTTAAGGGCGGGTCGGTTAACATGAGGGTGCGGCTTTCACCTTCGCAGCCACAGGAGGTATGGGCCCGGGCAGCCGCCGGGGGGAAAAGGGCAACGATTGAAAGCCAATAGACGAGGAAATATAGGAGCTGTACCCTGTTTCTCCTTTCCAAGCCATTATCCTCCCTATGATTTACCCTGCTGCTGCGGGACTTTAGTGTTAAGGCCTTACCTAATATTGTGTCCGGAAACAACTCCCTCCTATGTATCACCCCTAACTTGCTACGGCAGCGGTAGTTGAGGGGTGCTTGATAGTACCGGCTTCTCTTAGGTGTGGCGCGCAAGGTTAAAGCCGGGTGGGGTATACTAAGAAGGATTGTACCGCACAGCAGATTCCTATTGCAAAGGAGCAATAACATGTTTTTTGCCCTTCTCATAGCCCTCGTGGCCGGCGTAGCCATGGCCGTCCAAGGTTCCCTTAATTCGGCCCTGGCTAAAATTACCGGCCTCCTCCAGGCCACCTTAGTGGTCCACCTGACGGCTACGATCGCGGTAACTCTTTTGCTTTTTTTTCCTCTAAGCCCCGGGAGCTTAAGCAAAATCACCCAAGTCCCCTGGTACTTGCTTTTGGGAGGTCTGATCGGCGTCCTCATTACCTACGGAGTGGTGGCCAGCATCCCCAGGGCAGGGGTAGCCCTGGCGACTACCGCCATCATCGTGGGCCAGGTGACCATGGCCCTGATCATCGACCACTGGGGCCTCTTCGGACTGAATAAGATTCCCTTTACCTGGTGGAAAGCCCTGGGCCTGGTCCTTCTGGCCACCGGCGCGCGGCTCATGCTCAACTAAGCTGGGCCTCTTTCTACCAGGCGGGGACTGGCCTGGTAGCGGCTGATGCCCAGGTCTTTGCGCACAATTTTACCGTCAGGGTACTCAATGGTAATCCAGGAGTGGACCGTGATTCCGTCCTGGCCGGGGAAAATTACTTTTTGGGTCCCCGGCGGTAAGGAAGGATTATATGTATATTCCGTCCAGGTTTTAACTCGCTCCAGGACTTCATGATGCCAGGTAACCTTGGGGGGCTTTTGGCGGCCATAAAAAGCAATATAGAGGGTATCGCCCACGGTGTCCGCCCAGATGACCAGGGGAGCGCCGGTGTTGTTGCGAAAACGAAAATCATAAAAGCCATAGGCCACCGTAGCATCCTGGCCTGGGGGTACATAGGGAACCGTGAGAGAATGGGGGTGGCGCTCGATGATTTCCAGGTTAGCTAGGATGGCTGCGTTATATAACCCCGAGGCAATTTTACATACCCCGCCGCCTTCGCTGGGAACGATTTTATTGCCGGAAAACATGGGGCCGTCGCGATAACCCCGAGCTTTGGTATAAGGACCCAGGAGTTTATTTTGCGAGAAAATTTCTCCAGGCTGAAGAACGGTGCCGGCCAATCTTTTCGCTGCCAGGGTTACATTATAGGACTCCCAGAGGATGGGATCGGGCAGGCGGGCGTGGTAATAAGCCATGAGGATGGGGGTATTATGCCTTTGCAAAAGTTCCTGCACCCTTGGGTCTCCGGCCCAGGGCAGGGCCTTGTCCCCGGATATTCCCTCCTCGGTTTGCCGGGGAACAGTGCTCGACGGCAGGAAAAAGGTTCCCTGCCAGACCTTGGGCCAGCTAATCCAGGTTAAGGCTAGCAACAATCCTGCCATAATCAAGGCAGCCAGGCCGATGCGTAGAAGGCGCAAATCCTTACTCTCCTCCCAGACTTATGAGGACAATTCCCAGACAGATGAATATCCCGCCTACCATTTTGTTCCAGCTAATTTTTTCGGCGAAAAAAAGGGCAGACAGCAGAAGGGTAACGAAAGGGGCAAGAGCCACAATTAAATTAACTTCACCTGGCTGGCCGCGTTTTAAGGCCGTGTAATAGGCCAGGTCGCCGGCCACGGCGGTGAAGAAAGCCTCCGCCGTCAGGAAAACCCAGGATTTAAGGGGTATAGACTCCAGGTATGACAGGCCGCCCTGGTAAATTACCCAGGGGGTTACCAACCCTCCGGCCAGGAAAGTACGGGCCACCAACCCGGTTACGGCCGATACCTCCAGTAGAGCCAGTTTGCCAAAAACAGGAGCTATACCCCAGCAAAAAGCTCCCAGCAAGGCGAAGAAACGGGGACTCATGCCCAACAAACACCCCCTAGGAGAGACTATTCCCTTTTTCCTTTTGTTAGAACTGATTAATGCCCTCCTTGTAGCCCATGAATCCCCAAGGAGAGTAAAATGCATAAAACTTCCTGCTTTCTTAGGGAAATCTATTTTATTTTTAGGGAAAAAATCGTTCAGGAAAATATTTTGAGGGGGGCTATGTAGTGAAGAACAAATGGGGTGCTTATGCCTGCCATTCTATTTCTCGGGGGGTTGCTATTTATAAGCCAGTTTACAGGTAATAAGTAAAGTGTTCAAGCGCAAGGAACAAGCAACGTTGTGCCATATCATATCTTCTCCTTCTAATTTCCCCCTTTGTTCCAAAGGCAGAGTATAATGAAATTACAACTCCCCTGCTTTCGGATTTGGGGTAGTTGCCTGTCTTAGATGAGGCTCTACTTGGCGGTGGGCTCGTCCAGGACAAAATGTTTCTTAAGCCTGTTCAACGCTCGCACTTTCATCCGGTGTACTGCCGGTTGGGAAATCCCCAATTCTTTAGCTACCTCTTGTTCCGTGGCTCCGTTTAAGATTGTGGCGATAATAACTTTCTGTTGTTGGGGCGTCAGCAACGAAAGGGCTTCCTCGAGGAATAGGGCGTCCTCTACTTCGGCAAGGGTGTCGCTGGGGGAAGCGATGGTATCAACCATTTCCCTTTCCTCATCCTCAGCTTCTTGACTTAACAATTCATTGAGGATTAACAACTCGTGCTCCTTTAGCCGCTTCTGCTTTTTTGCCAGTCTAGCGGCTTCATGGAGAAGACCGGTCAAAAACCAAGCTGCAACTTGAGCATCTTCAAGGTCAAGTGGGCAGTATTCAGGAGTAGGGGACCATAATTAGGCACCTCCTTTCAGCTTCTCTATACCCCTTAATTATAATAAAGAGAAAGCAAGGGGGCTTTTTAATACCCCCAGATGCAAACTCTCAATATGACTTTTGGTGATTACGCTTTTCTGACAAGTACCGCTCTAGTTCATCCCTCCCCCAGGTGGTATTCGGTTTATAGCGATGAACAGCGTCCACTATCCAGGCCACCAAATCAGATCCTGCTTCTTCATAACCTAACCGGCGACTGTACTTCTTGATTACCGGGTTAAAGCGCTGAACCAGTTCAGCGAGGGCTTCTTGGTCACCAGCCTGGGCTTTAACAATTAACTCTTGGAGCTTGGCCTTTTTGGGCATGGAGTGTCACCTTCCCCAGCAGATAAAAAAACCTGCCTCACATATGTATCTATTTTAAAAGACGGCAGAACATGGCAATTGGTTCCTTATTTGGAATAACTAATCATCTCGTTTTTCCGACAACATTCGAAAAAGATGGGCGTTAAGGTCATGGCTTTAAGGGGAGGACCCTCCTTAGAATAGGGGTTATTAAAAAGGCCCCTATTTTCTTTTTATGTAGTAAGGGGGCACAGAGCCTTTGGAGTGTCAATTAAAAGATGCGAGGTCAGTCCATCTGGAAGGGAGGGGAAGCCATGCAGGACTTTTTCACCTATACCTTTCTCGCTACGCTAACCGGCGCCGTTACTGCCACCATGCTGGTGGTGGAGTTTCTCAAAAATCTTGGACCGCTAAAAAGATTGCCTACCCGCTGGCTTGTTCTGGCCGTCGCTGAAACAATTGTCATAATAACGAACATTGCTACAGATGCTCTCGCTTTAAAAGATATTCCACTCTACTTGCTAAACGGGCTATTGGTAACTGCTTCCGCCATCGGAAGCTGGCAAATGTTCGGGGAGAATCTATTCAGCACTTTAAACAGAAAAAGGGGGGCACCTGGGTGTATAACAAGCACTCGGTCTCGGCGAGTTAATTGCTAGAGCCCAGGCCGGCGATAAGGAGGCCATGGCTCAAGGAGTTCAGCCGTTCATCCCGGCAAAAAGGAATATAGCTATCCTTTGGTTTGCGAGGCAGACTATTCTGATTTAATCGCTGGGCATAGTTACTGCTGTTTACCGCTACCAGCCCTGCAGGAGGCTCCCTAAAAACAAAGCCCTGGACACCCTATGGGAGTGTCCAGGGCCTGGGGCTCAGGCTAGACTAAATTCCACCACTTTAAACCTTCCCAGATGCCTGCCGCATGAGCTGCCCGGGCACGATAGACGCTAGGCGGCAAAGGATGGTTTTTAATTTCGGCCGAAGCATTTCCCACCAGGACGGCAGGAAAGCCCAGGGTGAGCATATCCATATCATTTCCGCTGTCACCACATACTACTATTAACCGCGGGGGCCAGTTGAATTTGCGGCGAAGATAGGACAGGGCAGTACCTTTTCCAGCCTGTGGGGGCAGGACGTCGAGGCAAATCTGTCTGCTGATAATTACTTTAGCGTTAAGGCCTGCTTCCTTCAAGCGGTTCCGGACGGCTTCTGCTACCTGCTCGGCTTCTACCTCCCGGGAAATAAAGTAGCTCAAGCGCTGCTCGGCCGGTACCGATTGGGGAAGGAGCTGGGGCCAGGAATTCAGGGCCGCGGCAATGCGGCGGGGCTCCCACCCGCTTAAAACCTGCTCTTCCCATGCAGGGTCGGGTTCATAGCTGGGAGAATAGCCGATTCGAGCCCCCACATCTGTTACCAGGATATCCGGCCAGAGGAGCTTTTCTTCCTCGATTGCCCGCAGGGCGGAATCCAGGTGCCTTCCCGTGAGATAGATGAGCAGGGCCTTTTTCCGATTATGACCTAACCAATCGTTTAATTGGGCCAGGGCTTCCGGGTCGCCCAGCAGGGTATCATCTAGGTCCGTGGCTAAAACGAAGTAGGCACGGAGGTTTTTACTGCGGTGTTCTTCCATGTGAGGAGCTCCTGATACAGATTGCTTATACGCCTGGCTATCTGGGGCCAGGTAAAGTGGTGGGCTACCCACCGGGCTGCCTGGCGGGAAAGGGTTAGCCTTAATGTGGTATCGGTTAAAATCCTTTGCAGAGCCCTGGCCAGTTCCTGGGGTTCTCCGGGGCTGACTGTAAGGCCCGTTAAACCGTTCCTCACCATATATTGCAGCCCTCCCACAGCTGAAGCCACTACCGGACACCCGCAGGCCATAGCTTCCACGGCTACCAAGCCGAAGGATTCGTAAAAAGAGGGTACAGCGCAGACATCTGCTGCCCCGTAGTACAGCGGCAGATTTTCATGGGGTACCGACCCGAGAAAATGGACTTGGCCGGCTACGCCTATTTCTTCCGCCAGGTTTTGTAAGTAGTCTAAGTAAAAAGGTTTCTGCGCAATCCCCGTTTGAGTTCCCCCGATGACCATTAGAGTTATTTTTTCTCCTTTTAAGGCCTCTTTAAGATAGGCCAGAGAACGAATAAGGATTTCTAAGCCCTTGGCAGGCTCCGGCCTTCCCACAAATAAAATAATCTTTTCCCGCTTATCCCACCCCAGGGATTGGCGATCCTTTTCTTGGTCCCGGGGAGCAAACCGGGCAGGATTGATTCCACAGGGGATCACACTGATTTTTCCTGTGGGGACGCCATACTTTGAGCACAGTATCTCTTTTTCTTGTGGGCTAGTAGCCACTACCATGTCGGCCTTATGCAGTACGCGCTTTTCCTGTTTTATTCTGATCTCCGGCACCTGGGAACGGCTGTGGCGGGCTTTAACTAATCCTAAGGAGTGGGAAACGTGAACCTGGGGGATTTCCCATCTGGAAGCCAACTTCATTCCTGCCCAGCCCGAGAGCCAGTAATGGGTGTGCAAGAGGCGATAAGAGGTATTATTTTCAGCCGTCCACTGCAGCAGCTCCTCCACAAAAGCCGGAAGCAGAGAGAACATTTCATCCTTAGGGACAAATCCCTTGCGGCCTGCTGCTAGCCTGATGACCCTTCCCCTGGAACCCAACTTCTCTACCCGGGGTTTTTGCTCTTCGCTCCAATGGGTGAAAACATCGACGGCCCATTCTAATTGATCCAGGGCGAGCACAAGTTCACGGACGTAGACGTTCTGACCTCCCGATTGGATGCGCCCCAAGGGAGCCAGAGGGTCTCCATGTTCGGATATGAAAAGGACCCGTTGCATACCTTTCACCTCCTAAACCTACCAGACAACTTAGGCTATGTATAGATGACTACATACAACTTTATTATACTATAGAAGTTGCCACAAGACAAAAAAGGAAAGTGCCGCTGAACCCCAATAACCCCTTCTCTGGCAGGCTGAGATGCTAATTCCTTCCTTTTTCCACCTATCTGTGCAAAATGCTTTCCCTTAAAAAATTAAGGCCAGGTATTCAAAACCCTTATCCCGTAAACGAACAAGGTTGCTCTTTAGCTTTAATAAGAGGAAAAGACAAATCCGGCGGGATGAAAGTGATGGGTCGGGGTAAAAAGCGGCCATCAAAAGTGCGGACGTTCTTTTAGAGGAATATTTCGCTGGACCGGAGGCGGGGTCTTTCCAATAAAGCCCCGGGCCTCCCCTGGTGGAGAAGCCCAGGGCCCAAGCTTAGGTGAATGGAATGATACCCACTTATTCTATGTTCTCTTCTGGATGGTCGTCCCTCAAAGTTAACTCATGACGCCCGTTGATATAGAAGGCAAATAAGCCAAATAAGACGCCAACGGCAGCTATTTTTATGGCATAATCAAGGGCTTTTTTACCGGCCAGGGCTAGTTGGGTGGCAGACGGCCCTCCGATGAGGAAACCGGCCGCAAACATGAAGGCTACTACCGCACCGATTAGTACGGCTATCAAGATGAAAATCCCAAAAAGGCTATGGAGGAGACTTTCAAATGCTTTTTTCATTTGCCCACGCTCCTTTTAACTTCTAATAAATATGGGTAGGATACCCACTAAAAGCAAGAAAGTCACAATCAGGTGGGCAAACACCCAAACGTAGGTTAATTTAGCAGTTTCCCAGAATCGGGATTTGGCGATTCCCATAGCGGTATACATGGCCAGGGCCAGGGGTGGGGTCATACCTTCCATTACACCTGTAATGGCCGGCATAACTACGGCTATCAGAAAGGGATCGATACCGACAGCCGCGCCGGTGGAAATGATGGCTGACCCCAGAATCGCCACTTGGGAAGAGCCGGGCAAAACCATCCCGAGGAAGGCGGTGAAGAGGACTATCAGGAGGGCCCAACCCAGTTTGCCCAGACCCAGGCTTAAGAACCAGGTTTGAATAGCCTGGCTCATTTCTACCTGCTTGAAGACCAGGGCAATGGCATAGGCCAAGTAAATGGTGGCGGAAACAGGCACTACCCCTTTCAAACTGTCCCGGAACATGGCAAAAATGCTGTGTAAATTAAAACCGCCCGGTATCTCCTTGCGACCTATGATCAAGGAGTAAAAAGTACAGAAGCCTGCTGCCATAAGAAGTATAGAAGCTGAGAAGGCTTTGGCTCCTTCCGCGCCAAAACGGGCGGTGAGGCCATCCTTGAACAGGGAATCAATAATAATGGGTCCTAGAATGAAAACTGGAATTAAGAGGGCTTTCCAACCTTCTTTAAAGGCTTGGGCCAGGTTAGGGCGTTCCTCCTTGGGCACGGGCTGAACTTTATAGTATTTGCAGAAGGCCAGCAGGGTCAGCCAGCGTTGCAAAATCAGCCATCCGAAAACAATATACAGTCCCAGCCAAAAGGTAGAGAGGGAATATTTGTCAGGATACAAAGACGAGAGAATGGCGAAGGCGACAAGATTTAACCCAGGGCCAACCTGGTTACCTAACATACTGGAGGCCATCTCCACGGTTGCCGCCAGGTGGCGGGGGAAACCGCTCCTGATCATGGCTGGGATGGTAAAAACGCCGGTGGCTGCTACGTTGCCCGGACCGGTACCCGTCATGGTGGCCAGGGCGCTGCTGCCCAAAAGGGCTACATAACCGGCCCCGCCCGGCAGACCACCGATAACGGCCAGAATAAGATTGATTAACTTTTCTACTACTTTGGTCCGGCCTAAAATGTGAGCAAAGACCAGAAAACCGACTATGATATAGAAGAGGCCGCTTGTTGAGGGAGCCAAAAGGCCCGGCCAAAAAAGATCGTAGCGCCCGGTCATGACAATGGTAAAGGCAAAGGCGATGGCCATGGCCTCGTAGATTGGCCGTTTGAAGGCTATGAATACGAGGGCAATGACCAACAGTAGCTCAATTAACCAGAATACCTCTACCGGCAGAGGGCCGACCATTTGAGTGGGCATTTCTGATGCCTCCTTACAGCAAACCTTTTTAACAAATTTCTGCTCAACTTTCAACAGGAGAAACTTTTGTAATTTAAACATTATCCTTATTGGCTTTTTTACCATTCTTTTGCCTATATCTTTGTCCTGCCTCTACTAACTTCTTAAAAATCCTTAACCATATTGGCTCCGGTAAAATTTCGGGATGAAACTGGACTCCCAGGACAAAATCATGCTTGAGACTCGCTATCCCTTCAATTATCCCGTCCGGTGCCCGAGCAATAACCTCAAAATCGGCTGGCGGCTCCTTTACTGCCTGGCGGTGAAAACTGTTCACCATGGCCTCTTTTCTGCCCGTAAGGCGGGCCAAAATACCGGACAACTCTACAGGGTGCACAGTTTCCTCTGGTGGTTGACTGCCTTGGTGGTGAAGTACGCCGTTGTTTTCGGGCCGCAGGTGGATATCTTCCAGGTACATAGTACCGCCACAGATAATATTCAAGACTTGGTACCCGCGACAGATGCCCAGAATCGGCATATTTCGTTCCAGGGCCCCGAGCAAGTAATCGCGCTCATTAGCAAAGCGCAAGGGATTTTGACTTTCCAAATCCTTAGGTTGGTCTCCGCTTAAGACATTGCGTTTAACGCTAAGGACTTCCCCGGCGGCAAGAAGAGCATCAACATTGTTTAAAGCCTCCTGACGAATTACCGGCTCCTCCAATACTGGGAGCAACAACGGAATACCGCCAACCTTTGCTATTACATCTATGCAGGGCTTAACTGTATATACAAGAGACCATCCCGGCACGACAGAGCCCTGCTCCCACCCGGTAGTTATGCCGATGCGAATAGGACCCACCATCTTGTTATACCCCCTTTCCCCATAGAAGTTATAACGTGTTATAATCTTAATTCGCCAAATAGTCCATTTTTCCTGCTTGAATTATTAACTTTTATTTGTTTTTTCAGCTGGCACCATAACTTCGGCAAAAGTAATTTGGCTAAAGAAAGAAGCCCTCTAGTGTCAGGGACACTATGAGGGCTGTAGGGGCTGTTAACACCAAGAGGGACGAGCAGAGGCGCTCATCAAACTCCAGAGAAAATTGCTGGATGATAGTATCCGGTGGAGCCGGAGGCGATCATCAAACGGGCCGGGTTAAGTAGAAGCTATACTTATCTCCCCTGTAAGCCGCCTGCTTATATTCCACCGGCCGGCCTTCGGCCGTATACGCCAAGGTAGTGACAAAGAGCAAAGGTTCTCCGGGTTTGACGGCCAGGATTTTGGCCTGTTCTCTGCTGGCAGCAATGGCTTCGAAGGACTGGGTCAACATGGAGGGGGAAGGTAGACCTGCCTTTTCATAGAGATCAAAAGTGGAAAAGGGAATCCGTTTTTCGGACAAATCTCTGGCCAGTTCATCTAATTTCTGCCCCAGATCCTCTACAAAATGGGATATATAGTACACCATGGGCTCGTCGTTGCCCAGGCCCAGGAGTTCCAACCGAAGAAGCCTGGTGGAGAGCGGGATAGCCAGAACAGTAGCCAGGTAATAATCGGCCTGCAGAGTGCTGGACCCGAGGTATCTAGTAGAAGGTTCTAATCCTTTGCTCCTCAAGGTGGCCTCAAAGGGCGTGACCCTGACCAATTCCTGCTGAATACGGGGCCGGGCCACAAAGGTACCTTTACCGTGGGTGCGGTAAATAAGGCCTTCCCTGGCTAGCTCTGCTAAAGCCTGGCGCACTGTAATGCGGCTTACATTATATAAAGCACAGAGCTCTTTCTCCGAAGGAAGGCGATCCCCGGCTTTAAAGGATCCATTCTTAATTTGAGCCGCCAGTAAATCTTTTAGCTGCTGGTACAGCGGCCGATCTTTGGCTGAGGATATTTCCCAGTGGGGCGCCAAAGGCATGGCTTTTTCCGACATTACAGTCCCTCCATCTACCCATTGTCATAACAAGACTAACATAACGCCCCCCAGATGATCAATACATTACTGGACGGTGTATTTTTTTGCCGTGAAAAAGAGGCTGTTAATCTTGTTGAACGAGGAGGAAAAAACGAATGTATGTAGAATTAAAAGCAATGAGGTTATAACAAGTAATAACATCATATTGGGGAGGAAAGGGCTATGGGGAAAAAACCGCTGCGCTTTCTCTGTCCTAACGGGCATCTGGGATTTGCCCCCTTAAAGACGGGGAGCTTTTACCGGGGAGTGGAGACCAAACCAGATTATATTGTAGCTGATTCCGGCAGCGATGACATTGGTCCCGGCCCCTTGGGAGCCGATACTTCGGCCAGCCCTCTGGAATGGCAGAAACATGATTTGGAACATATGCTCCTGGCTGCCCGCCGATTAGGGGTGCCCATGATCATCGGTTCGGCCGGTGACACCGGGAGCAACAGCCGGGTAGATCTTTATGTCAACATCATTAAGGAACTGGCCGAAAAACATAATCTGCCCAAGTTTACAGTGGGCTATTTCTATTCCGAGGTGAGCAAAGATTATCTGGCCCAGCGGATGAAAAAAGGCGAGGTTATTAAAGGTTTAGACGGACGGCCTGATCTTACCTGGTCCGACCTGGAAAAGACCGACCGGATTGTAGCTCTTGCTGGGGTGCATCCCTACATTAAACTGCTGGACATGGGCGCTGAGGTCATTATCGGTGGCCGGTCCAGCGATTGCGCTATCTTTGCCGCTCCGGCCATCAGGGCCGGTTTCCCCGAAGATCTGGCCTACTACCTGGGTAAGGTCATGGAGTGCGCTTCCTTCTGCGCTGAACCCTATGGCGGCAAGGAAACCATCATAGGCACCATCACCGAGACCGATGTTAAGGTCACTGCCATGCATCCGGAACAGCGGTGCACGGTAGCTTCAGTAGCCGGCCACGCCATGTATGAGAGGTCCAACCCTTACTACGAATACGTCCTGGGCGGCATGCTGGACATGAGTGAATGCCGCTATGAGCAATACGACGAAAAAACTTGCCGTATAACCGGACCTCGTTTCATCCCTTCTCCAGAACTGCGGGTTAAGCTGGAAGGCTCGGGCAAAGTGGGCGAACGCTATATCGGTATTGCCGGCATCCGGGACCCTTATACCATCCGGCATATCGACCAGGTAATAGAATGGGCCAGACAGCATGTGCGGGAACGCTTTGGAGACCGCGGCTACGAATTATATTATCATGTCTTCGGCAAAAACGGCGTCATGGGGGAGCTGGAGCCTGTCAAGGAGATTCGCTCCCACGAACTGTGTGTAGTTGTAGAGGGTATCGCGCCTACTAAAGGGATGGCGGAAGAGGTGGCCATGATCGGCACCCGGCAGATGTTTTACGCCCGCTTGCCCGAGGTAAAAGGCACGGCCGGCGGCGCCGCGTTCATAGTGGATGAGGTTTTGCCCGCATCTCCTGCCTACAGGTGGACCATAAACCATACCCTCGCCTTGAATGACCCGTTAGAACTTTTCCCCACCTTTATCACTGAAGCGGGAAAGTAAGGAGGTAAATTTAAGGATGCCAACAGTTAAACTGGTGGAACTGGCCAAGACTATCCGCAGTAAAAATGCCGGCACGGATAAGATAACCTTCGATATAATCTTTAACGATAAAGAGAAGTACGAGCTGGTGAAAAAAAGCGGGGTTCTTACCCCGGAAACTGTCTGCAAGCTTTATAACTTAAGCCCGGAAAGGATTAGCGATTTCGTAGAGTTTGATCCCGCCTATGCCATCAAGTTCACGATTTACCGGAAACGCCCCAGCGGAAGCCCGGGAGAATCCGACATCTTCGGCTGCCAGCAGTACGCACCCCTTTTAGATATTGAGGTACCGCTGGAATAACTCCTTCTTAACCTGCGGGAGGCATCGTTGATGCCTCCCCAACTTACTTTATAGCATGCGGAGGGTTTATCCCATGTCCGTGCAATTACTTATTATCCTGGCCTACTTAACCTTGACCGTGGCCGCCGGCCTGTATGCCCAAAGGAAGACGCGCACCGCCACCTCTTTTCACGGAGCCGGTCTGGGTGTCCTCATGGTGGTAGTGATCAGTGTAGGCGAGTGGCTCGGTGGGACCTCTACCACGGGCATATCGGAATACGGTTTTGTAACCGGCCTCTCCGGGGCCTGGTATACTATCGCTAACGGAATAGGAGTTATTGTCCTGGCCCTCTTTTTTGCCAAACTCTACCGCAACCTGGGTACGGTTACGGTCCCGGGAATAGTGGAAAAATTTCTGGGTGTAAATGCCCGGGTCGTTGCCAGCATCTTCCTTACCTTCGTCATGATCGCTGTCGGTACCGCCCAAATTATTGCGGCCGGTACTCTGGGCGTTTCGGTATTGGGCTTGAGCTACGAGGCGGGGGTCGTGGTCCTGGGTATAGGTTTTATCGCGTATACCCTGGCTGGCGGGATGAATGCCATTGGCTACACCAATTTTATCCATTTGATTGCCATGTACGGGGGAGCCCTCCTGGCCTTAATCTTTGTTCTGGCCGATATCGGCGGCTTTTCTTCTCTGCGAGCCAGTCTTCCTGCCCAACCCTATTTTAACTGGGTGGGTATCGGATGGTCCCCTGTTTCCTCCTGGATTATTGCTTCGGTATTGGGCGCCTGTACCGCTCAGGCGGGTATTCAACCCATCCTGGCCGCCCGAGATGTTAAGGTAGCCCAAAAAGCGGCCTTTATCACCGCTTTCGTGGTGGCACCCTTCGGCATCATTACTGCCCTGCTGGGCATGGCTGCCAGAGTCCGCTTTCCTGACCTGGTCAACGCCAAACTCGCTCTGCCCACTCTTATGATGCATCTTAACCCGGTTATTGGCGGCATAGTTCTGGCTTCCATCATGGCCGCTATCCTATCCACCGTATCGCCCATCATTTTAGCCGCCGGGACCATGTTTACCAAGGACCTTTACCAGCGCCTGTGGCGTCCCGGCGCCAGCGAACAACAACTGCTGTTTGTTTCCCGCTTAAGCACCGGCCTGGCCGGTATAGCCTGTATTCTGTTAGCCCTTTTGATGTACGGCAGCACCAGAATATTGGATATGGTTTATTTTGCCTATACCATCCGCGGCTCCCTTTTTATAATCATCCTTTTCGCCCTTTACTGGCGTAAAACCTCACCCCGGGCAGCCGTCTATTCCATGATAATTACCGCTGCTGTAGGGTTTTTCTGGGTTTTGTACAAGGCGAAGTACGGTCATTTCCCTATTCATCCTAACTTGACCGAGACCTATGCGGCGGTAATAACCGCAGCGATAACGACTGTGCTCTTAAGCCTTATCAAGCTTGAACCTAAGCCCCAAGCAGACACGAAAGGTTCAATAGCCGGCGGTCCAAGCTGATGATGCTACTGATTCGATATGATACATCTTCCCGTACACTTAGGTACTCTGTCCAGTTAGCTGTACTGGATACAAAGTACCCGCGGTCCAGCTTGAGATGAACAGTTGGTCTGATAAACCGCCGTCTGCCTGTAGGGCGAACCTAGCTTTAAATTCTCTGGAACCGAACCGCAGGGGAGAAGGAAGGCTTCATAGCGCAACTCTTTCACCTGGAAGAAGCCTGCTATCTTCTCAGTTGTCCTCCTTAAGGGAGCAAAGAATGTCCTGCCTTTATTTTCGCCAGTTTGCCCATAACCCCCGCATAATCGCCCATGGTCATGCCCTCCTCGGCAACAGGACCATAGTCGGCACCTTCATCTATCTCTGTTTGTCTGGGAACCCAGGCAACTGAGTTATCCCCACTTTTTGCAGGGCAGGCCTGCTTGGGCTTGGAAGCGAGCGACTAAACCTGAGCGGTAGCCAAACTTAGCGAGGCGAAAGGCGGAGGCAGGCCCGAGGCCATGAGAAACCTGCGGCCGGCAACTGAGGCAGAATGCTTAAATTCTGCGGAGAACCTGCCGTAACCTTTAGCCAAGCGCTAGTTTGGCCCGCGAGGGAGGCCTTTGCGAGCGAAAGCCAAGCAGGCCTGGGATCAAAACTGGGGATACGTCAGCCCAGACAATCCTTGACGGTTCGGGATTAATGAGGTATGATGAAAACAACATTATGGTCGATAAAACTCCATATCTTTCTCCGAGCCGGTTGGGCCTAAGGACGAGCCCCTGTAGAGGTCAGGTCTATGGCCGGCCGGCCTGGGCTAAAGTACGGCCCACGGGGTATGCCGGGAAACGGGCATGCCTCCCTTTTGCTCGGAAAGGAGAAGCTTTCTACCAGGTGGACAGGACCCCGGCATCCTTTGCGAGCCGGGGTTCTTTTTTGAGCAATCTAACAAGGGGTGTGGTGGACCTTTGCAAAGCAGGCGCTATTTTACCTTATTCCTCATAATGGTCTTAACAGCCGCTTTGACGGCCGGTTGCGCTGGCCACAAAGAAGGCGCACCGCCCGCTTCCCAGGAAATCGCAGTGTTTGCCGGGTCGGCCAGCAAGCCTCCGCTGGAAGAGGTCGCGGCCCAGTTTGAAGCCCGGACGGGTATTAAGGTGAGCCTCACCTTCGGCGGTTCGGGCGCGGTCTTGAGCCAGATGAAATTGAGCAAGCAGGGGGATATTTACCTGCCGGGTTCCTCTGATTTCATGGAGCTGGCGAAAAAGGAAGGGGTAGTGCTGCCGGAGACCGAGAGGATCGTGGTCTATTTGGTCCCCGCCATCAATGTTCCCAAAGGAAATCCTAAGGGGATTAAAGGCTTAGAAGATTTGGCCAAGCCGGGCATAAAGGTGGGCCTGGCCCGACCGGATACGGTTTGTGTGGGCCTTTATGGGGCAGAAATCTTGGAAAAAGCGGGTATAGACGCCCAGGTAAAGAAAAATATTGTTACCTATGCAGAAAGCTGCGAAAAGGTGGCCAACCTGGTAGCCTTGGGGCAGGTAGATGCAGTATTGGGGTGGGAGGTTTTTGCTTCCTGGAATCCGGATAAGATTGAGACTATCTATTTGCCGCCGGAAAAGGTGCCTAGGATAGGCTATATTCCTGTGGCCGTTTCCAGTTATACCACCAAGAGGAATTTGGCCCAGCAGTTTATTGATTATCTCACCTCGGAGGAAGGTAAGAGCATCTTTAAAAAATGGGGATACCTGACCACCGAAGAAGAAGCGCGCAAGCTGGCTCCCCGGGCGACGATAGGGGGAGAATATCATTTGCAATCCCCGTGGTAAAGGGGAAATAGGTTCAGCATGAAGAGACGGGATGCTTTCGACATAGCCACCACAGGTCTGTTAGGAATCGTCCTGGCTTACATTTTACTTTTGTTCTTGGCCCAAATACCCTATATAAGGCCTGATATTCTGCTGGAGAGCCTGCAGGATAAGGAGATACAGTTCGCCGTCGGCCTATCCCTTAAGACCTCCTTGGTGTCCGCCTCGCTGGCTGTAATCCTGGGCACGCCCGTGGCCTATCTTTTATCGCGCCGCCATTTCCGGGGAAAAATCCTGGTCGATACATTGCTGGACTTGCCTACGGGGGTTTCGCCCATCGCCCTCGGCGCTCTACTGTTGATTTTTTTTAACCGGCCCGTCGGTCTCTGGATCCAGCAGCATCTCATCCCCGTCGTTTTCACCACAGCGGGCATTATCGTAGCCCAGACGACCATTACCCTGGCCCTGGCCATACGGTTGATCAAAGCCGTGTTCGATTCTATCGATACCCATTATGAACTGGCCGCCCGTCTTTTGGGCGAGAGCAGCCAGGGGGCCTTTTGGCGGGTTACCCTCCCCATGGCCCGGCAGGGGATTCTTTCGGCCTTTATCCTGTCTTGGGCCCGGGCCCTGGGCGAATTTGGGGCCACGGTCACCCTGGCCGGGGCCACCAAATTTAAGACCGAAACCCTACCCATTGCCATCTACCTAAATTTGGCCAGCGCCAATATAGAGAAGGCGGTCGTTCTGATATGGATCCTGTTGTTCGTTTCCTGCCTGGTGCTGCTGTCGCTGCGCTATCTTGATAGGGAGAGGGGAGCGGCTTTTTAATGCTGTACCTGTCCGGCGTAGAAGTGCAAGTCCCGGGGTTCAGGCTACAAGATATATCCTTTAAAGTGGAGCGGGGCCAATGCCTGGTGATTGTGGGCCCTTCGGGTTCGGGAAAGACTTTGCTCCTGGACACTATCTGCGGCGTCCACGGCATAAAAAAGGGCTCCATTATCCTGGAGGGCCGCGATATTACCCGGGCCCGGCCGGAGGAAAGGAAGATCGGGTATCTGCCTCAAAATCTGGCCTTGTTCCCTCATTTGTCGGTCATGGATAACATCCTGTTCGGCGCGAGGGCGCGGAAGATACCCCTCGACTGGGCCCGGACCAAGGCCAGGGAGCTGGCCGAGCTCCTACAGATCGACCACCTGCTCGAAAGGAAATCCCCCCTTCATTTAAGCGGCGGGGAGAAACAGCGGGTTGCCCTCGCCCGGGCCCTGCTGGTGGAACCGTCGGTGATCCTGCTGGACGAGCCCTTTTCCGCTCTGGACAGCTTCATACGGCGCAAGCTGGTCCTATACCTCAAGGAAGTATTCAACAAGCTGGGGACCACGGTGATTCACGTGACCCACGATCTCCAAGAGGCGTTCTTGCTGGCCGATCACCTGGGCGTCATGCTGGGAGGGAAGCTTCACCAGGTGGGGACACCGGAAGAAGTATATTACCGGCCGGCCACTTTAGGGGTGGCGCGGCTGTTTGCCGGCCGCAATGTATTTAGGGGCCTCATAACGGATATCGAACCCGGTGTGTCCCTGGTGGCCCGAACGCGTCGCGGCTTTGTATGCGAGTTGCCCTGGAGGGCAGAGTTGACCCTGGGGCAAAAGGTGGTGTTCGGCCTGAGCCCCCGGGAGGTGGTCATCATCCGGGAGGGAAAGCCCTTGCGTCCTAAAGTACAGGCCAATGTTTTTCCTGCCCGGGTATCCAGCATTTTTGATGGCTATGGTAGTTACCTGGTATTTCTCGCCTTGAACGGATCGGGGGAAACCGTAGAACTGGAGATACCCAGCTATGTCTTCCGCGATATGAGGCTGGCGACCGGGTCGGAGGTACAGGTTTCCCTAAAAAAGGACTCCCTTTGGGTCCTACCGGAGGAACCGGGCAGCGGGACGGCGTGGGAGGAGGACCCGGCGCCCGAAGGCTGAGATAATAGGGGATAGGAGAAGGTGGAGCATGATAAAGGCTGGACTGGCCAAGGAATTAGCCCGCATCTTGGGCCCCGGCAAGGTATTTACCGCCCTGGAGGACCGCTGCTGTTATTCCTATGACGGCACCTTTGCGGAGGGCCTGCCCGATGTGGTAGTGAAGCCGTCCCGTACGGAGGAAGTGGCGCGGGTCCTGGAGCTGGCCTGGCGGGAGGGCGTTCCCGTCCATCCCCGGGGAGCGGGGACGGGTTTGAGCGGGGGATCGGTACCCCGGGGCGGCGGCATCGCCCTGGTGCTGACGGGAATGAAAGATATTTATGAAATTAACCACGAGGACATGCTGGCGGTGGTCGGTCCGGGGGTCATTACGGCTGCTTTGCACCGGGAGGTGGAAAAGAGGGGGCTTTTCTACCCGCCGGACCCCAGCAGTTCCGAGTTTTGCACCCTGGGCGGGAATGTGGCGGAATGCGCCGGCGGGCCGCGGGCCCTGAAATACGGCGTGACCAGAGACTACGTGCTGGGCCTGGAAGTAGTTCTGGCTGACGGCCGGGTCGCCCGTGTTGGCGGCCGCACGGTCAAAAACGTTACCGGTTACGACCTTTGCCGGCTCTTTACCGGTTCGGAAGGCACTTTAGGGGTCATCACCCAGATTACCCTGCGCCTAATTCCCCGGCCCCCCGCCGTGTGCACCCTCCTGGCCGCCTTTAAAGATCTGAAACAGACCGGGGAAGGGGTGAGTGCCGTCCTCGCGGCCGGCATACTCCCCCGGACCCTGGAGATCATGGACGGCCTGTCTATTTCCCTGGTGGAGAAATTCAGTCCCTCCGGATTGCCGCAGGACTGCGCAGCCCTTCTGCTCATTGAAACCGATGGCCATGAGGAACAGGCCCGGCAGGAGGCGGAAAGGGTAGCAAAGATTTTAATGAAGCTGGGGGCGGTAGAGGTACGGAGAGCAACCGACCCCCGCGAGGCGGAAACTTTGTGGCGGGCTCGCAAGGCCATTTCCCCGGCCATTGCCCGGATAAAGCCTACCAAGATTTCTGAGGACGCCACCGTGCCCCGCAGCCGGGTGCCGGCCATGATCCAGAGACTGGGGGAAATAAGGGAAAAATACGGCATTGAGCTGGTCATTTTTGGCCATGCCGGCGACGGCAACCTGCATCCCAACATTGCCTGTGACCGGAATGATCCGGAAGAAATGCAGCGGGTGGAGAGGGCCATCGAGGAGATTTTCCACGCCGCCCTGGAAATGGGTGGTACCCTCTCGGGGGAACATGGAATAGGTCTCCTTAAGGCGCCTTTTCTGCCTTCGGAATTAGGGCGGGTCGGCTATGACGCCATGAAAAGGATTAAACAAGCTCTGGACCCTCGCAATATCCTAAACCCCGGTAAGATTTTCGCGGAGTGAAACCGGCCTTGGACATTATAGAAGAAGTACAGCGGCAGATAAACAAGTGTTCGAAGTGTGGCACCTGCCGGGCCTACTGCCCCGTATTCGAAGTTATACCCCACGAACCCTTCGCAGCCAGGGGCAAGGTACAGCTGGCGCGGCGATACCTGGAGGGGGCGCTTCCGCCGTCGGAGCGCTTCAGGGAGATTTTTTCCCAATGCCTGCTGTGTAAAACCTGCGTAGCCGCCTGCCCCAACGGGGTGGAGGCCGATTTAGTGGTCGGCAGCGTGAAAGCGAGACTATCTGAAGAGCAGGGCCTGTCCCTCATAAAAAGGTGGGGCCTTCGGTATCTTTTACCCTCTAACCGCCGCCTGGAGTATCTGGCCCGGGCCATACGGTTCTGTAAGAGAACCGGCCTGTGCCGGCTGGCCCGGCCCCTGGCAGGGCTGTTCCCCGGCAGGGTAGGCCAGTTGGAGGAGCTCCTTCCCCTTCCGGCCCCCAGGGCCTTGAGGTCTTTGTTCCCCCGCCGGATTCTCCCGTCGGGGGCACCCCGGGGCAAAGTAGCCTACTTCACCGGCTGCATGACCAACCTAGTCTTTACCGCGGTAGGCCGGGCGGTGATCAAAATTTTGACCCGCCTCGGTCTGGAGGTGCACTTGCCGGAACAGGTGTGCTGCGGCCTGCCTGCCCTGGCCCAGGGGGATCTCGCTACCTTTAGAAGACTGGCCGTGAAGAATATAGCGTCCTTCAGTCAGGAAAATTACGAGGCCATCATCGTAGATTGCGCTTCCTGCGGCAGCACCTGGAGGGAATACGGGCGGTGGACGGGCCTTGCCCAAGCCCGAGATCTGGGCGGCCTTGTGGTGGATATATCGCAGTACTTGGTAGAACAGGTGGGGTTGGAACAGGTGAAGCTCTGCCTATCCGGCGGACCCTCCGCAAAGCATACGGTGGTGACCTATCACGACCCGTGTCACCTCAAAAAAGGCCTCCAAATTTACGCAGCGCCCCGCAAAATCCTCGGAGTCTTGCCCGGCATGGAATTTCGCGAGATGGAGGGGGCCGACCGCTGCTGCGGCGCTGCGGGCTCCTATTGTTTCCTGCACTACGATGTGGCCCAAAAGATCGGCCAGAGAAAAATCGAAGCGATTGCGGCCACCGGAGCTTCGGTAGTCGCTACCGAATGTCCTGCGTGCATCATGCAGATAGCCCATGCTCTGCGCCGATCCGGTCAGGACACTGCTGTTTTACATGTGGCCGAACTCTTGGCCGGCAGTATGAACTGACTGACCGGCCGTAGCCAGGGGTACTATCGCGTGAGAAATGGGGTCATTTTCCTACTAGCTGAACGGCTGTGTTCAGGGGGCGCAACGGGAGCCTGCGGGCTGAGCTATCCCCACTTTTTCCAGGGGAGGCCTGCTTGGACTTGAAAGCGAGCGACTAAACCTGAGCGGCTGGCCCAAGCTTTAAGCTTTGGCCGAAAGCGGAGGCGGGGTCGAGGATAGGAGGTCCGAGACCGGCCCATCGGCAAGGACGCCGATTGGGCCGGGAACCCCGCCGGAGCTTGAGGCCGAGCAAAAGTCCTGCCCGCGAGGGTTTCCGGAGCGAGCGAAAGCCAAGCAGGCCTGGGATCAAAACTGGGGATAACTCAGGCCTGCGGGCTCGGCTCTATGTCAATAGTTGTGGGATCAGATTTTGGGGGCAACATCCTAGGAACATTTTCTTGATGAAATGAATGCGATTTCTAAAGCCGAAACTTAAGCGTTTAAGCATTTTGCTTAAGGTATTTTTACCTTCTATATAGCCATTAGTGTACCGGCGACCTTGCTGGGTATATCTTACCAGGTTTAATATTTCTGACCTCCAAGACTTGATAGTACGAGCCCATACCCGTCCCTCTACATTTTCAGCGCATTCCGCATTTATAAGCCAACGGCTCAAAGCAGCTTCTGCCTCTTCTACCCGGTCCATCCTTAGAATTTGCCTTAGGTCTTCCTTTAGCTGGTATAATTCATAGAGGGACGGGTATTTATTCTTAATTTCCTCTAACTTCTCTTGTTGTCTGGGAGTAAGTCTCTCCTTAGCTTTAATCAAAGGGAACCGAGGTATCTTATCCTTGCTCGCTTCTTGCTCTATCCTTCTTGCCTCATCTAAACGCCGGTTAGCATCCTGGATCACATGGAAAGGGTCTACTATTATCTTGGCTGAAGGAAATATTGCTTTGATTAACTTGCGCCACGAGTCTTTCATATCAATTACTACTGCCTCTACTTTGACCCCAGCCTTCTTGAGCTCTTCTAGGTAAGCCTTTATAGTCGCCGTTCTCACATCCTCTAAAATAGTCAAAGGCCTCTTGCCCGGTTCCAACCTCCCTACCATGCATACAAAATCATTCCCTCTAAAGGATAGCTCATCTAAGGTTAACACTATAGGCTCTTGCGTATCATCAAAAGGAAGATTAGGCCGGATATACTTGTCCACTAATCTTATAACCCTACTAGGAGTAAGGTTTAATATTTGGGCCGCATAGGTAAAGCTCATCCGCTGGGCATAATAAACTACTGTCTGCACCCCTAATTTTGTAAATCTGGCCCAGGGGCTAGTACCTTGAGGACGGGAAGTATAAGTCTTGCCACAACGGTAACACTTATACCGTACGGGCACCCAGGATAAAACAATCCACCTCTCGTATAAAAAAGCGTGACGAATTTTCCTTTCTTTGGGCTTCCGGTTTTTCTTTAAAAAGCCATGCCTGTGTAATTTCCCTTCGTTGCATACAGGACATACCTCTGGAGGGTCTACGGTTACCTTTAACACAATATCTCCTGGGTCTTGGGGTTCTTCTAAAATGGGCTGTAGTATTTTCTCAAAATTCTCTTGTTCTTCGAGGGTGAACGTGTTAATCTTATGCATGGGGGCACTCCTTTCTTGAAGGGGTTTGTGTTTGCTAACATTCAATTTGGATGTGCCCCCGTCCTTTTCCTCCTACAACCAAAATATACCTGCCCGCTTACTTAATTCCACCTACCCCTATCCCACACTTTTTATTATAGAGCCGGCGGGATCTTGACAACAGGGCCGGTTTTAGGCATAATAATAGACGCGGGTGGCGGTGTAGCTCAGCTGGTCAGAGCAAGCGGTTCATACCCGCTGTGTCGTAGGTTCGAGTCCTACCACCGCTACCATTTTTATGGCCTGTGGCCCGTTAGTCAAGGGGTTAAGACACCGGTCTTTCAAGCCGGGAACGGGGGTTCGAATCCCCCACGGGTCACCAAAAGACCAAAAACCCAGGATTTTCAACGGGTTAGCCTCCTCAGAGAAATCCCGTGGTGCTGAGGAGGTTATTTTTTATGGCTCCGCTAGCCAAACTCAACCCGAAGGTATTTGACTTATTGACTTATCCCACGCCCTGGAGGAGTTCCTTCTTGCCAGGCAAGCGGATGGTCTAGCCCAACGCACCCTAGACGACTACCGCTACCACGTGGCAACCTTCCTCAAGGCCAACCCCAACCTCAACACCTATGAAGCCCTGCAGAAGGCCGTTATACGCTACTGCAGCCAGCCTTGTTCACCCAGGATACCGGAACAATTAAACTACGCAACCTTAAGACCTTTTTTAACTGGTGTGTGGCCCAAGGGTATCTTCCCGCCAATCCAGCCCAAGGCATAAGGAAGGCCAAAGAAGACCTGAGCAACATAAGGCATGTCCCCTTGGAGGCCCTGAAAAAGCTCTTACAGCAACCAGATAAGCGGAGATATCGGCTTCTCAACAGACTAAGCCAGGCGAAAAGTAGAGGTAGATTGACCGGGGACCAGGTGAAAGTGTTAAAGGCCATTCTTGAGAAGCAGGGGATACAAACAGCGGAAGCCGAATACAGGCGGCTTTTAAAAACTCCCCCACTTGAGCAGGATTTTGACCACCGAAAAGCTAAAACTTACTTAACCAAAAGGCATACTATATAATGCCCATAATGCCGCCTGGGAGGTTAAAGAAATGCTCTACCGCTACAAAGTTATCCTCGAATGGGATGAGGAAGGTAAGGGCTATGTCGTTTCGGTTCCTGCCTTACCGGGGGGTTCACCCAGGGAGATACCGTGGAAGAAGCATTGGAGAGGGCCAAAGAGGCCATAGCAGGCCACCTTGCAGCTTTAGCCCAGGAAGGTTTGCCCCTGCCTACTAAAGACAAGGGAGAATGGACATAACTTTTAACTGGAGGTGAGATTTGTCTTATGGCCCGCTTTATTGTCTACCTCGAACCCGCCGAAGAAGGAGGCTATATTGCTTCTGTACCAGCACTACCGGGCTGCGTCACCCAGGGGGAAACAAAGGAAGAAGCCTTGGCAATGGCTGAGGACGCCATAAGAGGGTATATCGAGAGCCTGAAAAAACATGGAGAGCCGCTACCCTTTGGCTTTGAGAAAGCGGAAGTAGAGACTATTACAGTGGACGTGGCCTAAATATGGGGAAGTTACCTGTTCTTAAGGCGAGGGAAGTCATTGCCGCCCTGCAGAAACTTGGCTTTGAAGTTGACCATGTGACCGGGAGCCATTACATTCTCCGCCACCCAGACGGCAGAAGGGCTGTCGTTCCTTATCACGGTAATAGGGACATAAAGCAGGGGGTTTGGAGGTCTATCCTAAGGCAGGCCGGACTAACCGTTGAGGAGTTCAAAAACCTTCTTGCTTGAGCAGGATTTTGGGATTCCTGGCTCCAAGGGATACCCTTGAAGCCTTACCCTCAGCACCACCGGATTAGCCTCTATAGGTTATATTCGCCACATTTTTACGGCTTCCAGGGTGGCAAATCCTGGGGCTAAGACACCGGTCTTTCAAGCCGGGAACGGGGGTGCGAATCCCCCACGGGTCACCAAACTTTAAACTTTAAAAAGTCTAGGTTTTTCAACGCCTGAAGCCTGCTTGGCGAATCTGGTGACGCTAAGCAGGCTTTATTTATGGCTAAAACCGTAGGGATTGCTTCCACAAATGTAAACTTAAGCCGGCCAGATGAGTTTATTCCTCCTTAAACCGACTCCTCCAGCAACACCTAGACCCCCATTGACTTCTTAGAGCAGGCTACTGCCCCGCCTGCCAGGATTGTAGCTGCCATACCAGGGCCGGCATCCTAACCTGTTTAGCGGGCAAAACCGATATAGATAAAAGTTCCTTACTACTTTTTGAGTGCGACTGCGTCGTTTGTCGCCTAAAAGAGGGCTGTCCTAACTAAGAACACGGAGACCAGAAGGCACATCTACCTTAAACCGGAGGTCTTTGCGCCACTTTTATTTTTGCAGCCTTTGTGAACAAAAACTCAAATTCAGGGAATGTATACAAATGTCTGCGGGTTCAAGGGTGACCGTTTACCTCCGGGATAGGTTTACCCGCCATAGCTATGTTCCACTAATGAATGGGGAAGGCTCCTGTTTGCGTCGGAGTGTAAGGCTACGCCAAGGGGAGGACCGAGTTAGCGCTGCATAGTGGTTAAGAGCATTGCCTGCGTTGGCAGAATAGTCGTCATCTGACCCCCCAGCCTTGCCAACATTGGCTGACATACGCAGGTAGCCTGTTAATCAAATAAACAAACATACCTAAATAACATAATTATTCTTAGCTTCTTTTGCCCTCCTTTAGGCTCCGCAAATCCTATCTTTTCTTGTCCTTATTTAATGCAACTTCCCCCGCTTTCATTCGTGATTATACAGGAAGAGTTAGCAATATTAACCAAAGGAGCCTTTGGGATGGGCGATATAGAAAGCCTGGTCGCCAGGATGCAGGAGGGCGATCCCACGGCCTTTGAGGAGCTGGTTGCGAAGTATCGTAACAAAGTTTATGCCCTGGCTCTTACCCTGGCGGGCAACCAGGCTGACGCTGAGGATCTTACCCAGGAGATTTTCTTAAAAATCTACCTTGGCTTTAAGGAGTACGCGCAAAAGAAGGGCAGCTTTGAAGCCCTGGTACATAGGATGACCGTAAACTTATGGATCGACTGGACGAGGAGGCGAAAGAGGTTTCCGACCTTTTCCCTGGATAGCATGGCTCAAGAAGAGAACAGGGCTGCTTATGAGATAGCGAGTTCAGAAGAAGACGTGGAAAGGGTCTATCGCCGGGAGTTCTGGAGCGCAGTGTGGAGGGCCTGGGGAGAACTGCCTGAGCACTACCGCATAGTGCTTAAACTCCGTGTGGTGGACGAGCTTTCCTATAAAGAGATAGCAGCCGTTACAGGAGACACGGAAGCAGCAGTTAAGTCTAAACTTAACCGCAGCCGCCAGATGCTAAAGGAGAGGCTGCGGAAAGCCGGATACCCTCTATAATCCCTTCCAAAAATTTTTGGCAAGACCGCGAAACTTACAGCCGTTTTATTCGTGATTCTTTATGAAAGGGGCAAGAGACAAAGCCTTAAGCCCTAAGAAGGTGGCGTAAAAAATGAAGTGCCGGCAGGCCAAAAAGATCCTTTCGCCCTACATAGACGGTGAGCTGAGCGAAGCCGAGAGGGCCGCGCTGGAGGAGCATCTCGGGTCCTGCGAAGCCTGCCGGTCGGAGGTTGAAGCCCTAAAAAACATTTCCGAGGACCTTAAGGGTATTTACCAGGAAGTCAAAGCCCCTCCTGACTTCGTGGACAAAGTAATGAAGCGTATACAGGAGCTGGAGGAGGGGAAGAGTTCCCGCCTTTTCCAGGATGCCCTGCCCGGCCGCCCCAAGAGGTGGCTGAGGGTGGCCCTGGTCGGGGTCCTGGTTGCGGGCGTGGGCCTGGGAGCCCTGCAGTACGGCCGTACCCACGTGGGAGGTCCCCTGGTGGGGGCCGGTTCTTATAAGCCGGCCACACCGGGGACCGGGGTAATCGCAGAGAAAGATGAAGGTGTTCTACCGGCCACCGAGGTAAGCGAAGGCGAAAAAGCTCAGGCTCCGGATAAGGACGGCAGCACCGGGAAGGTCGGGCAGCCCCCTGCTCAGGGAGAAGGCGGTAAGGCAGCAAAGGAGGAAACAGTTCAGGATAGGACGCCTGCAACAGTAGAAGAGAAGAAGCCCGGAAACGCAAGCCCGGGGCAGGGAACTGGCGAGCAGGCTAAAACCGGTACACAGGTAGCCGCCGGCCGGGATACGGGTAGTGACCAGCCCAGGGCCTTCCTCAGCAGGCGCAGGCATGTGCGGACCACGTGGGTGAAGGTGGAAGTGGACGATTTGGCCTCCGCGAAGGTGGCGGTGGCGGCGGCGGCCGCAAGGGCCGGTGCCAGCGGGCTGACGGAGCTCTGGAACTACCAGGGCAAAGAGACCATCCTCAAGGGGGTTCTACCGTCGGGTGCAGCCGGGGAGTTCCTCGATAGAGTAGCCGCCCTGGGCACGGTGCTGGAGCACAAACAAGAAACGCAGGACATAAGGGCGGAATTTGACAACAAAGTGCTGGAGTACCAGGTCCTGGCGGCCAAAGCGGACGAAGAAAGCCGGGCTATGGCCAGGGCCCTGGAGCGGCACCTGGAAGAGCTCGACGGCCAGACCCTGGAGGCGGGGAAAGAAGTCGTGAACGTGTGGCTCAAGGTCCGCCAGCCGGACTAACCAGGCTGGCGGGTTGAGATATATGCGCCGGCGGGTGTCCGCTGGCGAGAAGGCAAGACGGAAAAGGGGGGATGCGGTCCCGGCAGCGCCGGGACCCGGCGCGGGTGCCAGGACAACTGCGCCCGGGGCCGGAGCGAGGCGGCCGGGAAAGGCAGGTGGAGGAAAAGCGCAAGAGGGACCCTTTCGGCGCAGGGCCTTAAGACACAGCCGTGCGCGCCGCTGGTGGCCCCGTAAAGGACGCGCTGACGGAATGAGAAGTAAGGCGCCTGCGGGCGCCGCCGGGCCCGGGAGAGGCCCGGAAGGGAAGAATCGCAAAAACTGTAGGAAGCAGACAGGGGAGGGAAATCAGGCTTGTCTAAGAAACACAGGAAGACTCTGTCCATAATCGTGACTCTGGCGTTCCTGCTGACACTGGTGCTGCCCGTGGGCACGGCGCTGGCAGCAGGGTACGCGACCATTACCCCCGATCAGCCGCTCAGGGAAGACAACCTTGACGGCAGGGTGCTGACCCTTAAGCTGTCGGGCAATGCTTTTGCGGACGACCAATTAGATAAGGCCAACTTTGTTCTGAACAACGCGCCCGCTGGGCTCACGGTCGATAGTGTTACATGGGTTGACGAGACTACAGCGGAGATCGCGTTGGCGTTCGACGGTACCGACCTTACCCAGGATATCACCAATTTCAGCGTTACCGTGAAGAAGGCTGAGCTGGTTTATGACGACGCCGACGTCAAGAGCACCAGCTTAACCATTGACGCTGCGAGTCCGGGCGTTACCGTCGCACCGGACCAGCCGCTGACGGAAGGAAATCTCAACGGCAGGACGCTCACGGTGACGCTGGAGGATGAGACGTTTGACGCCTCCTATACGCTCAGTCCGCCGTACAGCGACTTTGTCCTGAACAACGCTCCGGCTGGTCTCACGGTGAGCTCCGTGACCATTGATAGTTCTACGAAGGCAACCATTACTCTGGCCTTCAACGGCACCGACTTCGACGCGGACGTGACCAACTTCAGCGTCACCGTCAAGGCAGCGGCCCTGAGCGGCGCGAAAGACCTCACCAGCAAGGAGCTGACCATCAAGGCCAGGACGATAACCGTCCGTGACGACGGCAACGTCGTACCCGGGGCCGAGGACGGCGAGGTCCTGAGGGTCTATCTGTCTGGCGACACCTTTGACGCTACCTACACCAACTATAACGACGGTAGTGTAACTGTCGAGAACCTTCCGCCCGGGGTTGATGTCGATCACGTGGACTACGTTGCGCCGAACAGGATCGACATCACCTTGGTGGGTAACTCGACGCAGCCCAATAGTGAATGGGTTTCAAAGGTAAAAATAGCTGGAACGGTGTTTGGTGGCGCAGCAGTCTCTGACCTCACAGAGGAAGGCACCTATACCTTCAAGCCCGCAGCCGAGGTGGAGGCCCCTGAGCTCGACAAGTATCGCCACGGCTTCAGCAGCGGCTATACCAACGTTGTGACGGGCAAGAATGCCAAAGCCGGGTTTGCGGCCATCCGTCTGCCCGAGGATGCGGACGAGACAATCTACGCTGATGAGCTCGTGGTGAGCGTAAGCCTGCCCGACGGCGTGCAGTACATGGCGGAGGCTACTGCATCGGGCGCAGATGTTAAGGACTATGTAAAGGTCTACGGCCCGAATGGCGAGCTAGGCTTCACCGTGGTTTCTGCCACCCGCAGCGGTATGGAGATTAAGGTTGAGGGCCTGCCGCAGCCTGTGAACGTGGCCGTGGTGTTCAGCTTCAACGAGGAGGACTACTCTGCCCTCGAGGTCGACGGCGACTACAGCGGAGATATCAAGGCTACGGTCGAGTATGTAGCTTACAAGGGTGGGACCGAGGCCTTCTATGACGAAGAAGAGCTCCTGATCGCCAGGGTTTCCGGCGATGAGGTGACCGTTTCCGCCGATTCCCCCAAGACCGTGGCCATTGGCAGCGGGCGCGAGGCTGCCAAGATAACCATTGAGGAGGGCGTTGCGGGCACCCTGAAGAACGCCAAGATTGAGCTGGAGATTACCACGGACGGTGTGTCCTTCAATTCGGCTACCGAGGGCAAGGTTAGCGGCACCAGATATAACATCCCCAGCTCCGCCGTAGACATCACTGGCGATGACGAGGAGAAGCTGGTAATCACCATGCCTTCCGACCAGATCGTGGCCCGGCCTGGCAAGGTGGAGATCACGCCGTACCTTGACCTGACGCCGGACGCCGACGATGAGATCGAGATCCAGGTCACCGTTGAGAGCAGCAGCGGCAAGGAGCTGGCTGACGAGACGGTCACCGTGGCCAAGGTAGCGGCTGCCGTGTCCTACACCCTGAGCGACGTCAATAACACCGGCGGCAGCATCGTCGCAGGCCATGACGCGACCATCCTTAAGGAAGACGGTGACGCCGCAGAACTTACCATCGAAACCGTCGGTTCGGCTACGTTCCCCGACGACGCCCTGATCTACGTCGAGATCAGCGGTGCCAAGTTCGACAGCAGCCAGCCCTTCAAGGTGGACGGCAGCTATGCCGGCGTGAAGACCTACAACGACAACAAGGCTGCCTGGTTCGCTCCGGATCCTGATGAAGACTCGGTTAAACTCAGCGACTTCAAAGTGAAGGCCGATGGCGAGGCGGCAGCCGGCGACATCGTCCTGAAGTTCAGCAGCAACCTCGGTAGCTTCGATCCCGAGGAAGTCGTGATCGGCAAGGTCGTCAAGCCCTTCGAGGTCAGCGCTTCTGCTGCTCCTGAGCTCAGCTACTATGGCCGTGCCCAGGCTGCCGGCGACATCGTGATTAAAGAGACCAAGAAGGGTGCCATAATCGACGACCTGATCGTCGAGCTGCCCAAGGGGCTTGCCTTCAGCAAGAAGCCTAGCGTCGAGGTAACCGAGGGCAACCTGGACATCAGCACTTCGCTGGTGGACGACGACAGCGCCCTGTTGATCGAGGTCGACAAGACCAGCAGCCGCCCGAGCACCATTACCATCAGCGGCATTGAATATAACGTTGACCGCCTGGCCATAGAGGGCGACGTTGAGGTCAAGATCGTTGGTGGAGACGCGAGGGACTACGACGGCTGGGCCGACAAGACCCTGGCCGAGGTGGTCAACGCCAAGGTCGTGTCCGCCACCAAGCGCACCGCGGTGTTCACCATCGGCAGCAACGTCTACACCGTTAACGGCGTGGAGAGCACCATGGACGTAGCCCCGTACATCAAGGGCGGCCGGACCTACGTGCCCGTACGCTACGCGGCCTATGCCCTGGGTGTTGACCCCGACAACGTGCTCTGGAACGAAGCCACCCAGACCGTGACCCTGCTCAAAGGCGCCAGCGCCGTGCAGATGGTCATCGGCAGCGACGTATTGAAGCTCAGCAACGGCATCACCGTTAACATGGGTGTTGCCCCCGAGATCGTCAACGGCCGGACCATGCTGCCCTTCCGGTTCATCGCCCAGGCTTTCGGTGCCAGCGTAAGCTGGGATGAGGCCAGCCAGACGGTGACCATGGAGCTCCAGTAGGGGTCTGAGCCTTGGGCCCGGGTTCCTTTGGGGGACCCGGGCCTTTCCTTTGGTGGCCCGTGTTTCTTTGGAGGGGAGTGTTGGGAATTGTTTCAATTTACCATGCGCGGGGGAAAGGGGACGGTTGCCTTTTGGCGTAAGGTCTTGAGTATCGCTGTGGTCGCCTCGGTGTTTTTGCTGCCTCGGGCGGCTGCATGTTTTGCTTTGGAGCAGGTGCCTGAGACCCTGTCGCTGGAAGAGGCCGTGGCCATGGCTCTATCTTCCAGCCCCGACGTCCGGACGGCCGAGGACACTGTGGAACTTAAAAAGCTGGCCAGGGACGAGGCGTGGGACCGCTACGTCGACGTCATGGGGAGCACCTATCTAGGAGACGGCATGTACCTCAGTCTCCCGGCGGGCCAGGACCCCACCCCTGCCTACTACAAGGCCGACTACGACCTTAGGGCGGCCCGGAAGGACTATGAGGTGAAGGTGGCTTCCGTCGTGGCCGCCGTCTACCAGAGGTACTCGGCCGTGGTGACCGCACAAAGGCAGGTGGAGGCCGCCGGGCTGAACGTGGCGGTTAAGGAGAGGGAGCTGGCCGACGCAGAGGCCAGGTTTAAGTGCGGGATGGAGAGCCGCATCAACTTGGTCCAGAAGCGCAGCAACCTCACGGCGGCGCGGTCGGAGCTCGCCCAGGCGGAGGATAAGCTGGATAAGGCCTATGCCGATCTGGCCGAGCTGCTGGGCCTACCCAGGGGGTCTAAGCCCGCTCTGGTCAGCACCATGGACTTTGTGCCCCTGGAGGTTGAGGACGTGGACCGGGAGATCGACCGCATCATAGAGGCCAGCCCCCAGGTGTGGAAGGCCGAGGAGGCGGTCAGGCTCCAGAAGAGGACCTACGGCATGGTCAACTCTAACGATGTGGACGAAATAAATTTGAGGATGGCCGAGAGGGTCGTGGATGTGACTAAGCAGGAGCTTTACCTCGGCCTCCTGCAGGCATACAACAACGTGAAGGCTCTGGAGGAGAACTACAGGGCCTTGGAGCAATCCCTGGCTACGGCCCGCGAGGGTTTGCGGGTGGCAAGGCTTAAGTACGACCTGGGCATGTCCACCCGGGCCGAGGTGCTGTCCCTGGAGAGCAGTGTAGCTTCCCTGGAGGTCCAAATGGAGAACCTGAAGTGGCAGCACGCCATGGCCGTGAAGGCTTTCTACGAGCCCTGGGCCTGGAGCGGTTCCTCCGGTGGCAGTTCCTAGGGTTGACGGAACTTGGCGATTATCGGAACAAAAATTTGGCTTATTTTCTGCCCCGGAAGGCCGGAAGTTTTGCGGCTTCACGGGGCTTGTTTTTCCTATAACCCACTTATGGGGAAAGATTAACGGCAAAAAGAGGCCTCCGGCTTGCCTTTCTGGAGTAGAGTAGCCTTTCCCGAAGCCCCGGAAAGACCGCTTAGAAAGGCCGTATAGACGGAATACGTTGTTGTCCTGGTACGGGATAAATTGGCCACGTTTTGGGTTCGGTCACGGACAGGATTAACTTGGTGGAGAGAATCCTTACCCTTTCTTGGGTAGCAATGGTATATCCGAAAGGAAAAGTCTCTATAGTAGGGGAGGATCCTGAAGATAACAAAGTCTAGGAGTGTGCAGTAGAGGGTAAGGCCCGGTGGGTGGTGACCGGAGATAATCACCGGCTGGAATTACGTGATATGGGAGATATAGCCATCGTCACGGCGCAAGACTTCGTACGAACCTTGGAGCTGTTTTGAAGCTCCCTGCAGTCGGAGGGGCGGTAAAAGGGATAGTAGGCGGGTATAATGGCCCTGGGGGCCGAAGGCGGTGGCTTTGCCACGCGAACCGCGTATTTTAGATTATCACCGGGCAAGGCCTACCAATAGGATAACTGCCGGGAGCCAGCTACCCGTTCTTAAGGCAAGGGAAGTCACTGCTGCCCTGCGGAAAATTGGCTTTGAAGTTGACCATGTGATATGAGCTGTTTACTGTAAAAAAAACGTTCCTGGCAGGATTTCTCAGGAGTACGGCGTATATATACAGATATCAACAAAGCTGGCAGGGAGAACCGATACCTTTCCCTCACCAGCGTTATGGAGGCCGTGAACCCTTGCCTACCTGCATGGGCGCCCGCGGGCAAGGGGGAGCCAGTGGCGCAACCGGCCATAACGGAGGCCGGTTTTGTGTTTTGGAGAAAGGAGGTGGGGCATTTGAGGGTAGGCATAGAAAAGGCCTCACGCACCGGCAGGGCCTAGGGGACAAGCGTCCGTGCCGGTGCCGAGGCAGAAGCACCGTACGGGATTACTGTAGCACATCTCCTGCCGAAAAGACAAGAAAAATCGCGGAAAGTGCGAGGGGAAAGTCCAGATCCGGAGGAGGTTAAAACATCTATGGGCAGAAAGGCCGTACTTACGGGCGTACTGGCCCTGGCTTTGGTTCTGGCCTTTGCCGGGGCGGCCATGGCCGAAACCCCAATTTCTAACGTGTTGGAGACTAGCGTTATTGTCCAGGAGTCGACTCCGCAGTTAGAGTTGACGTGGGGGACATATGACGACGTAGACGAAGCACCCTATACGGATGCAGGAATAGATGCACAAAGATTTGTTACACCCACCTTGTCCAACAATTCCTACACCTTAACCGTCAATAAGGGTGAGGAGTACTTCCTCGCGGTAAAGTCCACGAATAATAGTGGAGAGGCCATAGACCGGGTGCTGTACAGGATGGAGATTAGAGATTCCAACAATAACCTAGTAACTAACGTAGTAACGGGCCTCCAGGGTTATTCGCCTAACACGCAGGGTCAGTATACGTGGCAGAACGTAGGAGTCAGCGATTCGATATTCTTCTGGGGCCCGTCCGGAGGGTTTACTTTTCCGGGGAACACCACGTGGGTAACACCCTTCAGGTTCACGTTTACTGAGGCCGGGACTTACACGGTGAGGATTTACGCCGTCCAGCTCTCCAAGCAGCAGTAAGTGCAGTATTCTTCGCATGTATGGGCAGGAAGCGCACTTCCTGCCCATACACGAATTTCCCGGGATATTTTCCATATAAAGGATGTGATTGGGACTGTGCCCTGGAAAAAGACCTTAACTTCAGTGCTCATGGTGGTCGCTTTATGCTGCCTGGCCTTCCCACGGGCTGCGGCGGCCGCCGAAGAAAAGATTTCCAACGACCTCACGGCGACTGTAGAAGTGAAGGATGTGACCCCACCCGGCGGCGGAGGGGGCGGCCCTGGTAGTGCCGTTTCCCCGCCGGTGCAGCCGCCTGCTGCTCCCCCCGGCGCGGTGGAGCCCATTACGGATGAAGTATTGGAGGAGGCCTTGACCAGGGCCCGGGAGACGGGAAGAGTCGTCATCCAGGCGCCGGAGGACGCAGGTGAAGTCGGTCTGCAAACAGGACAGGTGGATAGGCTGGTGGAAGCCGGGCTCCCGGTGGTAATCGATTTCCGGGTGGCGGCCTTTGAATTGCCCCCCGAGGTACTTGAGGCCCCGCTGGAGGCCGTACCCGACGTCGTCCAGGTTCAGGTCAGGGCCCACTCCCTCACCCCTGAAGCGGCGAGAGACCTCTCTGATAAAGCGGCCGGTACCCCGGTGTATGCTCCTGCAGCCCCGATTATCGACCTGGCCATACTGGGGGTTACGGCCGAAGGGGAGCAGGTATATGTGAGGACCTTTACCAAGCCTGTCCGGATCAGCCTGCCCGTTCCCGCTGACCTGGTGGAGCAGGCTGAAAAAGGGCTGTTGGTGGTCGGTCGGTTGAACGAAGTGGTCATGCGCTGGGAAGAGGTTTCAAGCTGGTACGATCCGCAGAAGGGGACGATGGTGTGGGAGGCCTACCGTTTGAGCCTCTACACCCTGCTGGAAAGGAAGGACCCGCCCCTCCGCAGCTTTGCCGACACCGCTGGCCACTGGGCCCAGAAGGACGTTGAAACAATGGCCGGTTTGGGCATTGCGCGCGGAGTGGGAGGGGACAAGTTTAATCCCAACGCCAGTATTACCCGCGCGGAGTTCCTGGCCTTCTTGATCAGGACGCTGAACTTAGGCGAGAAAACAGACGTGGGACCCCACTTTGCGGACGTAAGCCGGGACAGCTGGTACTACGGCGTAGTGGAGACCGCGTACGGGGCCGGTCTAGCCAGTGGCTACGGGGACGGTACTTTTAAGCCCGAACGGCCGGTGACCAGGGAGGAGATAGCGGCCTGGCTTGACAGGGCAGCGGCCTATGCGGAGCACGGAATAGACGCGGCCGGTGAAGTGGAGGCCCTGCTGGGAGCCTTCTCCGACAGTCATGCGGTCAGCACCTGGGCCAGGGAGAGCGTGGCCGGCGCCCTGAAAGCCGGGGTTCTGCGCGGGCGGACGGAGGGCAAATTAGACCCGCTGGCCGCCGCCACCCGTGCCGAGGCGCTGGTGATGCTTAAGAGGCTGCTGGTTTACATGAAGCAGCTACCGGAGTGACCGGAGCCGGAGGGTGCATATCCGGGAAGCCGACCGACAAGTGAAAGACCACCTCTCGTATTAGCCCCCAGGTACCTGTTGGGGGTTTCTTTTTCTGCCCTCCCCGGGCGGGGTCACTCTGCCGGACCGGCGGTGGCGAGCCGGCCGTGACGGGTTCCACCCTACCCTGGCGGCGGGCGGCATCCAGCAGCCGGCTGGAAGTGCGGCAGGCCTCGTCCCGGATAAAGGCCCCCATTCGGCTGCTCCTCCGGCGGAAGTCTAGCCGAAACATGCGGAGGATTGTCGGGTGCGGGCTTCTATGCGGCCCGGGGGCCGATTTTTATTTTGGGCGCGGGTGAAAGCCCCGCGTATCCGGCAGCGATGGAGGACGCGGGCCGTGACTTGGGGCTGCTCGATATGTCGAAAAGTTGTTCTTGCCCCCTTCCCCAAGGCGACAAGAATTGCCCCCCTGCCTGGGATATAATTTTGACCAGAAATGTAAGGGGTGGTGTATCTATTGGCCGAGGGTTCGCAGCGCTTGTCGAGGGTTGCGGTAAGCGGGTGGGTGGGCGGCCTGGGCCTGCTGGGGGCTACTTTTCTGTTAACCCGCGCGACCCTGCTAGGGGAACTTATGCCCTTCGGGCCGGGAATCCTCATTGCCCTGGCCGGACGCCGTCCTCGCCTTTTGTGGCCGGCAGTGCTGGTGGCCGGCGCGAGCATTGCGGGCGTCGTAAGGGGAACGGAGGGGTATATCCGCCTGGCAGTCTTGGTTGCCCTGGGGATCACCTTTTCCCTATACCAGGCCCGCCGCCTGGAAAGGGAAATCAGCATCGCGGCTTTGGGCACGGCCGTTACTATTTTAACCCGCGGTTTGGGACAGGCCTTCCTGGGCCCCTCCTTTTACGGCTGGGTCCTTCTCCTCTTTGAGGCGGTCCTGGCCGGCGGCCTGAGCCTGGCGTGGTTAGAGGCGGAAGTGAGCCGGCACCGGGAAGAAAAGCTGTTAGGCCTCAGCCTTTTTGCCCTGGGGCTTCTGTTGGGCCTCGAGGGGTGGCAGGTGGCCGGCATGTCCCTGCAGAGTCTGGTCGGAAGGCTGTTCATTCTGGTGGCCGCCCTGGTGGGAGGTGCGGGGTCCGGCGCGGCCATGGGCGCCGTTCTCGGGTTCCTCCCCAGTCTGACCAGTTTGACGGCCCCGGCCCTGGCCGGTCTGCTGGCCTTGGTAGGAGTGACGGCCGGTTCCTTTTACAGTCTGGGCAAGCTCGGGGTGGTGGGGGGCTTTGTGCTGGCCCATCTGCTGCTTTCGAGTTATTTCCTGGGGGCCCACGGAGCGAACCTGGCTTTAAAAGAGAGTGCCGTGGTGGCGCTGTTGGTTCTACTCTGGCCGACCAAATGGATCAAGCCCATAACAACCTCCTTTTTAAATAGAGAAGTGCGAGAAACCGCCTCAAGCCCTGCCCCTGCCCGCCGGCATAGGTTGGCCGCCGCCCTTAAGCTCCTGGGTGAAAGCCTGGAAAATGCAGGTGAGTCCGGCAGCGGCAGCACGGGTGCTGCCGTTCGCCAGGTGGCCCGCCTGGTCTGCGAAGGGTGCCCGGCTAACAAAGTGTGTTGGGAACTGGACGGGGACAAGCTCACGTCGGCCCTCAAAGATTTATTAGTAAAAAGGGGTACGGGGGGCCTGGTGTCTGCCGATCTTCCCGACTGGCTGCAGGGCCGCTGCGGCAGGGGGCGGGAGCTCCTGGCGGCCATGGAAGCCCAGGCCGGGAAATTAAGGCCGGAACAGGCCGCACAAGGTCTGGCCCCCCTGCTGGCCCGCCAATTTCACGCCCTGGGCAACCTTTTGGAGGATAGTCTCCTGGAGACCTCGGCCGCGGGCGAGGTGGCCGGCCATGAGCCCTTCCTGGCTGTGGAGGTGGGCTTTGCCTCGTGCGCCCGCCAGCAGGACCTCACCTGCGGTGATTCTTTCCTGGCCGCCCCTCTGGAGGAGGGCAGGTATCTCCTGGTTTTGAGCGATGGGATGGGCGCGGGCCGGGAGGCCAGGAGGACGAGCCACACAGCGGTCGAGCTGGTGAAGGAATTGCTGGCCGCCGGCTTCCCCCGCGACCTGGCCCTGCGCCTGGTCAATATGGTTCTCCTTCTGCGGTCCCCCCGGGAAAGCTTTGCCACCCTGGACATGGCGGTGCTGGACCTGGTGGAGGGCCAGGGTGAATTCACGAAGCTGGGGGCCTGCTCCAGTTTTCTGGTCAGGGGGAACAAGGTCCTGACTATTAAGCCCCAGTCGCTGCCGGTGGGCATCCTGGAGGATGTCCCCCTGGAGGTGAGCCGGGAAGAAATACAGCCCGGGGATGTACTGGTGATGGTGAGCGACGGCGTGCTGGAAGCCCACCGCGACCTGGCGGAAAAGGACCGGTGGTTGGTAGCGGCGCTGAAAAGGGCGACGGAGTCCGAGCCCCAGAAATTGGCCGAGCGCCTTTTGAAGCAGGCCGTGGCTCTAGCCGGCGGCAGCCCGCTGGACGACATGTTGGTAGCGGTAGCCCGCCTGGAGCGGGCCGGCCGGGTATAAGATCGGGCCGGGAGGGAAAAACTCTGCAGGAAGCAGGAAAACGGCCGTCTATGGCGAAATAAAGGCTAGAAATAGATAATTTGGAAAGACGCGCGAATGGAGTCGTTTTTGGCCAAGGTCCGCCGGACCATAAACCGCTACGGCCTGCTGGACAGGGGAGATAAAGTAGTAGTAGGGGTATCAGGGGGACCGGACTCCCTTGCTCTCCTATGCTGCCTACTGGAACTCCGGGACGAATACGGCATCAGTCTTCACGTAGCCCATCTTAACCACCTTTTGCGGGATGAGGCGGCCGCCCGGGAGGCGGCTTTTGTTTGCCGGCTGGCGGAGGGCTTCGGGCTTCCGGCCACTGTGGCGGCCCGGGATGTGAGGGCCTACCAGAGGGAACACCGGCTTTCTTTGGAAGAGGCGGCCCGGGAGGTCCGCTACTCCTTTTTGCGGGAGGTGGCCGCAAAGGTCGGGGCCCGTAAAATCGCCGTAGGTCACCAGGCCGACGATCAAGCGGAGACGGTACTCTTGAATTTGCTGCGGGGCAGCGGTCTTGCGGGGCTGAAGGCTATGGTACCCTACCGGGAGGGCATCATCCGCCCTTTATTGTTTGTAGGCCGGGCGGAAATCGAGGCCTACTGCCGGGAAAAGGGCCTAAAGCCCTGCTGGGATTTAACTAATTGGGATACGGTCTACCGCCGGAATAAAATACGCCACGAGCTTATACCCCTTCTGGCCCGCGAATACAATCCTGCCGTTGTACCTGCCCTGGCACGGACGGCAGCCCTTTTAGCGGAAGAAAATGAACTGTTGGAGGAGATGGCCCGGCAGGGCCTGGCGCAGATAATGTTAGAAAGAGGACCCGCCTCCCTCCTGGTGGACAGGGAGGCCTTTTTGGGCCTGGCACCCGCCCTCCAGCGCCGTATCTTAAGGACGGCGGCCCTGGAGCTGGGCAGCGGAGCGGAGTTTGAACACGTGGAGGCCCTGCGGGAAATTATACGAGCGGGCACCGGAACGTTAACCCTGCCTAAGGGTTTGCAGGTGTGGGTGGAGGAGGGGCGGGTCCATTTCAGCCGCCCGGGCCAAAGGGAGATGGAAGCCCCGGTTTTCAGTTATCCCCTGCGGGTTCCGGGCGTCACCCCCCTGCCGGAGATCGGCCGGGCTATACGGGCGGAGGTGCTTCCTCCACCGGCCCGGGTTGTGGCCCCCCCTCATGAAGCGTGGTTGGACCGGGAAAAGGTCCAAGGCCCCCTGATGGTCCGCAATTGGCGGCCGGGGGACCGCTTCTCCCCCTTGGGTATGAAGGGGAGCAAGAAACTCCAGGACCTTTTTGTGGATGCAGGTATTCCGGCGGCCGAGAGGCGACGGTTGCCGGTGGTTGTTGCGGGAGAAAATATTATTTGGGTGGCCGGGGTGAGGATCGGCGAGAACTATAAGATAACCGCGGCCACCAAGGAAGCCCTGCACCTGGTGCTGGAAGCCGAGGAACGGTAACCGGGGAACCGCAGCCCTGAGTTATCCCCACTTTTTGCAGGGCAGGCCTGCTTGGGCTTGGAAGCGAGCGACTAAACCTGAGCGGTAGCCAA
>JAZHPA010000015.1:0-57642 GCA_051024685.1 Moorellaceae bacterium AZ2 | reverse complement strand
TTGGCTACCGCTCAGGTTTAGTCGCTCGCTTCCAAGCCCAAGCAGGCCTGCCCTGCAAAAAGTGGGGATAACTCAGACAGGTCAATATTCGAGTTATCCGGCCTTCCTGTTTCCCTTTCATATGTGCTCAGGAAGAGCTGCATCGAAATAGACGCCAGCGTAATTTTCCCTTTGGCACTGCCGGCAACCCTAACCCCCTGCTTCTGCGTCACCGGCACCAAGCGGGCCACCGGCACTCCCGCTTTAGCAATAATTACTTCTTCTCCTTTTTTTACTCAGGCCAGGATTTTAGAAAAGTGTGTTTTGGCTTCGTGTACATTTACCAGGACGGGGAGGCTTCACCCTGGGCCAGCTTAAGAAGCGGCTTCAGGTCATTCCGGTGCTTGAGTACACCCTCGTAAAGGTCCCCTCGCTTCCGTAACCGAGTACGGATGGTATGGATGTTAAAATCTTTCGGATCTATTTTCCCCTCTTCCACCTCCTCCCAAGTTAGAGGAGCAGACACCGGAGCTCCAGGCAAAGGCCGTAGGCTGTATGGGAAGGCCATGGAGCGGCCTCGCACGTTTTGCAGGTAATCCAAGTATACTTTACCCCGGCGCCTAGGGATTGGGTGGGCGGTAGTCACTTTTTCCGGACACAGGCCAGCCAACATATCAGCCAGGGCACCTATAGCACCCGTCACCTCGGAAAAGGTCCAGCGAGGTAGCAAAGGAATAAAAATATGGAGGCCTCTGGATCCCGAGGTCTTGGGATAACCGGTAAGCCCAAATTCTTTTAAAGCCCGACGTGAAAAAACGGCTACCTCTAAAACATCCTGGAAAGTGGCGCCTTCTGCGGGATCTAGGTCTATAACTGCTATATCTGGATATTCCAGGTGGTCTGCCCGGGAAAGCCAAGCATGAAGCTCAATACACCCTGAGTTGGCGAGCCAGGCTAGGGTTTCCGGATTATTGCACAGAACATAGTTAATGGTCTTAGCGCTATCATGGTGGTAAACAGGCAGGGTCTCTACCCACGGCGGAGCGTAAGCTGGGCGTTCTCTTTGGTAGAAAGCTTGCCCCTTTATTCCATCCGGATAGCGTTTCATTACTAGCGGCCGACCTTTAAGGTAAGGCAGCACCACCGGTGCTATATCAATGTAATACTTGATGAGAGCAAATTTGGTCAATCCTTCTTCCGGCCAGAATACTTTATCCAGATTGGTTAATTCTACTTCGTACATGATTCTGTCCCGCTGGTTCCTTCTATCCCGGCGTCACTCTATAGAAAGGTATGGATGGCCTCTAGCCTACCATCAGCCTTGCTAACTACGCAAAAGCCGCAAGGCTTACCCCAGGTTAAGTATTTCCTCGTTGATTATTTCCGTATTCGGAATAAGCATCCTTTCTGGCATAACCAAGGATTTCGCCCAGGGCCCCGTTCAAGGGCCCTTCCCGCACCTGCCTTAGCTTTAGTCGCTACTTGGATGCGATGGGAACCCCTATACTGTGTCCTCCCCCGAGGACCAGGGATACCACCGGTTTGGACATGCTTACCAGCATTTCGGCGATGGCCAGTCCGGCTTCCACATCACCACCCACGGTGTTCAATACCACAAGGAGTCCCTTGATATCCGGGTCCTGTTCCACGGCCACCAGCTGGGGAAGGATGTGCTCGTACTTGGTGGCCTTGTTCTGGGGTGGTAGGACCAGGTGGCCCTCTATCTGCCCTACGATGGGCAGGCAATGAATCTCGCTTTTAACTTCCGGGACGGTCGTCTGTCCCAGCTCCCGAATATTTTCTAACTTTTTATTGGCCGGGCGAGCCGTCACCTGGCGCTTCTGTCCGTTGGGTTCTTTAGTGGGGGACTGTAGCGGTTGGTCCTGCATCTAGCTTACCTCCGACAACGAATTTAAAATCTTCCCTTTTAGTATGGGAAGAGGCCAGTACAAAAATGCAACCGGCGCGAAATCTGAGTTATCCCCAGTTTTTATTCCAGGCCTGCTTGGCTTTCGCTCGCTCCAAAAACCCTCGCGGGCAGGACTTTTGCTCGGCCTCAAGCTCCGGCGGGGTTCCCGGCCCAATCGGCGTCCTTGCCGATGGGCCGGTCTCGGACCTCCTATCCTCGACCCCGCCTCCGCTTTCGGCCAAAACTCAAGTTTGGCTACCCGCTCGGGTTTAGTCGCTCGCTTTCAAGTCCAAGCAGGCCTCCCCTGGAAAAAGTGGGGATAGCTCAGGCGCGAAATGCCTCTAACCGGACGGTAACCAAAAAGCAGGCCCGAACCCGCGAAGACGGGTTCAGGCCTCAGAGCTCGGCAGACTAAACTTCCATGATAATGGGCAGGATCATGGGGCGGCGCCGGGTCTTTTCATACAAGAATTTGCCCAAAATATCCCTTATATTGGCCTTGATGGTCGACCAGTCGGTTATTTTCCTTTCCTCGCATTTCTCTAAAGCTTGCCGGACCCTGGCCTTGGCCTCTTCCAGGAGTTCCTCTGCCTCCCGCACATAGACGAAGCCCCGAGACACGATATCCGGGCCGGCCAGGATGGTCCCCGTATCCTTGTTGAGGGTCAGGACTACAATAAGAATGCCGTCCTGGGCCAGTTGCCTCCGGTCCCGCAGGACGATATTGCCGACATCCCCTACCCCCAAACCGTCTACCAGGATGCGGCCGGCAGGAACCCGGCCGGCGACCAGACCCTTGTCCCGGCTGAATTCCAGAACCTGGCCGTTCTCGGCCACAAATATATTTTCTTCCGGGATACCCAGTTCCTGGGCCAGGCGGGCGTGCTTGATGAGCATACGGTACTCCCCGTGAACGGGAACGAAGAACTTGGGTTTTACCAGGCTGATCATTAGTTTCAGCTCTTCCTGGCTGGCATGGCCGGAGACGTGAATACCGGCCACCGCCTCGTGGTAAACATCGGCACCCTGTTTAAATAGGTGGTCCACCGTCCGGGCTACCAGCTTTTCGTTTCCCGGTATGGGAAGGGCAGAAATGATCACCGTATCCCCCGGTACGATTTCCACTTGCCGGTGCTCGCCCATGGCTATTCTGAATAAAGCAGACATGGGCTCCCCCTGGCTGCCGGTAGATATGATGACGGACCGGTTTTTGGGGAGGTGGACCAATTCTTCCAGTTCCACCAATGTTCCTGCAGGGATATTCAGATACCCCAGTTCGGAGGCGAGGTTCACGACGTTTACCATGCTGCGGCCAACAATAGCCACCTTGCGGTTGTACTTATGGGCAATGGAAATGACCTGCTGTACCCGATGAATATTCGAAGCAAAGCTGGTAACTATAACCCGCCCTTTGGCCTGGCGGAAAACCTCGTCAATGGTGTTTCCCACCGTGCGCTCCGACATGGTAAAACCCGGCCGTTCCACATTAGTGCTGTCCGAAAGGAGCACCAGGACGCCCTGCTCCCCCAGTTGGGCGAACTTATAAAAATCAAAGACCTCCCCATCAATGGGCGTGTGGTCGATTTTGAAATCCCCCGTGTGGACGATGGTGCCCACCGGAGTATGCACGGCCAGACCTACAGAGTCGGCAATACTGTGACTCACCCGCAGGAACTCAACCCGAAAGGGGCCGAGCTTCAGCGTATCCCTGGGCTTCACCTGGTGCAAACGAACGCCGCTTAGACCGTACTCTTTCAGTTTGGCCTGGATCAGGGCCAGGGTCAGCTTCGTACCGTAAACCGGAACATTGATCTCCCGCAGAACATAGGGCAACGCCCCAATATGATCTTCATGGCCGTGGGTCACGATAATGCCCCTGATCATGTGCCGGTTCTCTATTAAATAACTGATATCAGGTATGACCACGTCAACGCCGAACATTTCATCTTCCGGAAAGATTAAACCGCAGTCGATGACCAAAATACTGTTGGCGTACCGAATGACCATCATGTTCTTGCCGATCTCCCCGAGGCCGCCCAGGGGAATTAAAGATATTCTTTGCTCGTTTTCGCCCATCAATCCACCTCCGTTTTCCATTTTGACCAATAAAAAACCGGGCTTTTACTGCCGGCCCGGTTTCTCTACACCGCTCAACACCAGCTATCTAATATTATAGCCTATTTCCTGCCCCACAGCAACCGTTCCACGGTTACTTCTTACCATATTCTACCTTTAGGAAAGAAGCCCCGCGGACTGCAAAGCATGGGCGATTTTTTCCTTTTCTCCCGCCGTAGCTTCTACCAGAGGCAGCCGTACCGGCCCCGCCGGCAGGCCCAGCATGTTGAGGGCCGCCTTGACCGGGACGGGGTTGGTAGTGACGAACAGGGCTTTAAAGACGGGGAAAAGTTCCTGATGGATGGCTGCCGCCTCGGAGGTATTACCCTGGACATAGGCGCGGACCATAGCCTGCATGCGTTCCCCTACCACGTGGGCGGCCACACTGATAATGCCGTAGCCCCCTATGGACATTAAGGGGAGGGTTAGGGAATCGTCGCCGCTGTATACCAGAAAGCCTTCCGGGGCATTGCGCAAAATAGCCGTAACCTGGTCCAGGTCCCCGCTGGACTCCTTTACCGCCACAATATTGTCGATGGCCGCCAGCTTCAAAGTAGTCTCGGCCTCCATGTTGCGCCCCGTCCGGGAAGGGATGTTGTAAAGGAGAATGGGCAGGGAAGTGGCCTCAGCCACGGCCTTAAAGTGCCGGTACAGACCTTCCTGGGAAGGCCGATTATAATAGGGCACCACCAGCATTAATCCGTCCACACCCACTTTTTCGGCCTGCCGGGAAAGTTCAATGCTGGCGGCAGTAGAATTGCCCCCTGTGCCGGCAATGACTACCGCCCGGTCGCCCACCGCCTCTTTTACCGCTGCAAACAGGGCTATCTTTTCCTCATGAGTCAGGGTGGGAGATTCCCCTGTAGTCCCGGCCACCACCAAACCGTCGCTCCCGTGCTCGACTAAATAGGTAGCCAGCTTCTTAGCTCCCTGGAGATCTAATTCCCCCGTCTCCTTGAAAGGGGTTACCATGGCTGTGAGAATGCGACCCCACTTTACCAAGGGACTATCACCTCCGCAAATTTTCATCCGCTCAATTTAAACTGACGGTGAAGGGCCCGTACCGCTTTTTCCATGTGGGCTTCGTCTACGAGGCACCAGATAGAAGTATAGGAGTCGGCCGACTGCAATATGGCAACTTCTTCCTGGGCCAGTGCCGTAACGATAGCCGCCATGACCCCGGGAACCCCGCGCATACCTGCGCCAACGGCTGCCACCTTGGCGCAATTAGGACGCACCTGGACGGCAAACCCCTTTTCCCTTAATAAAGCTAGTGCCCGCTCGGCCACCTTCTTGCCCACCGTAAAGATAGCTTCATCCGGGAAGAGGTTGATGAAATCGACACTTATCCCTTCGGCCGCCAGGTGGGAAAACAGCTCCCTGGCACTCTTTTCTCCGGTCAACTTAACCCGAAGCTGGGTTAGAGCTCCGACGTTAGTGATGCCGGTGACCACCCGGTCGCCGCCAATGTGTGTGCCGCTGAAACCAGGCTGTGAGGCCACCACCAGGGTGCCCGGGCCGTCGTTAAAGGTGGAGCGGATGCGCAAGGGTATGTTTTTCTCCCGGGCAATTTCTACGGCCCGGGGGTGGATGACTCTGGCTCCTTCATAGGCTAGCTGGCACAGTTCGGTATAGGTAATGGTCCGAAGGGTTTTGGCATCCTCCACAATATGGGGATCGGCTGTCTTCAGTCCATCCACGTCGGTGAAGATTTCCACCGCCTCTGCATCCAGGGCCACCCCCAGGGCAGCGGCGGTGGTATCGCTACCGCCCCGGCCCAGGGTAGTAATCTCGCCATTTTCGGAGACTCCCTGGAAGCCGGCCACCACTACCACCCGGCCTGACTCCAGCTCCCGGCGCACGCGCTGGGGCTCCACCCGGATGATGCGGGCATCACCAAAGTGGCCGTCGGTAATAATGCCCGCCTGGGCCCCGGTCAAGCATACGGCCGACAAACCGGCCTCCTTCAGGGCCCCTACCAGGACTACGCCAGCTATGATCTCTCCACAAGAAAGAAGCAAGTCCTTTTCCCTTTCGCCCACCTCCTGGCTTGCAATTAAATCCAGCAGGGTATCGGTAGCGTAGGGGGCACCCCGCCTTCCCATGGCGGAAACCACTACTACCACGCTGTGGCCCGCCTGCCGCGCCTTGAGGACGTGTTGTACTACCCGTTGGCGGTCTTCGGTTTTCGCCACGGAAGAACCGCCGAACTTTTGCACGAGGACCCGCAAGGGATCTCACCTCGCTTTTACAGAAGGCCCTCCCGGAGCAGAACCTCGGCGATCTGCACTGCGTTAGTGGCCGCTCCTTTACGAAGGTTGTCGGCCACAATCCACAGGTTTAAACCGCACTCCGCCGAAATATCTTCCCGGATGCGGCCTACAAAGACTTCATCCCGACCGGAAGCCCGGATGGCCAGGGGATAAGCCTTGGCCTGGGGGTCATCCACCACTACTATCCCAGGCGCCCGGCTTAAGATTTCCCTGGCTTCGGCAGCCGTTAGCTTCCTTTCGGTTTCCACGGTAACTGCCTCCGAGTGGCCGTTAAAGACCGGTACCCGTACGGTGGTGGCGGTGACCCGGATGCTGGGATCACCCATAATCTTCTGGGTTTCGTGGACCATCTTCATTTCTTCTTTGGTATAGCCGTTCTCCAGGAATACATCAATGTGGGGTAAGCAGTTGAAAGCAATCTGATAGGGGAAAACGGTCCCCCGGACTTCTTTCTCTCCCCCCAGTATCTGAAGCGACTGCTGCCGGAGTTCTTCCATGGCCTCCTGACCGGCGCCGGAAACCGCCTGGTAAGTAGCCACCACCACCCGCTTAATGCGCGCCGCGTCGTGGAGGGGCTTTAGAGCCACCACCATCTGGATGGTGGAGCAATTGGGATTGGCAATGATGCCTTTATGCCACCGAACGTCCTGCGGGTTTACCTCCGGCACCACCAGGGGAACTTCGGGGTCCAGGCGGAAAGTGCTGCTGTTGTCAATGACCACTGCTCCACGCGCTGTGGCTTCGCGAGCAAAAAGTTTGCTGGCTTCTCCGCCAGCAAAAAGGGCTAAATCAACTCCCTCAAAGGAAGCCGGGGTCGTTTCTTCAACGGTATAGTCCTGGCCTTTAAATCTTACCGTCTTGCCCGCCGAGCGACTGGTAGCGAGTACTTTCAATTTTCCTACCGGAAAGTTCCTCTCGGCCAATACTTGCAGTATAGTCTGCCCCACCGCACCTGTGCCTACAACTGCTACCTTGAGTTGGCGCATGCTTTGGCTATCCCTCCAACTATGATGTTTTTGGCACCCCCTTGGCAGGAGGCAGTAAAAGGGGCTGTAGCTGTTTCCCTGCCAGGGCGGCGATAACAGTATCCACTATTAAACTCATATCGGCGATCAGAGAATTAGCCTTCTTAAAGGGGTCATCCTGCCCGAAAGGGACCCAATAAACGTTCTTGGCATTGAGGAGCAGGCCCAAATTCTTAGCATTTGCGCTGAGGCCGTCGTTAGTGGAGATGGCTATCACCACCGGCCGCTGGTTGCGCAAGACGGCCTTGGCAGCCATCAGGACCGGAGAGTCAGTAATGGCATTGGCCAGCTTAGCCAGGGTATTTCCAGTACAGGGCGCGATCACCAGCACGTCCAGAAGCTTCTGGGGTCCTATGGGTTCGGCTTCCACGATGGTAGTGATGGCCGGGCGACCGGCCAGACGCTCAAGCTCCGCCTGCCAAAAAGCGGCGGTCCCGTAACGGGTATCTGTTTCCTTCACGGACCGGGATAGAATAGGAAAGACTTCGGCCCCTTCCTCCGCTAATTTCTTGATTTCTGGCAAAACCGTTTCCAGAGTACAGTAAGAGCCGGTAACGGCAAACCCTACTTTCTTACCAGCCAGTCGCATTTCAACGCACCTCCGGGTAGGGTTTACAGTCGTTCCAGGCTCTCTAGGATGAAGCGGGGGTACAGCCGGGCCAGAATCTCGCCGGCCGTTTGGGGGGCTACCTTGCCGGGCAGCCCGGGAGCCAGCACGGCCCTCCGTCCCAGTTTTTGGGCCGCAGCAAAATCCGTTCCCCCCGGCGCGCTGGCCAGATCGATGATGAGGCACTGGGGCGAAGCGGCGGCCAGAACTTCTTCCGTCAGTACAGGGGCCGGCACGGTATTGAACACCACCTGTGCCCACCCGATGGCTGTGGGAAGTTCTTCAAAGGAAATGGCCCTCCAGCCCAGGGCCAGGGCGCGCGCCCGGTCGGCTGCCCCCCGGTCCACGACTGTAACCCTGGCTCCCATTCCGGCCAGCATATGGGCCAAGGTCAAGCCCGTACGTCCTAATCCCAAGACGAAAGCCTCACTGCCATGCAAGGTAACGGGCATCTCCTGGAGGGCCATCATGATGGCCCCTTCGGCCGTAGGGATCGAGTTCAAGATAGCCATTTCATCCCTTTCGGCCGTCTCTACCAGTTTCCAACCCTTTTCCCGGGCCACCTTCTTCAGCACCGGCCGGGCTACACCCACCAGTACGAGGGTCCCAGGTGCCACCTCATCTACCCATCCTTCATTCAGCCGCAAAATGTAACCGGTAAGGGTACCTTTAATGATACCCCTTTCATCTGCGCCCGGCACCGGCAGAATAAGGACATCTGCCTGGCGGACAGCGTTGCCCGCTTCCTTAAACAGGAGACAGTCCTTTAGTTCCGGTAACGGGGGATATCCTACCACCCTTACCTCGGCTCCCAGGCGTACCAGTTCCTGCATGAGGATTATTTCCCGGGCATCACCACCCAAGACGGTTACCTTTACCCCCGCCAGCATCTTACCCATGCCGGAACGACCTCCTGCCTGCTGACACCTTGTTACTTGCAATATATGTGAAGGCAGGACCGGAGGTGCTTATCTGGGTTCTCTATCCGGGTCCGCATCCTAAAGGTCCAGGAGCTTTTCGAGGCCGAAGACCACCCCCCTTAAATGCAGGACTTTTTCCACGGCCAGTAATAAGCCGGGCAAAAAGGCCTCGCGACTGATGGTGTCATGCCGGATGGTCAACAGTTGGCCGCGACCACCGAAGATAACTTCCTGGTGAGCCACGGCCCCGGGCAGCCTCAAACTATGCAAATGGAAGCCCTTGTAGGTGCCGCCGCGAGCCCCCCTCAGCTTTTCTTGCAGGCTTCTTCCCGTTGCCCCTTCCTCCCCCTGAGCCTCGGCCATCAATTCGGCCGTCTTCAAAGCGGTTCCCGAAGGAGCATCCAGTTTTTCTTCATGGTGGAGTTCAATAATCTCGGCCTGGGGAAAATAGCGAACGGCCTGCCGGGCAAAATGCATCATTAACACCGCACCCAAAGAGAAGTTGGGGGCCACTACCGCTCCCACTTGTTTTTCTTCGCAAAGGATATGTAGCTCTTCTAGATCCTTCCAGGATATGCCCGTGGTCCCTATTACTGGGCGAACCCCGCGCTCCACTGCCTGGCGAGCGTTATACAGAGCGGCCTCGGCCACCGTAAAATCCACCAGCACTTGGGGCCGGGTCTTCTCCAGGATGTCCACCAGGTCAGAGCTGATAGAAACCTGAACCGGCGGCATACCGCATAAGGTGCCGATATCGGTGCCCACCTTTACCACATCCACGGCTCCCACCACTTCTATTTGAGGGGAAGCCAGCAACCCCCTGGCCATCTCCCGCCCCATCTTGCCGGCTGCACCGGTAATCACCACTTTTATTTTTTCGCCCAAATTTCTTCACCTCTTATAAAAAATAGGGGAAAACCATGAGCATTCTTGCTCCGGTCCTCCCCGGATAGACGAAGAATACTCATCTCGTTGGATACTCCGTGCGAGGAGCGCTCCACTACCTCTCCAGGTAGTGACAGTCTAGTACTTTTTCAGCACCAGCCCAGCAGGTGAACCCGGGAAGTCCACCTGCTTCGGCGGCCAGCCCTTTCCCGTCCTTTCCCCGCTTCCCACGCTCCAGGACGGTACTCATGCTGTGCCGCGCCTCTACCCCGCTCCGCACGAGATGAGGCTTTTTTGACCCGTATTTTGTTAATATGCTAACACAAACTTTCAGGCCCTGTCAATGATCTCAAAAATTACAGATTCAGTAGCGAAATTCAATCGTAATGACTTCCGCTCCTACTTTACGGACGGCCGACCAGGGTATCACCAATTCCTGCCGCCGGCCCCACAGGGCTAACAGACCCTTTTCCCCCGGCAACACCAGGGCGCTGATTTTCCCTGTCTCTAAGTCGATGATCAGGTCTCCTTCACTTAGAAAACCCAGCCGGGATCCATCATGTATGTTGATAATTTCCTTCCCCTTTAGCTCCGCCAGGCGCATACCGCTCACCTGCCGCCTTTAGCGCCGGGGCCACCAGGATAAGAGCAGCGGCTGGATCAGGGCGACCATCAAAGCGATTAAGGCCAAAGGATCCACCTGCCACCCGCCTACGGCTATCGTTCCCGGCAGAGTCAATTTCAAAAAACTTACCAGCATCACCAAGGATAAATAAATACCGCCTGCCACCGCCACCAGCTCGGCCAGGGCCCGCGAGGCGGGGCTGGGTAGTCGTTCTACGTCCCCCGTTACCCGGTAACGGCGCAATTTGGCTTTAAAGGCTAAATAGAAGAGCAGCACCAAGATGCAAGCGGTTGCTATCTGGCTCCCCATAAATTCCACCCCCGCTACAGGATATGGGGGCGGAAACTATTCTATTACTTTTGCCTGTTCCCTTTGCAGGCGCATATATTGGGCCACCATGGCGTCAATCTTACGGCTCAAATCCGCCACTTCTTGACTATCCACTCCGGCACCCTGGCCGATAAGCTTCCCCAACTGCTGCCTTAAGCGCTCTATCTCTTGGGCCACCGCCTCTGCCTTCTGCATTGTTACGCGTCCTCACCCCTTGGGGCATAACCTTCCCGGGAGGACAACCCCCTCTGCCGCCGGAAGTTTTCTTCATTCTTGGCCACATAAGCCCGGTACAACTCCTCGGCGTTGAGCCCGGCTTTCAGGCACATGCTGATAAAAAAATGCAGTATATCCACCAACTCATCTTTTATGGCCTCGGGATTAAGGGGCCGGGGCACCTTCCACCATTTAAAGTTGACCTCTTGCACCAATTCCCCCAGCTCTACCATAATGGCCAGCACTTCCTTCTGTATCCACTCAGAGACGCTCATTTCCGGCAGCCGGTGTCCGGCCCTTATTTCCTCATCCAGTTGGGCCTGGAGCTGAAAAATATGTTCCAGACGGTCCACTGTTTTCCCCCTCCCTTCTCGGCAACTAGAGGCCGGCTTGTACGGCCATGGCCTGCAAATCTACGTCTCTTAAGGGAGGACCTAGGGTGGTCAGGGAAAGCCGCCGCGGGGAAAACAACGCCTGAGCCACCCGCCGTACGTCTTCTACGGTGACGCTGTTGAGGCGCTCAATGATTTCTTCCACCGTAATAACCCGGCCGAAGGAGAGCTCGGTCCTGCCCAGACGGCTCATGCGCTGGCTCACGTTCTCCTGCCCCAAAAGTAAGTTGCCCCGGATCTGGTCCTTGGTACGGTGCAACTCGGCTTCCGTAACCCCTTCATGTTTAATCAAGGCCATCTGCTCTAGAATCAGACGGATAACCTCGCGGGCGCTCTCCGGGCTGGTGCCCGCGTAAACGGTAAATAGGCCGCTGTCCGAGTACCCGGTATGGTAAGAATAAACGGAGTAAGCCAGGGCCTTATCTTCCCGGACCAGCTGGAACAATCGGGAGCTGACGCCTCCACCTAAAATGTTATTAAGGGCCTGCAATACGTAGATATCCTGATCGTCCTGGGCCAGGCCAGGCGTACCCAGGCATATCTGGATTTGCTCGGTTTCCTTAACATTGACGCTCACCGCAGCCCTTTCCTCAGGAGCCTGATAGGGCATCTCCCTCCCGGCCAATACTTGTCGGCCGAAGGCCTCGGCCAGCTTGTCCTCTAAATCCCGCGTCCTGAAGTTCCCGGCGGCCGCCAGGACAATGCGCTGGCCCTGGTAATGGTCCCGATAGTAGCCGTAAATCCCGTCGCGCTGTAGGTTTTGTATAGAACTATAGGTACCTAAAATAGCCCTCCCCAGGGGGTGCCCCGGCCATACAGTTTGGGCAAAAAGATCGTGAATAATTTCATCCGGAGAATCCTCGTACATTTTTATCTCTTCCAGGATAACCCTTTTTTCTTTAGCTATATCCTCGGGGTCAAAACGAGAATTAAAGAACATATCGCTCAATACATCAATGGCTAGGTCCAGGTACTCGGCTAACACGCGGGTATAGAAGCAGGTATACTCCTTAGTGGTAAAGGCATTCAGCACTCCTCCAACCGATTCCAGGGCCTCAGCGATTTCCCTGGCCGTTCTCTTCTGAGTTCCCTTAAAGAGGAGGTGCTCCAGAAAATGGGAAACCCCGTGGTTCTCATCCGTTTCGTAGCGCGATCCGGCCCCGACCCAGATCCCCAGAGCTACCGAATGGACATAGGGCATTTCTTCGCTTACGACCCGGATGCCGTTAGGCAAGGTTGTTTTACAATACATCCCGGTCCTCCCCGTCTGGCTTTTAATTTGGCCCCTTCACCCCTTCAGGAAGCGGGATAACCACGACTCGGCCTGTACGTCCTGAGCCGCCAAAAGAGGAGCAGAAGCAACTTCTTCTCCGCGGTAGAGGAGCTTTATGCTCCCCACAACTTGTCCCTTCCGTACCGGTGCTTTCATAGTTCGAGGCAAAATCACTTTTTTCTCCAACTGGGCCATGTCCTCCACGGGAACTGCCCAGGCTACGTCTGAAGAAGATACTACAGGCAATTCTTTTTGTCGCCCGTTGGGTACATAAACCTTCCCTACCCCCTGGCCTGCCCGCACCCGTTCTAAATAAAAGGAAGCAAAACCATAATCCAGTAAGCGACGAGCATCATCGTACCGATCCCAGCTGCGGAGCACCACAGCTATAAGCTGGCGCCCTTCTCTGGTGGCCGAGGCCACTAGGCAATGACCCGCCTCGTCGGTGGTGCCCGTCTTCACCCCGTCTGCCCCAGGGTAAGCATCCAGGAGGCGGTTGGTATTATACAGCAGACGATGCTGTCCGTGGGACCCGCTAATTTCGTCCTGGCGGGTGGCTACAATCCGGCGGAAAAGAGGATGCTCCAGAGCATAACGGCTCATCACCGCCAGGTCATAAGCTGTGCTGTAATGGTTGTCGGCCGGCAACCCGTTGGGGTTGACGAAGTGGCTGCGGTAGGCCCCCACCAGGCGGCTCTTGCGGTTCATCATCCAGGCAAAAGTCTCCTCCGAGCCGGCCAAATGTTCGGCAATGGCTACCGTTGCGTCATTGCCGGAATTAATCAGCGCACCTTTAATGAGATCTTCCAGCCTCCAAGTGGTTCCCGCTACCAAATCGATGCTGGCCCCCGGCGTGTCCGCCGCATGTTCGCTTACTCTAACCTCGCCGTCTAATCTGCCCAGCTCCAGGGCCAAAATGGCCGTCAGGATTTTGGTAGTGCTGGCAGGCGGCCTTTCCACATGGGCATTCTTGGTGTAGAGGAACTGTCCTGTACTGGCCTCCATGAGGGCCGCCCAGGGAGCGCTGATTACGGGCTCCTCAGCTCCGAAAGCGGCCGGGGGCAAGCTTAAACACAAAAAAAGCCAGGGCAAAACCCTTAACCACGAAAACATTTTTCTCCTCCTCGCAACAGCTTTATAGGAGTATTATGTTCGAGGAGGAGAGCTAGTATTAATATCCGGCTAATAACCTTCCTCAAAGAACCTCCGAAACCGTGGTTAACGAATAACCCCGCTTATGGAGCTGATTAATGATCTCGCCCAGGGCCTGGGTGGTAGGACGGGTTGGATGCAATAAAATAATGGCCCCGTTCTGGCTGTGGGAAACCACCATCTTGATGATATCCTCCGCCCTGGTGCCCGGCAAGTAGTCTCCCGTGTTGACCGTCCACATGATAAACTTATAACCTACGTCGGCCGCGGCAGCGACTACATGAGGCTTACTTTCCCCGTACGGCGGAGCATAAAGGGCCGGCCGACGACCGATCAAATCCGCCAGCACTCCCTCTGCCTTTCTTATATCTTCGCGATTTTCCTCGCGGCTGAGGTTATCTACGTGCTGATGACTGTAGCCGTGGTTGCCGATCTCATGGCCTTCCCGGGCCATCTGCCTCACCAAATCCGGGAATTTAGCAGCCCACTGGCCGGTGATAAAAAAAGTAGCCCTTACCTGTTTTTGGGACAGTATTTGTAATATCTCGGGTAAAAATTCCTCCCCCCAGTCCACATTAAAGGCCAGGGCAACGGCTTTTTTGTTAACGTCACCCTGGTAAATAGGCTGTACCTTGAAGACCGGGACTTCTACCCCCTGCAACCAACGCCAAGCCGCCATACCAATAAACACCGCGGCCAGAACCGCGACCAGAAAAAGCCAAAGGCGCCTCCGCTGCCAGTAGAGTACGTACATACGGCCGTCACCACCCGCCGATCACCCTATTGTCTTACCAAAAATATATGCCCTACTGGCGCGGATTATCGTAACGATGTTGGGGAAAACTAGCGGGTTTTCCGCTCCCGGCCGTACCGGCGGGAAGGCTGCCGACCGGGATTGTTGCCGTCTTCTAAAGTGCGCAGAGCTTCCTTACGCGAAAGCTTGAGGCGACCCTGGGGGTCGAAGCCTATGGCTTTAACGAGGATCTCGTCGCCTTCCTTTACTACTTCCTCCACCCGCCCTACCCGCCCTTCGGCCAGCTGAGAAATATGCACCAGGCCCTCCTTACCCGGCATCCCCAGCACGCCGGGGATTACTTCCACGAAGGCCCCGAAATCGGTCACCCTGGTTACCCGGCCGCTGTATACTTTACCCACTTCTACATCCCTGGTCAGGGCTTCAATAATCTGCAGTGCGCGCTCCCCAGCTTTGGGGTCCGTAGCGGCGATGAAGACCCGCCCGTCATCCTCAATATCGATTTCCACGCCCGTCTCCTCAATAATTTTCTTAATAACCTTGCCGCCAGGGCCTATAATATCCCGGATCTTATCCGTATCCACCACCGTGGTAAGCATGCGCGGGGCGTAGGGCGACAGCTCTTTCCGGGGCTCCGGCAACACCTCCAGCATCTTGGCCAGGATATACAGGCGAGCCTGCCGCGCCTGTTCCAGGGCCCGGGAAAGGATGGAGCGGTCAATGCCCGGAATTTTGATATCCATCTGCAGGGCGGTTACCCCTTTTGCGGTACCCGCCACTTTGAAGTCCATATCCCCCAAGGCATCCTCGATACCCTGGATATCCGTCAAGACCGCTATGTTATCGCCTTCTTTGACCAAACCCATGGCCACGCCCGCCACCGGCGCCTTAATGGGCACGCCGGCATCCATCAGCGCCAGGGTACTTCCGCAGACACTGGCCATGGAAGTAGAACCGTTGGAGCTCAAGACTTCGGATACCAGACGTATGGCGTAAGGAAACTCCTCCTCCGGCGGTATCATGGGTTCCAGGGCTCGCTCGGCCAAAGCGCCATGGCCGATCTCCCGCCGCCCCGGGGCCCGGATCGGCCGGGCCTCGCCCACGGAATAGGGCGGGAAATTATAATGGTGCATATAACGTTTGGACTCCTCCACCCCTAAGTCGTCCAAAATCTGTTCATCGCTTATGGAGCCCAAGGTGGCCACGGTAAGTACCTGGGTTTCCCCCCTGGTAAACAGGGCCGAGCCATGGGTACGGGCCAGGACACCCACTTCACAGCTGATAGGGCGAATATCTTCCAGCCCCCGGCCGTCTACCCGCCTGCCTTCCTCCAGAATGAGCTTGCGGACGACCTCCTTTTCCACCTGGGTGACCAAATCCCCGACCACTTTGGCCAGCTCCGGTTGTTCAACGGCCGCCTCACTATAGGATGCCAGTACTTCCTCCACGATAGAGTCTTTACAGGCCTTAAACTGCTTTTCCCGCTCCTGTTTGTTCCACTTTTCGTCTATACCCCGGCGGATGATTTCGTGCAACCGGGGAGCAGCCAGTTCCCTGGTAGTCTCTTCTATACCGGCCAATAACTCTACGACGGCTACTTCTTGCTTTTCTTTAGCCAATCCCAGGGACCGAGCTTCCCGGTGGAATTCCTGGATAAAAGCGACGATGCGTTTAATCTCCTCATGGCCGGCCATAATACACTCCAGCAGCAGGTCTTCGGGTACCTCGTGGGCTCCGGCCTCGACCATCATGATGGCTTCGGCCGTACCCGCTACCACCAAGTGGAGCTGGCTCTCTTCTTCCTGCTGCAGAGTAGGGTTAATGATGGGTTGGCCCCGGGTAAGGCCCACCGCCACAGCACCAATAGGCCCGTTAAAAGGAATATCCGAAATGGTCAGGGCTGCCGAAGCGCCTATGATCCCGGCCACGTTGGGCGGGCAGTCCTGGTCCACGGACAAAACCGTGGCCACTACATGTACGTCATGGCGGTAACTTTTAGGAAAGAGCGGTCGAATAGGTCGATCGATCAAGCGGCTGGCCAGGATGGCTTTTTCGCTGGGCTTTCCCTCCCGCTTAATGAAGCCACCCGGAATCTTCCCCGCAGCATAAAGCCGTTCCTCATAATCCACCGTAAGTGGGAAAAAATCTATGCCTTCCCTCGGTTCAGCAGACGCCGTGGCGGTAACCAAAACCATGGTTCCCCCGTACTGCACGAGAACGGCGCCACCCGCCTGCTTGGCCAGGCGTCCGGTTTCCAAAATCAGTTCCCGCCCGGCTAGGGGAAGCACTTTTCGCAATACCTCCTGCATTCTCTGTCTTTTTCCTCCTCTGCTCTATCCTCAATAAGCTAGTATTTCTTCGACATTTATCATAGTATTTCCTGCTTTTATATGGCTTAAATCCCGGCCGGCAGCCAATATATTAAAAAGGAGCGGCTTTCCGCTCCCTTTCCCTTTCTCTTAATGCCTCAGGCCCAATGCTTCTACCACCCGACGATATCGCTCTACGTCATTGTCTCGCAGGTAGTTGAGCAATCGGCGGCGCTGGCCAACCATCTTAAAAAGCCCCCTGCGAGAATGATGGTCCTTACGGTGCACCTTCAAATGCTCCGTCAGGGAATTAATCCGTTCCGTCAAGATGGCGATCTGTACTTCCGGCGAACCCGTATCGTTCTCGTGCTGCTGAAAGCGCTTAATGATTTCCTGCTTCTTTTCTTTTTCCAAAGCCACGGCGCCTTTCACCTCCTTCTCCCATCCTATCCCCAACAGGCCAAGAAAGGCGTCGGAGGCTCGCCTTTCCTTGCCACAGGTTCATCTTTTATCCTTACAAGTAAAAATTATAGACTACCGGAGCCCTGCTTGCAACTTTTTGTATCGGGTAAAACTACTTGCCGATAACGGTAATTATGAGCCTTCCAGCCGGTACATCTTTAATAACGAGATCAAAGGACCTCCCCGACGCAGCCATGAAGCCCCTAAACCGAGTAGCCACCGCAATCCGGCCAGGAAGCTGGCGGGCAGCAGAAACGATGTCGGCCGTGAGTATGCCCTCTTGGCGCAGCTCTCTCAATCGTTTCCGCGCATGGGAAGTAATGATTACCCGCACCTGATACCAGCTCCCGCTTCCCTGTTGCCCAAAAGTTAGGGCTACAGTATTATCTTACGTCAGGGGTCAAGGGCTGGTTACGCCTGCAGGAGCTCTCTGGCCAGCCTTACGTCCTGGTCTATCTGGGCTATTAACTCCTCCCTTCTGGCAAAGGCTTTTTCCGGCCGCAGGAAGAATCTGAGCTCTATCCGTACTTGACGTCCGTAGAGATTACCGCTGAAATCCAGTAAGTACACTTCCACCGTCGGCGAAAGACCCCTCCCGAAGGTGGGCCTCTTCCCTATGTTAGCAACACCGGGACGCCAGGTGCCGTCGGGTAAAAACATGCGGCAGGCATATACACCGTAAGCAGGCAATTTTATCTCCGGCGGTACGGCTATGTTGGCCGTGGGAAAACCCAGAGTACGTCCCCGCCGGTCTCCCTTTACCACCTTTCCCGCCAGGGTAGGCCAGTAACCGAGCAACTCCCGGGCCAAGCTGAGATCCCCGGCCGCCAGGGCTTCCCGTACGGCGGTGCTACTCACCACTTGCTCTCCTATTCTTACCGGCGGCAGAACAACCACTTCAAACCCTATTTCTCTACCTAAAGTCTTCAGTAAATCCGCTTTGCCTCTTCCGCCGCGACCAAAGGAATAATTAAAGCCCACCGCTACCAGGGAAGGCCTGAAGTAGGGCCACAGGAGGTCGGTTACAAAGTCTTCCGGGGATAAACTGGCCACCGAGGATGAAAAGGGTAGAAAATATAGGTAATCCACCCCCAGGCCCGCAATCAGCTCCTCTTTCTGGATCTGAGTAGTTAAGAGGTCGGGAGATGCGCCGGGAGCGAGAACGACTGCGGGGTGGGGTTCGAAGGTCAGCACTACGGAGGCCACCCCTTTTCCCCTGGCTTTTTCCACCACCAGCCCTATGAGCGCCTGGTGCCCCCGGTGAACCCCGTCGAAGTTGCCCAGGGCCAAGCAACAGCCTTTTACGTCTGTCGTTTCCCCTATCCCATGATAAACCTTCATTTTTGTTCCGACACTTCACCTTCCTCAAGGAAAAACCTTTTCCGGTTTAATGCCCTCTACCACCCTTCTTCCTGTACAAGAGCCCACGGCCAGCAGCAAGCCATCTTCCCTTTGAAGGCGCACCAGGTCTCCCCTTTGCAGGCCTGGCGGCAAATCCCGGCACAGGGTAAGGTCAAGGGGGGCGCCCCGCAAGAGAATATTCGCCGCCTCAGGCTTAACTACCACGGCCGGCAAATGCCGGACCCCGGCTGCCAGGGGAAGCACGAAATCATAACGGCCCTCTTGCAGGGAGGCTTCTATTTCCTCCAGGGTCCAGGCACCGCCTATTTCAAAGGGGCCTGTTTTCCACCTCAGGAGGAAGAAGACGACGGCCCCGCAGCCCAGGTAGGCTCCTAAGTCGTGACAGAGGGTGCGAACATAAGTCCCTTTGGAGCAAACGACGTCGAGCAAGGCCCGGGGATGAGGGCCCTCCGGCCACATCCTTTGCAGCTGCAGCCGGTAAATCACCACCCGGCGCGGCTGGCGGGGTACTTCCTGCCCCCGGCGGGCCCATTCGTAGAGTCTCCTTCCCTGAACGCGGACGGCCGAAAACATAGGGGGCAGCTGTTCTTGAACCCCGGTAAAGCGGGATAAAGCCGCCAGCACCTCTCCGGCGTCCAGCCTTCCTACCGGATTTTTCTCAATTATTTCCCCGGCCATGTCTTGGGTGGTGGTCTTGAGGCCGAAGATCACCTCCACCCGGTAGGCCTTGGATCCTTCCTGAACATATTCCAGCAGGCGGGTGGCCCGCCCCAGGGCCACAGGTAACACCCCTGCAGCCGGAGGATCCAAGGTGCCTCCATGGCCTACCCTTTTGATGCCTACCAGGCGCCTTATCCTCTGTACGACATCATGGGAAGTGGGTCCCGGCGGCTTTAAAAGGTTAATAAAACCTTCCACCACAGTTCAGACGTTCCTCCACCGCTTTAATAACCTTCTCTACGGCCGCCTCCAGGGGGCCGTGGATGGTACAGCCTGCCGCCCGCTTATGTCCGCCGCCCCCGAAGAGGGCGGCTATTTCATTGACATCCACCTGCTTTTTGGAGCGCAGGGCCACCTTTATCACCCCCTGCTCCAGCTCGCGAAAGGCCAGACCCACTTCCACCCCGGCAACGGAGCGCGGAAAGTTGACCAGCCCCTCCACGTGCTCTGCCCCGGCCCCCAGGCGTTCCATAACTTCCCGTCTGATTACCACCCAGGCAACTTTACCTTCGCAGGCCAGGGAAAGGGTGGGCAGCACCTCGGCCAGCAGGCGAAGGCTTAGGAGGGGTTTACTCTCCCAGAGACACTCGCGGATCAGTTGCATGTCAGCACCCAGGTCCATTAACTCGGCGGCCATCCTCAAAGTGGCGGCCCGGCAGTTTTCATATTGAAAGGAACCGGTATCCGTAACCAGTGCGGTATAGAGGGCGGTCGCTATAGGCGGATCTATGGCCACACCCATCTCTTTTAACAAGGCATAGACCAATTCTCCCGTAGCTGCTGCCTCGGGATCTACCAGGTTAAGGTCGCCGAAAAAGGTGTTGCTGGCATGGTGATCGATGTTGATCACCCGCTGCACCTTATGGCGCCAGCTTCCGAATCCCTCCTGCACCCGCTCCAGGTCAGTACAATCGACCACCACCAGCAGGGGGGGCACGGAAGTAACCTCGTGGGGCAGCACGACGTCCTCGCTCCCCGCCAAAAAGCTGTACATCTGGGGTACAGGATCCCCGATTACCGCGGTAACCGCCGCCCCCCGCCGGCGCAGGGCTGTGGCCAGGGCCACGGTGGAACCGATGCAATCGCCGTCTGGAATGCCATGCGAAGCTATGGCCACTTCCCGGGCTCTGGCCAGCTCCTCAGCTATCTCTCCCACCGAATTCATGCTTGTCAGCTTCCTCCGCTTTAATACGGGATAAAAGTCTGGCTATACGGTCCCCGTGTTCGATTGATTCATCGAACTTAAAAACAATTTCGGGGGTCAACCTCAGTTTGATGCGCCGGCCGATTTCCCGCCGTACAAATCCCGTGGCCCGGGCCAGGGCTTCCAGGGTCTGCTTCTTTTCCTGGTCGTCCCCGTAAATGCTCACATATACCTTAGCATGTTGCAGGTCGTTGGACAACTCTACAGCGGTTACGGTGACAAACCCTATCCGCGGGTCCTTGATTTCATCCTGCAGGATCTGGGCTATTTCTTTTTTCATCTGCTCTGCCACACGCTCAGCCCGCAAAGACATGGGACCTCACCCCTCCTACAATTGCCGCTTTATCTCTTCAATGGTATAAGCTTCTAAAACATCGCCCTCCTTAATGTCGTTGAATTTCTCCAGGCCGATGCCGCATTCAAAGCCCTGAACAACTTCCCGCACATCATCCTTGAAGCGTTTCAGGGAAGCCACGCGGCCCTCGTACACCACCACCCCGTTGCGGATGATCCTCACCAGGGCTTTGCTGGTGATCTTCCCGTCCGTAACGTAGCAACCAGCTACCGTTCCTACCTTAGGCACCTTAAAGGTCGCCCTTACCTCCGCCCGTCCCAGGGTTACTTCTCGCTTCTCCGGCTCTAGCAGACCGGCCATGGCTAACTTAATATCGTCCAGAACTTCATATATGATCCGGTAGAGGCGTATTTCCACCCCCGCATTCTCGGCAGCCTTGCGGGCGTTGGCATCAGGCCTGACCTGGAAACCCAGGATAACCGCATTGGAAGCTGCAGCCAGCATAACATCCGTCTCCGTAATGGCACCCACACCGCTGTGGATGAGGACCACTTTAACTTCATCGGTGGACAGGCGTTCCAGGGCATTGCGCAGGGCCTCCACCGAGCCTTGGACGTCGGCCTTGACGATGAGCTTGAGTTCTTTAGCCTGGCCCGCCTCCATTTGCTTGAAAATCTCATCCAGGGAAGTCTTGCCGGCGGCCTGCAGGTCCTTCTGGCGCTTTTCTATCTGGCGCTGTTCAGCGATCTGGCGGGCCAGCTTCTCGTCTTCCACCACCTGGAATATATCACCGGCCTCCGGAACCTCGTCCAGGCCTAAAATCTCCACCGGCGTAGAAGGAGGTGCCGCGGTAACGCGGTTGCCCCGGTCGTCAAACATGGCCCGCACCCGGCCGAACACACTGCCGGCCACCAGATTGTCCCCTACCTTTAAGGTTCCCTTCTGGACCAGGACCGTGGCCACCGGACCCCGGCCCCTATCCAATTTAGCTTCCACCACTACTCCGCGGGCCGGCCGGTCGGGGTTGGCCTTCAGGTCGGCCAGATCGGCCACCAGCAGCACCATTTCCAGCAGTTGCTCTAAACCCTGTTTCTTCAGGGCCGACACCGGTACCATAACCGTATCGCCGCCCCATTCCTCCGGGACCAGCCCGTATTCGGTCAACTGCTGCTTAATGCGGTCGGGATTGGCCCCCGGTTTGTCTATCTTGTTGATGGCTACAATAATGGGAACCTGGGCCGCTTTAGCGTGATTTATAGCCTCCACCGTCTGAGGCATGACCCCGTCGTCCGCGGCTACCACCAGAATGGCAATGTCCGTAACCTGGGCGCCCCGGGCACGCATGGCGGTAAAGGCTTCGTGACCTGGGGTATCCAGGAAGGTTATTTTCCGCCCTTTGACCGTTACCTGATAGGCGCCGATGTGCTGGGTTATCCCCCCTACCTCGGTGGCCGTCACATTGGTGTGGCGGATGGCATCCAGCAAGGTGGTCTTGCCGTGGTCCACATGCCCCATGACCGTTACCACGGGCGGCCGTGCCTTAAGGGTAGCGGGATCATCCGGAACATCCGGCAGCTCGGTGACGGGCCTCTCTATCTTAACTTCCACCTCCGCCCCCATTTCCTGCGCTACGATGGCTGCCGTATCCACATCGAGTTCCTGATTAATGGTAGCCAGGACGCCCAGACTCATGAGCTTTTTAATAACCTCTGCCGCCGTTTTGCTGAGCTTCTTGGCCAGCTCCTGCACCGTCAGGGGACCGTTTAAAACAACACGTGGTATTACGCGGCTCGGCTCAGGCTGCTGTTCTTTGCTCTTGGGCCGGATTTTCTCCCGCCGCAAGACGCGTTCTGCTTCCCGCTCCTCAAAGAACTTATCCCGCGTCCTTTCCCGTTCCTTAGCCTCCGTCTTGCTGGGACGGTCTCTCCTCTTCTCTGGCTGTTCCTTAGTGACCGTCTCCGGAGGCTTGGGGATGCGCAGGGGCTTGCCCTCAGTGCGCTTACGAGGGGCAGCCGCCTTACCGGCTTCTCCCGGCTTATGGGCTTTGCGCCCGTGGTCGCGCCGGGACTTTTCTCGTCCGGGCTCCTGGGCCGCCCGCGGGCCTTCCGGTGCCCGCGCAGCCTCGGTCTCAGGGGCCTTCTTGGTTTCGGGCCGCACGGCCTTCTGCGCCGACATCTCCCCACCTCCGGAGGCCTTGGTTTCTGCCTGAGGAGCCTCCGGTGCATCGACCACCTTATGCGGCCCACCCTTAGGAGCGTGCTCCCCTTCTGGCCGAACTTCTTCCTTGGGTTCACGCGCCGCGCTTTCTGCCGGCACCTTAGCCTCCTCCCTTTCCGCTGCCGGCGCCTTCTCCACCGGCTTTTCCTCCGGTTGGGCCGCCACCGTAAGGGAGGCTTGAGCCGCGGCTTTGGCCGCCTTCCGCAGCCGTCGGTAATGATTCCGAATCTTAATAACCTCGCCGTTCTCCAGTACGCTCATATGAGATCGAGTATAAATGCCCAGGCTGGCCATGGTATCCATGAGCTCTTTATGGGAAACGCGCAGTTCTTTGGCCAGTTCATAGACTCTCGTTTTCCCCATACGATCACCTCCATAATCTCGCAGCTTACCAGCTTATCCTACCACCTGCCCCATCAACCTGGCAAAACCCGGATCTTCCACCGCCGCTACAACGCAAGGAGTTTTGCCTAAGGCCAGGCCCAATTCGGCCTTGTTACCCCAGACCACCAACGGAACAGCCGATCTCCGGCAGAGCAGCTCGAGCTCTCTCCTCAGGCGGGGACTGGCGTCCTCGGTAATGATGACCAAATAAGCCCGGCCCTTCCTCAAGTCTTCCCTGACCGCCCTGGCACCCCAGGCCAGCTTACGGGCGCGCAGGGCTAAACCGAGAAGTTCAGCCATTCTCCTGCTCATGGGCCTTTTCTTGCAAATCGGCCTCCAGCTGCGCCAGTATTTCCGGGCTAAGCTGCACTCCCAGGTTCCTTTCCAGGGCCTTGCTCTTAATGGCCTTTTGTAAACACTCGACTTGCGGGCACAAGTAAGCGCCCCGCCCCGCCTTTTTCCCGGTTGGGTCGATGAGCAACTGGAAATCCGGAGTACGGACCACTCGTATCAATTCCCGTTTCTCTTTTCTGCTACGGCAGCCCACACACATGCGCACGGGAAACTTCTTCGGTCGAGGCATTTCCCTTCGCCCCCATCTTTAAACCTCCACATCCAAATCCTCATCCCAAGCTTCCCAGTCTCCGGCTTCGCTTTCACTCTTAATATCGATCTTCCAGCCCGTAAGCTTTGCCGCCAACCGGGCATTCTGGCCCTCTTTACCGATGGCGAGGGACAGCTGATTATCGGGCACGATAACCTTTCCTATTTTGTTCTCGTAGTCCACATCAACATCCAGCACCCTGGCCGGACTGAGGGAGTTGGCCACGAAAACAGCGGGATCATCGCTCCATTTAATAATATCGATTTTTTCTCCCCGCAGTTCGTTGACCACGGCCTGGACCCGAACGCCCTTGGGCCCAACGCAAGCACCCACCGGGTCCACCCTTTCTTCGCGGGAATGTACCGCTATCTTGGAACGCACGCCGGCCTCACGGGCCACGCCTTTGATTTCTACTATTCCGTCATGGATTTCAGGTACTTCCAGTTCGAATAAACGTTTCAGCAACCCCGGGTGGGTACGGGATACCAGGACTTGAGGACCCTTGGTGGTCTTCTTGACTTCCACCACGTAAACCTTTATCCTTTCTCCCGGGGAATAAGTCTCCGTAGGTATCTGTTCGGTAGGCGCCATTATGGCCTCAATACGCCCCAGATCTATAATCCAGTTTTTCCCTTCCTGCCGCCTCACAATGCCGGTAATAATATCGTTTTCATGGGCGATAAATTCTTCGTAAATGAGGTTGCGTTCGGCTTCCCGTATCCGCTGAATGACCACCTGTTTAGCTGTCTGGGCCGCTATGCGACCGAACTCCTTGGGGGTAATTTCTTTTTCGACAATATCCCCAACTTCATAATTGCTGTTTAAGGAGCGGGCCTCGCTTAAAGTGATTTCCGTCCGGGGATCGCCTACCTTTTCCACCACCTTCTTCTGGGCAAAAACCCTGATCTCGCCCGTTTCAGGTTCAATCTGAACTCTGACATTCTGGGCCGAGCCAAAATTTTTCTTGTAAGCGGATACCAAGGCAGCCTCAATGGCTTCCAATAAAACCGCCATTTTAAGGCCCTTTTCCCGCTCCAGGTCCTTTAAAGCATGGATGAATTCGGTATTCATTCTTAAGTCCACCTCACTCCTCCCTGGGTTCGTACTTCAGCCTGGCGCTGGATATTCCCCGGCGCGGAATGCTGATTTCTTCCCCCGCCGGCGTCAGGATGTGGACCATTTCACCTTCCAGCCCCAATAGCTGCCCTTCGAACTTGCGGCGCCCATCTAGGGGAGCGAAAGTTCGAATAGTCACCTTCCGGCCCTTGAAACGCTCAAAGTCAGCGTCTTTTTTCAACGGTCGTTCCACCCCGGGCGAAGACACCTCCAGATAGTAGCTGTGGGGAATGGGGTCCTCGCGGTCGAGTTCTGCTTCTACGGCCCGGCTGACCCTTTCGCAGTCGTCCAGGGAAATACCTGCCGGGCTGTCGATATACAACCGCAGGAAGTACCGCCGGCCCTCGCGGCAGTATTCCACCTCCACCAGCTCATAACCCATCGCCTCAATAATGGGCTCCACCAGGCTCTGCACCGCCGAAGCTATTTTGCTCAATGCCTTCCCCCCTCAAGATAAAAGAGTGGGTTCTCACCCACTCTTTACAATACGCCCTTCTCCTTCCTTAAACACGAAGTAAAAATCTAGCCTTAGTATAGCACAGCCTTTAAGGCTGTGCAAGCCTCAGCCCTCTAAAATAATGCCAATTGGTCGGTAGCCGGCAACCCTGCCAGGCACCCGTGGCGCTCCAAAACCTCCAATACCGACCGGTTTATCCGACTGCGGCGCTGCAGATCCTCCACCGAACTAAAGGGCTTTTCTCTCCTGGCCCGGTCAATGGCCTCTGCCGCCGCCCGGCCCACCCCGGCCAGGGAACCTAGGGGAGGAAGTAATTCGCCCGGGGCTATCAGAAACCGGATCGCATGGGACCTGGCCAGATCTACGTGATTTAACCTTATGCCCCGACAGAACATTTCCCTGGCCACCTCTAAAATGGACAGGAAGTTCTTGTCCCGCGGGCTGGCCTCATTGCCCTTGCGCTCCAGAATTCGGATTTCTTCCTGAACCCGCTCCAAACCCTGGCAGATAATGTCGGCGTCGAATTCCTCGGCCCGCACACTGAAAAAGGCGGCGTAGAAAGCCTCGGGGTAATACACTTTATAGTAAGCAATGCGAAAGGCCATCATGACGTAGGCCACGGCATGGGCCTTGGGGAATAAGTACGTTATCTTTTTGCACGATTGGATAAACCATTCGGGCACTCCGGCCGAGCGCATAATCTCTTCGTATTCCCTCTTTACCCCCTTGCCCTTGCGCACGTCCTCCATCACGCGAAAGGCCACTTCCGGAGATACTCCTTTTTGCAGCAGGTAGTTCATGATATCGTCCCGGGTAGAAATAGCCTCGCTAAGGCGGGCGGTGCCGCTCCTGATGAGGTCTTGGGCGTTATTGAGCCAGACGTCGGTGCCGTGGGAAAATCCGCTGATGCGCACCAGCTCGGCAAAGGTCCGGGGCCGGGTTTCCTCCAGCATTTGTCGTACAAAGCGCGTGCCGAATTCGGGAATCCCTAAGGTCCCCACCTGCGTGCCTATATCTTCGGGACTTACCCCCAAGGCCTCCACGCCGGAAAAGAGGGACATGGTCTTTTTCTCGTCCAAGGGAATCTCCCGGGCCGGTACACCGGTCAGGTCCTCCAGCACTTTGATGACCGTGGGGTCGTCGTGGCCTAGCAAGTCTAACTTCACCAGACGCTCACTCAAGGCTTCATAATCAAAGTGAGTGGTGATAACGGTGCTGGACTGGTCATCCGCCGGGTGCTGGAGGGGTGTAAATAAATGTATGTCGGTTCCCCGGGGCACCACCATCAAGCCCCCCGGATGCTGACCGGTGGTCCGCTTCACCCCGGTGCAACCGCGCACCAAGCGGTTCACCTCCGCCTGTCTCAGCTTCAAATTATGCTCTTCCAGATATTTCTGCACAAAGCCATAGGCGGTTCGCTCGGCTATAGTCGCGATGGTGCCGGCGCGGAAAACATGGTCTTTGCCAAACATCTCTTCTGCATAACGGTGAGCCTGGGCCTGGTACTCGCCGGAAAAATTCAGATCAATGTCCGGGACCTTGTCCCCTTTAAAGCCCAAAAAGACTTCAAAGGGAATATCATGGCCGTCCTTTACCAGCTTCTCTCCGCACCGCGGGCAGGGCTTATCGGGGAGGTCCGCCCCACAGTTAACGCTGCCGTCCTGGACAAATTGGGTATAGCGGCAACCGGGGCAGCGATAGTGGGGGGGCAGCGGATTTACCTCGGTGATTCCCGCCATGGTCGCTACCAGGGAAGAGCCTACCGAACCCCGGGAGCCTACCAGGTAACCATCTTCGTTGGATTTTTTAACCAACCTGTGGGCAATGAGGTAGAGCACCGCAAAACCGTGCTGAATAATGGCCTGCAGCTCTTTATCCAGCCGCCCTTGAACCTCGGGCGGAAGAGGGTCACCATACCATTCCCGCGCCCGCTGGAGGACGATCCGGGTTAGTTCTTCCTCCGCCCCCGGAATCTCCGGAGGATAAAACTCGTCGGGAATGGGTTTGATCTCCTCCACCTCCGCGGCCAGGACCCGGGGATTTTCAATTACCACTTCCCTGGCCGTCTCTTCTCCTAAATAACCGAATTCGGCCAGCATTTCCTCGGTAGTACGGTAATAAAGGGGAGCCTGGACCTCGTCTTCATAGCCCTGGCCGTGCAGGAGGATCTGGCGGAAGATGGCGTCTTCCGGCTCCACAAAATGGACGTCACCGGTGGCCACTACCGGCTTGCCCAGTTTTCGACCCAAGGCTACGATGCGGCGGTTCATCTCTTCCAGAGCCCGCCTGTCAGGCACTTTCCCCTCGCGGATTAAAAACTCATTGTTGGCCAGGGGTTGAATTTCCAGATAATCGTAAAACGCCGCGATTTCCGCCAGCCGCTCCTCGTCAGCACCGGCTAAATAGTTGCGGATGAGTTCACCGGCCTCGCAGGCGGTGCCCAGGAGCAAGCCTTCCCTATGTTGTTCGAGCAGCCGGCGGGGTATGCGTGGTTTGCGGTAAAAAAACTTTAGGTGAGAAGCAGATACTAGGCGGTAAAGGTTGAGCAGCCCCTCCCGGTTCTTGACGAGGATCACGATGTGGTAGGTTTTCTGCTGGTCCGGCGGAGAACCGTCGTCATCAAACAGGTATCCTTCCACGCCATAGATTATCTTTACCCCATACCGGCGACCGGCCTCGGCAGCTACCGGGAAGGCCTGAAGCACGCCGTGATCCGTTATGGCCACCGCCCCATGTTGCCAGCGGGCGGCACAGCGGATCACCTCTTCCACTTCCGCCAAGCCATCCATGGCACTCATTTTGGTATGGAGGTGCAGCTCTATTCGCTTTACCGGCGCCAGGTCCTGACGGCAAAGGGGTTCGGCGATTTCCATATCCCGGGCCAGGAGGATTAACTCCTGACTGTAGAGGTCGTATTGCACATCCCCCTTAACCCGCACCCATTCGCCCGGTTGCAGGGACTTCTCCCTCAAGGGTCCTTCGGTTACAAAAGCCTTTACCGTGATGCTGTCCGTTCGATCGGTAATATCCAGGGTCACCAGCAGGCGGCCGCTCCTGAGCTGGCGGCTGGTAAAGTTCAGTACCTCTCCCCGCACCACCACTTGCCGCTCTTCATCCTGTATATCTTTCAGGGCCCGCTCGTTCCCCTTGATTTTCTGGCCCAACAACACCCCGTTTTCGGCCTGCTCACCGGCATTTTCCTCCTGTCCAGGAGGGCTGTTCTCCTGAACGGGGTGACGTATTTTCTGAAGTTGTTCGACCTGCAACTCCCGGGAAGCCCTGGACAGCTCCCGTCCGTAGTCTTCATCCGTCCTTAGCTCTACCCTTGCCTCCTCCCCAAGGGCCTGCTGCAGAATCTCTGCCAGTGCGGCTGCACAGCCGGACTTGCGCAATACCTCCAGGGCCAGCTTCCCCGGCAAGATGAGCTCCCAATTGTTTCCCCCGCACCTTTCCAAACGGGCGCCCGCCAGCCACGCCCGGCTTCCGTTGCCCAGGCGGCCGGCTAACTGCTGCAAAATGCGATCTTCCCATCCGACCTGATCTTCTCCCTCTCCTACGGTTTCCAACCGGATCTCCAAGCCCGGGAATTGCTCCCCCAGCATGGCCTGCCAGGAAAGCTCTTCCCCGGGTGCCAGACCTCGCCGGAGCCATATCCGGCATTGGCCTCGCCGCCGAAATACTTCTACTCTAGCAATGGCCTCCCGGTCGACAGCCATTCAACCGCTCCCCCATGAAGTTCATTGTCAGCCACAATTTAAATTTCGGGATATCCGAGATATAACTCGTCGGGTGCCTGCAAGGCCGCAGTAATGGCTTCCTTTACCCGCCGGGCCAATCCTTCCCGGGGTACTGCCTTTTCTTCTTTACTCCAACGCCATTTCCAGTCTACGGTGCCCTGGGCTACGGTCTTCTTCCCTATAGTAAGCCTCAAGGGATAACCTATAAGGTCCGCCTCTACAAATTTAACTCCTGCCCGCTCATCGCGGTCATCCAGAACCACTTCGATACCTTCCGCCTGCAGCTCAGCATAAATTCTTTCTGCTTCTTCCATCTGGGTCGCATCGCGGGCCGCAGCAGGTATCAGCACCACCTGATAAGGTGCAAGAGACACCGGCCAGATAATACCATGCTCGTCGTGATGCTGCTCCACAGCAGCAGCCATGGTACGGCTTATGCCTATCCCGTAGCACCCCATGACAATGGGGCGTTCCTCACCCTTTTCATCTCTATAGACAGCGCCTAAGGCAAGGCTGTACTTGGTTCCCAGCTTAAAAATTTGGCCCACCTCAATACCCCGCGCCTGCTCCAGAAGCGAACCGCACTGGGGACAAGGTTCCCCCGCGCCGGCCTGTCGCAAATCCGCCACCCGCAGGGGCACAAAATCACGGCCCGGGTTGACGTGGGTGTAATGATAGTCTTTGGCGTTGGCTCCGGTCACCGCGTTGACCAGATAAGGGATCTCCAGGTCAGCGTAAAGGGGAATCTGGCCCAGTCCCACAGGCCCAACATAACCCACAGGTACCCCTAGCAGCTCTTCCACCTTTTCCGGTTCCGCCATGCTCAAGCGACTGGCTCCCAGGGCATTCTGCAGCTTCACCTCATTGAGCTCCCGGTCTCCGCGTACCAGGGCGGCCACCAGTTGACCGTCGGCTTCATACAGAATCGTTTTTATCAAGCGGCGGGACTCAACGCCTAAATAAGCGCAGACTTCCTCTACCGTACGCCGACCGGGAGTATGTACTTTTTCCAGAGGTAGGGGATTTGCGTCTCCGGCCACAGGCTGGGGGATGGCCTGGGCGATTTCCACGTTGGCAGCATAATCACAGTGGCGGCAAAAGAGCACTACGGCTTCGCCTGCTTCCGCTAATACCATAAACTCATGGCTGAAATTTCCCCCGATGGCCCCCGTATCCGCCTCGACCGCCCGGAACTTGAGGCCGCACCGGCGAAAGACATTGCTATAAGCCACATACATCTTATCATAGCTTTCCTGCAGACCTGCTTCGTCCCGGTCGAAGGAATAGAGATCCTTCATGATAAACTCCCGCCCCCGCAGCAGTCCAAAACGGGGCCGGCGCTCATCCCGGTATTTATTCTGGATCTGGTACAAGCGCAGGGGAAGCTGTTTATAGGAATTCACCTCGGCCCGAATTAAGGCGGTAATAATTTCTTCATGGGTGGGCCCCAGACAAAAGGAACGGCCGTGGCGGTCCTTAAGGCGAAACATTTCCTCTCCATAAAGCTCCCAGCGGCCGCTTTCCTGCCAAACTTCTGCCGGCTGGATAATAGGCAGAAGCAACTCCTGGCCTCCCGCCCGGTCCATTTCTTCGCGCACGATCTCTTCGATTTTGTGGATAACCCTCCAGCCCAAAGGAAGAAAGGTATAAATTCCGGCAGCGGCTTTACGGATAAAGCCGGCCCGCAGTAATAGTTGGTGGCTGATGATTTCCGCCTCGGCGGGTGTTTCCCGTAACGTTGGAGTAAAGAGTTTACTGGCGCGCATCGCGTTCCTCCCGTTCCTGCAAGATTTTATCGATTTCTTCCAAGAGGGCGTCCACGAGTTGTTCTTCCTGCACCCGGCGGACGGGTTCCCCCTGGCGGAAGACCATGCCCCAGCCCCGTCCACCCGCTATCCCCACATCGGCCTGCCTGGCCTCGCCGGGCCCGTTAACAGCACATCCCATCACTGCCACCTTGAGGGGAACCTGCAGCCCCTTTAAATTCTCTTCCACTCGGGCCGTCAGCCTTTCCAAATCGATTTGGCAGCGCCCACAGGTGGGGCAGGAAATGAGCTCAATGCCGCGCTGTCTCAGGCCCAGGGCCCGCAAGATCATGTAAGCTACTTCCACTTCCAGAACAGGGTCCCCGGTTAGGGACACCCGGATTGTATCTCCTATACCTTCGCTCAGCAGGATGCCCAATCCCACGGCCGATTTTACCGCTCCCGGCAGCGGAGGACCGGCCTCGGTAACGCCCAGGTGCAAGGGATAATTCACCCTTTGGGCCAGAAGCCGATAGGCTTCCACCATTAGCGGAACCTCCGAAGCCTTTAAGGAAACTTTAATATTAAAGAAACCCAGGTCTTCCAACAGACGTATCGAACGCAAAGCACTTTCTACCATGGCCTCGGCCGTAATACCTCCGTAGGCGGCCATGACTTCCCGCTCCAAAGAGCCCGCATTAACCCCCACGCGGATGGGGACATTGCGTTCGCCCGCCTCCCGGGCTACCCGTTTTAAGGCCTGGGCACCCCCGATATTGCCGGGGTTTATCCGCAGGCCGTCCACACCGGCATCCAGGGCCTCCAGGGCCAATCGATAATCAAAATGTATATCGGCAATGAGGGGTAAACTAATCTGGGCTTTTATGGCCCGCAAGGCTCGAGCCGCCTCCCGGTTCGGAACGGCCACCCGGACGATCTCGCAGCCGGCTGCCTCCAGGCGCCTGATTTGAGCTACGGTAGCCGCCACATCCCGGGTGTCGGTGTTGGTCATGGACTGGACCACTACCGGGGCCCCACCGCCGACGGCTACTTTTCCCACGTAGATGCGCCGGGTGATACGTCGCTTAACCTCCACCTCTTCCACCTCAGCTAAAAAGGCGTATTAAGTCGCGGTAGGTTATCAATAGCAGCAGCCCCATGAGCAAGGCGAAACCTATGAGGTGTATTATATTTTCCTTGGCCGGATCGATGGGCCGGCCTCGAATGCCCTCCCAAGTTAAGAACACCAGCCTGCTGCCGTCCAGAGCCGGAATGGGCAAGAGATTGATGAGCCCCAAATCAAGGCTTAAAACGGCCGTAAAACTGAGGACGTTGGCCAGGCCAAAGGAGGCCGCCTGCCCCACCATCTGGACAATGCCCACCGGGCCAACCACATCGGGGGCCACCTTTCCCGTGAGCATTTCAATCAAACTGACCACAATGGCCGCCGTAATCCTGACGGCCTGGGAAAAGCCCAGGTACAGGGAGCGCCACAACCCCTGCCGTTCCCAAGAAGGTCCAATACCTATCAGCCCCACGCCGGTGCCTGGGTCGCGCTCGCTCCTGACGGAAACCGTCATCCTTTGCCCCTCACGCTCGATCTCCAGAGTAAGGTCCTCCTCCGGCCGCTGGTTGATTTCCCGCACCATGGCCGTCCAGCTGTCCACCGGCACCCCGTTGATAGAAATGACCCTGTCTCCCGGTTGGAGGCCCGCCGAAGCCGCCGGCCTTCCAGGCTCCACCCGGCCGATGATATTCTTGTCCACCGGGATCCCCAAAACCATAAAGACAAAGATGAATAGGGCCACCGCCAGAAGGAAATTCATGCCCGAACCGGCAGCAATAACCGCCATCCGTACCGGTACCGGCTGCCGGTTAAAACCGCGAGGTTCGTCTTGGTCCTGGCCCTCCATTCCGGCCATGCGATTAAAACCGCCCAGGGGAAGCATCCTTAGGGAATACAGGGTTTCACCGCGCTTAAATTGAGCCAGGGCGGGGCCCATCCCAATGGCAAACTCCTCTACTTTAATGCCGGCCCTTTTGGCCACTAGAAAATGGCCCAGCTCGTGGGCGACGATCAGTAGGCTGAAAACAAACAAGGCCCAGACAATCGTCAAGCCAATTTACACCTGCCTTTCCATCCGGCGACCAAGGATAAAGCCTCCCGGCGGGCCCAATTGTCCGCGGCCAGTATATCTTGCAGCCCCGGTGCGTCCACGGGGAGGTGCCGGGCCAGAACTTCCTCTACCAGGCGCGGGATGTCCAGGAATTTGATTTTCCTTTGCAAAAATAGATCTACCGCCACTTCGTCGGCAGCGTTCAATACTGCCGGGAAAGTGCTCCCCCGGCGCCCGGCTTCCAAAGCCAACCGGAGGCAAGGGAACCGGTGCCAGTCCGGTTGTTCAAAGGTAAGCCGTCCTAGTGCTATCAAATCCAGGCGGGGATAAGTGTTCGCCCACCTCTCCGGCCAGCTGAGGGCATACTGGATGGGCAGCCGCATATCGGGCAGGCTCATGTGGGCCAATGAACTGCCATCATTATATGTAACTATGGCGTGAACAATGCTTTGGGGATGGATTATCACCTCGATATCTTGATAATCCAGCTGAAAGAGGTGTTTGGCTTCCAACACCTCTAATCCCTTATTCATTAGGGTGGCCGAATCTACAGTGACCCTCGGCCCCATCTGCCAGTTAGGGTGGGCGAGGGCCATCTCCGGGGTCACTTCTTCCATCTCCTTTAGGGAAAGTTCCCGGAAAGGCCCGCCGGAGGCGGTGAGGACCACTTTGTGAACCCCTTCACCGGGCCGCAAACACTGGAAAACGGCCGAATGCTCGCTGTCCACCGGCAAAATATCTACGCCCCGGCACCGGGCCCGTTCCATGACCAGCTCTCCGGCCGTGACCAGTATTTCTTTGTTAGCCAGGGCCACATTCTTTCCGGCCTCTATGGCCGCCAGTACGGCCGGCAGACTCTTGATGCTCACCATGGCGGCCAGCACCAGTTCGGCTTCGGCCAGGGTGGCTGCCGCCAGCAGGCCTTCCTCCCCGGCCAGAACTTCCACCCCTAACCCCTGCACCCGCTCCTTTAGCTCCTGCTGTTTTGCTGCATCCAGTACCACCGCCACCCGGGGCCGGTGGCGCCTTATTTGTTCCTCCAGCCGCTCTATATTGCGGGCAGCGGCCAGGGCCAACACCTGAAACCTTTCCCTGAAGTCTTCAATGACTTCCAAAGCCTGCCGTCCGATGGACCCGGTAGACCCTAGTATAACTATACCTTTGGCCATTAGGTGCCTCCTGTCTCCTTACTGCTGCGAAGGATAGCTTTGATAACCAGTACGGTTAGCGGGCCGATAATCAGCCCGGCAATGCCCAGCAACTTCAGTCCGGCATAAAGGGCGGCTAAGGTAGTCAAGGGATGCAAACCCAGGCTGACGGCCACCAGTTTTGGCTGCAAGAGTTGCCGCAAGATGATAATAAAGCTGTAAAGGATCAGCAGTGCGATACCCAGGCCGTATCTTCCTTGGATAAACTCCCACACGGCCCAGGGAATATAAATGGTCCCCGGCCCCACAATGGGTAGAAGATCGGCCAGTCCGATCACGAAGGCCAGGGTTAGAGCGTAGTCCACCTTCAAAATCAGCAGCCCGATGACCGTCTGGATAATCTGCAGGCTGATTAAGACCGTTTCCGCCCGCAAAACCCCGATGATGGCCTTGCCCAGGAAAACGCCGGTGCGCTCCACCCGTTCTGCCCACACCCCAGGTAAAAAACTCCGCAGGCCGGCCAGTATGGTTTCCTTATCCCGGCTGAAGAAAAAGGTGGCCACCAGGGTGATAATGACTACAACAAAGAGTTCGGGCAGGGAGCCCAGGAAGGTTATCAGCCACTGAGCGATGGAAGTCAACAGCTCCCTGAGAGTGGCAATACCGGTATTTACGAGATTCTGCAGCGAGTTTAAAACATCCGACGGCAAATTGCCGGAAAAATAAAAAGCCTGTAACCGGTTAATCCACTCCGCCAGCAGTCCTCCCAGGCTCCGGGCCTGGGCGGGCAGGCTGGCCACCAGCTCTTGTAGTTCGACTATAAGGCTGGAGATCAGCATAAAAAGGACGATACTGGCCACGCCCAGGCAAGCCAACAGGGCAATAAGCACGGCCAGGGTACGACCAACTTTACCCCGCTGCTGAATAAAGTTTACCACCGGATCAATGAGGGCCGCCAGTAAAGCTGCCAGGGCAAAAGGCAACACCACAGAGGATATCTTGTGATAAATGACCGCCACAGCAGGGAAAATATAATAAAAAACCAGCAAGCAAATAACGGTCAAAACCAAAACAAACAGGAGTATCTGAAAAGCCCGGTTAAAGCGTTCAGGCGCCGACAATCATTTCCACCTCTATTTAAGTAACAAATCTCCAGAAATAGTATACCACTGGTCCCACTAGAAACAAACTATCAAATCTGTCGAGGATTCCCCCGTGGCCGGGAAGGAAGTGGCCGCTATCTTTAGCTCCGGCCATCCGTTTGATACCGGACTCTATCAGGTCTCCGGCTTGTCCGGCCACGGCCACCAGCACCGCCAGACAGGCCAGGCGCAGGAGACTTTGGGGTAGTAATCGTTCGCCCGCCAAAACGCCGGCGGTTAAAGCGCCGATTAGACCGCTTAAAGCCCCTTCCCAGGTTTTTGCCGGACTTAAAAGAGGACACATTTTCCTCCGTCCCCAGAGGCGTCCGCCAAGATAAGCAGCCGTATCGTTGACCCAGGTAAGTAGCAGAGTATAAACGAGGAGGGAAAATCCCCACTCAGGAATAAAGCGAAGCAGCAACAGATGGCTGAGGGACCCGGACACGTAGAGGAGCCCTGTATAAGTAGCGGCCGTGTCGACCAGGGAATAGCGGGGAAAGGCGAATAAGAATACCAAAAGGAAAAGGAAAAGCACCATTTGCGGAAAAAAGGCGGGAAAGTCTCGCCCGCAGTATACTAAGAGGAGCAGAGTCAGGCTGCCCAGTTGACCCCAAACGCTTAAAGGGTTAAGCCCCATACGCCGCAGCAAATTATAATACTCCCTTAACCCCCAAAAGGATATGAGGGTTAAAAGAGCCCAAAGCCACAGGCCTCCGGCATATGCCACCCCGATTAGGAGGGGAATGCCCAGGACGGCTACCAAGACCCGTTGTCCCAGCACTTACTTTAATCCCCCAAAGCGCCGCTCCCGCCGGGCGTAATCCTGCAGCGCCGCCAGCAGGTCTTCCCGGCGGAAATCGGGCCATAAAGTAGAAGTAACCCATAATTCCGTATAGGCCGACTGCCACAGGAGAAAATTACTAAGGCGCATTTCCCCGGCCGCTCGTATCAAAAGATCGGGATCGGGCAAACCGGCCGTATAGAGGTAGCTCTCCAGGACCTCCTCGCGGATCTCCCCCGGCATCACTTTCCCCGCCTGAACATCCCTCACCAGGGCAGCGCAAGCATCTACCAGTTCCGCCCGCCCCCCATAATTTAGAGCTAGATTCAGGACCAATCGTTGATTGCCGGCCGTCAGTTCCATAGCCTGCTGCAACTTTTGCCGGGCCTCCAGGGGGAGTTCATGCAATCTGCCGATGGCGCGTATCTGCACGCCCTGTTCGTGCAGCTCTTGTACCTCCCGCCCCAAATATTCCACCAGTAAATTCATTAGGGCATCTACTTCCGCTTGCGGCCTCTTCCAATTCTCCGTGGAAAAAGCGTATACGGTTAAAACTCCAATACCCCATTCCAGGCAGGCCTTAACCACTTCCCGCAGGGCCTCCACTCCTGCCCGGTGCCCGGCAGCCCGAGGTAAACCCCTGCTCAGGGCCCAGCGGCCGTTCCCGTCCATAATAATGGCCAAATGGCGGGGCAAGCATTGGGGATCAGGCCGCTTCTTTTTATCCCATCTTTTCTCCTTGCGCCGTCGAGGAAACAATGCCGTCAGCACTCATTCGGTACCTCCTACGGAATGCCATAAAACAAACCCCCTCCGGGGGAGGGGGGATGGCCGCCATCACTCTTCTACGATGGCTTCATTGGGACAAACTTCCATACACGTACCGCAATTAGTGCAGATCTCAGGGTCGATGACAAAGATGTTATCTCCCTCGGAAATCGCCCCACTGGGGCACTCATCTGCACATACACCGCATGCCAGGCACTCCTCAGTAATCCGGTAGGGCATCCTTTCTTCCACCTCCTTTCGCCGGTGGCTGGGTATATACAGGAGCCAGTACCAGTTCCACCTGGCCGGCTCCCACCACCCGCACCCTCACAACTCGGTTTTCACCTTCTGAGGTGGAACCGTCACCTCGACCGGTAAAGCTGATATCTGCCACTTGATAACCGGCTTGAGCAAGAACCGATTCCGCTTCCTCCAGGGGCAGTCCCAGGCACTCCTCCCACAATTGCCTTTTAAACCTCCATAATTTCTTCTTCCTTCACGGCCAGGGCTTTATCTATCGCCTGAATATACTTGTCGGTCAACTTCTGCACCTTATCCTGGGCCCGGCGGACCTCATCTTCGGAGGCCTCACCGCTCTTTTCCTTGGCCTTAAGCTTATCGTTGGCCTCTCGCCGGATGTTCCGCACTATTACTCGGAACTCCTCGGCCTTCTTTCTGGCCACTTTAACCAGCTCGGCCCGCCTTTCTTGGGTTAACTGGGGCAGTACAATGCGCAGGACCGAGCCGTCGTTGGTAGGAGTTAAGCCGAGGTCCGACTTGAGAATGGCCTTTTCCATTTCCCCCAGGATCGAACGATCCCAGGGCTGAACCACCAGCAACCTGGCTTCCGGTGCCGAGATAGTGGCCAGCTGATTGATGGGCGTAGGCGTACCGTAGTAATTGATCTGTACTTTTTCCAGCAGGGCAGGGTTGGCTCTTCCCGCGCGAATGGTAGCCAGTTCCCGCCGCAGTCCTTCCACCGTCTTCTGCATCTTGCTTTCAGCTTCCTTAAGGATATCTTCCAAAGCCACCTACCTCCCAACGTAGGTCCCTATTTCTTCGCCCATGACGGCCTTAAAGATATTGCCCTTTTGTTTAATACCGAACACAATAAGGGGAATATTGTTATCCATACAGAGAGAGGTAGCCGTAGAATCCATGACGCCCAACTTACCGTTCAATACATCCAGGTAGTCCAACCCTGCATATCTCTTGGCCTCCGGATTTTCTTCCGGATCAGAATCGTAAACCCCATCCACCTTCTTGGCCATCAGTATAACCTCGGCCTCGATTTCCGCCGCCCGAAGGGCCGCCGTGGTATCTGTGGAAAAATACGGATTCCCCGTCCCGGCGGCAAAAATAACCACCCGGCCCTTCTCCAGGTGGCGGATGGCCCGGCGCCGGATGTAGGGCTCGGCAATCTGCCTCATTTCAATGGCCGTCTGCACCCTGGTGTCCACCCCAATGCGTTCGAGAGCGTCCTGGAGGGCCAGGGCATTAATGACGGTGGCCAGCATACCCATATAATCGGCCGTAGCGCGGTCCATACCTTTTGCGCTGCCCTTCACACCGCGCCAAATATTGCCGCCGCCCACCACCACGGCCACATCTACACCTAAATCCCGAACTTCCTTGATTTGCTCCGCAATGGAGCTAATGGTGTCCTGGTCAATACCAAAACCCTGGTTCCCGGCCAGAGCTTCTCCGCTTAACTTCAAGACCACCCTCTTATACTTGGGCTTGCGCATGAAGTCAATACCTCCATGACTCCCCATAATGTTTCTACACAGGTACTAAAATTCCTTTCGCCGGCGGAAAAAAAGAGCACTTCCGTGCTCTTTTTTCCTTACCCCACTATCCCTCCTTCCCCTAATTCGAAGCGTACAAAACGGCGTACCTCTATGTTCTCCCCCAGCTTGGCTATTTTTTCGGCAACCAAATCCTTTACGGTACGCTCCATATCCTTAATGAAGGGCTGTTCCAGCAGACAAGCTTCCTGATAAAATTTTTCCAGCCTGCCCTCCACAATTTTGTCGATGACCTTTTCCGGCTTGCCTTCATTAAGGGCCTGGGCCCGGAGAATGCTTTTCTCCTTTTCAACCACTTCTTGCGGCACATCCTCGCGTCTCACATACTGAGGCCGGGCAGCCGCCACCTGCATGGCTAGATCATGGACCAGTTCCCTAAATTCCTCCGTCCGGGCCACAAAATCAGTTTCACAATTCACCTCGATTAAAACCCCAATGCGGCCTCCACCGTGGATGTAGGCATCCACCACGCCTTCTCTGGTCGCGCGTCCTGCTTTCTTGGCGGCCGCCGCCAGACCCTTCATGCGCAGGTATTCGACCGCCTTCTCCATATCTCCCCCGGTTTCTTCCAGGGCCCTCTTACAGTCCATCATACCGGCCCCGGTACGGCTACGTAGCTCCTTGACGTCAGCAGCAGAGATCATAAATTATCCTCCTTTACTCGCCAACCGCTTCCGGCTGATCCTGTCCCTGTAGTCCTTCCAGAACGGCATCGGCTATCTTACTGGTCAACAGCTTGATCGCCCGGATGGCGTCATCGTTGCCCGGGATCACATAATCAATTTCGTCGGGATTGCAGTTGGTATCCACAATAGCCACTACGGGTATGCCCAGGCGACGGGCCTCGGCTACTGCAATGCGCTCTTTGCGCGGGTCTACCACAAACAGGGCATCCGGCAACTGCCTCATATCCTTAATTCCGCCCAAAAAGCGCTCGAGCCTCTCCCTCTCCTTGCGCAGTGTCATGGCCTCCTTTTTGGGCAGCAGTTCCAGAGTGCCGTCTTCTTCCATGCGCTCTAATTCCTTAAGGCGCTCAATGCGCCGCCGAATGGTAGCAAAATTGGTCAGGGTACCTCCCAACCAGCGTACGTTTACGTAGTACATGCCACAGCGCTGGGCTTCTTCCTTAATGGATTCCTGGGCTTGCTTCTTGGTGCCTACAAAAAGAATTTTGCCCCCGTTGCTGGCCGTGTCCCGCACAAAGTTGTAGGCTTCCTCTATCTTTTTCACCGTGCGTTGGAGGTCGATAATGTAAATACCGTTGCGCTCGGTGAAAATGTAGGGGGCCATCTTGGGATTCCAACGCCTGGTCTGATGGCCAAAGTGGACCCCGGCTTCCAACAACTGCTTCATGGAAATAATCGCCATTAACGCTTACCTCCTCATGGTTTTTATGCCTCCGCCGTCATCACCGGCCCAAAAGACCTCCTCGGCACCCTTCTGGGCCTCCGGCGGCGTGTGTAGTGGTACACCAGCGGTAGTATAGCATAAACTGGAGTCTACCGCAAGTTTAACGCAACAACAAGCAAAGCCAGGGAATATCTGATCCCTGGCTTTGCCGTCCGCTTACGAGAGACCCGGCGGGCCTTTCTTAGCGGCGAAGTTTTTGCAGCTCTTCCAGCAGGTTATCGTTCAAGATGCGGATATAGGTCCCCTTCATACCCAGGGACTTGGACTCGATGACACCGGCGCTTTCAAACTTCCGCAGGGCATTGACAATGACCGAGCGGGTAATGCCTGCCCGGTCGGCTATCTTGCTGGCCACCAGGATTCCCTCGTCACCATCCAGTTCGGCAAAAATGTGTTCGACTGCTTCCAGTTCGGAATAAGACAGGGTAGCCAGCGCCACCTGGACGGCAGCGCGCTTGCGCGCCTCCTCTTCAATCTTCTCGGCTTTGGAACGCAGGATCTCCATACCCACTACTGTGGCCCCATATTCGGCCAAAATCAAGTCTTCATCTGTAAATCGAATGTTAAACTTGGACAGCACCAGGGAACCCAAACGTTGGCCGCCGCTGACGATGGGGACCACCGTCGTCAACTTGTTGTTGAAAACACATCTTTTCTCTGCGTCGAACACGCAGGCATTCCCCACCTGGCAGAAGTTGGCCTGGGTTTCATCAATACGGAGGAGCTGTTCGTTGTATTTCTCGGGGAAACGCTCCGACTGGAACACTATCTCCTCCATGATGTCGCAGGTGAAACCTTCGACAAAAGCATAACCCAGGACCCGCCCATGGCGGCCGACGATATAGGTGTTAGCCCCGAGGACGTCCCGGAGGACGCTGGCCATTTCTTGAAAGTCCACTGGGTTGCCCGCCGTCTTTTGCAGAAGACGGTTAATACTCCTCGTCTTCTCGAGTAAGGTTTGCATAAATGATTGTTCCTCCTTTCAGTTGATTCTACAGGATGTAGGCCCTTACATCGGCATTCTCCAGAATGTCTCCTAGTTTCTCCCGGACGTAGTTACGGTCGATAACTACCCGGTTGGGCTGCCGGTCAGGAGCCTCAAATAAGAGATCCTGCAACACCTTTTCCAGGATGGTATGGAGACGGCGTGCGCCGATGTCTTCTCCCTGAGTATTTACAGTATAAGCAATATCGGCAATTTCCGCAATAGCATCACCAGTAAATTCTAATTCTAAACCTTCCGTAGCCAGTAAAGCAGCATACTGGCGCAGCAAGGAGTTCCTGGGCTCCGTTAAGATGCGCCGGAAATCTTCCCGGGTCAGGCTCTTCAGTTCCACCCTGATGGGGAAACGTCCCTGCAGCTCGGGAATCAGGTCGGAAGGCTTGGCTATATGAAAGGCTCCGGCGGCAATGAACAAAATATGATCGGTCCTCACCGGGCCATATTTGGTCTGCACTGTAGCACCTTCCACAATAGGTAAAATATCCCTCTGCACGCCTTCCCGGGACACATCAGGCCCGACGCCACCGTTGCGCCCGGCGATTTTATCAATTTCATCGATAAATATAATACCATTTTGCTCTACCCTCTGTACAGCTTCGCTGGCTACTTCGTCCATGTCTATGAGTTTATCCGCTTCCTCCTGGGTCAAAATCCGGCGTGCCTCCGCAACCGTTACCCGCCGTTTGCGCTTGCGCCGGGGTAAGAGGTTGCTTAAAGCATCCTGCAGATTAAGGCCCAATTCCTCCAGGCCCAGGGCACCGAACATAATACCCGGGGTCCCGCTTTCCTCGACCTCTATCTCTATCACCATATCTTCCAGTTCTTTTCTTCGCAGTTTCTCCCACAAGATGGTCCTCTCGTCTTCCGTAAGCTCATGAGCCTCTCCGCCCGATGCCTCTCCCTCTACCAGGCCTCCAAAAATCAGTTCCCAGGGGCTGCGGCCCTCCCGACCTCGACGCGAGCGGGGTGTCAGCAAGTCCAGGAGCCTTTTTTCCGCCAGCTTGGCAGCTTCTTTTTCCACTTCGGCCCGCTTTTCTTCTCTTACCATTCTTACGGCCTTCTCCACCAGCTCTCGGATCATGGACTCCACGTCCCGGCCCACATATCCCACCTCGGTAAAGCGCGTGGCTTCCACCTTGAGAAAAGGTGCACCGACTAAACGGGCCAGGCGACGGGCAATTTCGGTCTTACCGACCCCTGTCGGGCCGATCATCAAGATATTCTTGGGCAGTACCTCATCCCGTATCTCAGGCGGGAGTTTTTGCCGCCGATACCGGTTGCGCAGGGCGATGGCCACACATTTCTTGGCTTCTTCCTGGCCGATGATGTATTTATCCAATTCGCACACTATTTCACGAGGTGTAAGAATGGACACCCGTCCACCTCCTTACCGCTTTACCCAGCCTTAACCTATTTACCTTTCCCCCTACTTTTATAATATTCTACAATTCTTCTACTACAATATTATCGTTAGTATAAATGCAAATTGAAGCGGCAATTTTTAAAGCTTCTCGGGCAATGGTTGCGGCATCCAGCTCCGTATGGGTGAGCAAGGCCCGGGCCGCCGCCATGGCGTACGGTCCCCCAGACCCAATGGCCACCAGTCCGTCATCGGGTTCCAAAATCTCACCGCTGCCGGAAATGAGCAGGAGCCTTTCCCGGTCGGCCACCACCAGCAGGGCCTCCAGGCGCCTCAGCATGCGATCAGTGCGCCACTCTTTCCCCAACTCTACGGCTGCCCGCTGGAGGTTGCCGTGATATTCTTCCAGTTTGGCCTCAAATTTTTCAAACAGGGCCAGGGCGTCGGCTACGCTGCCTGCAAATCCGGCCAGCACCTCTCCCCGGTAAAGACGCCGAACCTTTCGCGCCCCATGCTTCAGCACGGTATTTCCCAGGGTTACCTGCCCGTCGCTGCCCATGGCCACCTTTCCACCCCGCATAACGGCCACCACTGTGGTCCCTTCCATCTAGGTTTCCCCCTCGGTTAAAGCTTTGCCGGCCCGGGGATGGGTCAGATCGTAAACTTCCCGCAGACGCCGGGGATTGACGTAGGTGTAAACCTGGGTGCTGCTCAGCCTGGCGTGCCCAAGCAGCTCCTGCACCGCACGCAGATCGGCGCCGCGCTCCAGCATATGGGTGGCAAAGCAATGGCGTAAAGTATGCGGGGAAATATCCCGGGACAGGGAGGCCTTTCTAACATAATATTCCAGCCGTTCCCGGATGCCACGGCATGTGAGCCGACCCCCGCGGTAATTGAGGAAAAGGGCCTTCTCTGACCCCCGCCCTTTACGCTCCAGCAGTGGCCGGGCGGAATGAAGGTAATCCTCCAGGGCCGCCAGGGCCGCCGACCCCAAAGGCGCCAACCGCTCCCGCCGGCCCTTGCCCATTACCCTTAAGTGGCCGCTCTTTAAATCTAAATCATCGAGGTCGAGGTTGACCAGCTCCCCTACCCTCACTCCGGAGGCATAAAGAGTTTCCAGGATGGCCCGGTCCCTTAAGCCCAAAGGGGTATGGACCGGTATCTCCAAGAGCCTCAGGAGGTCGTGGTAAGTAACGTACCGCGGCAGCCGTTTGGGTTGCCGGGGCGCTTTGATGGTATCCACCGGGTTGCGGTCGACCAGACCTTCCCTCAGAAGATAGCGGTAAAACACCCTCAAGGCCACTAGTTTGCGTGCCATGCTGCTCTTTTGTTGCTTTTGCGCATTGAGCCAGCCCAAAAAGCGGCGGACCAGAGCATGGTCAACCTGATTGGGGTGCGCTGCGGGGCCCAAGTTTTTTTCAATAAAAGAAGCAAATTGTCTTAAATCAGTCAAATAGGCCTTCAAAGTACCGGCCGCTACATTTTTCTCGCCCGTCAAATAAGCCGCAAATTCCTGCAGAGCTTCGGCAAAGTTATTAACCCTCATTTAAAGAGGGGCCTCCTTACTTAATCTATATCTTATCAAAAAGCATGAAAAGTGCAAGTCAATTGAGCGAAAATTCACCGAGAATCTTCTGCCAACTACGAAGGGCCCGCTGGGATAGAAGGAGATTGCGCTGCCGTCGAGAGCGGACCCGGTTACCCAAAGGGGGCAAGAGGCCGAAGTTGATGTTCATAGGCTGGAAACGGCTCGGGTCGGCGGTAGTAATATAATGTATCAGCGCACCGTGGGCGGTGTCCGGCGGCAAGGCCAGAGGCGCCAGACCCTTCATTATCCTCACGGCATTAATGCCGGCCACCAGACCCATGGCGGCGGACTCAATGTATCCTTCCACCCCTATAAGCTGGCCTGCCAGGAAGATCTCCGGCCGCCCCTTGAGCTGCAAAGTGGGCTCCAGCAGGCGAGGAGCATTAATGTAGGTGTTCCGGTGCATCACCCCGTAGCGAACAAATTCCGCCCGGGCCAGGGCGGGAATGAGGCGAAAAACTCGCTCCTGCTCTCCCCACTTAAGGCTGGTCTGAAATCCCACCAGGTTATACAGGGTCCCCTCGCGGTTGTCTTGGCGCAGCTGCACCACGGCAAAGGGCCGCTTCCCGGAAACGGGATCCACTAAACCTGTAGGCCTCATGGGGCCGTAGCGCAGGGTTTCGACCCCGCGCCTGGCCAGCTCTTCCACCGGCATACACCCTTCGAAATAGATTTCCTTTTCAAAAGGGTGGGGGGGATGGCGTTCTGCCTTTAGGAGGGCCTGGTAAAAAGTATAATATTCCTCTTCCGTGAGGGGACAGTTCAAATAATCCTCCTCGCCCCGGCCGTAGCGGGAACCCCGGAAGACCTTGCTCCAATCCAGGGAATCGGCGGTAACAATGGGAGCCGCCGCGTCATAAAAATAAAGATATTCCTCGCCGGTTAACTCCTTCAGGGCTCGCGTCAGGGCTGGCGAGGTCAAGGGGCCAGTAGCAATGATGGCCACCCGGCCGGCGGGGATTTTCTGTACTTCCTCCCGGACTAATTTAATGGAAGGGTGCTCTTCTATGCGGGCCGTAACCTCACGGCTAAACTCTTCCCGGTCCACGGCCAGGGCCTTTCCTGCCGGAACCCGGTGCCTGGCCGCCACCTCCATCAGCAAGGAACCCGCCCGCCGCATTTCCTCTTTCAGGAGGCCAGCCGCGTTTTCCAGTTCGTCGGAGCGAAGGGAATTGGAACACACCAGCTCGGCCAGATAGCCGGTCCGGTGGGCCGGGGTGCTCTTATAGGGCCGCATCTCCCACAGCTCTACCTTTATTCCCCGCGAAGCGGCCTGCCAGGCAGCTTCGCTGCCGGCCAAGCCCCCGCCTATAATCATGAGGGTATCGGCTTCCATAGTTACCCTTCTCCCTGCCTCTGCACCTTTTCTTCGTAGCCGCAACCGTGTTGCGGGCAGACCAGGCGGACCTCGCGGCGGTTCGGTTTTTCCACCAGGCGGCTGCCGCAGAGGGGACAAGAAATCTCACTGGGTTTATCCCAGGAAATATAATCACACTGGGGGTAATTTTTACAGCTATAAAAGCGGCGCCCCTTTTTGCTGCGCCTTTCCACAACCTCCCCGCCGCACTTGGGACAGGAAACACCTATGGCCGTAAAAAGGGGTTTGGTAAAACGGCACTCGGGGAAGCCCGGGCAGGCCAGGAACTTGCCGAAACGGCCCTGTTTTACCACCATATTGCGGCCGCATATCTCGCACTTCTCCTCGCTAACTTCTTCCGGCAGTTCAATAATCCCAATCTTGGCCTCGGCCTGTTCCAGGACCTGGCTGAAGGGCAGATAGAATTCCTCCACCACCTGCCGCCAGGATAGCTTTCCTTCTTCGATTTGATCTAACTTGGCCTCCATGTGAGCTGTAAATTCCACGTCGATAATATCGGGAAAATGCTCTTTTAAAAGATCCACCACTACGCATCCTAGTTCAGTAGGGACTAATTGCTTTTGTTCCCTCACCACATAACCCCTGCTCAAAATAGTCTCAATAGTGGGGGCGTAGGTGCTGGGCCGGCCGATGCCCAGCTCTTCCATGGTTTTCACCAGGGTGGCCTCTGTATAGCGCGGCGGCGGCTGGGTAAAATGTTGCTTGGGGTCCAGAGAAATCAGGGTAAGGATTTGTCCGGGCGCAACCTCCGGCAATCGTTCCTCTTTTTCTCCCTCTTCCCCATCTCTTTCCTCCCTGTACAACTTTAGAAAACCGGGGAATTTAACCACCGAGCCGCTGGTGCGAAAGATATATTCCCCGGCGGCAATGTCCACGGTAACCGTATCCAGCAGGGCCGCCTCCATTTGGCTGGCCAAAAAGCGCTCCCACACAAGAGAATACAGGCGGTACTGGTCCCGCGTCAGATACCCTTTAATGGTTTCGGGGTCCAGCCCCACGGAGGTCGGTCGAATGGCTTCGTGGGCATCCTGGACATTGTCCTTGCGGCCGCCATATTGCCGCCTTTCCCGCGGAACATAATCAGGCCCGAAATGCTCCCGCAGGTAGTTGCGGGCTTCCTCCTGGGCCACCTGGGCTATCCGGGTGGAATCGGTGCGAATATAAGTGATCAGGCCTATTCTACCCCATTCCGGCCCCAGATCAACGCCCTCGTAAAGCTGTTGCGCCACCTGCATGGTGCGGCGGGTAGTAAAATTCAACCGGCGCGAGGCTTCCTGCTGCAATGTGCTAGTGGTAAAGGGGGCCGGGGGGTTCTTACGCCGCTCCTTTTTCTTTACCTCCACTACTTTGAAGGGCACACCGGCCAGGGCTGCCAGCACCTGATCCATGGCCTCCTTACTAGGGATGCTGATGGCTTCGCCCTGGTATCTGTGCAGCTTCGCCGCAAACGGGGGCTCTCCTTCCGCCTTCAGCCACGCCGTCAGGCTCCAGTATTCCTCGGGTTGAAAACTGCTGATCTCCCTCTCCCGGTCTACAATTAAGCGTACGGCCACCGATTGCACCCTTCCGGCGCTCAACCCTTTCTTGACTTTACGCCAGAGAAGGGGGCTTAGCTTGTAGCCCACCAGGCGGTCTAAAACCCGGCGGGCTTGCTGGGCCGCCACCCGGTCTTGGTCGATAGCCCGCGGCTTCTTGATGGCCTCCTGGATTGCCTGGCGTGTGATCTCGTTGAATTCTATCCTGCACTTGCCGTCCGGGAGGCCCAGAAGATACTGCAGGTGCCAGGCAATAGCCTCCCCTTCCCGGTCCGGGTCCGGGGCCAGCAGCACCCTGTCGGTCTTCTGGGCTGCCTGCCTCAATTCCTTCACGATTTCCCCTTTGCCGCGGATGGTAATATAGTAGGGCTCAAAGCCATTTTCGATATCGATACCAAATTGGCTTTTGGGCAGGTCCCTGATGTGGCCCATGGACGATTTGACCAAATAACCACGGCCTAAAAATTTGCTTATAGTCTTGGCCTTAGCCGGCGACTCTACTATAACCAACGTCTTCGCCACTTTCTTCACCTCTGCTGACACCGGGCTAACAGCGCGAATAAAGGCCCCCCGGCAGCCTTCTGACCAGACCCTGCAACTCTAAGAAGGTGAGGGCCACATTTATTTCGCGGGCAGACAGCCCCAGGGCGGCCACCAGTTCTTCGATCGCTGCCGGCACCTCACCCAGAGCGGCCAGGACCTTTTCCTCCGTCGAAGACAGCTTAAATCCGCCCTCCCCTTCCCCCTCTCCCAGTCCCGGGAGAGCAGAGCGGTTGTAATCGGGAAAATATTCCTCTAGGATGTCCTGTACACCGGTGACCAGTTTGGCTCCCTGTTTGATTAAATTCAGGGTCCCTTTGCTCTGAAGACTGGTAATGGGCCCCGGCACAGCAAATACATCCCGCCCCTGTTCCAGGGCAAAATCAGCCGTTATGAGGGCTCCGCTTCTTTCCCCGGCCTCCACCACCACCGTGCCCCGGGAGAGGCCGCTGATAATGCGATTGCGGGCCGGAAAGTGGCGCCTCTCAGGAGGCGTCCCGAGGGGCAATTCCGACAATATCAACCCCTCGCGGGCTATCTGTTGAAAGAGCAGAGTGTTCTGGCGCGGATAAATTATATCCACTCCACACCCTAATACCGCTATGGTCTTCCCCTTGCCCTTTAGGGCTCCCCGGTGGGCAGCGGCGTCTATACCCACGGCCAGCCCGCTCACCACGCACACACCTTCTTCCGCCAGTTCTCTGGCCAAAGCCTGGGCTACTTTCAATCCATAGGGTGTAGCCCGCCTGGTGCCCACGACAGCCACTTTCAGGTTCTCCAGGAAATCTAAACTGCCAAGATAATATAACACCGGAGGCGGATTGTAAATATTTTTTAACTCCTGGGGATAAACAGGGTCGGAAAAAAGGAGAACTCCCACCCCTAAATTGCCCAAATTATCCCATAGCTCTGCCGGCCGTACGTTGCGTCTCCAGTCCAGCAGACTTTCGGCCCCTTCTCCCAACCAGGTCAGCCTGTAGAGCTCCTTTTCACTGGCCCCCCAGGCTGCTTCCGCGCTGCCAAAGTGTTCAATAAGCTGCAACATTTTGCGGGCTCCCAGCCCGGGGCAGTGGTGTAAGGCTACCCAGTAACTCCGGTCCGCATCTTTATAATTCAATTTTCCCTGCTCCCCTTACTAAATATTCGACTCCCGGGCTTGGGCCATTTAAAAAAGTGGGTCCCCCACTTGCTTAATGACAGCCCCCGGCCGGCTTTCCTTCCTGCTCTTTACCCGGCTCTTTCTTGTCGCCGATAGCCATCAAGAGAAGAATAAGAACAAAGGCCTGCAATACCAACGAAGACAGAGCCAGCAAAATTTTTAGCACGGACCCCCACCCCCCATAGGTCAAGTAATGCTTCCGAAGCATTCCCCAAGTCGGGGCGCTGGCGCCGGCTCCTGATGGGCTCGCCAGCATCCCCGACATTTTCATATTTCTCCTTATATGATATATCCAACAAGTAAATTTCCAGTTAGCTATTTATGTGGATATTACCTGCCTATGTCCCTGAAGACCATCCGGTTCTTTAAAAGCCAGCAGAAGAAAATTGACCACGTCATTCCCAAGGAGCTAAAAGCTATTCCTCCAATACTAGACACTGTTCCTGGTATAGGACCGGTTTATGCTGCCTGCATAGTAGCTGAAATAGGTGACATCTCCAGGTTTAAACCACAATGCCCTTGCTAAAGTTCGCGGGCCTGACCTGGCGGCAGCATCAGTCTGGTAAGTTCACCGCCGAGGATAGACCCTTCTCCACGTCCGTAAATCATTACTTACGGTACTACCTTATTGAAGCGGCTAATTCCGTCCGGGTGTGGGAGCCGGAATATGCCGAGTTCTACTGTAAGAAATTTACCAGCATCCCCCTGGCCTCAATGGCCCGGCCCCCCGATGGTCTAATCTCCCTTCCCCTTAGCTCGGGTGAAGCGTCGGAGAATGGCTTCGTTGGCGTTCCATTCCAACTCATCCTCCAAGGGGGGCAAATCGACCTGGCCATAACGCTTTTGCAAGGCCAGAGCCAAAATATAGTCGGCCAAATGGGGATTTTTGGCCAGGAGAGGGCCATGAAGATAAGTACCGATGGCTCTCCCGTAAATACACCCTTCGGTGCCATCTTCACCATTGTTGCCAAAGCCAAAGACTACGTAGCCCAGAGGCTCAGCCCGGTGGTCATCATCGGCCAGAAAAGTACGGCCTCCATGGTTTTCAAAGCCGACTACCGGGCGGGGGTCGGTCAAGCGGGGAGCCCGAATAGCTATATTCCCCTTTAGACGCCTGTTTCCTGCTTCGGTATATACCGGAAAAACACCCAGACCAGGGAGAATATCGCCCCCTGCGGTGCGATAATAGCGACCCAGGAGTTGGTAGCCACCGCATATAGCCAGCACCGCGGCTCCTTCCTCCACGGCTTCCCTCAACCAAGGCCCTTTGGTCAGCAAATCCTTGCTGGCAACTCCCTGCTCCTGATCGGGCCCTCCTCCTAGGAAAAACAGGTCGTATAGTTTAGGGTCCAAACGGTCCCCTAAAGAGATCCTGCTTACTTCCACCTCTATACCTCGCCACTGGGCACGACGGTGAAGGATGAGAATATTACCTCGGTCCCCGTAGAGATTAAGCAGTTCGGGATACAGGTGGCAGATATGCAGTTTCACTTTGAGCTCCCATCCTCTTAAGCAAACGGCGGTAAACGGCCAGATTGGTATAAGTACATAATATGAATACGTTATCCACACGTTCCTGTATAAGCTCTTGTATACTGGCCTCCAGGTCCGGAACCACTTTTAGGGCCTCAAGACTTACCCCGGTGTATTTCAGACAGAGGGCCATATCCCACGCCCTAAGGCCGGAACAAATAATCCGCGAGTATCGGGATTTCAGCAGAGGTTCCAGATCGGCATCCCACAGCCAGGAAACGTCGCGACCGTCAGCCGCCAGGTCGTTGATGGCCAAAACATAAGCCCCCAATTTGTTCCCCGCTACGGTGCGCAGAGCCTCACTCATTCCTACCGGATTCTTGACCAAAACCAAAACACCGTTCTTGCCCGCCAACCGGAACCCTTCAATGCGGCCCTGCCCTGGGCGAAAATCTTTAACTACCTCCCTTATAACCGAAGGTTGTACTCCCAACAGCAATCCTGCGCTACTGGCCGTCAAAATGTTATAAGCATTATAGACGCCGGGAAGGGTACTCGTCAACCTTATGCTGCCGCCGTTATAAAGAAAATTGAAAGAAGAACCATTTTCATCCCAGAGCAAGTCTTCTGCCCGGAAGGCGGGGTCCGGCCGCTCCCAGGTACAGCAGGGGCAGCGATAGGCTCCCAAATGCCCGTAATGGTAATAGCTGTACTGCAAAGGCACCTGGCAGTCAGGACAGATGTGCCCCTCCAGCACATCATCCGGGCGGGTACGGCTAAGGGTGGTGCGCTCCAAACCGTAGTAGAAGACCCCGTTCCTCCCCCTGCCTAAGGAAGCAACTAAAGGGTCGTCCGCATTGAGCAGCAGCCTGGCCTTCGGTACCTGAGCCAGGGCCCGCTTTATAGACGCGGCCAACCGTTCTAACTCATGGTAACGGTCCAGTTGGTCCCGTAGGAGATTAGTAACTACTACCAGATCAGCGGGCACCTGCCCCAAAATAATGCCCAGGCTGCCTTCATCCACTTCTAAAACCGCCGCCCCACCCCCCTGGTCCCCTTTTACTCTCCGCCACTTAATCAGAGCCGTAGCCACACCGGCCGGCATATTGGCTCCTTCGCCGTTGTGCAGCACCTGCCGCCCCTGCCCGGACAAAAGCCTGGCCAGCAAGTTGGATGTGGTGGTTTTGCCGTTGGTACCGGTGACGATAACAATGGGGTGCAATCCCCGCGACAGGTGGCGCAAAAGGCCCGGAAACACCTTTAAGGCTATATAACCTGGAAGCGACGTGGCTTCCCGGCCTGCCAGGCGGCAAAGGATGGCCGCCAGGCGGCCGAGGAAAACAGCCAAAGTAGAAAGCAAAAGGCTAAACATCGTGAGTTTCCTGTCCTCCTACTGGCCGGGTACGGCGGACACGCCGTCTAACTATTCGCCATAAATAATCCAATTCCTCCATACGCCAAACCCAGGCCAAACCCAAATAAAGAACCATACCACACCCGATTAAAACTAAAAGTTCGAGCCCTTCCCGTACAACTTCGAACTCCAGCCAAGGCAACGAAACCCGGTCGACCAAAAGCTTTAAAACCATACCCATGACCAGGGCGGCTCCCAGGCTACGCATAAAAGTGCTGCACAAGGAGCCAACCTCCCGGGGCATAAATCCTCGCCGACGGAGATAGTAATAAAGGAGGAAGACATTAAACCACCCGGCCAGTGAATAAGCCAGGGCCAACCCCTTGACTCCCCACAGAGGGCCTAAAGTAAAATTAAGGGCGGTGCCCAGGCCGAGGGTCAGGAGTCCGGTCTTTAAAGGCGTCCTTGTATCCTGCAGCGCATAAAAGGCGCGGGCCAGAATCTCATAGGACCCGTAAGCGGTAATGCCGAAAGCATAAAAAATAAGAGCGCTGGCAGTGGCCAAGGTGTCCTGGCGCGTAAAGCGCCCGTGCTCAAAAAGTACCCTGATCACCGGCTCCCCCAGGACTACCAGGCCGACAGTGGCAGGCAGGGCCAGAAAAACAATCGTCCTTAAGGATGTGATTAGGTAGCGGCTGAAGGTTTCCCGCTCCTGCTGAACCGCCAACCGGGTTAAGGCCGGTAGCAAGGTAATGCCTATAGAGGTGGCAAAAAGCATAGGAACCAAGACCACCCGGCTGGAAATAGTCAGGGCGTTAATGGAGCCCTGAGGCAGAAAAGAAGCGATGAAAGTCTGGTTTAAAAAAAGATTGATCTGGGCGATGGACAGACCCAGGGCCACCGGCAACATAAGCTGCCCGATTCGCCTGATGGCCGGGTGGCGAAAGTCTAGGGACAATGTATAATGGGGCTTCAGGCGCCAGACACCCCAGACCTGCACCAGGAAATTAAGAAAGGCGCCTATTAAAGTAGAAACCGCAAAGGCTGCGATACTAAAAGACTGGGCCAGGGCAATCCCGAAAATGATAATGGCCGCGTTATATACCAGAGGCCCAATAACCGTCCCAATAAAGGACTGGTAGGCATATTCGGTTCCCATGAGCACCCCATTAAGGGAGTGAAACAATATACTTATTAGGCCGATACGGGTTAAATAGGCGGTATAAGCCACCTGCTGGTCATCGAAGCCTGGGGCCACCAAGCGCACCAGGGCTGGCGTCAGGAACATGCAAAAGAGGATGGCCACGCCCACCAGGACTAACACCGTATTAAAGGCAATACTTACAACTTCCCAGACCTCTTTTTCCCTCTTCTCAGCCAAATAAGTGGACAACACGGGGATAAAAGCGGAGCTTATCCCCCCTCCCACCAGAACCAGATAGATGGTATCCGGGATGATAAAAGAGGTATTGAGCATGTCCGTCAGGCGGTTCTGGCCAAAGAGGGTGGAGATGGCCGTGTTGCGGAGAAAACCCAGTATACGGGAAACAATCGAAGCAACAGTCATTACCACGGCCCAATGGGCCAAACCCATTTCTATTCTTTCCGTTACTTTGTCCGTCACGAACAAACCTTCCCCCGACTCCTGCCTGGTGTATCGCCTTCATTTTTGCCACGCTAAGGGTATTTTAACCCCTTTCCCCTAGCAAAAAAAGAGGGGCTGACGTAAAACGGTCAGCTTCCCCACAGTGAGCGATATTGAAGGGCCTCCGCCAGGTGATGTTCCTCAATCATTTCCGCTCCCTCCAGGTCGGCAATGGTACGAGCCACCTTAAGGAGGCGGTCGTGGCCCCGCATGGAAAGGGCCAGCTTGTTAAAGGCAGAGCGTAATAGGAGGCGAGCCGAACGGGTAAGGCGACAAAACTCCCGTACCTGTTGCCCGCTCATTTCAGCATTGCAGCTAAGGCCCCATTCCGCCAGGCGACGACGCTGCCTCTGCCTGGCTTCTGCCACCCTCTGCCGTACGAGGCTTGACGGTTCTGCCGGTTGTTGGGTTTCGATCTCCTGGTACTCCAGGCGGCGCACCTCTATATGGAGATCAATACGGTCCAGCAATGGCCCCGACAGGCGTTTGCGGTACTGGGCTATCTGATAAGGGGTACAGGTGCACGTATTCTTGTCATCGCCGTAGTAGCCGCAGGGACATGGATTCATGCTTCCCACGAGGAGAAAATTGGCAGGATAGGTAATAGATGCCGTCACGCGGGCCACAGTGACCACCCGGTCTTCTAAAGGCTGCCGCAGGGCTTCCAGGACATCACGGCGAAACTCGGCCATCTCGTCTAAAAAAAGAACACCGTAAGTAGCCAGGCTCACCTCGCCGGGCCTGGGAATCCGGCCGCCGCCGATAATGCTGGCCGTGGAAGCAGTATGATGGGGTGAGCGGAAAGGCCGCTCCGTCATCAGCCCCTGGCCCGGGGCCAGAAGTCCGGCAGCACTGTAAATCTTAGTTACCGTTAAGGCTTCCTCGTAGGTCAGCGGCGGTAAAATGGAGGGCAGACTCCGGGCCAGCATAGTTTTCCCTGCCCCGGGGCTCCCTATAAGGAGTACATTATGACCGCCGGCTGCGGCTATTTCTAAGCCCCTCTTGGCTGCCCCTTGACCCTTGATGTCAGCCATGTCAATTCCTGCAGAAATTTCAACCTGCCTAACCGGGTCTGCCGGCTTCACTTCGGGGAGCTCGCCCTCTCCTCGCAGGTAGGCCACAACTCCAACCAGGTCTTCAGCAGCCATCACCCTTAAGCAAGTGGCCAACGCAGCTTCGTTGGCATTAGCGGCCGGCACAATGAAAGTGGCCCCCGGCTCAATTTCCTGGAGGGCCAGGGCCATGGGCAAAACTCCGGGAACAGGCCGCAGGCTCCCTTCCAGGGAAAGCTCACCGACGGCATAGACAGCCGTTGCCATCTCGCCGCTCAGCTCACCCGCGGCGGATAAAATGCCCAAAGCTATCGGGAGGTCATAAATGGGACCCTCTTTTTTTATGTCGCCGGGGGCTAGGTTGACGATAATGCGGCGTAAAGGAAACTCAAAGCCCGAGTTCTTGAGGGCTGCCCTAACTCTTTCCCGGGCTTCCTTCACGGAAGGATCAGGGAGGCCTACAATCTCAAAAAGTGGCAAACCACTGCTAATGTCTACCTCCACCCTTACCCTTTGCCCCTCCAGGCCTACCAGGACGACGGAGTTAACAATGGCCAGCATGCCAGACCCCCGATAAGATGCAAATGTGCCGCTTATCTACCCAACATTTGCTATTCGCCGGGAGTCACGGAGTTCCTGCTAAGATGGTGAAAAAAGGGTAAAGTTCCCGACCACGGCAGGAGTTGATCTAATGCCTCTTCATCCTGCGGGTCCAGGTTGGGCAGCCTTTCGAAGAGGTAGGTAAGGTAGTGGAAGGGGTTTAACCCATTCTCCTTGGCCGTTTCTATGATACTGTAGACAATAGCACTGGCTTTAGCACCCCGCGGAGTGTTAGCAAATAACCAGTTCTTGCGGCCAATAACAAAGGGTTTTATAGAACGCTCGCTGCGGTTGTTATCAATTTCTAAACGCCCGTCTTGTAAAAAGGCGACAAGTTTATCCCATTGGCTAAGGCAATAGTAAACCGCCTGCCCAAAGGCACTTTTGGGCAGCACCTGCGCTTTCTGCTTCTTAAGCCAGGCTAAAAATTCGTCCAGCTCTGGTTTGCTGCGCTCCTGCCGGATTTGATATCGTTCTTCCGGGGTTTTGTCTTTAAGTTCGCTCTCTATGGCAAAAAGCCGGTTGCAGAACTCCAGCCCCTCCCGGGCGGCTACTGCTTTGTTTCTTTTATCTTGCGGCAGGGCTTTTAAGGCTTCGTCAAACTTGCGCCGGGCATGGGCCCAGCAGCCCACCAGGGTGACATCCTCAAGCTCATGGTAGCCAGCATAGCCGTCAACGTGTAAATAACCCTTAAAACCTTTTAGAAACCGGCGGGGGTGTTTGCTGGCCCGGGTGGTCTGGTAGTCGTAAAGAATTATGGGAGGTCCGTCCCGCCCGGTACGGTAAAGCCAAAGGAATGATTTGGTGGTAGGCTCCCTTCCCGGTTCATGAAGTACCTGTAATGTGGTTTCATCGGCATGGAGAATGTCTCTTTTAAGGAGGTGTTCATGGAGACGGTCGTAAATAAGGGTTAAGTAGGTGTTAGCTCCATGGAGCACCCAGTTGGCCATGGTCTGCCGGGAAAGGTCTATACCCCAACTAATGTTGCTTTGATGCTATGTGGGTTGTATTTGACGCTTACCTTAACTCTGTGTCCCACAATTCGGGGGAGGGTCACGAGGCGGCGAACGGAGAAGCGTCTGCGCTGGAGAAGATAACCAGCATCGAGAAAGTTTGGCTAGAGTCATTATAGCCTATCCGTAGCGGAGCTTTCCTCCGGGGACAAAAGTTGTGCCACTTAAACACCTTCCTATCACAACCTTATCTACTAATTCACGTCTTTGAAAGAGCCGACTGCCAGGCATCCAAAGGTTAAACAACCACTTTTTTAGTGTTCAGGAGGCGGTAAACTTATTTCACCCCCAACAACAATATCATTGCCGATTCTATCGGCCTTTGATTCTCTTTCCTTTTTCGCCCCTGGCTACCCGGGCAGGTGTAAGAAAAAAGCCCGACCGGCAAAGTCAGTACCGCGAAGAGAGTAGCAACCAGGAAAGCATCACCAATGGCCTGAACAGCCGCCTGCTGACGCACGATGAAAAACAACAGTTGCTTTAACCCACATCAAATATATGTAGTATTATAACTGCACTAGCAATTATTACTGAAAACAAGTGAACCAGGCGGATACAATAGGTCCTTTTTTTATATTTTAGAAGCATGCCCGATACAATGACTACTATTAGCAGAAATAAACCAATATATCCGAAGGAGAATTTTATATTAACAAACTCTTTATAAGTGTGGGCTAACGCCAGCAAACCCGTGGCATACCCTAGCCGGTGATGTTGTTTAAGAAAGAATAGGCGTAAGAAACGAGATCTACTTCTCCCCTTTTTGATAACAGTTATTGCTGCGGACAATAAAAAGGATGCTAACGCGATTAGTCCTGCTACATGGCTTGCTACATGGCCCGCTTCATGGTACATACATTTATACACCTCCAAAATTATGGCGGACGACAAGCGCTTGCCACACCACTTGACATACGCATTGAGTGGACCACAATAACACCCCTGGGGGAATTGAAAAACCTCTCATCTTCCCTTTTTGATAGGTTTGAACCGTTACAACCCTTTGGAAGGTGGTATGTAAGCGTCAAACCCAACCCACCTTGGCACAGTGCTCGAGTTTAAGGGATAATCTTCCTCAGAAAACGGACTGAGGAGGATTTCCCTTATGACCAGAGCCGAATTACAAAAACTATGGGAAGCTCGCATAGCCGAATACAGGGAAAGCGGGCAAAGCGTTAAAAAATGGTGCGCCTCCCATGAGGGCATTAGCCCCAGACAGTTATGGTACTGGCTGCGGAAGTTTAAGAACCAGACCTCAGCCCCTCCGGAGAATTCCAAGAAATAGGCATACACTACTACCAATAGTAAACGCTCATAGCGACAAGCAGCAGAAAGAATTACCCCATGTAACCCCAGGCCCGTGCGCAGGTTCTTAAAGTCTTTAAACTTTTCCTCAATATCCATGCGATGTCCGTAGCCCTGAGGTACTCTTTTCGCCTCCCAGTCCAGATTGGTAACTAAAAACCACGGCTCCTCCTGCCCAGCTGCGAATTGGTAAATGAGCCGTACCGGATACTTCTCTTTCTTATGGTAAAGTACCCGGCCAAAATCAATTAGTTGGTTTGGGCGTACAGGAAAGCGTTGCAAACTCCCGGTAAATTGCTCACTATCTATCCAGGCAGTGCCCGAAACTCGAATGATATACTTGAACCCTAAAAACTCCAATTTCTTAAATAGCTCCACCCGCCCAAAACCGCGGTC
>JAZHPA010000014.1:0-58608 GCA_051024685.1 Moorellaceae bacterium AZ2 | reverse complement strand
GGGCCACCACTACTGTGTGTTCGCCCATGGCCACGCCGTCTAATACCAGAACCAGGTACCGTTCTCCCTTAAGGGGCTAGGACCACGCTGCCCCTCTCGGTACCGTGCCGCCACGCCCACCGGTCGCTGAGGTGTTTGCCTCTGAGCCCAACTACCTCTTCAACTTCTGCCTCCATCATGGCTCGCAGGACCTCAAGCCCCACTGCCACCGAAAACGCCAGCAACCCTTCCTTGGCTACCCCAAGCAGTTCTCCTAGGGCGAGCTCCACTCTTTCTGGGAGCTTTGGGCCGTCACCCAAAAACCTATGGCCGTCAACGCCTATCTTGTGGTATACTGCCATCGGTGGCGGTTACCCCCCTTGGATTATGTTGGTTACCCCTGTTATACCACAGGGGCTTGAGGAGCCGCCACCTCCATTTTCTACGACGTTTGGGACAATGCCAGTAGCATATACGCAAGCAGAAATCCAATTTGCTCAATATTTACTTGGAATAATCAGCGCTATATTTGACAACATTCTTCGTGGCTTTTAACTATTGTTCTCCCGCCGACTCACTCGAGAGATTTTATGACGCAACGAATTTGATCCTTTACCTGGATCTGTGAGGTAGGAAATGAGCATCCCCCAAAAGGCTATAAGAAGTCCTATCAAAGAGAAAAAGCCCCCCAGTTTAATTAAGTGCAGGGCTTCAAGTTTAAAACCCTGTGTGACATCCTCCTCCGAATGAATTCGGAGGCATCCCGTCGGGGGATGGCGGCTTCCGCCGCAGGTTAGCCAGCATTCCCTGGTTTGCCCAGATCATCACCTTGGCCTTTAGGGGTGTCACGCTCCCCTTTCTCCCAGGGTCATGCCCTGAGAGCATCGAGCGCTTTGGCGGCAATGTTTAACGCTCCTACCCTGTCCGCATCGGACTGATAGCCACACGTGACGCACCTAAACCAGCCCTGGGTCTTACGGTTATAGCGGGAAACATTCCCGCATCGCGGACAGGCACTCCGGCAAGCGCAGCTTTGTACTCGATGAACGAAGCCAGCTCCCGAAAGTTCCAGCCAGACATCATACGGTTGAACTTCTTAGAGCCCTTGGCCCGTTCCCGGATGCCCAGCAGGTTTTCCAGAGCTATAGCCTTTCCCTCAGCTTTTGCTATCTCGACAATGCGTTTGGAAAGGCAGTGGTTGATATAGCGCATCCACCTGCATTCCCGACCGGCCTCCCTTTTGACCCGGGAAAGCCGGCCAGCCTGCTGAAGAGCCTTACGCCGTTCTGCCCAACGCTCCTTGCGCCACCTTACCTGGCGCCCATCAAAGAACACGTTGTTGGACAGCACGGCCAGTTTGACGATGCCGAAGTCGACCCCGATTACGCCGCCCGGCTCGTTGAGACGTGTTTCGTAAACGAGGGATATGGCCACGTACCACTCACCGCTTTTATCCCGCCATATCTCCATGGACCCCTTACGGCAGGAACCTCCTGCCAGGTCCTGGAGCCTTCTGACGTGGTATGCGGAAGTAGCAAGGGGTACGGCTATCTGGCTTCTGCCGGAGGAGACAGGGAATTTGATGACCCACGTGCCGGAGGGAAGTCGGTGGAGGGAGTAGCAGTCCTGCCGCACCATTACCGGAACCGTTTTCTCAAATTTGGGCAGGCTGACTTTTTTGCCTCTCCGCTTATGAGAAAGGTAGGAGCGATAGGCCGACAGCGCTTTGAGCATAGCGCACTGAAGTGTGGCCCGGTTAAGATCGAACAGTTCACATGCCTGTCGGTAGGTCTCGCGGTTTAGATATGCCCGGCTGGTAGTGCCGAGTGCCGCGGCCTGCTCCATGAACCAGCAGCATGCCTGGCGATAGGTTTCCAGCATGCGGCCCATCTTGTCCTGCTTACCCTTGTTGGGCGGCAGGAGTTTTACCTTGAGGGTTACCACCTGCATCGACATTTCCTCCGGTCTGCTTAAATTACCTCCACTGTAGTATAATACCGCCATTCATCCCCTGATTAAAATCAGGGGCATTCTGGCGGAACTTTTTGTAAATAGTAGGACTGTAGCTATTATCACGAGAAAAAAAGTGAATATATTTAAAAAGAACACTCCCCAAGAAGAATACCAGAGAATGTGGCATAGACCTTTAAGGATAAAATGCCAGGCACGCTTCCTCATTCCCTGTACCGGCGTAAAGTATCTCAACAATTATTCCTCCTTGACCGCTTAAGAAGTGCCAGCATAAACCCCGCTCTTTCTTAAAAGAAAAGCCGGGGCAACAATCTACCCCGGCCCCATCAAAGAAAAAAGACACAACCGCGCGAAGACTAGTCGTCAAATATAGCCCGCCTCCTGTTGTAGATTGCTGAAACTTGCATTTGTTCCGGCTGCCCGGCCAAAAAACTACTAATGTTATTCCTTATGCCCCGGTCCACATAATTAGCAAAGCGCGCCAGCTCAGCAGGAGTCATCACTTCTTCAAAATCGAACATGGTTACTGGCAGGCACGGTTTAAACTCCGACAGGTAGTGCCTTTCAGCGTTATAACCCTCGCAACCGGCAACAGCAGCAATAGTAACTTCTCCATCACACGCTTCCACGCCCCTCAGCGCGCCGATTCCGTCAAATACACTGCCCATGAGGACCAGTGGGGAGAATAGCCTTAGTCTTTCCCAGCGGGTCGCACTTTTTTTCTTACTACAGTATGTTTATGCCCGTGCCGTTTACAGAGGAGCGGCGGGTAGGCGAGGTAACCCCCTCTCCCGGTATGTGCCTTAGGGCGGATGCCGCCTGCAGGGATTTTCCTGTAGCCCACAAACGTGGGATCTGTCCGAGGGACGGAAAACGCTGGAAAGCAGCCCGGTAACTAAGGCCTGAAGCCGGGGAAATGTGGGCCTCCCCATTATAGGGTGCCGGGCTGGCCAGACGGTGATGGAGGTAGCCGTCGGCTCCAACGGCATATTTCCCCTTGGTGCTTGCACAATGAGTACCTTAATACAAAGCTACAGATTGTTCAGCTTTGTATAGGGAAAATTGACCTCTCGACTGCCCTCATGGTAACAAGCGCAGCTGCAATTCCCCCGCCAGAGCAGAACGCGTCGCGGGACCAGAATACCGCCAACCTGGCCCAGGGCGACCAGCCCGACCAGTTGGCTCAACAGGAACCCGAGACTGTTACTTCCTCGCAGGGCTGGAACGAGGCCCAGGAACCCGTGGCCTCCCCACCCGCTCCCCAACCCCAGCCAGCGGTGGCTGAAAGCGGCTGGACAGAAGAGGCCCCGGTCCCCTTGGTTGCAGTGCAAGTGACAAAAGTAGTAGACGGCGACACCGTCGAGGTAAGATTTGGCGACGGCAGGCAGGAAAAACTGAGATTAATCGGAGTGGATACCCCTGAGAGTACCATTCAGCAAGAGCCATACGGCAAAGAAGCGTCCAGCTTCACCAGGTCAAAGCTGCTTGGCAGAACTGTCTACCTGGAGAAGGACGTCAGCGAGAGAGACAAGTATGGCCGGCTGCTTCGCTACGTATGGCTGGAGAAGCCAGGTTCCCTTACCAAAAGCGAAATAAGGAACAAGATGTTCAACGCCATTCTCCTGTTAAACGGGTACGCCCAGGTCGCCACCTATCCCCCTGACGTGAAATATGTTGACTATTTCCTGGTAAGCGTCAAATATAACCCACTTTTTGCCCTTACGTAAGATAAGAATAAAGGACCCCCACCGATTTCTTAGATGGGGGCCAAAACAAGCTTAATTATTCATCCGGCAAACGGGAGGGAGAGTTTCCGACCACGGCAGGAGTTGATCTAATTCCTCTTTATCCTGCGGGTCCAGGTCGGGCAGACTTTCGAAGAGGTAGGTAAGGTAGTGGAAGGGATTTAACCCATTCTCCTTGGCCGTTTCTATGATACTGTAGACAATAGCACTCGCTTTAGCACCCCGCGGGGTGTTGGCAAATAACCAGTTCTTACGGCCAATAACAAAGGGTTTTATAGAACGCTCGCTGCGGTTGTTATCAATTTCCAAACGCCCGTCTTGTAAAAAGGCGACAAGTTTATCCCATTGGCTAAGGCAATAGTAAACCGCCCGCCCAAAGGCACTTTTGGGCAGCACCTGCGCTTTCTGCTTCTTAAGCCATGCTAAAAACTCGTCCAGCACGGGCTGGCTGCGCACCTGCCGGATTTGATACCGTTCTTCCGGGGTTTTGTCTTTAAGCTCGCGCTCTATGGCAAAAAGCCGGTTGCAGAACTCCAGCCCCTCCCGGGCTGCCACTGCTGCATGGCGTTTTTCCTCCGGCAGGGCTTTTAAGGCTTCGTCAAACTTGCGCCGGGCATGGGCCCAGCAGCCCACCAAGGTGACTTCTGAAAGTCCATTGTAGCCCTCATAACCGTCAACATGCAGATAGCCCTTAAAACCTGCCAGGAACCGGCGGGGGTGTTTGCCGGCCCGGGTGGTCTGGTAGTCGTAGAGGATGATAGGAGGGCCGTCCCGCCCGGTACGGTAAAGCCAGAGAAATGATTTGGTGGTAGGCTCCCTTCCCGGTTCATGAAGTACCTGCAACGTGGTCTCATCAGCATGGAGGATGTCTCTTTTGAGAAGGTGTTCATGGAGACGGTCGTAAATAAGGGTTAAGTAGGTGTTAGCTCCATGGAGCACCCAGTTGGCCATGGTCTGCCGGGAAAGGTCTATCCCCCAACTTTTAAACTGCTGCTCCTGGCGGTAGAGGGGTAGCCCCTCCCCGTATTTCTGGGTCATAATGTAGCTAAGAAGTGAGGGAGATACCGGGCTTCCCGGAAGTACAGGAGCAGGCATGGGCGCCGTGATAACCGGGGTGGTTATCTCTTTCCTCTCGCAGCGGCGGCAGGAATAAACGTAGCGCACGTGTTTGAGTACTTTCACTTGGGCCGGGATAATTTTGAGCTCCTGCCGCACTTCGGTGCTCATTTCATGCAAAGGGCCTCCGCAGCAGGGGCAGACCCTTTCTTCTTCCGGTAGGCGGTGTTCTACCACCTCAACCGGTAAATCTTCCAGGTTCATCTCCCGGCGGCTGCGACCTTTGCGGCGCTGGTAGGTGATGGTCTCCAAATCCGGTTCAGCTGCTTCCGGCCGGGCTTCCACTTCCGCCTCATTAAAAAGCAAAAGCTGCTCTTGTAGGGCGCAGGTCCGCTCGCTGGAAGAACCGAATTGCCGCTTTTTACTTAAACGAAACTGCTCCATAAACCAATTTAACTTAGCGGTAAGTTCGGCAACTTGTTGTTCCAATTGAGCACAGCGCTCTCGCAGCTCTTCTATGGTCATAGTAGCAAGAGACTTAGAAGTGTTCATGCCTTAATGTTTCGACAAATCAAGCCGAATTCCTCTAGAATCAACCACAAACAAAAAATATTTCTTTCTAGCGATTTCTTTTACAAGATGGTGCGCGCTTTTACCTCGGGATGAGCTTTAGGTTGGTTCAGGGGGAGGCCGTCAAGCAACCAGCGCAGCTCCCGGCGGCTTATGGTGACGGTGGAAGAAGTAGTGTCTTGCGGCCATATGAATTTGCCCTTCTCCAGCCGGCGGTAATAAAGCCAAAACCCGTTGTGCTCCCAGTGGAGGATGTTTAGTTTGTCCCTCTTACGGTTGCAGAAGACAAAGAGGCAGGAAGAGAAGGGGTCCAGCTCGAAGCCTTCCTTGACCAGCACTGCCAGGCCGTCGATGGACTTGCGCAGGTCGGTGGCGCCGCAGGCTAGGTAAACCCGGTCAATACCAACTTCGTTTAGCATAACGCCATCAGCACCTGAACTACCTTGGTGAGCAAATCCGGGTCAAAGCCGGGTCTTACCTCGATGCTGGCCGGTCCTATTTTGACCAGTAGGGCCTGTTCTGGGGAACCTTGCTCGCTTATTTCTATTGGCAGCCACCGGCTAGAACTCTCCGGGGGAGCTGGGGTCTGGTTCTTATACTTTCGCAGCCAGTACCATAACTGCCTGGGGCTAATGCCCTCATGGGAGGCGCACCATTCTTTAACGCTTTGCCCGCTTTCCCTGTATTCGGCTATGCGAGCTTCCCATAGTTTTTGTAATTCGGCTCTGGTCATAAGGGAAAGCCTCCTCAGTTAGTTTTCTGAGGAAGAGTATCCCTTAAACTCGAGCACTGTGCCAAGGTGGGTTGTATTTGACGCTTACCGCGTAACAACCTCTCGTTGCCTTTCCTTAGACCAAACTTTTGGTGTTAAGATAAAACAAAGGGTGGCCAGCGTAGAAACAAGTTATGTTATCTATCAAATCTATCAAAGTGATCAAATACTAAAGGCTTTTTGATAATGCGGTCGGCTTCTGTAGTCGTAGTGATAAAGATGCACTTCTGGCCACATTTTTCGGTTAATGGCTCGCCCCAGTTCAACTGCAAGCCCAGCAGGGCCAGCGTAGAATAGATGGATTTCATCGTAGCGATGCTGTTGATGGAGCCGCTCAACCTGACTTTTGAAGCAGTTTTTTACACTGTCTACGTCCTCCTTATAAAGTACCTTGTCTATTGCAGGTTCCCGTATAGTTATCTCCAGAAAATCACAGTCGTCTATTGAAATCATCGCGCCAATGTCATCGTGATGAATTATGCTGGAAATTGCCAGAGAGACAGTTAGCGTTTTAGAATTTCTTAATTTTAGGTCGTATGTTAACCCTAAATCTTCAAGATCCTTGGTATCTGGTGCGTAAAGAACCCAATTTCCTGTATTGCGATCATACTGAAAAACTTGTATAGGAATGGTATCCGTGATTAGGTTTCCTAGGTGGATAAGTAATGGTATCTGCGATAAGGGAAAAATATTAAATAGTGTTCCTTCATACGTATGCAACAATTCCATGGCTTCCTTGCAAACTTCAATATTCTTTTTCTTAACAGCTATCCAATCAATCTGGGAAATGTTATCGAGGTCCTCTTGAAAAGAAGCTAGACCCAACACCTTCAAGTTCAATTTGTCGGCCAATAGAATTTTGTCGACTGGTGGCCCTTTGGTTTTATGAAGAATAGCAATGGAAGTCTTAACTCTGGCCAATTTCTCCTTTACCCATCGTTCATGTTTTCTCTTCATGTCGTAGAGAACATCGACAGTATATTTTTCGGGGTTTGCATCTACCAGCTTATGGTGATTCTTGCATAATAGGATAAGGTTATCTGGACTATCAATTTCCTCTTCATTCATATCATGCCTTTCTTTTTCCTCTCCACGTGGCCCCTTAGGACTGTGGGAAATGATATGGGCTTTGTCAGCTATATTAACGGTTTTTCCCGCATCTTCAAAAACCAACCTCTGGTCACAACCGTCAAACTCACAAATACCACCTGAAGATGCCCAAAGCAAATACTCAACAGCTTTGGGAAGCGCTTTTCTAGGTTTTGACATGCCATTTATCCTCCTTAACCTCAATAGTTAGCGGCTTTATCTCCAAAGTATCCTTCAACCCTTCGAACACCAATAGCTGCTCTGTCCCTACGACTACAAAGAACAACGATTCATAGTCAAATCGAGCCTGCTTCAAAATCCTTTTCCAATCCTTGATATCATTAGAAGAAGGTTGAGGTTTCGGTTCGGGGTGCGTGTGCCATTCGCCCAGGTAATTACATGTACCACCGCTTTCTCTCCAGCTCTTCACGATCTCCAACTGGTGGGCACGCTTGTTTCTAATAAAACAGTGCCTTATGCGCTTGTCCTTTTTGTGCGGAACAGTTATATCGTCGACTACAATATCCTCGCTATTAAGAATGAAGCGACCTAACAGAACCCCGCCGGCCTCAGTGGCGTCGAGAGAGGTCTGGATGAATTGAGCCATCTTTTGGATAACCAAACTACTGATCTTAATACGTCCCGTCGTAGCACGGTGGAAGACAAACTCTCTTTTATTTTCGATTATCACTCACCTCTGTGATGGCAAATAGGACACCCTTTCAGCTTATAGTAGTATCTAGAGTCAAAGAGTTGCTCGGAAGAAAGCTCATACCGGGGAGACAGCTTATATTCTTGCTTAAAAAAACGGTCGTCGCCCTTCCAAGACAATAGAGGGTTATCTTTTTCATGCCCCAGCAAAACGCTAATTCCTAACCTAGTTGCAAGAACAGCTGTCTGAATAGAATCCATGGAACCATAGGGGGTAAAAACGTTGCTGCACCCTGCAACAGTTTTGCCGAAGAATTGGCCTGGAGCGGCAAACGAGGCCTTATTATACAGGGGTTCATCCGGATCGCGATAAAGGCATTCTAAACATCCACTCCGGCCATTGTTTTTGGTCAGCAAGGCATGTCCCCCGATACCCAGTGGCTCGTTCCAGGCAAAAATAGCGGGAGGACACTTATCTACTTGATGCAAGTACCTATTAAGGAATAGTTCAACAGTAGGGTTACCGAGCGCTATAATAATCAGGTCAAAGGCGTCAATATTAAGCATCTGCTCCTGAATAAGCTCTTGAATCGAGGCTCGAAATGTTTTCACTGTTACGTAAGGGTACTTAGCTTCAAGTTCAGCCCTCAGCCCCTCAACCTTAGGTATTGCCTTGTTTGTCTTGATACCATTAACTTCAATGAATTCGTAAAGACGGTTAGCTCCAAGAGCATGCCGATGTATGTTATCTGGACTTAAATCATCTTTGTCTACTAATGTTAGGTTAGCAATGCCAGCCCGTGTTAGTTCAAAAGCTATATATCCTCCAACTGAACCACACCCGATCAGTAGTACCTTTTTATCTGCCAGAGACGATATAGCTCCTGCCCGTGGGAGAATATAATCTTTATCATACCTCTTAATTACATGTGGCGTCATTTCAAAAGCAGAGCCAATCTTATGTAGTGGATGCGGAAAGTTTTTTCTGGAGTTGCATCTCTTATAGCTCAATGCGGAGAATTTCGAGAACCTTACACCTGCTAGAGCACGCTTCTCTTCAGAACTGGGGATTGAGAGAAGGATATATTCATCCGCGTCTTTCTTAATTTTCTTCTTCCTTAAGATACTTTTCAATCGTTCTCTGTTGGAACGTGAAACATTACTGAAAATAAGCTTTCGCAATGTTTTTGGACTCCAAAAATTATCAGGGTGAGGTGGGAAAATAGGTGCTCTTAACGGAATGTAAATGCCCCACCTAAATATTTTTGCGGTTACTCCCTCTCCAAAGAACCGTTTAACCCCATGTGTGATATCGTTAAGTGTGTCGCCAAGCACTATTTTGCTTAGCTGTTCAGAATAGGCCACCGCAATCTCCTTCACAAAAGGGGTGATACTCACAAAGGAAATCCAGTCAAGGCCTGTTTTCAGTTCAGCCCAGTAATTCTCGAACTCCTCATAAAAATCCTTGATATTTGCTCCCGTCTTGCCCTTGACGAGAGTGTCGATAACTTTTTCTAGGCATGCAGCGATGATGCCCGTAGGATTGTCTAAATCGAGAACAAGCCCCTCATCGTGAGCATAACAAACATATCCGTTACTTTGGACGTGGGGAATAAACCCCAAGGCATAGGGCTGTTTGAGGTAAAATCGGGGTTTGCTTAACGGGAAATCTTTATTAAGAATGATTTGCAAAGTAACTGTTAGCCCGTCGATATCAACATTACCCTCATAAGCCGCAAAAATATTGTCTTGTGGAATCGCTTCATCGGCCGTTATGGCCACTACATCCGTTAAAAGCGTCTCATCGATTAAGAACCGAAGGATATTCTCTTTCATGTATCTTCCCAATCCCTAAGCTGAGGCACTTCCAGTCGTAATAGCAACACTCTTCCGCCGGGTAGTTTCTTCTTTTGATGGTACAGGAAAATCATCTCCAAACTGTTTCCTTAAGACCTTGCACGCCTCAATGGGGTCAACCTCGGCTTCTGCTTCTTCCAAGGCTTCCAGCAGTTTTTCCAGTTTGGTCTTGAAAGTAGCCATCTGATTATCCGTCATCTTTTCGAAAAGATCGTTATAAATTGGGGTGGGGACTCTTACGATCAATCTTTCTGCTTGACTTCCGTCAGCTCTGGTTACTAATTGAAACGCATTCAAAAGATTATCTATAAAAGTTTTCAGTGCCGCCAAATCATTGTAAGTACGTTTATTAGTAAACCTATCAACTGAATAATTTGGAGCCATATATTTTATAGCAGCAACGGTTAAAGCAATCCCTGTCGGAGCAGCATGCCCTCCGGTCTCAAAATGGATATCTTTCCAGCGTTTAAGATAACGTATTACTCGCCTGAACTGTGCTCTGTCATCGGGATGATCGTAATGGTCTCTAATGAGCCTAGTTAACTTATGAGGATCGCTCTCTTCCCAGACCTTATTCTCATCAGCACTATTGGGTCTGCCTTTAGCTAAATACATTTTTCCGTCGGGGTTGTTGGCTGCATAGATCGTCAAATCCACATGGAAAGCTGGTTGACCATTTTCCTTATAAGTAACGGTTACACACGGAGTTTTCATAACGACGCTGTGCGTATGCCCTTCTAAAGCATCAAATATCCATTTTTTAGCTTCTACAGGTTCATAGTCATCCTTAGACATACTAAAGGAAAGACCTACATCAATGTCATATTCCCCATTTATAGGCTTTACCCCCGTAGACATAGCATAGCTACCCTGCACGAAATAGCTGTATGAAGGAGCTTCAGGATCAATCTTTTCCTTAAGCTTGTTTAAGATAATCTCCCTTTTCTCCCGCAGCATTTCGTTCTCGTCGTCCAACTTTATAACATCATGAAAGGCAACAAACTGGTTTTGAACGTTGGCCATTATCATATTTCCTCCTTCTAAAGTTTGGAAAAAGATCCTATAGTACATTTTACCACAATTTAGCTGGAGTGGTATAAATCATCTTCGATTACCTTTTCTGGGGGCGGCTCAAGCGGCATAAATGTGATACAATTTCTTTTCCCCAGAGCATGTCCTAAAGGTCGTCGAATTTCGGTAGCGCTCTCTTTCGCCTTTTTTAAGCCGTTTTCACCCTCCTGGAATTTTCTGGTGCAGTAATGGCTTCCAGCAAGCAGCAAGGCCGTACCTAACAGGGAAAGCTCGCGGTATCTCTTATATGCTTAAACCCCTTCTCGGCCTGAAGTAGTCCAGCCGCAGCCTACCTTAAAACCTGCATCCCGTTCCGCCATCTCTTTGTGTTCCGGGTGACCACCATTATTTTGTCAAAGGCCGTCTCTATTACTACACTCGTTGACCTTAAAGTTTTCCTTAAGGTCTCAGGCAAGCTCAAATGAATTACCGTCAGGGTCTCCTCTAACCCCTCCCGCACGCTCCTCGCAGCCCCAGGGTGTGTTTCTTCCAGTCCATCGATCGGCCATACTGTTTAGTTCGATTAGGGCCTTATGGCAATCTTTCTCCGCCCAGGCTTCCTCTAGCTTTTTGCCTACCCATGCTTGTGCTTCTTTGGGTAGGTGTTCGAGAACGTTACGTTTTTTATGCACCTAGCACCTCTGGATTACTGCCCGCTCACCAAAAAGTTCTTTGACCGCTGCCCTTAGAGGCTTGGAGGCATCTATAACTACTAATCTGCCCTCGTCTACCTTTAAGCCCCGTTCTACGAGGTTGGTAAGTAAAAACTTGCAGACTGTGGCATTTTCGGTGGCTCCCTCCCCTAGACCTAAAACTTCTGTCTCCCCCCGGTCGGTAATACCTAAAAACGCTTACTACTGCATGCCCGGCAAAGTGATATCTGGCATTGGTGGCGGTTACCTCCTTTTCTATGGATTGTCCACCTCTGTTATATCACAGAGGATTGAGGGACCGCCACCTTCATTTTCCACGATTTTCGGGACACCGCCGCATGTAGGGGCAATTCCGTGAATAGACGGTTCTCGGAAATACCCAACAGATATGATAGAGTAATGAGACGAAAGGCGATTTCCGGGTCTATCGATGGCCGCCCAGTAGGGGAATATAAATGCGCTACCTTGGCCCGGATAAACGAAAAATCCACTGCGGCATCAATACGGCGGAGGTAGTAATCCTCTGGAATCAAGCTTTCAATATCCAACGAGCTGGATAGCTATTTGCCGCCACAGGTTTTCCTTGCTTCCCAGTAAAAAATCTTCTCCTGTAAAAAGTAGATGTCATTACTATTTCGATGTAGATATGCTAATACCCTGCTAATTAAAATGAGTTTTTCATAACGCTTCTAGATTAAAGCCCTAATCCGGGCTTTTTTGTTCCCTCTTGACTTTTTTGCCAAAGTATGCACACTATTAGAAAGCAATACAGTATGACCTTTAAGGGATTAAAAAGACTGTATTGCCACCTGATTCGTAGTCTTTACCCCTTCAGGGACACAGGAGGAACTGTAACATGAGAGTAAAAGTCAAGCTCCGCACAACCGGCGGCCGGACCTTCTTCGTAAGCCACGAACAACTCCAGCAAGGGCTAACAGCACTGGTTTACGAAGTGTTTAAGGCCGCGGACCCAACCTTCGCCGCATGGCTCCACGACAAGGGCTGGAAGAAGGGAGACACCCCACGCTTCAAGCTCTTCTCCTACTCACGCCTCTTCGCTTCACCCCGCGTCGTTAACGAGCAAGGCATCTTCTTCGGTAGCCCAGAAGCACACTTCTACCTCAGCTCACCCGACCCGCGCGTAGTAGCCACCTTCTCCGCAGGAGCAGTGGCAGTACCCACCCTTAGTTTGGGCGGCACCGAACTGTACGTGGCCGCAGTAGAACCCCTCCGGGCTCCTGACACCAGGCAGAACCGACTGGACGTGACCACTCTCTCCCCCTTCATCATCAGCGATAGCCGGAGCTCGCCTTCCGCACCTTACAGGTTCCTGTTGCTTGAGCGGGAGCCGGACCTGGTGTGCCGCAGGCTGGTGGAAAACGCCAGGCTGAAATGGGTTTGCTACGGTGGAGACCCCGAGGCCTTTTCCTTGCAGATCGCACCCGTGGACGGAAAGGACAAGTTCGTGTACCACGCTTCGGCAGCTTACTCCTTCCCGTGCAATGAGGGGACGCTCAGGCTGGAAGGCCCGTCCGAAGTCCTGACCTTCCTTTACGACACCGGCCTCGGAGAGAGGACGGGCATGGGCTACGGCTGCCTGGGTCTGTATAAAGGGGGCAAAGCTGCTTGATACCTTACGATGTGACCGCACCACAGCTTGCCTGGTACGTGCTAGCCTCTGGAGACCTTACGCCTACGGGGGAAGGATACTGCCGCATCTGCGGGGGGTTGCTGGTAGGAGAAGCCAGACCCTTCAGGCCCTCGGACAACTGGATGGACGAGCACCAGTGCGCCTGCAAGTATTCGGACTTTATTTGCGCCGGGTGTTCCTGGGCCCTCCAGAACAGAAACCTGCTGTCCTTGAGCATAAAAAGGGCTCTGCTCGTATCCCCGGCCGCTGGCTACCGCAACTATACCGACGCGGAGATAGAACAGCTTTTTGCCGACATGCGGAAGGGTTTTGAACCTCCCTACCTTTTCTTCATCCGGGAGAAGAGTAACGCCTACAAGAAGCACGTTATCTTAGAGGCAGCGGTAAGCTGGGGAAACCCCGGCTACGTTACCCTCCTCACCAACGACGACAACTTTACAATACCCGTGGACCTTCGGAGGCTGGCCGACGCCGCGGAAAAGCTGCAAGGGCTTGAACTTTCGGGCCGCGGGCGGTTCGTCCTCCTAAGCGACCCGTTCTGGCGGATAGCCAGCGTGCTGGCAAGAGCAAAATCCAACAACAAATAACTTTTTATAAGGGAGATGGCAATCCATGAGCAAACTCCAAAAAATCTTCCTGCCAGGCCTGGCCCGGGCACTCACCCCGATAGTCCACGGTGAGCCACCCGAAGAAGGGGCCAGGTCCCGCAACATTACCGTCGTAAGACGCATAACCTACGTGCTGTCCGACGGTACAATCTCTGATGTACCCGCAGTCTCCGGGAACGGCATTCGCGGTCTCACCAGACGGATCTTCATAAACCGCACCTTGGCCGCCCTAGACGCCTATAACGTGCTTGACAGCCACGTGGCCTACTTTCTCCTGGCCGGAGGGGCGACGGAAGCCGGCACAGCATCCATAGGCGGCCCCGAGTTCCGGAAGGAACTACGCGAGAACCTGCCCTTCGTCGACCTCTTGGGCGGATCCTTAAGAGGCTGCTTCCTCCCCGGCAAGCTAAGGACGGGCTTCATGATACCCGTGACCTGTGAAACGTTGGGAAGCGACCCCATCGCCGCAAGCTACGGGTCTTTCGCACCAGAAAGGCTTCCCAGCATTATTGACCTGAACAGCGCTATAAAAAACCGGACCATAAAGCTGACCCGTTACGATGAGGGCATATTCAAGCCGGACGAAGTAGAGGAAGTGGAAGTCGAAGCCGAGACCGAAAAGGAAGAAAGGCAGAGGAGGAGAAGGAAGGAATCGGGTAGGGCGATCTACGCCGGCCAGGCCATCCCTATAAATACGGTCTTCACCCACTATTTCGCCCTGGAGTGGGCGCCGGAGCCGACCGTGAACGCCTTCTGGGCCTTCGTAGACTGCTTCGTCGAGAGGGGCGAAGTGGGCGGCTGGCACGCCAAGGGCTGCGGGCGGGTAGAGCTCAAATACTTCGACAGCGCAACCGGCCAGGACGTGACGCCCACCATCAAGGAGAAGGCGGCCGCCTACTGGCAGTACCTCAAGGAAAACAAGCAGAAAGTGAAAGACTACCTCGCCGGGCTCGGCCCGAAAGTGCAGCAGATGGCCAAGGAGGCTACCGAAAAGAAGAAGGCCGCCCAGGCGGCGGAAAACGGCGGCAGGGGAAGAGGTAGGCGCTGATGCCCTGCTATGAGGTCGTCATAGAGCTGGCTACGCCCCTGGCCTACCAGAGCAGGCGGCCACTGTATCCCCTCTGCTTCGACGCCCTGCTGATGTGGCTTATCGCCGCCAGAACGGGGCAGGTAGACCCTCCCGCGCCGGGAGAACTTGGCCAGATAGAGCTTCCTCTAGCCGTCGCCGGTGAGAAACATCGCTTCTACCGAGCCTCCGCTATATGGGTGGACCGACCCGCAAGAATGGGGATCTTCCGGTGGAACAGGGGTATGACCTGGACGGACGCCGCCTACCTTTACACGGCCCCGACGCGCAGCGGTGTAAACCCCTTTGCCCGCGACCCTTCCGCGGGCGCGGGGACCTTCCGCCAGTGGAGGCAGTCCCTCCTGCTGGTGGCTACTCCCCGGGTGCGCTTCTGGTTCGACGGCAACAGGCGGGCAGTAGAGGATTTGCTTTCGGACCTCACCCACATAGGCGTGAGAAGGGTGGCGGGCTTCGGCAAGGTGGCCGACATAGCCATGCGGGAGAGCAGGGCGGACTACACCATTGTAGGGCCCGACGGCTTCGCCGCCAGGCCGGTACCCGTGGATGAAGCCCCGCAGGGAATGAAGGGAGTTCTCGCCTACACTTCCTATGCCCCTCCCTACTGGGATCCGTCAAACCGGGCGATGTGCTACTGCCCGCCCCTGGAGCGCTGGCTGCCCTTGGGCCAGCGGGACCTGCTGGACGAAATAAAGCACAGGCGCATTCTCCGTACCCTCGAATCTGCCTCTGAAGATGGGGAGCCTTTGAGCGAGGAGGACATAGCTGTCATCGCCGAGGCCGAGGAAGATATAGCCCAAGGCAGGACCAAACCATTTGAGAAGGGGGCGGTAGGAGATGCCTGATATAACCACCGGAACAGTTCTGGAATTCAAAAATGGCCGTGGGACCCTCCTCTTAGACAACGGGAAGACGGTGGAGTTCCGCTTGGTCGAGGGCGTTGAAACCGTTGTCCGGCGCTTCTGCCGTTACCGCCTGACCGGATGTTATACTCCTAATGGGCTTCTGGAGGCAGAAAAGGTGGACCGCGCCTCCTTCTCACGGCCGGACTACGAAGTTCTTGCTGTACGGGGCATAGGTTTAAGCCCCGGGGAGCTGGAGGCCGTCCTTGCCGGTTCCGGTTGCCCCAACCTTTCTGCCTTTGTCCGTCTTTTTGCCGACCCAGAGGGCGCTGATAAGGCCACAGCCCTGCTGCGTGAAACCATAGGCGGAGACCGGGCCGAAGCCTTGATCACCGCCTTCCGGCAGCTCTGCCACAACCCGGCCCTGGATGAGTTAAGGGACCTCCTCGGGCAGCACTTTGACGAGGCCGACATTCTGAAAGTGTACGACTTCCTCCAGCACCGGGCCGCCCGGAGGGGTGTAACGGTAGCTGACCTATTGCGGCAGGACCCCTACCATCTGGTCCACGTGCCGGACTTGAGCATGGGCCGGGACGGGGCCTACCAGGTGGCCGACAGTCTTGCAAAAGCTTTTGGGATAAACTCCTCTGTTCGGCCGGTAGCGGCCTCAGTCTCTCTCTATCTCTGGCGCGAGGCCGAGCGAGGCCACACCTACTGCGCGAGAAAGAAGGTCGTGGGTTTCCTACTGAACAGGATGGAAGGTTTCTCCAACTACCACGAGGCAGACAGCGCCCTCCGGGAGATCCTCCCGCAACCCGGCAGGCCCTCTTTCTGGCCGTCGTCTTACTTTGCGTGGGATTATAAGCTGGTGGGTCCAGCCATATATCTCTCCGGTACCTTCCACAGCGAGAGGGTTGCCGCGGAGTCTCTCGCGGTGACCCTCCGTGAGCCGCCGGCGCTATCCCTTGACGACCGGGCCCTGCTGGAAGCGGCAAAAAGGGCCGCAGGCGTAGCCCTCAACCGTGAGCAGGAGGAGTTTATCCGTACGGTTGCCCAGAGCAAGGTAGTGCTGCTGGACGGCGAAGCGGGTACAGGCAAGACCGCGGTGCTCGCCGCCCTAGTAAAGGCCTACCGCGAGGTTACAGGTGAAGATGTAGCCGTCCTAGCCCCCACTGGCATAGCGGCCCGCAGGCTGGGCGAGCTTGCCGGTGTTGACCTGGACTTCACCATACACCGGTTTGCCGATATAGACCGGATGGCGAAGGACCTGGCCCTCAAAGAATTTGTCGTTTCCTTGCCCGAAGAAACCGCCTCCGGCCGGGAAAAGGAACTGCACAAGTGGAACGTATCCCTAGTAGTGGTGGACGAAATGAGCATGGCCGACGTGGTGGCCTTCGCCCGGCTGGTGAACAGGTGCCTGCCGGGCTGCCGCCTGGTGCTAGCGGGAGACTCTGGCCAGTTGCCGCCGGTGGGACCGGGGCCCGTGTTCAAGGATCTCCTGCAGCTGGCCGAAGATGGGCTTCCCGGTCTTGAACGGGTCACTCTTAACCAGGTTTACCGGCAGGAAGAGGCAGGCGTGCTCGACCTGGCTCGGGCGGTGCGGAGGGGCGAGTTTAAGGTTCCACCCGCCGGGGTGGACCTGATCGAGGTCCTGCCCGAAGAGGTTCACGTCAGGGCCGTGGAGGTTGCCTCCGAACTGTGGCAGCGCCACGGGCCGGGCAGTGTCATGGTCCTGACCCCGAAGAATTACGGCGACCGTAGAAAGAAGGCCGAGACCGGTGCCGTGCTGCTGAACGAAGACCTAAAGAAGAGGCTGAACCCCTCGCCGTGCCTGCTCAACACGGTGTTCTCCGCGGGAGATCCCGTAATGGCTGTTGTGAACGACTACGAGAACGGTCAGCAGAAGTACCTTCGCGCCCCTAGGCCGACGGTGTTTAACGGTATGCAGGGCCGGGTGGCGGGGGTATACGAGGGCGATGAGGCAAACCGTCCCTGTTTGGAGGTGGACTTCGGCGGCATGAGGGCGCTGTACTATCCCGAAGAGGCCGGGCGGTATCTTGCGCTTGCCTACGCCTGCACCGTTCATAAAGCGCAAGGTACCGGGGCTGACTACGTGGTGCTGGCAGTGGACAGCTCCAGTAAATGGGGCAGAGATTTCCTCTACACTGCCTTGACCCGAGCGAAGAAGGCAGTTACACTTATAGGGCCGCGCGGAATATGGGAAGAGATGGCTACACGCGAGCCCGCAGAGTGCAGGAGTACTTTCGGAAAGCGGCTAAACGCGATGATGACGGAAGAGAAACAACTTGCAAGGAAGCCTGCGCGTTCGGCGGCATACGCTTCCGAAGTCATACCTTACGTGGCGGCCGCAAAGGAAATAGAATAAAAACCTATCATCGACCTCCGGCGGGTTTTGCACTACTGGAGTCGACGGCAAAAGAAGTAAGCAGATTAAAGCTAGAAAAACCGAAAATAACTGGTGTTGGGCACAGGTTTTGGCGGTACCTTTAAGAAGATGAAAAGTGCAACGGTGGAAATCCCCCTGGCAGAGGAATGCCAGTTTTGGCGGTACCTTTAAAAGATGAAAAACATAAAGGCGCTATTGGCAGGCGTTCCGCCTGGGCGTTTTGGTGGTACCATTAAGGGATGAAAATTGTAAGGCGAAAGCATCCTTTTTGCCTGCGGGCACTGTTTGGGTGTACCTCTAAGGGATGCCTACAAAAGAGGCCGGGTAATAGGTTTACCTACCCGGCCTTTTTTTGGAGATCTTCTACAGGGCTCCTAGAGACCTATACATGGCTTCCATAGCAGGTAATATACCTTTAGAAGATGGCTGGAGCCCCCCTTCCAATAAATATTTCCCATAAGGGGCATTATAGGAACCGTTAACCCTTCCAAGCGACCGAATTGTGCGGCTTTCAGGAAACAGGATTCGGCAAAGTTCTGTTCTGATAATCAAGAAGGAGTGCAAAAAGGTTTCGCTTTTAATTCTCCTGTAGATGCTCTTCTGCAACTTCACCTTCTGTTTTACTCTCCACACCTGTGGAGTAGCCTCTATTATTTTGTGCACAAGCGCAAGTGCCAAAGTTCAGTCCCCCCAGATATTTCCTCTTCACCACTACTACGGTCAGCCCAAAAAAGACGAGGGCCGCACCAGCCAGAACTAGCAGATCGGGCAGGATAGTGCTTAAGCCTACGTTCATCAGAAAGATTTTTCTAACGTTATCCGCATAATAGGTAAGGGGTAAGAGCCTAGCGATAGCCTTGACCAGCGGCGGCATAGCCATAAGAGGCCAGGTGTAGCCGGAAAAGAGGAAAGACGGCACCGCCACCAGCATGGCCACCTGCGTAGCTTCCAGTTCATTTTGGAATACGGTAGAAAGTAGAATGCCGAGGCTTAAGATGCAGGCTAAGAAGGCTACGGTTAAGAGCAATAGGTAAACGTAATTCCCGTTAAAGGGAATCTGGAAAAGATAAACGCCTTCCGCCAGCAATAGGTTTAGGGTGACCAGGTTGATAAGAAAGTAAGGTAGGATTTTCCCAGTCGCAACGGCAAGGGCGCTCGAGCAACGCTCTCTAATTTCTTCTAAGGTTCCCTGTTCCCTTTCCCTGACCATGGCTACAGCCATATATAGGAGCGCCACCTGCTGGATAACGGTGGCCATGAGGCCCAGGAGCAGGAAGTTGGTATAGTTAAAGGTGGGGTTATACCACACCCGCAGGCGGAAGCTAATGGGTTGTATGAACTTGCTAGCCGCCTGGGACGGCAGCCCAGTACCTTCCAGCTTCTTAAGGAGCGTGCCGGCGGACAGGATCTGGATTATCTCGCTGGCCGCCGTGGTGACCGTGTTGCCAATAATCATATTGGCCCCGTTAACTACCACCATTACCTGGCTGCCCTCGCCCCTCTTGATGTTCTTAGTAAAGTCGGGAGGGATGACGATGGCGGCCATTATCTCTTCTTTTTCCATGGCTTCTTCCATATCTTTCTGGCTGTCCAGCTTTGTAGTATAGTCAAAGCGGTCGGAATCACAGAAGGCCGTTATGACAGCACGGCTTAAGGAAGTATTATCCATGTCCAGCACACCCAGGCTGATGTGGTTTACCACGTGCTGGCTGTAAAGAATGCCGAATAAGGTGATATAAAGCAAAGGAACACCGAGCAGGATGAAGAGCAGGCGCTTATTTTTAAGTATGTACCGCCACTCGCGGCAAAAGACATACCAGAACTGGGCGAGCATTTACTTCTCCTCCTGGGGGGCCTGGAAGTTTACGGTTACGGACATACCGGCTTTAAGCTCTGGATTATCTAACCTTACTTTCACGTTATAGGCGACGATATCTTTATCGCCCCTCTCGTTGGTAGCCCGTTGGGTGGCGTAATCGGGCTTTTGCCTGATGGACTCTACCCGGCCTTCGAAGGTCTTACCCGGGAAATTGGAGCTTGTGACCTTCACCTTCTGGCCTTCCTTGATTTGTCCTACCTCCGTTTCCTTCACTTTCACGTTCACCCAGTTCTTCTCCGGCTGCTGGATGGTGAAAAGAGGCATACCCGTAGCTATCATCTCGCCCTCGTCCACGTACTTGGTGACGATAATACCGTCACAGGGGGCTTTTATGGTGGCTTCCTCCAGGTTGCTCCTCACCTCGGCCAGGGCCGCCTCCGCGCGTTTTAAGTCCGCCTCGGCCATCTGCACAGCATTGCGAGCGATCAAATCCTGGATTTTGCCCGCCTCAGCTTTCAGGAGGGCGGCCTGGGCCTGCTGAACGGCAGCCGCCGCGGCGCGGATGTCTTCCTCTTGCGTTCCTTCCTCCAGAAGCTTCAACCCTTCCTCCGCGTAGCGCATCTCTTGCCTAGCCGCTTCATACTTGGCCTTCACTTCGTCCAGCATCTGCTGGGAGGCAGCACCGGACTCGAACAACTGCTTGGTTCGCTCATACGATTTTTCAGCTACTTCCAGCGCTGCTTTAGCTTGGTCCAGCTTTGCGCGGGCCTGCTCTATTTGCTGGGCCCGGGGGCCCTTTTTCGCTTTATCGTACTGGGACATGGCCTGGTTAACGGCAGCCTGGGCGGCCTGAATATCAGCCTCGCTCGCTTTTTCTTGGAGTAAGAGAGCATTTTTGGCCTTTTCATACTGGGCCCGGGCAGCCTCCACAGCGGCCTGGGCCTGCTTTTCTTTCTCTTTCAGTTCCTTGACTTCTATGTACGCCAACACCTGGCCCGCCTTAACCGTGTCTCCCTCCCTCACTTGGATCGACTGGATGCGGCCAGGTATCTTGGCCGCCACATCCACTTCTTCGGCTTCCACCATCCCATCCACTTTAAGGCCTGATTGCTCCGCCTGCTTGCTACATCCCGTGACTAGCAAGGAAACAGTAAGGAGTAAGGATACCAAAGGTGCGATTTTCCGGTGCAAGAGCAATCCCTCCTCAGGCAAGAATACCTTTTAAAATCAGGTCTAGTATGTGTTCCAGGCGCTTCTCCAGGTTTTCCGGCCGGGCGGGATCGTCCCGCCAGAGGACCGCCAGTATGTCCTTCTGGGTGAAGCAGGAGATGCATAGAGTGTGGATGCTGGTCAGCACCTGCCTTATGTCCAGGTCAGAACGGAAAACACCTTTGGACCTGCCCTCCTCCAGTATGGCCCGGAGCCGTGGAAAGCCTTCTTCCCATATAGGAGGGAGGACTTTTTGGGCGTAAACGCCGTCCTCCAGAGCCTCCCAAGTCATTAAGCGGGCAAAATGGGGATTTTCTTTCAGGAAGTAAAAATAAGTTTTTATCGCTTCTACCAATTGTTCTTGGGGATCATTCCTCCCCTCAGAAGCCCGGCTGGTGACGACCAGGACCCTCTCAAAATTTACCTTTAGCACAGCGGCGTAGAGGTCTTCCTTGCTTTGGAAGTAATGGTACAGCATACCCTTGTTTATCTGGGCTCTGGCAGCGATTTCGTCTACCCGCGCGCCGCGCAGGCCTTTAGCAGAGAAAACCTCCTCCGCGGCCGCCAGGATACGGTTTCTGCTGTCTAACGCCGAGCGGGTCATTGAAAGCACCTTCTTTTATGCGGTCTTGGGGTTGGAAGTAACTAAACGTTTAGTTACCTACGCCAAAAAATAAAGAGTTTTTCCATGCGCTCCTGATTTGTAGATGAGGGGCCTGCTGGGAGGTTTCCCGGCAAGCCCTCAGCTTTTCAGACAAGACTACATGTTCCTATAGATATCTCAAGCTAAGAACTGCCTCACTGCCCGCCCGAACTGCCGCCGCTGCTGCCACTGCCCGACATAGCCCAGGGCTTCTCGAAACCCAGCTTCAAGTAAGCATGCTTCCGTACCAGCTCATCTAGGGTCTGCTTCGCCTGGACCACGGCGACCTCAGCCGCCACCACATCCGCCTTAATGCCCATGCCCACCTCGTACTTGGCTCTCTCCACCCGTAGTTTCTCTTGGGCCATCTTAAGGGCTTCAAGTGCCGCAGCGTACCCTTCCTCCACCTGCTTTGCCTGGTAGTAGGCAGTACGGGTTGCTTTGGCCATGAGCTCCTGCACGGCGGCATAGTCGAGCTCTGCTTGCTCCAGCTCTTTCTGCCGAGCATCATAAGGGGTATAGGAGCCCGTAAAGTACATCATCTGAGCAGCCCAGCGCTTCAGATCTATGTTTTGCCGTGCCTTCCACACATTGGGGGCTTTCTCCAACACTCGGGATACCGCGGAGTCAAGGCTATCCACCTGCAAGGGCTCGAATTTCACATCATCGGCGAGCTCGGGCCTCGCCGTAGCATCCAGACCAATAACCTGGTTAAGCGCGTTATAGGCGTCATCCAATGCGTGCTTAGCCTGCTCGTAGTTTTTAACCGTCTGCTCATACTGGGCCTCCGCTATCGCCAGCATAGAAGGAGCCACTGTACCTACCGCTGCACCCGCCCTTGCGTTCTGGAGGTTAATCAAAGCCTGCTCCTTCAGCTTCTCCTGGAGGATGAGCTTGCTACTAGCAACCTGCACGTCCCAATATTTCTTACATACATCTAGCACCAGGGCATCTACTTTAGCTTCGTAATCCTTCTTGCTAACCCGCCAGGCGAGGTCAGCGGATAGCAGTTTATTCCAACTCGCCTCTATTTGCGGACCGTAAGGGCCGCTGTAGCCGCCCTGAACCGGGGTGAATTGTACGTCCTCCTGGGCGTCGTCCCTAATCGCCTTAGTGCGCTCGATCTCTGCCTCGGCTTTTTTAAGAGCCTTATCGTGATCCAAGACGAGCTTGATGGCCTCGTCTAAACTAAGCGTATCCTTGGCAGCAGCGGTTCCAGCCATGACAAAGAACACTAGAAAGGCCAGAACTAGCGCTATTACCCACCGCTTCAATCTACCACCCCCAAAGTAGAGGACCCGGGCCCATCCCCGGACCCGGGTCCCAGAAGCCCCCACAGGATTACAGGTTCATGGTAACGGTCTGGTTAGCCTCGTCCCAGTCTACCTGAGCACCGAACGCCTGTGCCACCCAACGGAACGGCACCATCACACGGCCGCTAACCACTTCAGCTACCACGTCCATAGTGACGGGCGCACCGTTGATGCTCAATATGGCGCTGCCAGGAGTGACCTGCACCACACGGCCCTGCCCGATGAAGGTGGCTTTAACGCCATCCCAGATCACGTTCTCGGGCGAGATGCCGAGGGCATAGGCAACATACCTGACGGGCAGGTAGGTGCGGCCGTCCTTAATGTACGGCGCAACATCCATTGTAGCCTCGACGCCGTTCACCGTGTAGGTAGTGCTGCTGATTGTGAACACAGCCGTCTGCCTGGTCTCGGGCGGAGCCGGGGTCACGCAGGTAGCGTTGGCTACCTTCACTACGTAGTCAGCATCCTCGAAGAAAGGATCTTCGTCCGGATAGCCCTCAGTATTGGTCTGTACGAGCGCATCACCGCCGACTTCAACCTTGATATCGCCTTCGCCGAAGGTGCGGTCAATATCGTAGTAGATATCTGTAATCTCAATTGTGCTGGCCTCGTCGCTATCGCCCTTGAACTTGATTTTCAGTACAGCATCATCGCGACCGTCGTCAGCCTCCGTGACGCTAACAGATTCGACTTCGATATCGCCTTCCGTTACCGTGACCGTGGGCTTGCTGCTGAATTTAACGCCCTCCGGCAAGGTAAGCGTTAACCGGGCGTTGCCATCGTCGGTATCTATGGCTCCAGCAGCGTACTCGCTGATTACGATCTTTCCAGCCGCCTGTTCGGATTTCCCTAGTTGCACGTTCGTCTTTTCAGCAGTCACCGTTACCGGGTTGACTACCTTGCCAATAGTAATCTCGCCGCTCAGTCCCGCGCTGCCGCCCACCTTAACCTTAAGGTCACCCGTCACGCCAGCCTTGAGGGATACTCCAATATTTTCAATCTTGAGTTCGGCCTCATCGGTCGACTCAGTCCTACTACCGGTAGAATCGGTGCTCTCAATCACGAACTTCGCGGTCCGGTCGTCCGTACCCTGAAGACCTGAAAACTTCAGCACAAGCCCAGCGTCCCTGTCTACCTCATCGCCGGAATTCAGCTCTGTGTAGATCACTTGGTCGTCAAACCGGTACCACCGAGCGTTTTCCGGAAGCGTAAGGGTTATAGTGCGGCCCGCGATGAGAGAGCCCTTGAGCTGTTCCTTTATCACAATATCGCTAACGTCCTGGTCATTCTGACCAGCATAGGCAACAACGCCGGAATCCTCCGCCTCAATGGTCGCCTCATAGTCACCGTAGGTACCTACAACTATCTCACTGGGGCTTACAGTGTAGTCCCCCTTAACTTTAGCCACTACATCACCGTACTCGGCCTCATCTGTGTCCGTAACCTCAATCTTGGCCCAGAAATCGAACGCCGACCTCTCTTTAGACTTATTGTCGTCATTGTCAAGATTTATCTTTAGTGTGTCGCCATCTGGATTAAACACAATATGATTCGCCAGAAGATTTCCAAACACAACCGTCACCGGATCTTCACTACTGTTCTCTGGTGGTACTGCGCCATCCTTACCAACATTATCTGCCCACTCAAACCCATCAGGCAATTCTAGCTTCAGTTGGTCTTTCTCATTTAGTTTACCAGCCACTGTCTCCTCAACACGTATCTTAACCCAGCCACCAGCGTCGGAGAAGTTTTCATCGTCAATAACGCTTACCGTGAGACCGCCACCAGCTACAGTAGCAACTGCCACCGAACCGCTCACCAGTTGACCGGATATATTAGTAATAGTTACTTTCACATCTCCGCTGGCTCCTGCGGGCACCTTTACGTCAGGAAATCCGATCTGCATCCTAAACTTGGACCCCGCCGCAGCTGTATAGCCACTACCCGGATCTTCCAGGGTCAACCTAAAGCTGCGGTCCGTAAATTTGTCTACTGTTACCTTAACTACGCCGCCTGGTTCGGCGCTGTCTTTCAGGTAGGTTACACCCTCCGCGCTACTGGTCTTTTCTATCTTCTTATAAGAAGAATCAGAGGTATACTTACTAATTAAGTCATTACTCGCCTTGGTGGGATCGTAAATAATCAACGGCTTCTCCCCTGTATAAACGCTCCCGTTCACTGTGACTGCATGAATTTCATAGTCCGACGGCAGCTCTATTATTGCCGACGACTTCTCTGTGAGGTATATCGGGTCGATTTCAATCTGGAACGAACCCAATGCGACATTCTCGGTATCATCTTCAACCGGTGGAGCTGTTAGCGTAGTGTACACCGTACCCACAGCCGCTGCCGGTCCTGCGAAAGGCACCATCAAACCGACCAGCATGGCCAGGGTAATAAGAATCGACAGCCATTTTTTCCTCGTTTTTAACAACCTTCTCCCCTCCCATAGAGTCTCGCTTTAGTCTTGGTTTAGAGTTTGGTGTTGCTGCATGACTGCAGCATTTACGTGTTAATTGAACGTCGCCTTACCTTCGACTTTCCCGCCGTTTTCACCGCTCCCGCCACACCACGGATGTCGCATTTATCGGCCTTTCCTTCGCCACTCACGAACCCCAGTGCTCGGGGCGGTCAGCATGCGGGACCGCATCCCCCCTTTTCCAGTTTGCACGCCGACTGGGCTATCGCGCCCCGTCGGTGCCTATCTCCAACCCGCCAACCGGGCAAGTCGGCTAGCGGAGTTTTAACCATACATTAACGACTTCCCTGCCTGCTTCTAGGGTCTCACGGTCTAGATCTTCCAGCTCCCGCTCCAGGGCTTTGGCCAGTGCCTGAACTTCACTATCCTGCTTGCCTGTCAACTCCTGGTACTCAAGAAGCTTCCGGTCGAATTCGCCGGTCACGTCTACAGTCTCCCTCTCCAGGTGGACTTCTCTACCCAACCCCGCTACCTTCTCCAGGAACTGACCTGCGCTGTCCACAGGCAGCACTACCCTTAAAATGGTCTCTTCCTGCTGGTACACCCACATTTCCCGCGGTCTCCCGGCCCCAGCCTTCTCAGCCAGAACAGCCACTACTTCTTTGGCGTAGGGCAGATTATCCACTTCCAGCTTCAGCATCGTTGTTCGCACGTGCCTGCTCCTGCTGAGGAATACCTTGTGCTGGCTACCGGCCTCCTGGCTAGCAGCCAAGCGCGTACCGGTTTTAGCCTGCTCCCGGAGTTCCTGTCCTGCGGTTACGCTTCCAGACTTTTTCTCCTCCAGTGGTGCAGGTATCCTCCTCTTGCCTTCTTCCTGCTTTTCTACCCTACCGGCTTCGCCCTCAACAGGAACCTGCTCGACCGTGTCGGTGTCCCCATTTTCATTCGTAGCCCGGTCTTTCTCGTTCTCGCCCGCCTGGGTTTCCGGCACTGCACCTTGATCCTTCTCCGCGATAACGTAAGTTTCCGGTGCTGCCGGTATGCTGTAACCGGGCCACACCGCAGGGCCACCGTTGTGGTAGCGGCCGTACTGCAAAGCCCCTAGGCCCACACCCACAGCCAGGCCCACCGCTACTGCCAACTTTAGCCACCTGCTTAGGTAGCCGGGTAGCTTATCCTGGAAAAGACGGGAATTCTTCTCCTCCTCCAGCTCCTGTATGCGCTTCATCACCTTATCAACGAAGTCGGGAGGGGCTTTGACTTCCTGGTAAATCTCCTTAAGGCCTTCGGAAATTCTCTTCAGGGCTTCAAGTTCCAACCGGCAGGCATCACAACAGTTAAGGTGCTCCTCAAGCGCTGCCCTCTCCGCATCGCTGAGCTCGTTGTCTATGTAGGGCGATAATAACTTTTTTGCCTGCCGACACTTCATTTTTAACGCTACCTTTTCCGGGGGTTCAGCCCCCTGTTTTGCCCTCCCATAAAGAATCACGATCAAAACGGCCGGAAGTTTCGCGGTTCCGCAAAAAATTTTTTTGTCCTATAGGTCAAACCCCGCCTGGCGAAGCTTCTCTTTAAGCATCTGGCGGCTGCGGTTCAGTTTGGACTTCACCGCTGCTTCGGACTCTTGTGTAATAGCTGCGATTCCTTTGTAAGAGAGCTGATCCACTACACGAAGCTTGAGGATCACCCGATAGTTTTCCGGTAACTCTCCCCAGGCCTTCCACACCGCACGCCAGAACTCACGGCGGTGGACTTGTTCGATATCCTCTCCAGAAGTCGCTATCTCTTCCGAAGCTTCACTTTCTTCCTCACCTGTCATGTCTTCGAGGGAAAAGGTTGGGAACCTCTTGCGCCTCCTCATCCAGTCAATCCAGAGATTAACGGTCATCCTATGTACCAGAGCCTCGAAGCTGCCTTTCTTTTTCGCGTACTCCTGAAAGCCGAGGTAGATCTTTAGGAAAACCTCCTGGGTAAGGTCTTCCGCATCGGCCTGGTTGCCAGCTAGGGTCAGGGCTAGAGCATAAACTTTACTGCGGTAAACCGTAACCAGCTCTTCAAAGGCCGAAGTGTCGCCCTCCCGCATCCTGGCTACCAAGCTTTCGATGTCGGCCATCCGGAAAGCTCCTTTGGCTAAACTCGCTAAGTCTTCCCTGTAGAGTCACGAATGAAACCGGGGAAAGTTTCGCTGGAAAAACGAAAAATTTTATAAAGCTTTGGGCGGGGTTTTCGACAGGCAGGAACAGGCCGTAGGATTAACTGGATTTTGACAGTAATTCCTGTTTTGGGGTGCCACGGAGGGCTATAGGCCTTGGAAAATGGACATTGGCGTTTTGAATGATACGATTTTGTTGTGCACGTTTGGCAAATAATTACTTGTTAAGGACGGTACCACAAGAACCTACCTCCAACTGGTGACCGGAGAACGGATAAATGGGAAGGTTCGACAGAAGGTCTTGGCTAACCTTGGCCGCCTCGAGGAGCTGCAGGACGGAGGTGAACTCGACAGACTCATTGAAGCTCTGGCCAAGTTCTCCAGGAACCAGTGGATAAGACAGCAGGCCAGACAACTTTCGGCTGAGTGGGCCAAGACGTGGGGACCAGTACTCATATTCGGGCGGTTGTGGAAGGAGCTAGGGCTGCCCTCTACCTTCCAACGTTTGATAGAGACTACGGAGATAGAGACCGATTTTGAAGAGGCCACCTTTGCTATGGTGTTAAACAGGGTCTGCGATCCTATGTCAAAGTTGGCAACAAGGGAATGGATGAAGACCGTTTACCGGTCTGAATGGGAAGAGTTGGAGTTGCATCATCTTTACCGTGCTCTTGACTTTCTGATCGACCAAAGAGATAGAGGGGGCTCTCTACCGCAGGGTGTGGGATCTGTTCAATCTGAAGCTGGACTTGGTGCTGTGGGATACAACCACTACCTACTTTGAGGGTCGAGCAGCTGAAGGTCTTGCAGAGTATGGATATTCAAAGGACAATAGGCCTGACGGGGTACAGATCATGATAGGGGTCCTCATGTCCAGGGATGGCTTCCCGATAGCCCATGAAGTGTTCCCTGGGAACACAGCGGAAGTTGACACTTTCCGAGATGTACTCCAAAAGGTCAGGCAGAAGTTTGCGCTTAATCGGGTGATACTGGTAGCAGACCGGGGGATGGTCTCGGAGAAACTGCTTAAGGAGATAGAGGAAGCTGGCCTGGAGTATATAGTTGGGGTCAAGATGAGGAAGCTCAAGGCCATGCGGGAGATCCTAACCCGTGGTGGTCGCTACCATGAGGTTTCCCCTGAGCTTAAGGTAAAGCAGGTTGTGCACGAGGGAGTACACTATATCGTTTGCCTCAACGTTAAGGAGAGGGAACATGACCGCAAAGTAAGGGAGGAAGCTGTAGCCAGGCTTAAGGAGAAGCTCTCACAAGGTCAGTTCAAACAGCTTATAGGTAATAGCGCCTACCGCCGGTACATAAAGGTGGACGGCAGCCGGACTTCCCTTGATGAGGAAGCGCTCAAGGAAGAAGCCAAATATGAAGGCAAGTACGTACTGCGGACGAACACAGCTCTTAGCCCGGAAGAAGTAGCCCTCTCCTATAAAGGTCTCTGGCAGGTGGAGCGCGCCTTCAAGGAACTCAAGTCAGGGCTAGATCTGAGGCCTGTGTATCACTGGACCGAGAAGCGCATCTGAGGACATGTGATGGTGTGTTTCTTGGCCTTGGTACTGGAGAAGGCACTGAGGCGTAAACTCAAGGAGTTGGGTAAAGAAGTGCCCTATGAACACCTGTTGCTGGACTTATCGCAACTTAAGGCCGTCCAACTTGAGCTAGATGGCAAGAAATACTTAGCCAGAACAGAACTCATGGGGCATGCGGATCTGGCATTCAAAGCTGTGGGTATGCGCCCACCGCTGCATGTGATGGAGGTGTCATACGGTTCAGCAGATGTGACCGAGGAGTGTTGTGGTACGTGATACCTTTCTGCCTTGAAAGCCAGTATTTTCAAGGATCCCAACGGTCAAGGTTTCAAAGTTGAGTACAAGAAGAAGGTAACCGCCACCAAAGCCAGATATCACAAGTCAACCGACAACCCAATATCCTTATGCAATTTCCCTAACCTGCCCTACCATGTACAAGTATCGTTAAGGGAGAGTATAGGTAGGGCTAGAGAGGGTCTCTTAGCCCTCTCGGTTGCCTCAGACTTGAACGTCCTTAAAGCTATGATGGAGGCTGAGGCGACCGAGATAGCAGGCCCTAGAGGCAAGCACAATGCGGAGCGCAGAGCCAGGCGGCATGGTAGCGAGAAAGGCAGTGTGGTGTTAGGAGGACGGAAAGTAGCCATCAAACGTCCCCGGGTGCGCACTGTGGACGGTAAAGAAGTAAGGCTTAAAACCTACGAAGCCTTCCAGGACGAGAGCTTCATAACCCAATCAGTTCTAGAGCGAATACTTTACGGGTTATCCATAAGGCACTATAAGGATACTCTTGAACCCATAAGCGAAGAATTACCCGTTCACGGGACTTCCAAGAGCGCTATAAGCCGGCACTTTGTCCGGGCCACCCGTAAAGCCCTGGAGGAGCTGCTAAACAGGCCTTTAGGCGACAAACGCTTCTTGGTACTAGTAATCGATGGGGTGGTGTTTGCCGGGCATACGGTGGTAAGCGCTTTGGGGATTACCGAACAGGGAAAGAAAGAAGTTTTAGGTTTATGGGGAGGGGCCACCGAGAATGCGGCAGTGGCTCCAAAGCCTTAAGGGCGGCGGTCAAAGAAGTTTTTGGTACCCATGCTATAGTCCAGAGGTGCCAGGTACATAAGAAGCGGAACGTCTTGGAACACCTGCCTAAAGTAGCCCAGGAATGGGTGGGTAAGAAGCTGGAGCAAGCCTGGGCAGAAAAAGATTACAATAAGGCCCTAAGCGAACTGCTTAAGTTAGCGGATAGTCTTGAGGGGAAGTACCCCGGGGCTGCGGGAAGCCTGCGGGAGGGATTGGAGGAAACACTGACAGTCATTCGTCTGAGTTTACCCGAGACCCTTAGGAAGACCTTGCGGTCAACCAATATAATAGAGACGGCCTTTGATAAGGTGAGGGTTGTTACCTGGAACGTAAAGAGGTGGCAGAGTCGGATGCAGGTATTGCGCTGGGCTGCAGCCGGACTGCTTCAGGCGGAGAAGGGGTTTCACCGCATTAAGGGATATCGAGAGTTACCTTTGTTGGCGACAGCCCTACTGGAAGTCGTTACTTCGCCAGAAACTTCCAGGGAGGTGAAAACGGCTTAAAAAACGCCAAAGAGGGCGCTACCGAAATTCCACGACGTTTGGGACATGCTCTATGTATTACATTACCTCTAAGGGCATATTTGATAAAGTGAACTACCCCTCCCTAACCCGGGAGGGGGGTAGGGAGGGGTAGTTCACCGCTGCGTAATAGTCTCGGTCACAGCGAAAAATACTTCCTAGGTCCAATCCCAGTGGCCGCCTTCAACTCTTGGGTCTACTGTAAATAACCTCTGGAGTTCCTTTGAGCTGAATATGGAATTGTATTAACCATTCCGGCCCGAGGCACCTCCTCCTTCGGATTTTATTGCCAGGAGGTGCCAGAGAACCCCATGCCGCTCTCTTCTTTCGTGAGCTTGCATTTATTTCCTTTAATGTAGTTCCAATAACATTTTCTTATTTACCGAAAAACTGGCAGCTGAAGGCTCCGGCCTTTAGGCCTGGGGAGGAAAGCGGCCCCAAATCGTGGTACAATAAAAACATGAAGCGCACCAACGTCGTCCGCGTCCTGCCAAATAAACAACAAAGGCAAATCCTGAATACCATCGGGGATCGTTGTGCCGCACTCTGGAACGCCGTCCAGTTCAGGTGCAGGCAGGCCTTCCTCAAAGGCGAACCCGTGCCCTCCTACGAGGCCCTCTGCTCCGAGTTTAAAAGAGCACCCGGCCTACAAAGCCCTGCCCGTTCACATCGGACAGGAGATCATCAAAAAAGCACGGAAGGCGTGGAACTCATTCTTCGCCTGCCTCCGCCTGTACCAAAAAGGCCAGCTGGCACAGCAACCCTCCCTGCCCCGCTACTGGAAGGACCGGAAGACCGGAAAGCGCTTCTTCAGGGTCATCCCCGTCAAAGCGCCTCCTTCCTACTCCCTCACCGCGAAGACCCTGAGCCTCACCCTGCCGAAAGACTTCCGCAACGGTAACGGGGACAGGCTCCTGCTCCCCACAAGGGGTCTCCTGAAGTTTCACGGCCAACCCAGGACATTGGAGCTTAAATACGCCCCTGCCAAAAGGCGCTGGTACGCCCACCAGGTCGTGGAAGTACCTGACCCCGTTGAAAAGCCCCGGGCGCCAAAGTGCGCCGCGCTCGACCTCGGGGCCAGAACCCTCGCCGCCCTGGCTGTGGATGGGCTGGAGTACCAAGTCCTTTTCTCCGGTAGAAAGCTGTGGAAGGACTTCCTCTACTGGAGTAAGGCGATTTCCCGGGAGCAGTCGCGCCCCAACAAGGCCGGAAGAAAAACTTCCCGGAAGCTAAAGCTCCTCTACCGCACCAGAAGTAAAAGGCTGAAGCACGCTTTCGAGGCCTTGGCCAAACAGGTAGTGAGGCTCCTCAAGAGAAACAGGGCCGGTACACTGTTTATCGAAGACCTCACGGAGGTACGGGCAGCCATGGACTTCGGCCCGCAGAACCTCCTCGTCCACAATTTCTGGGCCTTCCGCATGCTGAGGAGGGCCATCGAGGACGCGTGCGCTAAAGAAGGCATTGCCGTCGTTCCGGTAGAACCCCGGGGAACTTCCTATACCTGTGCCGCCTGCAGAGGCCTCGTCAACAGGTTTGCCCGCAGCAAGGCTTATTGTCCCAATTGCGGGCTAGTACGGCACGCTGATGCAAATGCTGCCTTAAATATACTCCTCAAGGGCTCCTCGAAGGGGCACGGGGTGGAGGCTACACCCCAGAGGCCGCAAGTACTCCGGTGGAACAGACACCGGTGGGAAAACCGCCTCGAATCCGCTGTCAGTACGCCCTTAAGGGCGGCGAACAGCGGTCCTAAAGCGGCGTAAGCCGCTTTCAGGAACCCCCTGGCTTTAGCCATGGGGTGGAAGTCAGTGCCGCGAACTCCTTTCATTTCTATACTTCTGATACCTCGGCGTTCCCGCCCGGAGGCTGATCCCGGTGAGTAAAGTAATGCCTCTGCTTTTCCTCCCCTATTTCCTTCAGCCGCTCTCCCAAGGGGCCTTTCAGCAGCTTCTTGAGCTTGGACCCGCTCACCTCAAGGTAATCCCACGGGTCCTCCCCAGCTTCAACAACCAGCTTCATAAATGTTGCGATATCGGGGAATTTCCACGTGCTGTACGAATAATTCCCCCAGTACTGGTCGTTCACCTGAAGACAGCCGCTTTCTTCCACATATTCCTTCAGGCGAGACTTCAGCACCTCAAGGGCTCGCTCCAGCCGGAGGGCGAGCGCGCCGGCCTCCACAATGCTTCCGGGCTCCAGGAAGTCCAAACACCTGAAGGAGTAGCTGCAGGTCTTGCACCAAGACCCCGGCACAGCGTCAAAGCCCATCCACCCGGGCAGCTTGAGCCCTTCCTGTATTTCCTTTATAGTGCTCCGTGTCCACTCCACAGCGTGCCTCATCACCTCGGGGGTTATAGTTTCCTCCACCACCGGCTCCCGGGAGAACCTGAGGAACCACAGCCGTGCGCGCACCAACCCGGGGATTTCTCCCACGGACGACAGGTAAAGGTACGCGTAGAGCGGCAGCTGCATCTTTTCCGAAGGCGCATACTTCTTCCATTCAGTCTTGAAGTCGGTTATAACGACACCCCCGTCGAACACCTCCACCAGATCGAGGCGCCCGACGATCCTCTCGCCAGCGACGGTGCCTTTTATCTTCTCTTCCACCAGGACCTCGCCCTGCGGGGTGTACCTCCGCAGGAAGCGTAGCGCGAGCTCCACCGCTTCATCAACCTTCTCCCCTGCAGTTGTTTTGAACTGCATCTGCCTGACCGCAGCTTCCGGATCTCTCCCGGTCAGCCCGGCGGCCACGGCAGCGTGGACAGCGCGGCCGAACTCCATGGCCTCTGAGGGCTCCTCCGGTATCCTTTCCACGTAACGGTAGTAGAACCGCCTGGGGCACGTCCGGAAGCACTCCAGGGCCGTGTAGGAGTACGCGAACGGCGCGCCCCCCGGGACGCTGCTCACCAACTGCACCGCCGGCGAACCCACCGCCAGAGCCTCCTTTCATCAAGGATTTCTTCATGTGTCTCTTCCCACCTGAAACTGCCGCGGTTGTACGGCTGGGCAACGGCCATCACCGCGGCGCCCGATAGTTCCAGCCGCTCTATTTCCTCCGGTGCGTCCTCAAAGAAAAGCTCAAGGCCCAGGTTTTTGTATACCCGGGCCTTGTCTGCCGCCATTATGAGCGTGCCGTCCGGAAACCCCCATTTGTTTAGCCAGCGTACGGTTATTTCTTTAGCCCATGACGGCCTGGAGGTAACGTAGTATATCCGCACTCCACGGGCAGCCAGGGCATTCAGGACCTCCACCGCTCCCGCAAGGGGAAAGGCTTCCGAAAAAACTTCCGGGTGCTTAAAAAACCACTCTTCCGGGTCCGTTATACCTACTTCCTGAAGTCCGTACCGCCGGAAGGCATACCCCTCCGGCAGCCCCAGAGCTTTTTTTATCTGGGTATTGACGTCGGCTATACTGTTGCATACGTCAACACCTATGCGCACTGTTCGCTCTCCCTTCCGGAGCCGGCTTCTACGAGAATAGGCAGGACCAGCGCCCTATACCGGTCGTCTCCCTCCGTGTTTATTTCGATGGGCCGGTGCGGATAGTATAGTTTAAGGACTGTTTTTTCTCCGGCCCTTCGGACCAGGCTTAAGAGATAGCCGGCGTTGACATGTATGACCATGAACCCCTCCCCTTCTACCTCGGCGGGTACCAATTCCTCTATAGTCCCCATCTCGCATCCTGTGGTCTTTATGAAAAGACCGCTGTCGTGAGGTGCAAGGTTGATTATGGATATTCCTTTTTGTTCGTTCACCATGAGGCGGGCACGCTGAAGGACCTGCACCAGCCGGCCGGTATCGGCTTTAATTTTTACGCGCGGCTTTTCGTTGGGCCAGACCTGTTTGTAGGGAGGAAAATGCGCCGCGGCCAGGCGTACGTAGTAAACGCCCCTGGGCACTAGAAAGTGAACAAACCCTGCGGAAAACCGCATGGCGACTTCCCCTTCTACCTCTAGCGGTATATGCGCCAGGCCGGTCACCGGCACCAACCATCTTCCCCCGGCGGCAATCTGCGCCCCGGGCACTCTGCTTACCACAAGGCGGTGCGTGTCCGTGGCCACCAGGTTAAGCCTCCTATCTTCAGCCTCGAATAGTACGCTGCTCGCATAAGAATAGGGGCTCTTGCTGTCCGGAACGTCTATTGTGTCGCGCACGGCCTTTCTTATCTCTTCTGCGGGGGCAACTATTTCGACGTAGTTATCTGCTTCAGGAAAGGGAGGGTAGGCACTAAGATCGAGCAGGGCCAAGTCTATTTTGCTTTTGTCGCGCTGTACGAGCATAGTCTTTTCTTTTGTTTCTATGGATATTTCTCCGTCCAAAAATGTTTCCACCAGGGCACAAAAACTCTTCCCGGGAACAAGTATTTTCCCCTCTTTTTCCACTGCGGCGGGGATCTGCAAGGTGCCGCCCCAGTCCAGGTTGTGTGTGGTGATGCGGAGCACCCCGCCGCCTGCGTCTAGGAAGACCCCCTCTAGGGAAGGGATAGTTGTCGCCCTAGGTAGCATTTTTTGCGCTATGTGTATTGCCTTCTTGAGGTCGATAACCTTGCATGTGACTTTCATGGCAAGAATCCTCCTCGCTCAAATTAAGAGCTCCCGCGTCTGCGGGAGCTCAGACCGATGTGCGCTGTTTCTCTTCTTTCTCTTTGCGGTTGACGAGCTTGAGGTTGACGAGGATGCCGGACACATCCTCCAATATTTTTTCTACTTCTTCTCTCACCGGTAATAAATACCTTTCGCGGAACTCCATATACACCCCCACGTTTTCCCAGCCATCCGGCCCTATGTGAGGCCTCATGACCAAGCGGCCGTTTTCTTTCAGTACCAGTCTTGTCCCTGCGCTACGGAAGCCATGCAGTAACCAGTAAAACTTCGTTTCACGCACATGGTGCAGGAGTATTTCCCACAGCCATGAGTCCTTTTGGAGGTCGGGTCGCGGGTCGAGCAGCTCTTTAACCATTTTTGCTTCCACCCCTTCTGCCTTTATCCCTTTTGCCTCTGCCCCCATTTCTCTACCCCAAGCTCTCATCGACTTCAAAGTCCGAGAGGTAGAGGACCACTGCAGGTACCAGGTTTCCGGCGGCATCGTAAGCCGTCACTGGGTGTCCTTTGCCCTCGAAGGATATTACCTGCCCCTTTTCCAGGTTTGTTACCTTCTTGCTCATGTCCTTCCAGGCTATCATGGTGAGGGCTTCGGGTTTCCCTTCACCATTCTTACCCACCCATAAAACCACCTGGGCCACTTCATATGTTTTGCCCGTCTTCTTGTTTTTTCTCTGTTGTACTACCGGCTTAGCCGCCAAGCGGCCGACGCCCATTACCCTTAACATGAAAAATGTTTCCCCTCCCCGGTAAGCTTGCTTCAGCCGTTTTTTATATTCCCGGACGCCTATAATTTCCGGGGAACACCCAGCGTTCAGAAGATCATCTATTCCCTTGTACCGGGAATCCCACCAGGCATATCTCACTTTTATGCCCGTCCGAAAGAGCTCCCTGCCCAGATCCAGGGAGGCTCTTGCTACATAGATGTTCGCCCTGGCGTCGGTATCGTAGGCTATGATCACTTCTTCGACACCGTGCCCCTTTACGGCTTCCACAAGCCCGGTGCTTTTCCACGTGTTTACACCCGGTACCGCAATGACCGTTTCTTTCAAAAAGTGTGCCGCAACGTCAGCTTTTAGCGGCCCTTCGGTGATCCACACGCGGCGCAGCTTCCCGGCAGCCGCTACGTGATACCTCACCTTCGCCTTGGGGCCTCTCCCCTTCCTCGAAGAGAGCCACCGGTACTTACCCCCTTCTCCCGGGTCATCCACACGCACCTGGATGCCCCATATCTGGCCCTCAAAGTTTTTGACCGGTATAAGCAGCCCTGGAGGGCCGCTCAGGTACCACCCCCGGTCTCCCAGACAAAACCCCGGCACACCCGACGGGTCCACCGCCTCCACTACCGCCCGTACCGCATCACGCCTGCCCTCTACCGGCAACGTAGCGTACTGCCAGTGCTTCTCTTTCGGCAGGCCTCTTTTTACCAGCTGTTCCCGGTGCTCCCGGGACAGGGAAAGGTGCTGGAACAACAACCGGTAGACGACGTCCAGCACCTCGACCGGGGCGATCTCTTCCTGTGGGAGGGCGGGAACGTGTTCCGGCAGCCTTTCTTTTATTTTGCCGGAAAAACCACATCTATGGCAATAATAGACACCTTTCTTGATGTTCAGGTAAAGATGTCCCTTGCTGTCTCCGCACGCAGGGCAGTTCCCCCGCCTTTCATCCCCCCCGGCGGGGCGGAAGCTGAGCTCGTGAATGCTTACAGCCATTTCTACCCCTTCTTTTCTTCCGGAATCAAGATTTTTCCTGGAGAACTTTTATGAGGTTGTCTACCTGCCGATAGAGCCCTTCTATAGTGCCGTTGTTGTCCAGGTTGAAATCCGCCTGCGGGCAGGCCCACCTCTCTGTCTCATGCGCCGTCTCCGCAGCGCTGAGAACTGCTCCGTCCCTCGTCCGCAGTCTTTCCGCCCTCAACTCCGGAGAACACCTCACTTCCACGACCCAAAAACCCGCCATGCGGCACGCATTATGCTCATCTTCCAGCCGGCCGTCCGTTATAACCACCCTTTCAGGGCTGTCCTTTTCTATCTGGCGGAAAATGTAGTGTACCCATACCAGTGAATCGATTTCCCTCATTTTCGAGCCCAGACGCTGGAGGAGCCGCCGGGGCTTGCCCTTTCTAAACTCTTCCGGCCACAATTCCATGGCTATCTGTTTTATTTTGTCGGCAAAGGCGTATCGCCGGAAGTTGTGGCGCGTTACCAGGTATCCCGCTACCGTGTCCTTTCCGGCACCAGCTTGCCCTGTAAGGAGTATACGCATAACAGCCCCCCTACTGGATAAGCTCATCAGTGCTGGTCACCGTGGGCATAGGAGGTATCTCTACCTGGAAGCGCTTTTCGTAATCCGCGATAGCCTGGGCCAGGACGGCAGTGAGAGCTTTTACTGCACAAGGGGCAATATACATTGCCAAAGCCCATGCCGTCTGAGCATTGTTCTCCGGATCTGCCACTCCAATTTTTATGACGAAGTCGTTGGCATCGTGAAAAACAACGAAACGGTTGGCATATATGCTGTTCATAAGCAACTGCCGCCCGGAGACCCGCCCCTTTGAGGGGGCGGGCTGTAAGGCGGCTAGGTCACCTCTCTTTCCAAAAATACGTCTGGAACATCCGGCAGGCTATGAGGACACCCGACATTCCTTAGGCTTAGTCCTCTTAACCCCAGCGCAGTTTTCGCAATACGTCCACCCTCCTTGTACCTGTACTTTTTCAGTGCCAGCCACATTCCGGCCGCATAGGGCGCAGCAGGTGCCCCTGAGGGATTTGCCGCACTCCGGGCACAGAAAGCCATCTTCGTTTCTGGGTACGCTGTTTGCGTTGTAGTATTTTCCGTCATCGCACTGCGGGCAGTAGAGTTCACCGCACCGGGCTGCCCAGTCGACCATCTCCGCGATGTAGTCGTCTATGTTGGCTACCATCACCGCAGCCAAAAACCCGGGGGAAACGCCGGCCTTCCTGGCTTCCTCTTCATAGCTCCTATGGAAGCGCAGGTATTCCAGAAAGCCTTCAGCAGGATGTCACCGCTTACCTCCTTAAGCGGCGCTGGAGGCCCCGGCTTTTGAGCCTGGGTAGGAAAGCACCGCAATTTTAAACCCCTTACTGGGGTGGGGCAAGATCCTGCCCGTGCCCTTACGGGCCTCCTGACGCGCCGGGACAGACTCTTCCCGGCACCCTCCTCGCCCATGTTGGCGGGCGGCCTTCTCCCGACGGGCACTACTCGCTGCACCCCGAGCTCGCTGTTTAACCGCCGGGTTGTAGAGCCTGGGACTGGAGGAGCATCCTGGGGTACGAACTTCGGCACTCCCCGCCAACGTAGCACCCTCATCCCCTTGTCCTTCGGGTCGGACGGCTCGGGCTGGTCATAGCAAGGCCCTAAAGCCTACGGCTAAGGCCGGAAGGCAGGCCCCCGGCTTCAGCCGTGGGGTCTATGACACTTCATTCCTCCTCGCCTGGCGTCTTTACCCTGTTCTCAGGCATCGACTTGAGCTGCTCCTCCTTGCACCCACCCAGGCAGAAGCTCTACCATTCCCCGGACTTCCCCGTTGCCAGACGGCCCGGAGTTCATCCAGAGAAACCCGATTTCCACGGCAATCTGCGAACGAGGGACTTCCGGCCAGTACTGGTATGCTCGTTCCATCTCAGCCTGCACTAACCGGATGGCATCATCGCGGTGCATTTTCACTTTTGTGGGGTCAACAATTTTTTTGCCGTCCCACCCGAGCTTGCGGTAAAATTCTATGAGCCGCTCTGCCGGGTGTTCTTCCTCTAAAGCAGGGATGGGTTTCAGTACTTTTGACTTCGTCGGGGAACAGGCCATTCCCCAACCCCTCCTTCCCTAAAAATTTTTGGCCCCCTCATGGGAGCCTAGTTTTTTGTGGTCCCGCAGCCATCGCGCGGCCCAGGGACACAGGCCTTATGCCCTCCCCGCAGCCTTCCTATAAAAGGCTCCGGGCAGGGCATATTGCCCTGCCTCTATACCGCCTGCTTCTTTTTTCTCTCCTGGATTAATATGAAATCTCCCACTGCTCTTCGGTTACCGCACCGGGCGCAGTGGCCGGGTGCGTCCATCTTGACGGCTGAGTCAAACAGCGGCGTTGACTTCCCCTCTGCAGAACAGCACAAGTACACATTGCCGTTCCATTCTGCCAGGTAACCTTCTGCTACAAACACCTTTACGCCGCGGACCCGACAGGTCGGACAGAGGATGTCCAGTGCAACACCACCAAAATCAACGCCGCCCAGGATGTCCATGGCCTTTTCTATTTCAATCAGGTCGCCGAAAGACAGCAGGTCCGCACCGGGATACAGCCGCCTTTCGCCGTCGCTGGCAACAAACACAACTTCCTGCACTTCTTCCTCGAAACACCCCACCTTTTTCTTTATTTTCGCCGCGTCCAGCCAGGTATCCCCTACCCTGTACGCTGCGGCGATATCCCCGTCCACACTTATTCCTGCCACGCATTCCTTGCCTTTCCACGTAATCCGGCAGTCCTTTAGGGCTATGAAAACGCCCCCGCCGGTGTGGAGCACCGACCATCCGGGCAGCAGCTTTTCAATTTTGACCATCTCATGCAGCAATAATCTTGCGGACATTTCCAGCATCAGCCTCCCCTTCCCCTCTGACCTGTTGTTGCGGGGCTTCAAGAACGCCCCGCCTTCCCAAGCACCGGGGCGGGCCCGTAATGCCCGCCCCCTCCAGCTTCTCCTGCACAGCCCCAACTCCGCTAAACCCCAGTAGGACAGCTACCAATAGGATATTTGTTTCTCCATCCTTCGCCGCGCTCTATCCGGACCCAGCACGCCCTTTCAACGATGGGAAGCACTTCATCAGAGATATCCAGCCAGCCGTTTCTCCCGCTTCTGCAGTCTTCGTAAATACTACCGGCGCGGAACTCCGGCGGCAGGTCGCCGTCCTCTGCGTAGTCGCCCACTATTGCGATCCTGTCGCCTGCCCACCGGCCGATGTATTCCTCTGCTCGGCGGCGGTATTCCGGACCCGAGATGATTTCCTCCGTTTGCATTTTCTCGTCATCCAGCCTGTACTCTATGCCGTCGGGGATGTCTCCTCCGCCGCGTCCGTTAGCAGGCAAGCAGAACCCAAACGGGTGAAACTCTTGATAGAAGCTGTGGTGCACGTTCACGCTGGCGTTGAAGTCCGCGTTGACCTGGTAGCCGCAGCGGGGACAGTAGAAGAGTTTGCCGCCTTTCATTTTCACCCGCTGCCCATCAAGGTAGGAGAACCTCTCCCCCTTGGCGCCGCAGCGGGAACAATATCGACTCGTGCCGTGGGGATTTACTTCTGTCGTCACTATCCCCAGGTAGTACGCCTTGTACCTGGTGTACTCGATTATCTTGCCCTTCAGCCGGTTGGCCTGCTTCCTGTTAGCCGGCGCGATTTCGAGCCCTGCGGCTTGCTCTTGCGCAGCCGCTCGAAGAGGACGACTATCTCCGCCCCGGGGTAAATGCCCCGGATTTCCTCGCATACTTCCACAATTCTCCTGGAAACCATGTGGGCACAAGACTCGTTCATCCGCCGGACGTGCGCCCACAGAAGCTTATCGGAACTTTCCCCCTTCACCGGCTTGCCGGAAAGCCATTGGTGCTTGCTAACCAATTTCATGTGCAGGTAGCGGTGGAAATCAAGGCCTTCATCTCTGATGAAGACGGTCTTGATGATTTTGCCTTCCTTACGCACCGTGATGACCGCCAGGTTTTTCACGTTCAGGTCGACGCTTACAGTGATAAGATATGGGTTCTATTGCAGGTCTTTTACCTTCTTGGCTTCGACTGCTTTGGTCTGGGTGACGTGAAGTTCGGCCGTCTTCTCCTTAAGAATCAGCCGGGGGCTTTCGTTCTCCCAGCCGGCTTCGATCAGCCTCTTCTCCTGCCAGGGGCTGAACTTCACGGGATAGTTGCACCACTTCCATTCGCTGCCGGTCCAGACCAGAATGGCTACAAAGTTCCGCTGTCGGTCGAGTTTCTCCAAATCGAGCTTCATAGCGCCCCGGTAGAGGGTGGGGTGGTTCCGCGGCGCCGGCAGGCCAGGCTTACCCTTCTTCTTGCCGGTTTTCTCCCAGTTCCTGTAGTTGGAAAGGTAGGATCGGACTTTGCCGATGGCGTCCTTGATGACCGAGCGGCGGTAGGCCACCGGCATGCCGGGGAATTTCTCGCTGAAGTTCCAGCCCTCCAGCGGGTCGGGGTGGGCTTCGGTGGAAACGCTCAGGGATTCCGCCCAGGTGAGAAGTTCGTGAGAAGTGAGCTTGCGCTCCTTGAATTTCTTGTCTTTCTCCGACCAGTAGGTTACCTTTTCGTCCAGTTTATTGCTGTGAGCCAGGAAGAAATCGACATAAAATGCGCGGGCGGCGTTCAACAGGTCCCTGGTCAGGAATAGGTACTCCCGCTTGCCGGTGTTGGCGCCACCCACGGTACGGTCGTTAAAGTTGAGCTCGATTTTGGTTGTTCTTTTGGCCTAACCCACCCTGGCCTGTCATCTCCTTCATAGCGTCTTTGACTTTCTGGCGAAATATCCTGACGCGCTGGCCGTAGAGCCTGGCGGAAAAACGGTGATTATGGAAAGCATGTCTTCCACCAGCTCTTCCGTGGGGCTTTTGATCTGATCCTCCTCCAGGACTTCCACGCGGACGCCGGCCTGTCCAGAGCCCTTTCAATGTAGGAAAACCCGAAACGGGCAAGGCGGTCTTTGAATTCCACCAGAACCAGGTCGATTTCCCCCCTGGCAGCCAAAGTGAAAAGTTTACGCAACCCCCGACGGTTTTCATCTAAACCAGACGCCTGCTCGGTTACCACAGCCACCACCCGGTATCCTTTCTGGGCAGCGGCTTCTAAAAGCCTTTGCTTCTGGCGCTCCAAGTTGCCGTCCCTGGCTTGCTTCTGGGAGGAGACACGAGCGTAGACCGCGCACCGGGAAGCGGATATAGGTTTCAACCCCAGCAGTCTCCGCACCTCATTGGCGGGGATGCGGCGCTGGTTTCCCGCAGTGCGTACAGTTTTAAGCTTGCCCGCCTTATCCCAACGGTGAATGGTTTTTACGGATACCCCGAGCTTTTTGGCTGCTTGGGTGACATTTTAAGCGCAGTGTCTAGGTCTGTGAATAGGTTATGGTAGCTCGTCCCCGATGTCCATCACCAGAGGGGCGAGCTCCTGCGCCCTCCTCAGCCTTACGGGGTCCGGCCGGGCCGCACTGAAGGAAGCGTACGCCTCCCGCGAAGGGGCATCTGTTTCTTCGTTGAGTTCCCGTGGCACCCACCTGAAATGCACTTTCCCGAACTTCCGCGCCAGCGAAACCGCCTTTTGGTAAAAGGGCAGTATCCGGGGCGAACGGACGGCGTAAAAGCCCTGGAGCTGGTACATGCACAGCTGGCTGTCGGAGCGGACTTCTATGTTCTCTCCGGCGAAGCCGTTTTTCAGCAGCCACTCCAGGGCTTTTATTACGGCGGTGTATTCCGCCACGTTATTGGTCGCCTCAGGGCCGGAGCAGACAACGCCATATCCCTCTCCTATCTTCTCCCTGCCCCTGTAAGCGACCCACCCGTAGCAGGCCGTGCCGCCCGGATTAACGGGTTCGCACAACCCGTCGCAGTTAACTACCAGCGCCATAGACGCTCACCGGATAGCGCTCCTCGGTGGGGATACATTCTATGCCCCGTTCGCGGAGCGCCGCTATGGTCATGCTCTGCCCCGGTATCAACCCGGCCGCCCATTCGCGTTCGTAGACACCCGGCGGAAGGTAGTAGTTCCCGCGTGTGGTCCACACGAAGACCCGGCCGTCGGGACACTGCACGGCCGAAGTCACCAGTCCCAGGGGGATGTTCCACTCCTTTTCCCGTTCTTCTTCCTCTTTCTTCCGGCGGTATTCTCCGGCAACCAGCTCTCCTTTTGCCGGGTCAGGCCTGAGGGCCTCCGCGTTCACGCCCGCTGCTCCCAGCAGTTCTGCAATGTGGCGGCGGTCGAAAACTGCGGACCAGATATTCCTGGGTTTGATGCGCATAAGCGGTATATAATCCCTGGCCCACTGCCGCACCCGACTGTCTCCCCGCACCGGAGAAGTCCCGCCGGAAACGTCGGCAATGTATTTCACTCCACCTATGCGGACCACAAAATAGCTGATGCCTACGTAGTCTTTGGGTATCACCTCGATACGCTCAAGGTCTAGGGCAAATTCGTAAAGGGGCTTCCTCTGCCCCCTGTACCAGCCCGGAGGGTAATATTCAGTGAAGCGAAGCTCCGAGTGAGAGTAATAGGACCGGGTTTTGAGGCGAATACCCAGGAAATTCCTGATCTCTATTACCTGTTCGTGGCTTTCAAGCCGGCATGTAGCACCGCGACTAATTACGGCTTCCATAATGTGCAGGAACGGCCCATAAGGCCGCTCCTCTCACCTCCTTACTTTTTTGTGGAACCCCCTTGCTTCTGAAAGGCTATACATCCACAACTTCGATAAGAAACACCTGCATGTCTTTGATTGCTCTACTCATTTCCTTTTGTTCATCTGCTGTTTCAACGTCTATTACGAAACCGCATACTCCCGTGGTTTCGTAAACTTCCCTGACCAGGGCGGCAATGCTGCGGGCATTACCCTCCACTACCAGATCAATACAATCCTCTTCGCTGGTGTCGTACTCTGCACTCAACCCGTATTTCCGGGCCTTTTTCTCCACCAGCTCCTGTATCAAGGATCTTAAGGCCGTTACCAGAGTATCAGCCCTGTTTTGCCGTGATACCCATAATACAGCCACGATAGGAGCCCCCTTTGCCTTTTGGACATTTCCTCCATAAGCGGCTCTATGCGACACCACACTCTTTTACTCTCTCGGGCAACCTCCGCAGTATCCCGGAAGCAGCCGCCACCGGAGAATGCCCTAAATTTATCCATGTTTCTCCATCCACTTCTGCCTCTAGGCGCCAATACCTGTAGGCGATCTTCGTTGCTCTAACCTGTCCTAACCTCCTGAGAACATTAAGGGAATGAGGTATCTTGTATGCCAACCGCATTAACTCTTCTACCACTCTTTGCCTGTTTCGCCTTAACTCCCTGCGCCGCTGCCGCCAACGCTCGTTTCCCTGTTCGCAGATGGCCCGGAGGTTGCGAACAAGCAGGTAGGTTTCCCACCGCGGCCGCGTTTTGTGCTCTTCTATTGCGGTTTGAAGCAGCTTCCAAGTTAACACCGACGGCCATTCCGGGCCTGTCATTATCCTGTCGCGTACCCGGCAGACCATCTCGTAGGCCCGGTCCCAAAACAGCGCGGGAGTTTCCCGGTGCCTCAAAAAGTCGTACTCGCAATCGCAGCTTATGCCGGGACTCCCGTTAATCAGAATCTCAGCTCCAAGAAAACCCTTGGCTTCGAACCCGTACCTGAGCTGGTCGTTCTGGCCTATCGTCAGGTACGGACTGAACAGGCTCTTGGTCAATCTTAACCCGTTTTTGTCGATAGTAATGTCCACGTAAAGCCAATCTTCTTCTACGGTAGCTCCCGCTCTTAAGAGGAGTTGACCCAACTCCGCAAGCCTTTTGTCCACAGACGCCGGCGCGGGCAGTTTATCCCGCCCGCGCCTTATGCCTCCTTTCGCAATTATTCTGGAAAGCCCGGTATATCCCAGGGCCAGATTATGTTTTCTCTTCGGTCCCGGGCGCAGTCATCCGTGTACGGAAGGGCTACGCGCTCCCAGCCCTCCGGCCACGGTTCGTCCTTTCGCAGAACCACTACTGTATAGCCCTCTCCGTCGGCGGTGTACGGCTCCGCCTCCCCGCGGCCGCTCTTTATCGCTTTTTCTACAGCCCTGGCTAGGGCTTCCAGTGCCTTCTTGTTCCCCAGAATAACTGCTTCATCATGCCAGTGGTGCTGACCGTAAACGTGCAGCAGGGGCACGGGGACTATCTTTGCCTTTTTCTTGGGGTACATGTTTATTCCCCCCTCCCGACCCGCTACTTAACGAGGCGCTCCAGCAGGCATAATATTTCTTCGAATGCATCGTCGCTCAGGTCCATTTCATCCAGAATCTTCCCGGCAAATCCAAACTCCTTTGCGAAATTGCAGAACTCCAATACTCCCACCAGAGCACTGCGGATTTCAGGAGTAATCAGTTCCGCTAAAATGTCCGCAGCTCCAGGGCCGGAATTTTCATCTCTTTTCTCCCAGCAGCGGGCAAAGTCCCGACCACACTCTTCAGGTCGCCCTTCCAGTGCCCGGTCAATGGCAGCCCGGATGACGGCGGCTATTTCCTCAGGAATATCCGGCTGGGGCATCCCCAGGGCAACAGCAACACCCCGTACGTCGAATGAATTCTCAGTATCCGAACACTGGGGAGATAAACCATACCAGAAAAGTCTCACACCCTGGTCTAAGTCGTCGTTCTTGTACACGTGGTACACTTTTACACCTTTGTACTCCCAAAATATCTCCGGCGGCAGCCATATCTCTTTGTAGGGCATAATCAACCCCCCTCATTTGTTTTTGCCTTCCTATGGGGATAAACCGCCACCCGGTCCATCCCCACTCCACTCCTTGAACATCCTTCTACCACACTATTTTTCGTGCCCGCCCATCGCGTGGTCGGGCGCCCGGGCATCATACCCTCCCCGCGCCACAGCCATAAGTATCTGCAGCCTGGGCAGGGCACGTGCCCTGCCTACAATATCAAACCCTGCGTTTCGCCCAGGCCTCAAAGGGTATTTCTATCCTTACAATCCACTCTCTGCAATCGCCAATCGGGTCTAACGCGCACCAGAACACCTCTTCCGTACCGCAAAGTTTTGTTAGCAGCCAGTCGAACGCTTCGTTGGAGTAGTCAAGGTCCAGGCCGGCGCCCAGGAGTCTCTCAGCATCTTCCTGGCAGAGTTCTCCATCGATCCAAGTACCGCACTCCTCGGGATACTCCTCATCGCGGTCAAGGACTAATGGCACATCGATGCCGAACTCTTGATTAAGATACTGCTGCATTAGGTCTCTCAGCCGACTTGCCTCAATGTACCACACTACGCGATCCGGGTTTTGATCTATTAGCACATTTAGCACATTCAGCATCTCCTTTCCACATTTTGGGTAATTTTGTGGAACTCAGGCCCGTTTTTCCCGGCTCTTCAGGCGCAAATCCGCAACAGTTACTCCGGGTTCGCATAGCAATACAAACATCCGCTTTTGCAATGCATGTCATACCACCCTATATCGATAGAGGTGGTACAGCCACACAATTCTCTCTGCTGTTTTGCTCTGGCGAAATTGCACTTCTCTCCCCGCGGATGGAGTCTGGCCAGTAGTTCCCCGTCAATGCACTTACTCACCGGAGCCCCGGGAATGCAGCACGCATAGACAACCCCCGGCCGGGCCACTTCTTTCAGCGTCTCATAGAATCGCAGCTGCTCTTCCCTGGTGTACTCCAGGAACAGGTAACCATGCCGGCTGAGCCGGTTGATCACCTTCGGATACCGGGTGCAGAAGCTCGTAGAAAAAGTCCTGACCCCGCAGGCCAGAGCTGCTCGAATTATCTCTTTCGCCCTCTCCAGGTTGTCCAGGGTTTTGTTGCCCTTCCGCACCCGGATTAACGGGTCGGGGCGGACCCTGACCCTTTCGGGCGAACCAACGAACTCAATCAGCTCCGGCAGCGCGGCCAGGGCCTTTTCGCATTCCGGAACCCTGGGTTCGAGTTCGGTCCCGCCTAGCCCCGTGATTGTCAGATGCACATATACCTGGTCATAACGTGACAGAACTTCCCTGTATGGGTTCCTGAGCAGAGCCTCCGGAAACTTGGTCCACACCACGACAGTATGCACTGTCTCCGGGGGGTGTTTTTCTAGAAGGATGCGGCAGAACTGTTCCGGGAACCAGGCCATGTCCGTCCTACGAGACATAGAAATAATATTCTTAACGCTCTCCTGCGGGAAAAGAGAAAGTTGCAGAGGTGCGCCTTCGATTTTTTTGGGGCCAGAAAACATTGTTATACTTATACCCTCCTATTTCTGGTTACCCGAAGTTTTTCGATATCTTTTCGATTTGTTCTCCGTTGAATTTTTCCTCCCGCGTGCCGCTGAAACAGTTCTTGGAGAGCCGCCACCCCAGGAAAGGCCAGCACAGCAAGTTTATCCCAGGCTTTCGCGGGTATCAGGAAGGCACCATAGCTGCCGATATAAGGAATGGAGCCTTCGACCGCCTTCGCTGGCGGCTTCCTCATACGCGGGCCAGCCGCCAGCGAAGGCAGATAATCTCTTCCGTTTCTGCCTTAAGTTTGACCGGGCATGTGCGCCAGCAACGGGTCGAACAGTGGCTCCACAGCAGATTCCAGGGCACCAGATTCCCGGAACGCTTTCCGCCAGCCCTCGACCCACTTGTCGAACCAGTACAAGCCGCTGGGAAAAGCGCCGCCGTCTTCTTCAGGCAGGTAAATGGTGCAGCACCTGCCGCCGCAGGCGCTGCACCGCCGCTCATCCCGGTATTCCGTGTGTGAAACCACTTTCGTTCACCTCCCGGGTTATAATACCGGAGCGCCTTCTGGCCGCCGCTGCACCGCTTCAGCGGCCTTCAGAAATAATTGCCTTAGGCCCCAATAAGAACCCGGGAGAATGTGGTCACCGAACACGTCGTCAACATAGCCATTCTTTTCGAAACGCAGGGCGAACCACGGGTTTAACGCCGGTTTGACCCTCCCTTCTTTGAGCAGCCGCACCAGAGACCGAGGGACAGGTTCGTTTTCGTAAACTTTTCCCCGCCACTCGACCCGGAACTCTCCTGTCACCTCACAACGCAAAGCAACTCCTGAAGTCTCGAAAACTGCAACAACGCCATCCCCTCCCCATATATTGCTTCTCTCAGCCTCTTCCTGGTAGTACTCATAGACATCAGCTCCGGGACGGAAGTCGTGTATCGAGAGCACCCCGAAACCCCAGGGAGTGTCCATCTCTACTGCCAGCGGGCTTCCGCCCAGCCAGCGCTCAAACTCTTCCCTGGCGGAATGCCAGAGATATACAATCGCGGCCCTGCCTGCCGCCGACCCCGCAAACGCATCAAATTCGTCACTGCCCACCAGACCTGCACTATCTAGGTACTCCCAAACAGTATTCACCCGCAGCCGCCGGGGGCGGCCGTCACCCCTCACAAGCCTCCGGTCGCGGTCAATCAGACCGGCGACCAGAGCTTCGAACCACTCTGCTAACTGGGATCTAGTCCAGTACATGGCCAGTTACCCCCACGCTTAATTTTCTGCAGGGCCCTTTTCCAGGCCGCCGCTTCTTAAACATTTGCTCCATGCTTTTCTTCCTGGAGCTCCTGGACGCTACCGCAGCACTACAGCAGATATTGGAGCTGTGATTCAAGCCCTCCGTTGTTTATTTCAGCCGCCTCGGCAGCCTTGAACTCATGCACCAGTCCATCCAGGTCCTCCGTAGTGATACCACGCTCCTTTGCCCAGTAAAGTAGCTCCTCTATGCTCCCGCATTTCATATTCCGTGCCCCCTTCCAGCACTCTGTTTTTGGTGTGCCCGTCAGTCGCGCCGACGGGCACCTGAGCATCATGCCCTCCCTGCGCTACAGATTTAGCTGCATCCGTAGCCCGGGCAGAGCACGCGCCCTGCCCTCTAAAAAGGTTCTCCTCCAAAAATATCTTCAAAGCCAAAATCCTCTTCACTCTCACTCATTATTACCGGCACGGCAGCTTTGACGGCATATTTGCCGTTCTTTTCCTGCTGCACGGTTACCAGTAGCTTGTCCCCTGTCCTGGCTCCTTTTAACCCGTCTACAGCAGGCGTATCCGGGACTGCCCACACCTCGGCCGCCCTGCCGTCTTCAAGTTTTACCCGGCAGAACACCCACTTTCCCCTCTGACTGGAGGCTGTCCGAGGGGGGGTCTGGACGGTGACCACTATTGTGTTCTCCTTCAGCTCCCCGGATGCCGCTGCAGTCTCCTCGCAGGTTCCCGGTTGTTCTGCAGTATCCGTCCTCTCTTCTGCTTCTTTTTCTGCCGTTCCACTTGTTGTTTTACTTGCCGTTTCATCTTCCGTTGCTTCGTTTGCTTCTACCTCTCTCCTCTTCGCTTCTCTCGGCTCAGAGCCTTTGCCTAGCGTACCTCCGGGCGAAACCAGAACGGTCGGCGTTTGGATGGGCCTGCCCTCGGCGGCGGTTTCTTCGCAGACTTCGCAGACTTCGTCCCCGTTTTCCTCCGGATAAAGCAGTTCGGGTTTTTTGTCCTCGTTATAAGGCTCCAGTTCTATTTGTTCTCTTTGCCCAGACGGTAGAGCAGCAACTGCCAGCAGTTTTCTCTCACGAGCTAACTGGAGCACACGTTCTAAGGTCAAATCACCCATGTCGATGTACATGACCGGAACTTTACGTTTAATCTGTTTTCCGTTGACTTCCGGATGCACTTCTTGGACCCGGACTTTGAGCTTGAGCGGGATGAAGCTGATCCGGCCCAACATCTGCTTCAGGATGAGCAGGCTGTTTCGGATATTAATGTAAGAGTTGAAAGAGCCGGTATCGATGCTGTAGGCCCCCAGAACTCCGGGCACCCGCGGGAGCAGCACCGAAAGGACGGCCACTTCGCGACACTTTTTGTTGATGTAGTGCTGGCAGTTCTTATACGGGCAGGCAATACGCACCCACCCCTTGTCCCCGGCCTTTTCAACCGCCAACGCTTCTCCAGTAGCAGCATCGACAAACTGGCCGTCACGGTCAGCTATGCCGTATTCCATCCCGCTACTCTTGGCGTATAGCTCATTTACCGTCGCAATTTCCCCGTCACCGCGGCAGATCAATCCGAACTGGTCCCCGTAGCGCTTTAGGTATGCGGGAAAAACGGCCTCCAGGTCGTCGCTGGGAAGGACGATATCCAATTCTCTGGGCTGCGGTCCGTATACCTCCTGTACTTCCGGCGGCACCACAAAGTAGTCCACCGCACGCGGCGTCCCCCGGTCATCTTTTTCTCCCAGGGCAATCGTGCCCAGCCTGGGGATTCTTACTGCGTCGCTCCAGCCTTTTATCATTGAAAAAAAACACCCCCACAGTAATTTTTTTCTGGCACGGATAGGCGCCCCCTAAATTAAAAAGCCGGGGAAAACAGACCCCGATCTTTTGCCCTGTACCGCCTGTAATCAGAGGATTAAACGTGAATATTTTTTACCAGTTCTATAACCTGCCTGAACTGTTCTGCCGTCATCATCACTCCCTTGGGACTGGGCTTAAAGGCGTTTTCTGTCCTGTCCCAGTAAAATATCCGCAGGTCGTAATATACCTGCGCATCCTTCGTGAGACGGCGCATCACTATAGCCTGCCTGCTGCCTTTGGGAACAGCCCCGAGTTCCTCCTCACTGTCGAACTCAGGCTCCTTTTTCCTGCTATCCATTCCCTCGGCTTTTGAGTTTTCCATTCTTTGACGTGCCAGTTCTTCTAAGGTCGGCATGAGACCACGCCCCCTTTTAAAATTTTTCGGGCATCGCGCCTGATACCCGTTCTTAACTGTGCCTTTTCAAAATCTCTTCCCGCAGAAGCTTCAAAAATCGTTCATGTCGTCTTCGCCCCATATGGGCCTATCTCTGCCGTCCAGGTACGCCACCGGTACTCCGGCCTCCTCAAGCAGGAAGCCAATCAAGTATAGTGTGACAGAAAAGTTTTTCGTCTCCCTTTTGGCGTTCGGGGTTGCACCAGCAGCATAACGCGGCGTCCGCTTTCCTGAGCCAGGACACCACTTTTTTGACTTCCTGCCCCCTGGCAGCCAGAGCTCTAGCATACAGTTCAAGGTACCTGTCCGGCGGAACCTTCCTTATCGGGCGGCCGTCCGGCAGCACCGGGGCAAAAACCATCAGCTCTGGGTAACCATACCCCAGCGGCTGCCAGCGCGCGCGACAGACAAGGGTTGTGCACGCGGAATGGAAAAAAACGACTGCATGTAAACCATTTATCTTTAACCCATCCCCAGCTGTTGGTCGCCCTGAGCTTCTTTTTGAGAATTGCCGCCGGGAATTCTCCCGGATTCATCGGGGGGTGAAAGGCGGCTGTGACAAAATAATACTCCATCATAGGGAATACCCTGTATTGCAGCAGGTTACCGGCGGTAAAACCGCCTGCCCCGTGTACCTCCCCCGGGAATGGTCGGCCTCCCCGTGTCCTGGAAAGGCCGGGCACAGCAGTGCCACGAACCGGCTGGGACTAACATCCAGCCTTATAGGCCTGCCTCCTGAGGTTCATCGGGAGCGTGTCAACACCGCCGGATTGCCGCACCACTGGAGCAGCACCGACTCACGCGGTTCCTCGCCGCATGCCCCTTACTTCAATAAGGGGTAGTTAACCGGTTCTCCTCTTTTTCTTTACCGCCATACTGATTATACTTTTGAGTGCCATACCGGCCGTGAACCAGGCTATAGCACTTAACACTTTTGTCGTGATAACAACTATGTTCACATCATATACCTCCCTCTTCTGCCAACCCGCGTCAACTGTTCTTGCGGGTCCATTCCTCTCTTAAAGCCAGCCGGTCGTCAAGCGACTGCCAGCCCAAAAGCATTCTGCCCTACCCGCAACCCCTTCTCCGTAAGGAGCTCCGGGCAGGGCAGAACGCCCTGACCACAACCAATCCTCTTTTTCCGTGATACCATTCCCAAAATTCTACTTGTGTGATGCCAGCATAGTGAAGTATCTTTGCCAGCTTTTGACGGTACACTTTCTGGGAAGGATGCTGGTGAATAGTAAAAGAACGTCCATCCCGACGTACTCCGACAATAACAGGTGAGCCTTCCCCGCGTAGTTCCCTGCTATACTCGCGGAGAAGGCTCACTAGCTCTTGATAAGTTATATCCGGTAAGTGCGGCATTTACGCACTCACCTCCACGACCAGTCGTTTCCCCGTCCGTTCGTGTTGTAATGGATAGCTTTTGAGCAGCTCTTTTACAGCTTCTTTTAAGTTAGTTATAGCTTCTTCCTCTGTTTCGCCATCGGCAACGGCATTTAATTCATCACAGGTCGCCAGGTACCTCCCATTATCCATCTCTTCGATTGTGAAAATAAACTTCATTTTGGCTACCCCCTGTAGAGTAATCGCAAACCTATTTGAGTATCCCTTGGTTATTATAGCACAAAATCTATTCCCTCTTTCGCTATTAAATTGGCCCCGGACAAGTGGTCCTCCTACCGTAGTTCGCCAAAGTGGCACTCCGCCAAATTTGCTCTTTTTTGTCGTCGTGCCAGCAATCTAGTTAGCCATTTTTGCATCCACCTGCGCCGGAACACCTCTCTTAGGACAGTTTTGGCCTGCTCCCAAGCTGCATAAACCCCCTCTAAAGAAAGACGCAGCGCAATATCAGCCTCCAAAAGCTGTTCGTCCTCCACAATGCCGCACCAGAATTCCTGACGCACATACTCGAGATAATAGGCTAGTTCCGTGTCTGTAACGTCCGGGTTCACCCACCTGAAAAACCTGCAGAACAGCCTTTCAGCACGGTTCACGGCTGACCCTCCTCCGGCACAGCTGACTTTCCCCCGGTCCCTGTCGTGCAGGAGACCTGGCTACAGCTTTTGACTGCCGTCCCGCATCGCGTACGGACCGGCCCACAGGCTTGTGCCCTTCCCGCAGCCCCACTATAAATGGAACTCCGGGCAGGGCACAGCGCCCTGCCAGACCTTGGAAGAAACCGATAGAACGGTTCAGCCCTGATTGGACACAGATTGAAGAGCTCCTCCGCACCAGGGGCAGCATGAAAATGTCCATCCGCACGCAGCACAGTGCATGCCGAACAGTTGTTGGTTCTTTGGCTCCTGTAACCGCACCATACTTCCAGAGTGTTCCCGCATCTTTAAAAAAGCGATCAGATGCTCTACTATTCTTTCTGCCGTCCGACCGTTGCCGAATACACATCCGTTCTTTTGACCTTTGAAAGAAAGTGTAGAAACAATCTTTTCGTAAATTTCCTCTGCGCTGACGGGAGGAACCAACACGCTCCATCCCATCTCAACCAACTCGACCCACTCGGTCACGCTGCGCACCACCACGCAGGGCACGTGGTGGAAAAACGCCTCCTTCTGGACGCCACCAGAATCCGTTACGATCAATCGGGCTTTCTTTTCTAGGACGAGCATGTCGAGGTAGCCTACCGGGTCAATTAAGCAGAGCCGCTCCGATGCCAACCCCAACACTCCGAACCCCTCCAGAGCCTTTCGCGTGCGGGGGTGCAGGGGCCACACTACCGGGAAGCCCGTTTCGGTCACCGTGGTACAGAGGGCCTCCACGATGGCCGCGAGCCTGCAAGGAATATCGGTGTTTTCCGCCCGGTGTACGGTGGCCAAGATGTAGCTCTTCGGGGCCAGCCCCAGCCTCTCCAGGATCCGTCTGGTCGCCGCCCTCTCCCCGAAGCGGATGGCGACATCGTACATAACGTCGCCCACCACGAATATCCGGCCTTCCGGGATTCCCTCTCGTCGCAGGTTTTCCGCCGCGGATGGTGTAGGTGCGAACAGGAGGTCCGAAATGTGGTCAGTAGTCACGCGGTTAATCTCTTCGGGCATTTCCTTGTTGTACGAACGCATGCCCGCCTCTATGTGGGCTACTGGAATGCGGAGCTTCGCTGCCGCCAATGCCCCGGCTAAAGTGGTGTTGCTGTCTCCGTACACCAATACGCAATCAGGCCCTTCCTCTAAAAACACCGCTTCAAGGCCCTCCAGCATTCGTGACATCTGTGACCCATGCGTATGACATGTGCCAATATCAAGCAGGCGTCTGGGTTTCGGTATCCCCAGTTCCTCAAAAAAGACGCCGCTCAGGGTATAATCATAGTGTTGGCCAGCATGCACTACAATCTCGAGAACCTCGGAGCGGACTGCCAATGCTTCAGATGCCACCGCCGCTTTGACGAATTGTGGGCGCGTGCCGACAATATTTGCCACCTTAAACACTTAGGTATCACTTCCTTTCCAATCCAAATAGAAATTTCATCATCACAAAAAACACTCTGCCCTGCCCGCAACCCCTTCCTCCCGCAAGGGACTTCGGGCAGGGCAGAATGCCCCGCCAGAAACCGTTATTTTTTTCCGCGATACCACCGCCAGAACTCTTCCTGTGTAAAGTTTCATTCCCAACCCCAAATTTCTTCTTCGTCCCATTCCCAGAGTTCTACGTCTATAACCCGGCCTGACTTTCCAATATCGACCAGCACCTGGCATGCTGCCCAGTTTTCTCCGGCCGCAGCGCAGTTTGCCTCTTCTGCCGACCAAAATAGGGCCGCCTGGTCCCTATATGGGACAACACTCCCAATTCGGACCCAGATATGCCCTTTCCGCCGCATCGTAAAGAACGTAAGCCGGCATGCGGAAGGTCCGACCATACCTCCCTTTCTCTGCCCAGCTGCACCCTTACCAGACTGCCGGGTGCTTCAAAACTATTTCCACTTTCACCAGCCGTTCGCCCCAGCCAGGAAGGTTTTTCCTGTGCCCTATCACTGGATACAGACCGTCCCCTACGCCTGATTGGAAGGCGACCGCCATGCCTGAAACGCCGTTCGGGAAGTCTATCTGTCCTCCCAGGCTTTTTCGCGAAGCGCATTCGTAAGCTATGTCTAGCGCCATTTCCGACACGCTCTTTCCGGCCGCATGGGCCGCCTGCTCCAGCCTGTAAAGGTAGATCGGGTCTATTACCATCAAGTGACCGGAGTCTACCGCCACCTTACCCAGTTCAACCTTCTTGCCAGAACGCGTCATGCCCCCACCCCATCCTTGTGAAGTTTTATACGGCTTTAGAAAAGACCGAAGGCATGGTCTCGATGGCAGATACCGTCAAAGCTTTGCCCGCCTCCACCCGTGCCGCAAAGAGCTGCCCCGGAGGAGGAGAGAACCTTGTTATACTTTCCGCATTGTCTATAAAAGTCGGCCACTCTCTGCCGGTCATTCTTTTGACCGCCGCGGCCACCTCCAGGCCCAGCTTGATCCTTTCCGAAGCGGAAAGGATCGGCACCGGTTTCCCATCATATAAAAGCTTGAACACCGGCTTGATTTCGCCGGTGGTCTTCACCACTTCGAAGAGCTGGACGGAGACTTTGTCCAGATACTCCGCCAGCTGGGCGGCCAGCAGCTCTGCCTGCTTCGCAGCATACCGGGTAAGGGCCTGCCGCCGTGCCCGGAGATTGTCGAGCCACTTCTCCTCGCGCTCCAGGGCCTCCTGGTAGCCCCGGGCCTTCTCCACTGCTTCTGCCTTCTGACGCAGGATGCTCTCCCTTGCGGCATTTCGTTCCCTGGCAGCCGAAATTTTCTCCAGAAGCTCCCTCTGTTTGGCTGCCAGCTCCCGGGCGTCCTGCCCCTGCCTACCCTTCAGCTCCTTCAGCTGCTCCTGCAGAGCTTTGCCCCTGGTGCCGACTTCCCGTATTCTCTGTTCAAGCTCCTTTTTCGCTGCTTCCAGCGCCCTCTCCGCATTAGCCAGCGCTTCGGGACCGATCACCTGCCCGCACGTCGGGCACTTGTCGCCAGGCTTCCACCTGGGAGCAAGCGACTTATACTGCTCCTTCAGGTGCTTGAATTCACCGGCCAGCCGCGCCACTTCGCGCTCAATGGCTGCAACGTCCTCCCGCGCTCCCGTTTGGATTCCGGCAGACAGGGCTTCGTATTCTTCCTGCAGCTCCCTGATTTTTTCGGGGTCCACCCCTTCCGGCGCATCCACCGACGCTGTCCGCAGCGCTTCGCTTAATGCTCCCTCCAGCCTGGCGATTTCCTTTTCGGCCGCTTTTATCTTTTCACGCACATTTGCGGCCGCTTCCTGAGGATCATCAGGGGCGGTGCCCCCCAGAGCGTCCCTGTATTCCGGTACAAGTTGCTCCAGGACTTTTTCGGGAGCAACCGGCTGTAGCAGCCCTACGAAAAATCCCCTGGCCTCGGAATCGGAAAGCGTTAACACATATGAGGGCCAGAAAGCCGCCATGAAAGCCTTTCTGTCGCCCACCAGGGCGTCAATATCAGGTTGAGTGACGGTCCGACCGTCCAACGTCAGGGAAACCTGCTTGCTCTTGCTACGGACCCGGGTCAGGACGTGTTCCCTGCCTGAATGGTCTAGAAAAGTGAGGGTAACGCTGGCTTTCTCTTCTCCATGGAGGATGAGGCTTTCGGTCTTGTTGGACCCGCTGAGTGTCGTCCCAAATAAAGCAAAAACAATAGCTTCCGCTATTGTCGTCTTCCCCGTCCCGTTATCTCCGGTTATTTCGTTTCCCCGGCCAAATTCGTAGCTGGCCCGTCGAGTGCCCTTAAAGTTTTCCAGGGCCAGGTTTTTGATGAACATTTTGCGGCCCCCCTTGATGTTTTTAGAGTCCCATCAGTTTCCACCAGAGCCGGCCTATGATCTTCTTCCACCGGCAAGCAGGACTAGTTTCCACCGCTGTGCCCGGGCGCACGAAAAACTTTATTTTGCGGCACCACATTTCAAACATGTGCTCTACGTCCCGGTGCTCCGGAGTAATAATTTCCAGCCCCGGGACAAACCTTGGCTGTATCGCCATATGGTACGCCTCACGTGAGCGCCAGAACATAACTTGAAAGAGTCGCGCGTCGGCCATTACCACGTTGCCCCTGTCCAGCCAGTAGAACAGCTGGACAGGGGTCGTAACCAGGCGAGCACTTTCCATAGAAGCTCCTCCCCAGAAGTATTACGTTCCCACTGGGGAAGCCTGCTGGATACAGAGTTCCCCTTCTGCGTTGATCGCGTATCCCAGCTCATACCCCAGCTCCATAGCGCACAGCAGCCTGGCATCGGCCCAGTGGATATCTTCTCCGTCGGTGCGCACCACGATTTTGTCTTTTAAATGGTGTTTCGCTATGACTAGGAATGCCGTCACAGCCAGGTCGTAAGGCCGGAAGGCCGTCTTGCAAAAGTCGAACCACAGACCGTTTTCCCTTGGACGTTCCCCTTCGTAGTACGGTTCCCGTACCCGCAGGAAGTAGAAGGTTTCGTAAGAGCAGTCTCCGGGGCATGCCCGGGTCATCAGCAGGTGGCCTGCAAACCACGTACCGGCTATTGGTTCCCCGGCAAACACACCTCCCGCTCCCGGCGCGGGCCAGGGAATTACCAGCTCATATTCGGCGGGATGCCCGCAGCGCCGCGAACCGTTGAACTTGACGACATCCGTGATGATTACCGGCTTCCCCTCGCCCAAGGGCCCCGCAAGCACCACCCCGGCCTTCTCCAGCGTAGGTACTATCTTCTTAAAGTCCCTGACGATGGCCGCAAAGACCTTCCTGGAGACGTTTTTAGGTCTGTACCAGTAATGCGTGTAACCCATAAGCAGGGCGCCCGGGATTAACCCGGGCGCCGCTCACCTCCTGTACGCTCAGTCTATGTCCCCGGCTTTCCGGGGCCTTGGGGTCACCCCACAAGCTTTTGAGCTGATTTCGCATCTGCAATGCGCTTTCTCAGTTCGTCCAGGTTCTTTGACTCACAGTGCAGGGAGCCGCAGTAATCGTTGAAAAGCGGGCACTCCCGGCATGATACTCTTTTGACCGGCTCTACACTGATCTTTACCAGATACTTCGCGTGGCTTAACGGCCCCCCGAACGCGTCCCTTATTGCGTCCGCCACCTGGTCCTCCAGGACACCGCTGTTAGCGATAAAACCCGCCCCAAATTCTATAAACGTAACACCCTCCGGCCGGTAGTACGCCCGCAGCGGCCCCAACCCTTTCTCCGGCGTCCACTCATGGTAGAACGCCAGCCGCTCCAGCGCCATCATTCTGTTGGGGCCACTCCAGTAACCATGCGGAGACCCGTAATACTTCTTCCACAGCGAAAATAGCTCCTTTGCTTTTTCAGCAGAGGGTTCCGCCATGAACTCTCTTTCTTTCCTGCGGAGTTCCCTTCTCAGGGAGGCCAGTACCTCGTCCCTATAGATGTCAGTTAACGCGTCGCTCACCGCATCCCGCCCCTTTCCCCGGCAAGCAGTTTGGCTATGCAGTACCGGAAGTACTGCACGTACCGTTCTTTTACACCTTTTGGGACCGGATATCCTTCGTGGTCCCTGCGCCCGTAGACCGCCACCGTTTCCCTGGCCATCTCCTTTATCCGGGCGGCTGTCTTTTCTCTGGGAAAATACACATCATTCACCACAAAGCCCCCGACCGTGACGGTGCACGGCAGGACCCTCCTTTCGGTCGTACGCAGGTTACACATGAGGTTGTCCGGCCCGGGCTCAAAATAGTCAGCCGGGTCGTCATCTATCGGCCAGCGGCCGAAGTAAGGGTTCCTGCCCATCTTTCCCAAACGCCCCATGATCGAGTAGGAGGGGGCGGCTAGCCCCCGTCCTCTCACACCACCGGACATGCGGGTCCGCATCCGGCGGTTCATCAA
>JAZHPA010000013.1:0-60041 GCA_051024685.1 Moorellaceae bacterium AZ2 | reverse complement strand
CTAGTTTGGCCCGCGAGGGAGGCCTTTGCGAGCGAAAGTCAAGCAGGCCTAGAAGCAAAACTGGGGATACGCCAAGCCGGGAATATCTTGAATAGCGGGCTTAAGCACTTCACCATCATAGTTTGGGTCGATGAGCACTGCTTCTACTAATTGCCGCCAGTCGTCGATTTCTTCGGGGTCATCCTCCAATTGCAGTTTTTGCAGGAGCATGGGGGAGTCGAGCCAATCCTTTATTACTTTTCTCGCTGTTACGTTAAGCGGGACCTCGCGCCGCTTACTGCAGTAGTGTCCGGTATAGTGTGTAAAAAAGGTGGGAGAGAAGCAGGAAAGGCCACCCTCCCTCTGGTAATGAAAGATATAGAGAAACCCAACATCACCAGGGAGGATAGAGGATGGCTCAATATCAGGTTACCGTAAATAGCGAGGTTCTGCAACAGCCATTTTCACGAGACCACGAGACGACGGTCTAGCCAGGCTGGTGGAGCAGGTTTTAAACCTTATTCTCGAGGCCAGGTCACAGAACAGCTTAAAGCTAAACCTTATGAACGTAATGAACGTACAGAGGAAAGGCAGGGTACCGTAACCGATCGGGGGTGCGTCCCGTTTACGGCATTAATAGGCGTAGAGGTTGCCGTAAGGCCGGCTATTTAAGGGGATTAATTTTATAAAGGGTTCAGATAAAATTTTATCGCTATCCAGGTCAAAATAACTGGCAAATTCTTCTACAATAGACTTGAGGCGTTTATAGTCCTCCTTGCTGGGCTCTACGGCTTTGGCCTCTTTGCCTAAGAATACTCCCTTAAGTTCTCCCCGGATAAAAATTTCTCCTCCATGCATACCGGTAGCCAGATAGTTGCCCACCAATCTTTCACCTGGTCTAAGATCCAGGCCTAGGAGAACCAAGGTTCCCCCGGCCATATATTCGCCAAAAAAGTCGCCTGCTCTGCCCCCAACTACAATTAAAGGATTTTTCTCCCTAAAAGCCTTCATGTGAATACCTACACGGTAACCCACATTACCGCGAACAAAAACCTTACCGCCCCGCATGGAATAGCCGGCAATATCGGTAGCATGCCCGTGAACAACAACCGTACCATTATTCATGGTATTGCCCACCCCGTCCTGGGCGTTGCCATGCACCTCAATGTGCAGACCATCCATGAGGGCAGCGAGATTATTGCCTGGAACTCCATAAATCTTCAATTTAGCTGTACCTTTTATACCGGTACCGATATATCGCTGTCCATTAACGTTCTCAATAACCAGTTCATCTTCGCCGTTATCCAACAGTGACCTGATTTTCTCATTTAACTCCCGGTAATTTAAACCCCAGGCATTTAACTTTTTCACTCCATTCCCACCTCTTACTTTTTACTCCGCAAGTTTAGCTTCCCAGAGCTCTGGAGGTATATATAGAAAACCAAACCCTTTTTGCAAAAGCTTATCCTTAAAAGGTGTAACCTCCACCTGCTCCTCTATCAAGCGCCGGTAAAGGCCAGCACGATCGAACTGATTAATAAAGAGAGCCCCTACCAGGCGGTTATTATCCAGCACCAGCTTTCTGTAAATCCAGTCCTGTTCCTGCTTTTGGACCAGTACCTCAAAGCCTTCCTCCGGTTCACAGGCAGTAACACCCATGCTAATGGTGTGCAAGCCCAGGAAACCCAGAGCATTATAAGCCGGTCCCGGTATATACCTTTCCTTGGCCCCGGCCATATTGCGGCCAGCTATCCGGCCCTGCCTCGCGGCATTAGGAAGAAGGGGAGGATTGCCCGCCACCACATCTCCTGCAGCGTAAATACAAGGAAGGCCTATATTTAAGTATTCATCTACCATTACCCCCCGGTTCAAATTCACGCCAGGCACATTTTCTAGCAATTCCACATTGGGCCTAACACCAATAGCCACTACCAGTATATCGCAGGTTAAATGCTGACCGGACTGGAGGTCGAGCTCTAACCGGCTCTCACCATTACGCCTGCCACCCAGGATAGTATCTTGCAAGATTACAGTTACCCCCTGCTCCTCAAGAAAGCGGGTAATCAGGGCTGCTGCCTCTCGGTCCAGAACAGGGGACCAGATGCGGGAAGCCAGTTCTACTAAGGTGACGCGCACACCCCTAGTAACAAGGCTTTCCATAGCTTTTAGCCCGCTGGGCCCGGCGCCCAGGACTACGGCTTCTTTACCTGAGGAAGCCGCTTTAGCTAAACGGAGGACATCATCATAAGTTAGGAAAGTAAAGTAATCTTCAGCCGTGAGGCCGGTGAGCGGAGGGACTATGGCTTTGCCTCCGGTGGCTATGAGCAGGCGGTCATAGGATACAGAAGAACCATCGTCTAATTTAACTTCCCGCCGGTTAACATCCAGGCCCAGGGCTTTTTTCCCTAAGAGCACGTTTATTTTATTCTTTTGATAAAACTCCACAGGTTGGTAAGGCATTTTTTCAAAATCAGTCTTGCCTTCCAGCCAATAGGAAATCAAGGGCCGGCCGTAAGCGTAATAATTTTCCGCGGAAATAATGGTTATAGAACCTTCCTTATCTAGTTCGCGTATTCCCTGGCAAGCGTTAACCGCGGCCACAGAATTGCCAATTATTACGTACCTCATACTCCTGCTCCTCTCTCTTCATAGACCAAGGCGCCGTTGGGGCAATGGGCTACACAGGCCGGTTCAGGCAGGTCTTTGCACAAATCACACTTTAACGGAACGGATTTGCCATGGCGATGGCCCGGGCGAATAGCCCCATAAGGGCAACTGGCTACACAGGTCCAGCAGCCTACGCATTTGTCTTCCTGACAATAAACAATTCCTGTATCGGGATCCTTTACCATAGCCCCAGAGATGCACCCCTCCACACAGCGCGGTTCAGGGCAATGGCGGCACTGTACGGCCAGAGATTCGGGCCACTTTTCTTCTACCAAGACGCGGTGAGTACCGCGTAAATTTTCCCGTTTAAAAGCCCTCCATATGTCGCGGCTCCTGGAGTGGGCAGTAATACAGTAAACTTCACATAGGTGGCAGTTCATGCAATATTCCCGGCGCGCGTAAACTTTTTTCACCACTGTTCACCCCTTTTCCACCTCTCCCATGGGCTGGCGCAAGGGCACCTTTTCGCATATTTATAGGCTCGCATTGCCTGAGGAGGCCCTGTTCTACATACCTTCTCCAGCGTGCTTGACTCCCAAAAGTTTTAACTCAGTCTCAGTCAGGCCCACACCCCGCAGGTGGAGCCGGTTCCCTCGCAGGCTCTCGATGGAATTGATACCCATACCGCCGAGCATCTCCTTGATTTCACGGGACCATCCATGGAGCAGATTATAAAGCCTTTCAGCCCCTATTTCGGGATTTATACGCCTGGTCTTATAAGGATCCTGAGTAGCAATGCCCCAGCTGCACTTACCGGTGTAGCACTTTTGACAGAGATGGCATCCCAGGGCTACCAGAGCCGCAGTAGCAATATAAACAGCATCGGCTCCCAGAGCAATGGCTTTTACCACATCCGCACTGCAGCGAAAACCGCCGGCGGCTACCAGGGAAACCCGGTTGCGGATACCCTCTTCCCGCAGCCGCTGGTCTACGGCAGCAATAGCCAGTTCTATGGGAATACCTACATGATCCCGGATCATCAGAGGAGCAGCACCGGTACCGCCCCGGAAACCGTCAATGGCGATAATATCGGCACCGGCCCGGGCAATGCCGCTGGCAATGGCTGCCACATTATGCACAGCAGAAATTTTTACCGATACAGGTTTCTGATAGCGGGTGGCTTCTTTCAAGGTAAAAATAAGCTGCCTCAGGTCTTCAATGGAATAAATATCATGATGGGGTGCCGGGGAAAGGGCATCCGTACCTTCCGGGATCATCCGGGTAGCAGCAATAGAAGCCGTAATTTTCTCCCCGGGCAAATGGCCGCCGATACCTGGTTTAGCTCCCTGGCCGATTTTAATTTCAATGACCCGGGCAGCATTGAGGTAATCGCTATGGACCCCGAAACGCCCCGAAGCCACCTGGACTATGGCATGATCGGCATACTGGTAGAGATCTTCAGGCAGGCCACCTTCTCCCGTATTAAAGAGAGTACCGTATTCCTTGGCTGCCCTGGCCAAAGATTCAAAGGCCTGGTGGCTGATGGCTCCGTAGGAAATAGCAGAAAACATAATAGGGGTTTCCAAGGGCACCAGCGGGGTCTGCCCGGAGGTATTACCCTCGTCCAAAGATACATAATCCGGGCGACTACCCAAATACGTGCGCAATTCCATAGGCTCACGCAAGGGATCAATGGAAGGGTTGGTAACCTGGCTGGCATTAAGCAACAACCGGTCAAAATAGCTGGGAAAAGGTTTATCGTTCCCCATACCAGTAAGAAGGACGCCACCTGTAGCCGCCTGCTTGTTAATGTTATGAATATGTTCCGGCGTCCAGTGGGCATTAGCTTTATAGGGAACCGGGTTTTGCTCGATACGCAGAGCCCTGGTAGGGCAAAGGCAAACACAGCGCTGGCAGGCTACGCAATTATCATCGATACTATAAACCCTGTCCTCTTCAGAATCGTATTGCTGGGCCTCAAAACCGCACTGCCGGACACATACCAGGCACTTGATACATTTTTCTTCATCGCGGATCACCCTAAATTCAGGTGGATTCATGCTGATAGGCGACATGCACACTCCTCCTCCAGTTTACCAAGGACGGGTTCGCCACCCGCGGGGTACCATACCCGCTCCAGCTCTGGACAGATCTCCCTTATGGCCGCCTCTTCGCTGGCCACATAAAGGGTTGCGCCCTGTTCCCCGGCAACCAGAGGCCGCAGCTTTATACGATCGTTTAAAGCCATCAATCCTCCGGGGAAACCCACAATAATGGAAAAAGGACCGTTAAGGAGGAGACTGCCGTAAACCACCCGTAACCGGCGATAGAGTATTTGCCTTGGGGGCTCCATTCCGTCAATTTCCTGCCAGAACGGCGGTGCCAGTACCTTAGCCGCCACTTCCATGGGCAGGCCGTGCCGTCTTACTAACAAATCTACGGCATAAGCAATAACTTCGGTATCCGTTTGCAGGGTAATTTTATAGCCGAACATCTCCAAAAAACGGCGGTTAGCTCCATAGGACGAAATTTCCCCGTTATGGACTACCGACCAGTTTAGGAGGGTAAAGGGGTGAGCTCCTCCCCACCAGCCCGGTGTATTGGTGGGAAAACGCCCGTGGGCAATCCAGGTATAGGCCTTGTATTCATCCAGCCGGAAAAACTCGCCGATATCCTCCGGGTAGCCTACACCCTTGAAGGCTCCCATATTTTTACCGCTCGATATGACATACGCTCCCGGGATGGCGTCGTTGATGTGCATCACTAATTGAGTCATAAAATCTTCTTCATTCTCTTGGGTCTCTCTTATCTTGGACATGCGTGGTACCACAAAGTACCTCCATAAGCCGGGAGCTTTACCTATGGAGCGGACATGACGGGTGGGAATACGGTCTTCGGCTTCAATATGAAAATTTTCTTTGATCAGGTCCTCCACCTGGTAGCGGCTATGCTTATCATCGAAGAGCAGGTGCAGGGCATAATAATCCTTATACTCCGGATAAATACCGTAAGCAGCAAACCCGCCGCCCAGGCCGTTAGATCGTTCATTCATCAGGGCAATGGATTTTATAATGCGCTCCCCTGTCTCCCGGCGGCCGTCGCGGTTAATGAAACCGCTGAGAGCACAACCGGCGGGAATCCGCCGTTTACCTTCCCGATACATCTATTTCCTCCTTCCCGAAAGCGAGCGCCCGTTAGAACTTGGTGAGGTACCGCTCTATCTCCCATGGGTGCACGGTCGTCCGGTATTGTTCGCATTCCAGCCTTTTGGCCACCATAAAACGTTCATAAATATGGCTGCCTAAAGCGTCCTTGATTATCTCGTCCTTCTCCAGTTCGGCCAGAGCCTCCTCCAGGCTGGAGGGCAAAACACCTATACCTTCCCGGGCCAGTTCTTCTGAGGTCAAGGCATAAATATTTTTGTATACAGGGGGAGGGGGTACCATCCGCTTTTTAATACCGTCCAACCCCGCTTTGAGCAGGACAGCAATGGCCAGATAAGGATTGGCCGAAGGATCGGGATGCCGCACCTCTATACGGGTGGAGGGTCCTCGTTTAGCAGGAACACGTATAAGAGGACTCCTGTTCCTGGGCGACCAGGCAATGTAAACCGGAGCTTCATAGCCGGGTACCAGGCGCTTGTAAGAGTTGACCGTAGGATTGGTAATAGCTGTCAAAGCCCGGGCATGAGCCATGATGCCGGCTATAAACTGATAAGCTATTTCGCTGAGCTCCAGTTCTCCCTGGGGATCATAAAAGGCATTCTGCCCATTTGAGAAGGAGAGAGAAATGTGACAATGCATACCGGAACCGTTGATACCATATATGGGTTTAGGCATAAAAGTGGCATGGAGGCCGTGACGCTGGGCTATAGTCCTCACCACAAATTTAAAAGTGGCAATGCGGTCGGCCGTGGTTAAAGCATCGGCGTATTTAAAATCGATCTCATGCTGTCCCGGAGCCACTTCATGGTGAGAAGCTTCAATTTCAAAGCCCATCTGTTCCAAGGTCAGTACCATATCCCGGCGGGCATCTTCTCCCAGATCTATAGGAGTAAGATCGAAATAGCCGGCCCGGTCGTGGGTTTCCAGAGTGGGACGCCCGGACTGGTCGGTATGGAAGAGAAAGAATTCGGCCTCGGGCCCTACGTTCAGGACAAAGCCCATCTCCTCCGCTTCAGCCAGTACCCTCTTCAAAGTATTACGAGGGCAGCCCGGGAAGGGAGTGCCGTCGGGGTGATAAATATCGCAAATAAGCCGGGCTACAGTCCCCTCATGGGGCCTCCAGGGAAAAATCACAAAAGTATCCGGATCAGGATAAAGATACATATCCGATTCCTCAATGCGGACAAATCCTTCAATGGAAGAACCGTCGAACATCAACTCATTATTTAGGGCTTTGGGAAGCTGGGTTATTGGAATGGCTACATTTTTTAATACACCGAATATGTCAGTAAACTGCAGCCGCACAAATTTGACTCCCCATTCTTCCGCCTGCTTTAAGACTTTGGCTCTCTTTTCCTTGTCATTCATGCAAGAAACCCCCCTTGAAATGTGAATAAAAATTAAAAAGCGTCCTCGCAGGAGGTGATTACGTTCACCTTCCTGCTTAGAGGACGCCGTTGCCCTTAAATGAATAAACTATAAAAACTAAAACTACGCGATAAGAGTTTTATTTTTTATGCTGTTCCTCTTTTTGCAGGTCGTGAGCCACAATTATAGCCTCGGCGATAGTTTTCATGGGAACACACCTATCCATACTTTGCCGCTGGATGCGGCGATAAGCCTCTGCTTCTGTTATACCTAAAGTTTCCATAAGGATTCCTTTCGCCCGCTCAATAAGCTTGCGGGCAGCCAGAGTTTCTTTTAATTTGTTTACTTCTTCTTCTAAACGGGCCAGCTTTTCATAGTTAGCCAGGGCCGCTTCTACAGCCGGTAAAAGGGCGTTTTCCTGCACTGGTTTGATCAAGTAGGCAAACACCGGAAAATCCCGCGCTTTACTGATGATATTGCGGTGCCAGGAGGAAGCCAGCATAATAATGGGCGCTACCTGTTCCTCATTGATAAACCTTGCAACCTCCAGGGCACTGGTACCTTTTAGTTCACTATCGAGAATGACAAGATCAGGGTGTAAGGTATGAATTAGCCTCAGGGCTTGGGCACCATCCTGGGCTGTCCCCGCTACCAGATAGCCTTCTCGCTGCAGCACCTGTCTCAAAGACTGGAGCGAGGCCTGATCGGCTGAGGCCAGGAAAATTTTGGGCTGACGCATTGAAAGCCCCACCTTTACGACAAATGCCGATAACATCGCCACCCCTTTGCGGCCAGTCTAGGACACCATTGCCCTGTTGCTTCATTATTATAGGTTAAGGCAGGGGCAAAAACAATAGGTTAAGCCCTTGAATACTGTATAATGCAAAAGATTTTCATATTATAAAAACCGGTCGCCCTGAGCAACTTCCCTAAAGTGCAGCATATATTTTCCTAAGGAGGTTTTCTGAAAAGTTATGGAAATTTTTGCTGGTAAGAGGGGGATTAGCATGCCACAAGGAAAATTACGAAAGGTTTTTCCCGGCGGTAACACTTGTTATGGTTTTTATTCTTTTTATGATTACATTATTGAACCGGATGCCACACGAATATTTGTGGTCAAGGGAGGACCGGGTGTAGGTAAATCGACCTTTATGCGCAAGATTGGCGAGAGCATGCTGGCAAGGGGGTTTGATGTGGAATTTCACTGCTGTTCCTCTGACAACAATTCTCTGGATGCTGTAGTAATACCCGGCATAAAAGTGGCCCTCATCGACGGCACAGCCCCGCACAGGGTCGTGTCTGCCCAAGAAACAGCGGACAAGCCGAATTCCGCCATAGGCTACTCGCTCCGTAGGATAAACCCGTAAACGCTGTTAACCATAATGATAACCCCTATGCCCGAATTCCCGCTGATAGAACTCATAGAGTTCTTCGGTAGAATTGAATTCTGGAACAGGTCCTACTAAATACGGGCGCACTTTTTTGTTATATTCTTCAAGTGTAAGAGCCTTAAACTCTATGAGCCCGAAGTCCTTGCGCCCTTCCTCAAAGGTGTCTTCCACGCGATGCCAGATAAAACCGTCTTTAGTCTCCTTCACAAGCTTCCCAAAGAATTGGTGCCCGTGGTTGGTATCGTGAAAGCCGACCCAATTATCACGGACCTCCACCCCAATCGCCAACATCAGGGGCGGCCGCAGGCCGAAGTAGCTATATTTAACCCGGTACAAGACTTTATCGCTAATCATTTCAATCAACTCCTATGCTCGCTAGGCGGTCTCACTATGCCAAAAAACCTCTGATCCTCGTCACGCCGCTCGTGTTGGGCGGCGTGAGATTTTCTTCGCGCCGCCACATCACTCGCGCCGCTGGATTTAATTTTACAAGCGGCGTGAACTCATTTTGTTTTAATGCGTCACTTGTCCGGTTTGAGGTCAATCGGGTTGCCGTTTTCATCAACCGGCTGTCCTTCGACTTTTAGGAGTTTGCCATTTTCATCTCGCAACTCAATCCATTCCCACTGGTGCCATCCGTTTCCATCGAGGACGAGGTAAGTTTTGTAAACCTTCTTAGGTCCAACTACTACTCCAGACCCACTGAGGTCGTGACCACTCTTTTAACAGGATAGTCACCATGTTTTAGATATACTGGTTCTTTATGTAAATGTCATTTGTCTGGGTAGTTATCCACCAGTTCTAGCACAACTTCTACCTCGGCAGTAACCTTGATTTTATCTGGAGGAACAACGTTTTCTGGCCTTTCAGCTTGATAAGAGGAGCTTTCACGAAGAATATAGTACCCGCTATCATACGAACGGCGATTACCGGAAACGCGAATAACTGGGCCTACCTTTAGTCCAAGTCCTGCAGCAATAGCCTTGGCCCTTTCTACCGCGTTTTGGGCTGCTTTCGTTAGTGCTTCCTTTTCCAAAGCCGATTTGTCCTCGTACGTAAAATTAACGTAGTCAATGTTTTTTACTCCAGCTTTAACGGCCGCATCAATAATTTGCGTAACCAGAGACAGGTCGCCAGTCTTAACCAGAAGAGCATTGGAAGCCTGGTAACCTTTGAAAACACGCGAGTTTTTTTCCCACTCATAATGAGGGAATAATGAGTAATTTCTTGTCTCGATGTCTTTGTTCGGTATTCCGAGGGACAGCAATTCTGCCAACAGTTTCTGGGTTACACCAGCCACCAGTTCCTGAGCTTGATTGGCTTCTGGTTGGATAAAGGTGATATTGAGCCCGACTTCAGCAATATTGGGCTTGGCAGAAGCTTCTCCGTAACCGGATACAACTATTTTCCTAAGCATAAGCACACCTCTCCAGCATGCGAAGTACTTTCAGCAGTCGCCCCTGGGAACACCAGGGGTTCTTTCCCATATATATCCAATTGACTATATAATAAGCTTCAACAACAGGTGGGACTATTACCCGTTACTGCTGCCTGCTGCAATAATGTCTTGGAACATACCCCGGCGTATCTCATCATCCCGTTTGATAATGTAGTGGATGGAATTCAGCTTTTCAAAGAGTTCGCGGGCGGCTTGCTCTTTAGCTACCACATTGGGGTGCGTCGTTTGGTCTGCTTGTTTCACTTCAACCACTGCCCAACCATTGTTTTTGAGTTTAAGCATAAAGTCTGGATAATAACGTCTCCAGCGTCCTTCCAGCTCATCGTAATACTCCACGTAAAACTCAAAAGCGTCCACTTGCGGTGGGCGCAAAAAGCCAACCTCCCGGATGTGGCGCAAGATGTTCTGGGTCTCGGGGAATACCTTTTTAAAAAAGTCATCCCCGTAAAATCGCTCGTTCTCTTCCTGCCGCAAGCTTTCCTAACAAATTCAGCGCAGGTGTAGCCCCGGCACTGCTCAAAAGCCTACCATAGTTGGTCAAGAAAAGAAATTGTGCTCATTATACCACCTCAACCTTCGCTTGCCGGGTAAGCTATGCCTTCGCCGGCAGTGCGGATTTCTTTCGCTACCAGGCCGGCCATCAGTTCAATCAGGGAATCTTATAGAATTAGTCAAACTCGCCGGTTTTTCGGGTAATATCACATAACCACCTTCAAACACACGCCTCATCTCTTTTTCGGTCAAAGCTCGTGGCCAGCCGTGAAAAATAACAATGCCGTTTATTTGATTGGCTCCATTTCGGTCTGAACCTATCCAAAGCCTGCTTTCTGCGGGAACTTTCTGCCAGCGCCGTCGGATCGTTTGTAATTTTCCATCCAGCATACAAGTAAATCCCTGGACTACGTCCCAAGTTGCAATGCACAGGAGGGCATCGCTGTAATCTATGTATCGACGAAACGTAAGCACTATAGGACTTTCGTATACCTCTGTACGCATCTTCAACTGGAAGCGTGCTGGTTCATACCAAATACTGAATACCCCGGGGAAATCGAGAATGACGAAGGGGCGGCCAGCATGCTGGATAGTCTTGCTGGTCCATTGAGGATCCACTCCTATAGCGAATGTTCCTTCAGTTATACTAATTGCAATTCTCGGAAGTTGTTCTTCGCGAAAGGGGCTGGTCAATATCCCTGGGAAGACCCGCGGAATTGGATAGCCCACCAACCGTTTTTTTGCCGACGAGGATAGGAAATGCTTCCAATCCAAAGTTACCAAGTAATCTGCACAACCGGCTTCAGCTCCAGCTAAAACGTGCCGATCATTCGGGTCGGCTATTGTAATATACTTTTCTATATCCTTGTCTGAAACTTCGACCACTTCTAGATGGCGCGCTAACTCATCGAATTTCCTTTGGAGTTCTGGATGATATTTTAGTTTCCAGTTGCATTCGTAAAGAACTCTTTGTGAAACGATGCCCAACATGTTACCTTCTTTGCATCGCTGCAATAGTATGGCTGAATCAGAATGCTCATGACAAACAGCGGTTAACAAAACGCTTGAATCCAGAAAAACCCTCTCTCTTGTACGTTCAGCAACATTGCTCCTGAGTTTTTCTCTTTCTTCCATCATCTTACCGCCACCTCAATGGTTTCACGGAAGTTTAGCTTCCCTTTTCAACTTAACGGAAAACAGCCCAAGCGGATAAGCTGTTCCTTAATAGGTTTTACTTTGTCTGGTGGTAAACTTTGGAAAATGCCGTTGAAAAGCTCTTTGAGTTCATGACAATGATAAAAGGGATGGGTCTCCCCTGACAGGAGGTGAACCAGCAATCTGGCTGTATCCCTTGGGTACTTTTCAGCGAATTTTTCTTTAGCCAACCTATAATAAATGCTTGAAAATCGCAGAACTGGGATAGGCCCGGTAACGATTAAATCCACTACTTCAGAAAAAACCAGTTTCAATACCAAAGCCCAATCTACCATAACTCCCACCTCAGCCGCACTCAAAGGAAGCGGGATACCGTCAATTCGTCGGCACCAGTAATTTTTTATCCATTTATCCCATATCTCCTTGACCGCTTCTGGTGAAAGACGGGTAAGCTCATGGGCCACCTTATTAGCCCAGTTTATTCTGACCCCCTCATCTACAGTAGCTATAAACCTGTCAAGCCAGCTATTCTGCAAGGGATCTACTGAACTACGAACAGCAATGCTGGCCAGATGGGCACAAAGCCGGTCATATACTTCTAAGCCTCTCGGTAACTTATTGTAAGCCTGCTCGTATAAGGGCAGTAGTTCTGGCAATAATGCCTCATTCCATCTTCCCCACCAAAGATATCCTCCCCATGCCTGTGCGGCACGTTGGGCATTAATATCCCAATTAAGTAAAGGTACTATCTTTTTACGGGTCCAACTGCGGTCGAGGGAAAATAGAAAATGTAATTGGCTAGCAAGTATAACCCGACCCATTGCAGCTGCGCTAGACTTCCCTGATATAATCCTCTCAAAACGAGTCTTGTACTTATCAGGTATGCCCTGCCAATCACTTCCTTTCTCGGCTTGCCGCCTGGACAGGGCTAAAAGCCAGAATTGAGCAATTATCCCTCCAATGTGGTTAATGGCCATTGTTAACCAGTCATTGTCATTATCATTATTCTCCATTCCTTTTTCATTGTAATCCTCTAGTTCTTGCCATAGTTGGTCTGTAAGAGCCTCCGCACGAGATAATAATGCGACTGGCAAGCCTCCTTCACTCTTTTCGACCACTTTTTTCAGCAGTTCGGCTATCTTATATCCATGCCGCCAGATTTCTCTGCGCCGCTCCAAGAATTGCAGTACTTCTTCCCACTGGGTTTCAGTTAAATGGGCTGCCTGCCATCCAGAAATAATAGCATCCCAGAGGTCAGTACTCCACTCTCTCCTCAGTTCTAGTTCTTTAACTAACTCAGAGCTCCAGATAAAAGATCGCGTCACTGCCTCCCTAACCGCGGACATAAGCCCTTCTCTGTCAGGTCCTAAGAATTTCTCTCCCTGATAGGTTAGCAAAAAGTTAATTTTGTCCGAAGGCGGTTTGGAAAGAAGTTCATCAACGGTTATGGGACTTTGGGGTCCGACCCATTCCGACCCATACCAATCTAAGTCTGGATGTTCTCTGGGCTGAAATTCAGGATGCCTATCTTGAATCTCGCTGAGCTTCTGGCGTGCTAATGAACAATGTGGGGCGATTTGTACTAACCAATATAAAAGATTGTAAACCTCATAGCTTCGCCTTCTTACAGCGGCAGGGTCTTCCTCACCACTGTCACTACCTGTCAAATAAATCTCAACATCATTCAAAAGCCGTTGGCGGACCGCTTCGTCAGCCTGGGGATAGGCAGCTTTAAGCAGTTGAAAAACTTCATGCTTAAGTCCATAAGCAAAAAGCCAATTATTTGTCAAGAGCCACTGGAGTTTTTCATTCGAGCTGCGATTGCGGTCAATTGTCATACCATAAATTGCTAGTCTCTTAAGTATCGGGGTTTCGGATAAAGCCCACTCTTCGATAACAATCTGAGCTCGTTCAGGATCATGTTCGAGGAGACATTCTATTATGTCTCTGGCAGCATCAATAAGCAGGTCTATGCCGCGGGGATATCGGTCCTGTTCGTGGGGTTCAATGGCAGCCCGTGTAAAGCTAACCGGGTCCCATTTATCGTCGGCATAACCCACGCTGTACAACAAACGGTGGGCCTCCTTTAGGTGGCCAGTAATTATCGGCTCTAGGTCGTCGACCAAGTTTTTTAGATTAGGTTTGAAAAATTCCTTCCATGCCTTATCTAGCCAATAATGTTCAGCCGGTATCGCTACTTCAAAGGTAACCTGCTTACCCTCATGTCCTCTCTCGGCAAAGAAAGTGAAGGACGGCTCTAAAACCAGATATGGAGTAGAAAGGTATTTAAAAATAAGAATTGCTATAGTGGCATATTCGGGACGACAACACTTTTGTAGTAAATAATCCAAATAATCTCCTTGGGAAGAAAGACGGTTAGGGGATGCCAGCAAAACTGCCACCCATTTGGCAAGAATCTTGGGCTCTGGCAGTGGCTCGGAGCGCCATAGATTTGAAGCTATAGTCTGCCAGAGCAAAGGGCTCAACACTTGACCTTGCCTTTGTACCACAGCTAAAGCATCTTCTGGGTAAGGGCAAATATATTTCTCAGCAAACCACCAGGCAAAAGTCTGGCTGATTTCATCAGAAGGATTATTTAAACTGAAGAGTGGCTTGAAAGCGCCCTTTTCCTCGACCCAGCGCAGCCATTCCACCGTCTCGGCATATCTAGTAAATATGCGCACCTTTACCGGGTCTTTGATAGCTTCTTCGATATAACTGGCTTGTTCCCTGTCAAGGAGTGGTGGAAACTGCACTATGTCCTTGATGCGTTGCTCGTGTTCTGCCAGACCCATTCTGGTTTGGGTTGCCCACGATTTTACAGCCTCAACAAGGTCATTATGGTTTCGGTCTTCCCGGCTACGCGGGTAGGGAATTAGTTCTATCCCCCTGAACCTCCACTTTTCAATCTCATCTTCAGGAATGAGGGCATAGCGTTTAGTCTCTGGCGGGAGGCCACGCCCCAGGTATTCCATAGGTAGATCATTGTGACTGTAACCCACAAATAGAACTTCGTAGTTACTAAATATCCCCACCAAAAAACGTGTGGCCCAGCCTTCGGTAAGATAGGCCCGCCCAAAGTCAATGTCGGTGAGAATTAATTCTTCCGGTTTCTGGTCTACGCAGCCGTGAAGATAAACAATGCCATTGAATCGGTGCCCCAGGGGCAGGGCCGGAGCACGATATATAGGAACTTCACCGCCAAAAAGTTCGGCTGCAGCTGTAGAGAAATGCGTATCGAAGTTAGTGGTCACGATCCGGACTTCTTGAGGGCTACGAAATAATGATAAAAGAGCGTAATGCAGGTCTGTTGGGTTTGAATCTTGATTCTTTATTATATTCCAGACTAATTTATGAACTCTGGGGCCTTTCTCCTTGAGCCGCCCTAAAAAGCGATCAGGGGCCTCCTTCTCGGGATCCCACGTCAATGGATTACCTGTCTTAGATTCAATCTTTCTGACCAGGTCTCTAAAATTGGGCAAGCTAGACGGGGGACTCATAGATACCCCAGCGCCCGCAAATATAACCAGTCTCCCATCGACCTGGGCATTAATAAGCTCTTCCGGTAGTTTAATTTTACCTATCCACATAATCTCCTTCCTTAATCATAATCATCATCATAATCATCCAGAGAAGTGAGAGATGTCTTTGTATCAAAGGGTACGATCGCTCAATAGGCTCAGCATCTTCATGTGGCAAACCATCAAATTTACCACTAAAAAGATACAGACCCGACCATTACCGGTGTACGATTGTAACCATATCTAAATCCAAACCCTGACGCTGTATTTCAAACCGTTTAGATTGCCTTATAGCCGCCACCGAAATATCCAGGTGAAACGGAAAAGCTGAGGGTAGCTGGGGTAATTGTTGCAAGATCACCGCTTGGGTGGATTCCGAATACAACAAGGCTTCTAAAAACCATAACTGAACACTAGCGCTGGCCGGGCCTTTTTTGGCGGTGGGGATATAAACGCCTTTTACGGCCGTATCCTGGAGAACGCCCCAGTCTACCATCGAACGTACCACTCGTTGGCTCGCCCGGCGAACAGTTGACCTTTCCCCCCAGCGTTCCGCCAGCCGACGGTAAATCTGGTCTAGAGAAACTTCATTCTGCAGTGTCAACAGACGACCAATAATATCCGCTATATCGCGAAAAAACGGATATGCCACAAGCGTCATGCCCCAGTGCAACCAGAGTCTTGTATCGGGGCCGTCCTCGGTTAAAATTCCTAAAGCCCGCTCTTGTAATGACCGATGTTTCTGCGGTACCCTGACCCAAATCCGAGTTAATACGGTTATGGTCTTCCTGCGTGCTTCCCTACTTCGACATTCTGATTGCAAGAAATCATCAAGGTATTTCCGTATCTCAGCAATGTCTGTTTCCGTTGCAGCTTTCCAGGCGGCGGCATCCAGCCATTCCAGCTTAACTCTCCGGTCAAAACCGATATTTAAGGCCATGATCAATGCTCCTCCCAAATCCTGACAAAAGGAACGACAACCTCTTCCAAAGATATTCCGCCGTGGCTTACGATTTCTTCACCCTTTGAGACAAAGGCCGACCGGCCCCTGGCCAGCAGAACGGAGTAACCTTGGGGTAAACCAAAACCAGGCCAACAGATGGCATTTTCTATTTCTTTCATCATCTGCTGTCGAAAAACGTCGTAATGATAAATTCTGGCCCGCTCACCGCGGGACTCAGCCAGGACTCCGTCCGGCAAACGGCCCATCCCCCTGGCCGCAATATTACCGTGATCCGAAGTCAGATACACGGTAAATTTGTTTTTAAGGAGATAATCAATTAGCTGTATCAGGTAACCCTGTTCGGCCCACAGTCTGATTTGCTGGTGCATACCAGCTGTTCCCAGCTCCATGCCATGCATGATTCTGTCCACTTTGTCTATAACCAGACCCACGATCTCGAACTGTGATCCTAAAAATTCTCCAATTTCACTTGCCAGCTCGTCACCCAAACCTTTACGGTAGTAGGTATTTCCTCTCCTGACACCGCTGTCTTCCCAAAATTTGTGCCAGTGCTGTTCTTCTTTCGAGGTTGTTGTCAGAGTGTCCTTGAAATACAGGGGCGGCTCTGCAGCGAAGAGTGCCTGCCGTGAAATAGAAGTTAGGGTCGGTACCCAGGCAAAGACCTGGTTTTCCTCGATTCGCCACGCCGGGCACCTGTCTCTCAGGAAATTGCGGATAACCAGCCATTGATCTAACGCCAGACCGTCAATTACGACCAGAGCAATGTTTTTTGCTCCTTCTTTGGCACGCAGATGAGCCAGATAACGGGGTATGTGATGCACCATTACCGGTTTGAACGTGTAAGAAAGGTTGGCCAAAGAACCGTAGCGCACGAGCATCCAGCCCGCAAAGCGCTCTTCCAATTGATCATGCAATTCCTCAATTTGCGGTTTGCTTTCAGTTTTTATGTCCTGATTCAGTTCCCCGCTGAGTACAATTAACTCCGCCCACAGAACGGCCAGGCGCTGCCAGTCCCTGTGGGACGCTGTTTCTCCAGGCAAATCTTGTCGTATCTTCTCTAGCAGCCATTTAATCCTGCGCCTTTCCTCAGCCTGTTTATCGAAGAGCACACCTGGCAGGACCCACGCGGGCATACCTTCCGTACTCGCAACCGGAACAGGCCTTAAACTGCCTTCCAAGAATAGGTTGTCGATGTAAACCCGTATGTCATAATGGTCAAAGGGAACCTCGGTGAATTTCTCTCCTCTGGCCGTGCTTTCCAGGAAGCGACGCCATTTTTCTTGCAGAAAAGCAAAAAAGGCTTCCCTGCTGGGGATGATGTCTTCCAGCGGCCAGTCCTTAAAAACGCTCTTTTCTCTTAAACAATGGATAAGATGTTTGTCCAAAACCCTTGGCACAGTTACAAAGTTGCAATGCCGCGAAAGCAGCATCTTCATCAGCTCGACCGGTGAATTGATAAGGTCGGGTATTATGCCAAAAACGCGTTTTAGGATAAAATCCTTGGTCGCCTTCTCCCCCAGCGCAGGACCATTGTAATCCTGGTACGCCCTGTAAAGCTTATCCATGTCTGACCTCTCTATAGCCGTAACAACCGGATAGCTGAGTTTGGGAAAGATATCGGCCAGGCTGAAGAAAAGTTTATGACCCCTCTGCCATACATCGAAGGGGAGGCGGCGCAGTTCCTGCGGGCCGCCCTGTACTACCACTACCAAATGTGCCGCTTCGCCCCGCTCCCACCTGGAGCGATAGTTTGCTTCATACGCATAACGAAAGGTGATGGGATCACTAAAAACAAGGACATCAAACCCCATGTCCCCTAAGGTCGAGAGAACATCTTCTTCCAAGAGCAAGCCGTCGGGGTCAGCCGCTAAAGTAAGCCTTAATACGCCTGGCTGTAAGTTCTGAAGGATAAGGTCACGCCAGTTCACGGTCATGCACCTTCTAAGTAAATAATGGTAATCGCGCTTAGTTCCGGAAAGATTTTTTCCTTCTCCTTGAACCGCAGGGCCCATTCTTTCTCCTGGCGTTCCAGGTCGGCCAGGCGGTGCTGGCGCACGGCGGTGAGACCTACCCTCATAATGGCCTGCCGGCGAATTTGGAACGCATATTGGCCTTTTTCCCGCTCTTTCTGCAGGTACTCTTCATACTGTGCTTTAAGTTCCAGGAAAAGGTTATGCCCGTATCGTACAGCCTGTTTCTGGAGCCTCTCAAAGATTTCCTCGGATTTTTCGCCTGTAATATAACCCTGGATTTCGAGGGAGGTTTCTTCCTGTAATAACAAATCCCATATCCTGCGTGCGGTGGGAATGAGTATTTTGCCGTCTTTTTCCTGCTCGAACAAGGGTAGAACCCGAACCTCACGCATGTTTTCCGCCATAATAGATATCCGCCATAAAGACCAGTAGCCGCTTATCTCCTGCGGCAGTCCTTTGAGCCTGACCTTCGCAACGGGCTGACCCGCCACGACCAAGGGCAGCCGGGAGGCAAGAGCGCGAAGCCTCGGTTCTTCCAGGCTGAGATAAGAGAGTGAGTGCTTATCTGCCTCCTGCCGGGAGAAAGTCACATCCTCCACGGTGAAGCCGTCGGGCCAGGTTAAATCATAACCTGCCAATTTGGGCTTCACTACGCCGCCTTCGCTTAGCAAAAAGTTGATGGTCATGCGCTCTACCCAGTACGGAAGCGGATGGCCGGAAATCTTCTCCACCAGCCGGGAATCGAGTTCTGCCTCTTCTCCCAAAAGCCGGTTGGCCGTAGTTACTTCCTGGATGCGCTGCCGCAAAGAAGCCTCCAGCCGCTCAATACGGGACTGAACTTCTTCCGGGCTGAGGATAGCCTCTTTATACAAATCCTCGAAATCAGACGCTACTTCAGCCGAGTCGAGAACATCGCTCATCTTGTCAACGCCGAAATCCGCTAGGATTGCGGCCAGTTTTTCCTGGAGGACCTCCTGCACCCGGTATTCAATAGTGTCCTGTAGGACGAAGTTGAGTGCTCGAACAACGTGTTCCTGGCCAATGCGGTCCACCCGGCCGATGCGCTGCTCCAGGCGCATGGGGTTCCACGGCAGGTCGTAGTTGATGACCGCGTGGCAAAACTGCAGATTCAAGCCCTCGCCGCCGGCATCGGTAGATACAAGCACCCTGGCGGGACCGGCAAATTCCCGCTGGACCCTCCGCCTTTCTTCCAGCCCCATGGACCCGTTTAGACAAACGACGCTAAAGCCCCTGTTTTCCAGAAACTCCTTGAGCATCTCCTGGGTCGGAATGAACTCTGTAAAGATAAGAAACTTGATCTCGGGGTTGTTCTCTTCGGCCTGCAGCCGGTACATCCACTCCAGCAGAGCTTCGGCCCGGGCGTCGGGGTGGGACTCACACTGGCGCGCCAGGGATAAAAGACGCTTGACCTCTTCCCGTTCACTGGCAAAAGCGACTAAACGGTGCTTCAGAATTTGTTCGAGCTGCTCCTGCCCGTCGAGGTCCCACCAGTCTTCTTCCAGCTCTATTTCACTGTTAATTTGAAGAGGAGCTTCCTGTTCGATCGATTCCAGCCTCCGTTCCAGGGCGGTCCGGATGGCCCTGGTGCTGCTGGCTACCAGGCGCTGCATGAGAACCATCAAAAAGCCGATATAGTTTCGTTTTTCTTTCAGCGCCCAGTTGTATCCTTCCCGCACATATTCCGTTACCGCCTCGTATAGTTCCCGCTGCTTTTGATGCCGGGACTGCCATACCACGGGCACCAGCTGGGTGCGGCGCGGTTTGAATAACGGCTGACCTTTCTCATCAATGGCCCGGCGTTTTTCGGTGCGGATTACATACGGAGCCACTCTCTCCCGCTTTACGGACTCGACACCGGGAAAAGCCTCCCCATCGAGGAGAGCCATGAGCCGGTGGAAGGAATCAGTTTTTCCCTGGTGGGGCGTCGCCGTGAGAAGAAGAAGATACGGTGCCGCTTCGGCCAGCGCTTGGCCTAAGCGGTACCTGGCCACGGTATCCGTGCTGCCGGCAATTCGGTGGGCTTCATCGATGATAATCAGATCCCAACCCGCAGCGATAAGGTTTTCGAAGCGTTCCCGGTTATAGCGGCTTACCTGGTCCCTGCTCCACCCCCGGCGCGATTCCAAAGGCTTTACGGCATCCATGGGAACGACTACCTGGTCAAACCGCTGCCAGACGTTGGCATCCCATTCAAAGTACGACAGAGCTGTGATCTCGGCGGGCATCAGCAGGTGAAAGCGTTCCCGAAAGCGGTTTTCCATTTCCTGCACCCACTGCATCACCAGGCCTTTCGGCGCCACCACCAGCGTGCGCCTGACGAGCCCCCTGAGCTTCAGCTCGCGCATGATTAAACCGGCTTCTATTGTCTTGCCGAGCCCGACCTCGTCAGCCAGAAGGTACCGGACCCTGTTACCGGAAACAGCCCGGGAAAGAGCGTAGAGCTGGTGGGGCAAAGGAGTCACGCTGCCTTCGAGAGGCGCCAGCAGGACATCCGGCCTGGCCAGGCTTTCAGCGATTCGGGCCGCGGCGACGGTGTAAATCAGCTTCTCCCGGCTGGATATGCCTGCCTCTGTTATCGAGGATAATTCGTTTTCCTGAAAGCGCAAAACCGCGTCCCGGCCCGGCACCCACACGCGGTAGACGTTCTTTCCCCACAGGTCCAGGGCTTCAATAACCTTCACCGGTTCACGGTACTCCGGGCTCCAGGCCCAGTCACCGGGCCGCCATCTGGCGTCACGTGTCAAAACCGACACCTCACCGGCCAAGAAATCATTCATCCAGCCGTATCAGGGCGTTGTCGTAATACATCAGGAGCGTGGTATCTTCCTGGAGGACGGTATCCGGTATGCGCCTGGCCACCTCGACAATGGTCTTGTAGTCTTTGGCAACCCAGCAGGCCTTGAATCCGGCCCTGAGCGCTTCGGTGCGGAACACTTTCAGCCTGCCCCTGCCTTCTTTATATTCTTCGAACTCTTTGAGGAGGGCCTTCTCGCGCATCTTCTCCAGGTCAGACTGCCTGCCGGGGTCAGGGACGTACCAGCGGCCCTGTTCGTCTTTAAGGAAGTTCTGCTCTAAAAGCTCGGAGAGCTCCGGCAGCTTTTCGTGCGGCGCTTTGTGCAGTTCTCGCAGAAATTTGGGGTGGATCTCCTGGTAGGTCTGCGGCTTCTTTGAGAGTTCGCTGCGCAGCCACTGGATGGAAGACTTTTCATCGGTCACAAAAAGGGATAATTGCTCAATTTCCTGGACCGTTAAGCGCTTTTTATCATACTCCACCACCTGGTCGGGGAGGAAGTACATGCCGTCTCTCTCCGGGAAGCGCTGTTTTAAGCCGGCGTAAAACTCCGCCGCCCCCATAGGTACGGCAACTCCCCGCTGGACGTGGAAGGCCACCATCCGGTCGTAGAGAAGGAAATTCTGCCGCTCGGCAATGACCTCCGCTTTGCCGTTTTTCTCAACAAAGACCGGCAGCTGTTTGAGGTGCGTGCGGACAAAATCCCAGACTCCTGCTTCGGTCCCTGCCTCAAGATGAAAGCGCTTTTCCAGGCCACCGTTGGGCTTGTAGGCGGAGATGACCAGGTCCTGCTTCACTGCGGTTGTATAACCAATTTTAACTTGATTGAAGGTCCCCTGCTTTTTGTCCAGGGTTCGCACGTCGGCAATAACGAACCCAGCCCGCAGGATGGCTTCCTGGATGGCGTTCCAGATCCGATTCTGGGAATTGTGAAACACCACCGTCATCCACCGACCGGGCTTCAAGACCCGGTAGTACTCGGCAAAGCACCTTTCCATGAGCTCCTGGTATTCCCGGGGGCCTTTGCCTTGTACCTTGTTTTCAACGGCTTCGGGCTTATTGTTAGTAAAAACCTTGAGCCAGGCTTCCCAGAGAAAGTTGAGCTCGGAATACATGAGGTTGCCACCAAATGGGGGGTCGGTGAAGATATAGTCGATGGAGTCTTGAATTAGATCAACGCATGTTGTACTAGCAGTACCAGTTAAGATTAGCCGGTTACACGCATTTCTGTACATTACCGGCAATAACCTTCGAAATACCTTATTTCTTAGTTGATCAAAGTAGTTGCTTTCTCTTATCAATGAAGCAACATATAGAGTCCCGCTAGTAATATTGGAAGGAAACGAAACGTTAAATCGATGGGCATTTAGTTTGCAATGCCTTTGCTGAACACTGTTAAACGCCCACAGAAGTTTCGCCCTTATCTCATGACTTGGGACTTCATTGATCCTAGATAAGGTGGTACTCAGCACCCACAAATTCCGCCTGGTATAAAAATGGTGAACATGAGTAATTCCCACATTTAGAGGGTCTCTTGTCTTCTCCCCTTTTGGAAGCGGATCAGTAGGATACCAGTATGGTATCTCGCTCTCCTCGATCTTCCGGATCAGTTCTAGATCATACTGGTCGGGCTTCTTCTCAAACCGCTTATTGCCCACAGAATAGTTAATCAACACCGGCACCTGGCGGGCGCGGGTGATAAACTCCCCGATGTCCCGGTCGTACACCCTTTCCGTAGCCCTCTCCAGGGTCCGTTTGGTGAGGTTAGCCCCGCAGTGGGGGCAGGGAAACTCGTCCCGGACTTTACCTTCTTCTTTGTCTACCGCTACTTCCCAGAAAACAAGCTCTCCAGAACAACTGGGGCAGATAAACACATCGGACCAGACGGTGTAGTTGATTTTTCCCATGATGGGGTTGCCCTTTGCGTCTTTTTGCACCTTCCCATCCACTACGTGCTGCGTCCGGTACATCCAGCCGCATTCTTTTTCAACTTCATTCAGAATCCGCCGGGCTTCCCGCTCAAAAGCCCGGACATCCACCGGTGTGTTGTAGTTGTAGGCAATGAAGGTGGCGGCAGGGGAGAGGTCAATTAAGATAGCCTTGCGTGCTCCAAGCTTAGAAAAGGGCTGACCTTTTTCATCCAGGATGGTCCCGTCGTCCAGTACCCGGTAGCCTAAGGATTCTACGGCCTTGCGGTCCCCGCATAAACTCGCCGCAACGCCGGTCATGCCCGTACCGCAGAAACCGTCAAAGACGATGTCTCCCGGCTCGGTGTAGTGGAGGATATAGCGCATGATGGCCCTGTGCGGCACCTTGGTGTGGTATGAATGGGCGTTGTATATGGGATCGTTCTTGCCCTCCGATACATCCGCTGCAAAAGGCTGCCGGCGGTAAGCGTCGTTATCCGGGTCGTACGGCTTGCCGTGCTCTTTGATAAAATCCCCTATGAACGGGTTCGGGCAGGCCGTGAAATGGGGCGGGTCGGAAAGGCTGATGATGTCCTCATCTCTGGCAATGGGGAATCCCTCGATGTGCCTCACCTGGTCCAGGTGTTCTTTGGTAAGCCGGAAACGTAAGCGTTCTTGCCGTTCCCTTCCTTCTCCGTTCCCTTCCGGTGTATTTATGAAAAGTTGCTCTTCTTTGGCCATTACTCTTCACCCCTCTATTCCAGAACGATCCTTACCTTCTGTGGGTCCCTGCCGCGCGTGAGAGACTGGATATAATCCTCAAAGCGCTGCCTGAACTCAGATACTGTGCAGGGCGTTCCGCCTTGAGCCAAAGCTTTCTTTAAGTCGGCTACGGTGACCGAAACTTTTTCCATGCCGGAGAGTACTTCCTGAACGGCCTTTACAAACGATGCGTCCACCGTATATGGCAGCTGCTGTTCTTTAATCACCTGGTCCAGCGCTTTCTGCTGGTTCGGCTTCAAAAGATAGATGTTTTCCTTCACCGTCGGGTCTTCCAGGTTGGCGATCAGTGTCTTTTCCCAATCCTCGTACAGCCTTTCCAGGTCTTCCTCCAACTGCCTGAGCACCACGTCAGCCGGAAGCTTGATTTGCTCCTGTGCCGGCCGGTAGCTGCAGTGAGGACAGAGGGGCGTCCTTTCCAAGTCCTCTCTGGTGAGGCTGAAGCACGTTTTCAGCTCCGCCAGACGGTTTTGGAAGTCCGTAAGCTGGGCCCGGGGCATCAACTCGATACCGGCCAGCCTGTTAAGTTTCCCTAATCGCTCATCTTTGAACAGCTCGGATTTCTTCTGATCCCCAGTCGCATTTAACCTGGCTTTGGTATGGGCCTCAAGGTAGGCCTCAATGTAAGAGTTCTTGAGTTCTGCCAGCACCTGCACGAGCTCCCGGCGAAGGTCAGGGACGGATACTTCGTCCAGACCGGATAGTTTTCCTTTGAGCTCTTCACGCCGCTCCCGGGCTTTTAGCGTCCACCCAGTATCCGCAGGAAGCACGGCTTCGGCGGCACTGAGGTAGGAGAGCAGAGGCTGGACTTCACTTGCCAGGCCGGCCAGTTCTTCAACCCTCTTAAGGGTGGTAAGGTACGCCTTCTGCTTATTTATATCCCGCTCGGAGTAGCGGAAATTTTTCAACTTACCGGGGGTGTTAAAAACCCGGAGTGACTCCAAAAACCCTTTGAAACTGGCCAGTTCATCCCTTAAACCGGCTTTCTTTTTCTCATCGAAGAGAGAAATACCCCATAAGGATATCTCTTGCTGGATCGCCTGCTGGGCCCCCACTGTGCGTTCCAGAAGCTTATCCACTGCTTCCTGAAGCTGCCTTACCCCTTCTTCACGAGTAGATTGATTGACGATGAGCCCGGGCGGCAGCCCCAAAAATTCAAACAGAGCCTGCAGGGGACCAAGGGGAAGATCCTTGGGACGCTCGATGTGCTTGAACTTGATAAGTTCCTCCAGGGGAACTTTGCCCAGCTCCTCCAGGTTGGAGGCATCTATCTTCTTCCCCGGCATGCTTAAAGTAACATCGCCGCTGTAGATCAAGCTTGTCAGAATGACGACCACCCACTCCGGTTCTAATCTGAAACGGGGCTCGAACTCTACACCGCGAAAATCGGCAATTATTTCGCTTCGGCCCAGGACCTTACCCGGGCCCTTCTTATCCAGCTGTTCCAGGATCCATCTGGCATAACGGGAATTTTGCGGCCTTAACTTATCTCCGTCCAGAAGCTCCAGGGCATCGAGGACGGCTGCCCCCTGCCTGGTCCTGATGCTGCCGAGGATCCACTTTATCGCCTCCTGGGCAGCCTGAGGCCGGTTCTTTACGGTAACCAGGATGGAGAAGGCCGGGTATTCGGGTGCCAGCTCCTGGAAGTAGGGCGCGAGACACGAGGAACCCACCAAGTTTACCAGATCCCGAACCGACGCATGAGGAGCGGCACTGTGCTTAACCCACTCGACGAATTTTTTGGTTGCTCCCCGGTAGGTAACTTCATAAGCTGTGGTGATGTTGTTCCGCAGCCATTTGACTATCTCTTTTAGCTGGTCGTTGGCCTTGTTTTCGTAAACCTGCTTTGTTCCTTTGGAAGCCGTGCTGGCCATCTCGCAGGCGCCGGCGAAGAACTTCAGGGCACGGTCAAAGTTCTCGTCACGCTGCACCAGCCGGAAAAACACCTCATCGGCCTTTTTTTCGTCTTCAAAGACCGGCGGGTCAAAAGGCTGCAGAAAGTAGATATAAAAGTCCCTGGGCGGGTGGGCGGTAGAACGTTCGTTGGGAGCGCCGAAGAATAAATACCCTAACCGGGTAGCCTTTTTCTCGCGCCACTCAAGTTCGTGCTCCCAAATCTGGAAATTGGGAACATACGTGGCTTCGGGGCACTCCATGGCCCGGGCGAGGGCCTTAAAATAGTAGCGGTCCAACTGGTTCGGGGTAAGTGTCTCGGCTTTCTGCTCAATTAGCGAATCAAAATCAATGTCTTTTTTCAGGTCAAGGTAGTACTGGCCGTTGTCCTGGTTGAAAGAAACAAACTGGCCGCTCACCGTTCTTAAGATCTCGCGTAAGATTGATTCGACGGTGGTTTTAAGAAAATCGGCATCCTCTTCCGGCAAGGGCAGGTAAAGGCAGAGGTCGTCGCGAAGTTCTTCAGCCGTAACCCCTATGGGAGCGTAAATATCTCCTGTTGTCAGCCGGTGAACGCTCAAAGCGTGAATTATGCGGAGGGCTACAGGCTTATACTGCGGCCTTGTAAAGGCCTGCTGGACACGATATTCCAGTACCTGGCTTTTTTCAATCACTTCGCGAATGTCCGGGTCGCTGCGAAAAGAGGGATTGTCCTTTAAGTTTTGCCAGTAAGAGTCATAAGCAATGAGGCCGGGGTCAGTTTCCGGAACTTCTTTGTCCAGGAGTTTTTTCATGGCAAAACTTATGGTTTTCAGCACCTCGCGCTTTTCGGCTACATAGACCCGCTCAAAAGTTTCAAGGTATGCCGGATGCACGGGGAAGAGAGCGACAAATTCGTCCATGCGCTCGGCCAGGGTGCCGTATAGCTTAGTGAAGCGCTGCAGGTGTTCCCTTATGAGGGCTTTCTGCCGGTCATCCTTGCGCAGCAGGCGCTGGGCAACTACGTAGGCTATGTCTTCACGGACAATGCGTATCTGCTCAAAGCGGTCTTTAACCCGGCGGAGGGTTTCAGCCACAAACTGAAAGCGCGGGCTGTCGAAAATGGCTTCCTGCACACCAGCCATGAAGCGAAACCGGGTGAGCCGGCAAACCTCCCCGATTTCTCGCAGGAAGTTCAGGTCCAGGATAAGCTCCTGATCTTTGCGCGTACGTAGGTAGTCCAGGAGTTCATCGACGACCAGCAAGAGCCCGTGATCCGGGTAAACTTCCTGGAAAGCGTTCATCATCTCAATAAAAGGGTCTTTGTTGTTGGTAACTTTATCGGCTTCAGGAAAACGGTATTGCACCCCGAGATTAGCCAGTTGTTCTTCCAGCTCGGCGCAAATGATGTTCCTGAGGGACATCGTGGTGGAACCTATCTCGGTCCTGATAACCTTGAACTTGCCGGCGATAACCTCAGATTTTTTAGCCACGGCAGGATGCCGTATCTCCGTGACCAGGTCTGGATATTCGGCTATAGCTGACAGCACCGACATTAAATGTGATTTACCGGTACCGTAGTTCCCAACAATTAAAATCCCCTTGTTATCCTGGGGGTGGTCGTACTGGAGCTGCGGAAAGACAACTTCCGTAATCTGCTCGGCCATTCGTTCCGAGATCACATAGCTTTTTATCAGCTCACCGGCCCTGCCTTTGGCATCAGCTTCCCGCAACTGGACTATAGTTTCCACCGGTTCAAAATGTATCAGGTCAGCGTATTTCACCGTATTTCCCCACCTTTTCCTGAAATCTCTTTACCCCAGAGGACAAATAAGGGCATCGACTTCATAATATTTTCTGTACTCCGGGTGATCCGGCTCGGCGTAAATCAGCGCCCCACCCTCCAACTTGCCGTTCCATGCGGCAACAATAGTTCGATTGCGGCTGACTTGTTGAAGTAAACGTAAAGGATCCTGTTGAAGAACAGGATCAAAAAGTATTTCTGTGTTATCGAGAAGCACCGTATCCTTTCCCGTTTCGCCTATGATCGTCTCCACTATTCTCGGCAGGCGTAGCGCTCGCATCTTAGCGGGGTATTCCAGGAGTTTCTGGCTTAGCGCGAGGTTCAGATTAATATAGGGATAACCCTCATCTTTGGCTATTTGAACAAGAATTTTGGTTTTTCCGGTTGTAGCTGACCCAACCAGTAAAACCAGTCGATAATACCTCGACCGGGCTGCTGCTATTTGTTTTTTGAGTTCATCTGTTTTCATGGCAATCCCAGCACCTGCCTATTTATCCCCTGGATAACCACTAAAAGCATCAGCTTTCAGTAGCTTCCCCAAACCCATCTTTCTTGCTGGCGGGAATAATTATCGCCTTCTCCAGGACGACCTTCCCATCGTCTTCGATTCTGAGAAGAACCCGGTCGCCCTCTTCTATTTCAAGAGCAGTCCGTATTTCTTTTGGCAACGTCATTTGACCTTTCGGTCCCATTTTGGATGTAAAAATTTTCTTTCGGGCCAAGAAAACCACCTGCCAGGAAGTATGGAAAACTGGATATGGACACTTATTCGGCAAGAAAACATGAAAATCCTGCCAATTGAAAAGAAAACCCTGCTACAAACTCCATTGGCGTAAAAAAATTTAACAGCCGGTTTTCGCAGCAAACCCGGCTGTTTTCATCCTACACCTAAATGTAAATATAGAGTCATCAGATCAGGCCCTTTAAAATTACGGCAGCGATACTCCAGCGTTCGCCAGTCGCCTTTTTCTCGACAATATTTCTCACGGATTTTCACCCCTTCCAAGGACAGCTCTCGTAAGCTCCTGGACTTCCCCCGCGGGGGTTTCGAAGAGGTGCTGCAATTCGGAATTAATCCCAGTATAAGGGCTTCTCCAGGGCAATAAGCCCTTCCATGCCCTCAATTGGCCTGCCAACCACAGGTACCGGTCGAGTTCCCGAGTAGTCACGGGAAAATCCAGGGCATCCTTCAACGCTGAAAAGCCCGCCGCAAACTGCTCATACGAGAGCCCTTCCCTGCCCTTCCCATTCAAATGGTATGTGAGCATCTTAACCGCATACGAGTCGTAAATCGGGAATTGATTCGGATCAATAAAAAAGTGGGCGAATTTGGACGCAAAACTCCGGAACGTCCATGTTATGTGCTTTGACCCCTTGACAAATTTCACCTTTGCCAGCTCCTCTACGAGGGCGGGAGTAGCCGGTAACGTGGTATTTCCCAAGACGCTGCATAAGTGTTCGGCCACCTCTGCTACGGCGTAAACCTGGGTTCCGTAGAGGGCGTTGACGGCTGCCGCTTTGAGCAGGGTCGATTTAAAATCGAAGTCCGGAAAAGACCGGGCAAGAGAATCCAGCGCTTCATCCGTCGCCTGCCACCCCTTGCATTTCTGGTATAATTGCAGGGCAGCTTCCATCTGCCGGCGTTCAAGAGGAACGGCCGGTTTTTTAGTCATTACTCACTTCATCCCCTTCATTCGTCACTGTTACCTGGGCAGTTGTTTTTCGCTTAAGTAGTCTTTCTGCTCGGCTGATGTTTATGGCTGCCGCAATCACCGTTATCATTATAATGTATTTTGCCTTTTCTTTCCTCTCTATTGACTTCCTGCCCGCCATAAGCAAGCCTTACAAGCTGTTACAGATTTTTTCAAGGTGACAATATCACAGATGGTTATAATAAATATAAAGTTGAGGACGTGTATCTCTTATGGTATGATTTTACTAAAGTTGGTATTACCGGGAGGCGATAAAATGCCGGACCAAACTATAAGGATTGATCTCGAGTTGCCAAAAGAACTGTTTATCAAAGGCCGGGAATCGGCTCAACGGGTAAAAATGGAGGCCTTGAAGAGGCTGGCGGCAACCTTTTACGCAGATGGGAGTTTATCCCTGGGCAAGGCGGCGGAACTGGCTAACGTTTCCAAACAGGAATTCCTCGATTTCTTGGCCGCACATAACATTCCTCTCAATTATGATCTCGACCAGCTAGAGGAAGACTTGGCGTAAGCGTCAAATATAACCCACTTTTTGCCCTTACGTAAGATAAGAATAAAGAACCCCCACCGATTTCTTAGATGGGGGCCAAAACAAGCTTAATTATTCATCCGGCAAACGGGAGGCAGAGTTTCCGACCACGGCAGGAGTTGATCTAATGCCTCTTTATCCTGCGGGTCCAGGTTGGGCAGCCTTTCGAAGAGGTAGGTAAGGTAGTGGAAGGGATTTAACCCGTTTTCCTTGGCTGTTTCTATGATACTGTAGACAATAGCACTGGCTTTAGCACCCCGCGGGGTGTTGGCAAATAACCAGTTCTTACGGCCAATAACAAAGGGTTTTATAGTAACGCTCGCTGCGGTTGTTATCAATTTCCAAACGCCCGTCTTGTAAAAAGGCGACAAGTTTATCCCCTTGGCTAAGGCAATAGTAAACCGCCTGCCCAAAGGCACTTTTGGGCAGCACCTGCGCTTTCTGCTTCTTAAGCCAGGCTAAAAATTCGTCCAGCTCTGGTTTGCTGCGCTCCTGCCGGATTTGATATCGTTCTTCCGGGGTTTTGTCTTTAAGTTCGCTCTCTATGGCAAAAAGCCGGTTGCAGAACTCCAGCCCCTCCCGGGCGGCTACTGCTTTGTTTCTTTTATCTTGCGGCAGGGCTTTTAAGGCTTCATCAAACTTGCGCCGGGCATGGGCCCAGCAGCCCACCAGGGTGACATCCTCAAGCTCATGGTAGCCGGCATAGCCGTCAACGTGTAAATAACCCTTAAAACCTTTTAGAAACCGGCGGGGGTGTTTGCCGGCCCGGGTGGTCTGGTAGTCGTAAAGAATTATGGGAGGTCCGTCCCGCCCGGTACGGTAAAGCCAAAGGAATGATTTGGTGGTAGGCTCCCTTCCCGGTTCATGAAGTACCTGTAATGTGGTTTCATCGGCATGGAGGATGTCTCTTTTAAGGAGGTGTTCATGGAGGCGGTCGTAAATAAGGGTTAAGTAGGTGTTAGCTCCATGGAGCACCCAGTTGGCCATGGTCTGCCGGGAAAGGTCTATACCCCAACTTTTAAACTGCTGCTCCTGGCGGTAGAGGGGTAATCCTACCCCGTATTTCTGGGTCATGATGTAGCTTAAGAGGGAAGGAGATACCGGGCTTCCCGGAAGTACAGGAGCAGGCATGGGCGCTGTGATAACCGGGGTGGTTACCTCTTTCCTCTCGCAGCGGCGGCAGGAATAAACGTAGCGCACGTGTTTGACCACTTTCACCTGGGCCGGGATAATTTTGAGCTCTTGCCGTACCTCGGTGCTCATTTCATGTAAAGGGCCTCCGCAGCACGGGCAGACCCTTTCTTCTTCCGGCAGGCGGTGCTCTACTACTTCTACGGGCAGTTCTTCCAGGTTCATCTCCCGGCGGCTGCGCTCTTTACGGCGCTGGTAGGTGATGGTCTCCAAATCCGGTTCAGCTGCTTCCGGCCGGGCTTCCACTTCCGCTTCATTAAAAAGCAAAAGCTGCTCTTCTAGTGCGCAGGTCCGCTCGCTGGAAGAACCGAATTGCCGCTTCTTGCTTAAACGGAACTGCTCCATAAACCAGTTTAATTTAGCGGTAAGTTCGGCATTTTGTTGTTCCAGCTGCCTACACTGCTCTTCCAGCTGAAGGCAGTGGCTTTGCAGCTCTTCTATGGTCATGGTAGCAAGAGACTTAGAAGTGTTCATGCCTTAATGATTCGACAAATCAAGCCGAATTCCTCCAGAATCAACCACAGACAAAAAATATTTCTTTCTAGCGATTTCTTTTACAAGATGGTGCGTGCTTTTACCTCCGGATGGGCTTTAGGCTGGTTTAGGGGGAGGCCGTCAAGTAACCAGCGCAGCTCCCGGCGGCTTATGGTGATGGTGGAAGAATTATTTTCCACCGGCCATACGAATTTGCCCTTCTCCAGCCGGCGGTAATAAAGCCAGAACCCGTTGTGCTCCCAGTGGAGGATCTTCAGTTTGTCCCTCTTACGGTTGCAGAAGACAAAGAGGCAAGAAGAGAAGGGGTCCAGCTCGAAGCCTTCCTTGACCAGCACCGCTAGGCCGTCGATGGATTTGCGCAAATCCGTTGCACCGCAGGCGAGGTAAACCCGGTCAATACCAACTTCGTTTAGCATAACGCCATCAGCACCTGTACTACCTGGGTGAGTAAAGCCGGGTCAAAGCCGGGTCTTACCTCGATGCTGGCCGGTCCTATTTTGACCAGGAGGGCCTGTTCTGGGGAACCTCCCTCGCTTATTTCTACCGGCAGCCACCGGTTGGAATTCTCCGGAGGGGCTGTGGTCTGGTTTTTAAACTTCCGCAGCCAGTACCATAACTGCCTGGGGCTAATACCCTCATGGGAGGCGCACCATTCTTTAACGCTTTGCCCGCTTTCCCTGTATTCGGCTATGCGAGCTTCCCACAGTTTTTGTAATGCGGCTCTGGTCATAAAGGGAAATCCTCCTCAGTCCGTTTTCTGAGGGAGATTATCCCTTAAACTCGAGTACTGTGCCAAGGTGGGTTGTATTTGACGCTTACGACTTGGCGACCGTTAAGGAGTTTTTGCAAAAATGAAAGTGCGGAGGCATCGGTTACACAACCTTGTCAGATCCTCCTGATATGATCTTAGTTTTTTGGCAATAAAAAGCCCCTCACCTGAACAGTGAGGAGTGTTGGAACAAAAGCTATTCGGAGTAAGGAATCACCTTATCCAGCGGAACGCGATATCTTCCCTGGTAGCAATGAGGTCGAACTCATGTGATCCGCAGTTACAAGGCTGGCACCGAGCCTTTTCCAATTGCTTGGACTGCAGGTACTTTTCTACGCTAAAGCCCTTTCCCTTCAAAATCCCCCGTGCCTCACGAATTGGATCTTCTCGAACGGTTGTCTTTATCTTTCCTAATTTGCAATATCGGTGTTGCCTGGAATTTTGGCTCCTCCCCGATAGTAACAGTGCCTTTTGTAAGTAAGCGTAAAATAGCCCCCACCTGGCTTAACTTTTAGGTTTATAGGATAATCCCCCCTAGAGGACGAATCAAAGGGGTTTTTCATGACCAAAGCCGAGCGGCAAAAGAATGGGAAGCCATGATCGCCGAATATCGGTCCAACGGCCAAGCATAGCCTTTGTCACTCACAAAAACTCCCTTTTGACGCCTACGGTTAAGGGTTATTTTTCATCCAGGTCCGAATGGCGGCAAGTACTTCTTTTAAATCAGTCTCAGACGAGGCCAGTACGTTTTTCTCGTTATAAACATGCTTGTGATGTGGGTAGGTTTCTATCTCTGGCCAATGCGGCGCATTGTCCCATCGAACCAGTAGTTTATCATTCTTGTCCTGCCAGTGATAGGCGTATTTACGTTTTTGGGCATCAAAAATGTAGTCCCGCACATGCAGTTTACTACCGTCATTAAAGGTAATTTCCAGTTGCAGAGCGCTGTCATTGCCCTCAACTTCAAAACGTAGAACTTCCAGGTGAGCAATGATATCCGAAAACGATTTCAATATATTACCGATATGCATTTTTTAGAACCTCTAATCGCTTCTGCCACAAAGCGAGGGCATTTTCCGCAAACTCCCAGTCCATTAAGTCGTTTTCTTCTTCAAAGACTTCTGCTCCAACAATACTATTTACCTTGCGTTGAAATTCCTGGAACGTCAGGCCATATTTCTTCCTGAATTTTGCACATTCGCGTTCATATCTACTAATCTTTGCAAGGGCGACCATTAAAGAAATCTCGCGGGTAGCCTCCTTCTCAGAAGCAAAACCGCCTTCGGCCAGAGTGCGGGCAATCACTTGATTAAGCTCAAAATTAAAACTTTCCATTCGGACTTCACCACCCTTTCAAGGCCCATTGGAAATCCTTCCTGGTCGATACTTTACTTTAATTATATCACGTTTAATTTTGGGGCAACAGCGGCTTATGTGTAACCTTCGGTCGGCGTGGGCATGATGATAGGGCCTGGAAAAGTTTACTTTTGCTTGTCTTGCGGTGTTGTGAACTTACTCTTTCCCATCGACCAAAGCGCGAAGCCTTTAATGGTAATTATTTCTCCCCGGGTCGTCCATAGACGCCTCCAGCATAAACTGAATTAATGAAAAAAGTGCAGAGGTGGGGGCCATGGCAAAGCGGGAATTTGAGGTGATCATAACCCGCACCGGCTCCCAGGATGAACGTGAACAAGCCTACCGGGAAGCGATTCGCTTTCTCCTGTCCCGCCTTCCTGAACAGAGCAGGAAATTCCCGCAAGTGCGTCAAAGTAAAGTCAAGCTGAAGGAGGGGCAGGTGAGGTGAGCACTGCGCTTATATATTTACGAGTGTCCACTGAGGAACAGGCCGAACGCGGCTATTCAATTGCGGCGCAGCGGGAGGAATGCAGGGCCAAGGCCCAGGAATTAGGCGCAGCTGAAATAACAGAATTTGTAGACGAAGGGGTCTCGGGCTCAATCTTAGAGCGCCCCGCCCTGGTGGCGGCGCTGGAAAAGCTTAAAACCGGCGGCATCCGCTGGTTTATTTGTTTAGATACCAGCCGTTTGTCGCGCAGCGTGGCCCACCAGCTTTTATTGATTGACGAGATAAAAAAAGCGGGAGCAGAACTCATTTTTGTCAACTCCAGGTTTACCGACACCCCCGAAGACCGTTTTCATCTAACAGTCCTTAGCGCCGTTGACGAATACGAACGCGCCAGGACCAGGCTCCGCTCCCTTATTGGTAAGCGTGCGAAGGCAAAGGCGGGAAAACTTACTCACAGTCCTGGACTTTACGGCTATGAATTTGATAAAGAAACCGATACCCTGCACATTATCGAAGAAGAGGCTAAAATCATCAGGCTTATGTATCAATGGTTCGTTTCTGAGGAAGACGTCAGCCCGTATGAAATAGCGCGGCGATTAAATGCCCTGGGCTTCCCCAGTCCCAAAGGCAGACAATGGGCCAAACAAACGGTCAAACGTATTTTAGCCAACAGCGCTTATGCGGGCATCCTGTATATCCGCCGCTATGATACTAAGGACGTCAAGTTCAATAAGTATAAGCCGCCTGAAGAAAGGGTAAGCCGAAAAGAAAGGCCCCGCGAAGAGTGGGTCCCGATTTCTGTTCCCGCCATTGTTGATAAACAAACCTGGGAGGCAGCCCAAAAGCGTTTTGAGAACTCTCGAAGGCGCTGGCGCAGCTTCAGCACTTACCCTTATCTTCTTTCGGGCCTTATGCGCTGCGGAAAATGCGGCGCCACTATACACGGGAATCTTGTTACGTCAAAAGGAAAGAAGAGGGCTTATTACGTCTGCACTGCGAAATCGCCAGGCATACCTGGTCGGGAACGCTGTAAATCCCAATATCTTAATGCTCCGGAATTAGAAGAAATCGTTTGGGAAAGAGTCTCCGGTTGGCTGACAAATCCGGAAAGGCTTCGCGCAGAGCTGCAGGCCGCTTTCCCTGACGAGACTGCCCAAGCTTTGAAAATCGAGCTTGCCACCATCGAAAAAGAATTGGTTCAAGCCTCCAAAGAACGGTCACGGGTAGCGACCATGTTCCAAAAAGATTTGATACCGGAAGTTGAAATGGAACAGCGGCTGAAGGAGATAAAAGAGCGCTGGGAGTACCTCTCGCGCCGCCGGGAGCAAATTTTAAGGGAACTTTCCCGGCACGACCTGGCGGCGCAGGAGATGGAACGGTTAGAAGAGCTTGCTGCCCAGGTCGGAGATGCTCTTGACACTCTTTCTCTTGAAGAGAAAAAGCGCCTGGTTAATCTCTTGATTGAAGAGATTACTGTTACCGGGAAGCGCATTGACATCAAAGCCAAAATTCCCGACACTATACCCGAAACCCTAGCCATTCTCGAAACTGCCGCTGCGGGCAATGGTTTCTACGGTAGACACGACACTGCATATCGTGGACCCCAAAAATCCCGGGGCTGTGGATGAGATTGTTCACCTTGGCGATTTTTGGGATGAGCAAAAAATGCGCGAGCATAAGCAGGAGATCCTGGAAGCCAATGCCCGGGTAAACCGCCTCTTTCGTATAGCCTATAGTGCGCTAAAGGAGGCCAAGGTCATCCGCGATGAATGGGAAGATTATGTGGCGGAATGCACTAATGAAGCATTGGTCAACCGCGCTGAAGCAAAGCTTTTGGACGCCGTATTTACTGGTGCCGCGGCCCGGTACGATCGCCCTCCCAAAGCCCGCCACCTCTTTGCTACTGCCATCACACCGGAAGGGATTGTAACCGGCAACGTAGAAACCTTGCTCCACGAGGTTAACCGGATTTATACTATATCGGGAGAACCGGGCTCAGGGGTCACCCGCCTCCTGGAGAGGATCGCCAACACCGCCCTTACCAAATGCTTATTCACCGAGATATACCATTGCCCCTTTAACCCTGATAACTATGATCTGATTATAATCCCGGAAATTAAAGTAGCTGTGATGAACGTAGAACCGCCTCATACCTTCGACCCCTCTCCCTTTAGCCACCTTATCGCTATGTCCATAAATCTAACCGAGTACATTGATAAAAAGAAGCTTGCCATGTACAGCCATGAAATCTTAAGCGCTAAATTCCGCTACCAGGCCTGCCTGGACCGGGCGGTAGCCTACATCCGCCAGGCCAAACTCACCCACGACTACATGGAGAGCTTTTACATCCCGGCCATGAATTTCGACGCCATCAACGCCAAACGGGAAGAGATACTTGCCCGCATTTTGAAGTACGCGGCCGAGTTCAACGCGGCTTGAGCTGGTAAATTAAGGCCTTGGGCCTGCCAGCAACCCCTCGACCAGGGTTTTCTAGGAGCTTCTCTCCAGGCCTTCGAAGGATAAGCGTTATTAAAGGGAGCAAGTAATTGGGGGTTGCCGCGAAACTTAAAAAAAGCAGGGGTGGTCCTCCACCCCTGCGCGCAATTTATTTACGCCTTCTCCGAGGCTTGTCGGGGTGCCCGCTGAGCCGTTGTAAATCCCACCTGGCTTCCGTCAGTGGGCGGCAGAAGAAACAAGGCTTTTTCCAACTCCTTCCCCAGTTCCTCGGTTAAGCCTTTCCATCACTCGAGCCGGGTCCGCCGCGGAGGGCCTGGTATACAATCAAGCCCGGCTTGCCCCAACACCGAGGCCACCTCGACCAGGCTGGCCCCGGAGCGAGTACATTCGGTAACTTCGGGTGTGGGGGTGGAAGCGGTAATCCGCCCTTTTTTGTTTTTTGTTGACCTCCCTTCGTGGCCTTACCCATCGATTCCAGCTTCTCGGCGCTACACATCAAACTTCGCTTGCGGGCTAAGCCTAGATGCGAGCCTCAAATGCCCTGGCCATCTCTTTAACCTTCCGCACGTACTCCTGTGTCTCACGATAAGGCGGGATTCCGCCGAAACGCAGCACCGCCCCTGGCCCGGCATTATAAGCTGCCAGAGCCAGATCAACCCGGCCTTTAAAAAAGTCGAGCATCTGCCGCAAGTATCGAGCTCCAGCCTCTAGGTTTTCCCGAGGATCAAAGGGGTTCTTGACTCCTAAGGCACGGGCGGTCTCCGGCATGAGCTGCATCAAACCCAGAGCTCCGCTAGGGGACACAGCCAGGGGGTTAAAGTTCGACTCTACCTTTACTACAGCCTGCAAAAGACCCAAGGGTAGCTGGTAACGGCTGGCCACGTCCTCAAGGGGCTTTTTCAGATGTTGAGGTATGGGCGAGTCCACCTGGGTTCGGTAACCCTGGGCAAATCCCAAGGGCCCCTTGGTAGATAAGGAGGCTCTCAAGCCTCCTCCAGGATGTGCTCTCTTGTTTGTAGCATCCATGGTAAGCATAGGGGATCCGGCTGGGCCACAGGGGGAAACCGCAGGGTCCTTAAGGGAAAAAGACAAGAGCTTAGCTAATGCATGTAAAAGGATCAACCTGAAGGGAGGCCCGCTCAAGTCCCTTACCTTCCGATCCCCCAACCCGTCATCCGTCCCTAAAGTCCTAAGAGAATAAAGACTCATTATCTCCACCAGGATGCTCCTCCTCTTAAGGATTTGTTCCCAGGACTTATGGCACTGCGTGCCTCCCGCCCGCAGTCTCGTTTCAGTTCGGCGGTAATCGCCGGTGGCGATGTCCCGCAAATCGTGGAGATTGAAGGTGGCAGTCCCTTAGCTCCTTGTGGTAAAACAAGAGTGAAAATGCGGAAAAAGTAACTACCACCAATGCCAGTATACCACAATTCTACCCAGCCTGGACAGCCCCATAATGCCGGCCTGTATCCTTTACCTGAACATGGGGAGGGCTACTGGCCCTCTCGGTCACCGTCGGACTTGTTGGCTGAAACTCTCAAGAAGGTGCTTCAAGAAAATTCCAGGGAGTGAAAACAGGTTAAATAATGAGTGAAGGAGCGCTACCCAAATTCCACGACGAATAGGGCATCGCCCTGCCCCCACGCTAAATATTCGAAGCTACAGCAAATGCACTTCTCAAAGCTGTCATAAGACTGCCAGGTTGGTGGCAATCGCCAATCATATAAAACTCCTTTGCGCTGTCATAGAAACTCAAGGCTAAGTCAAATAAAGGTTTTACGCCGACAGCAATTACCACTGTGTCCGCCGGAACAATTTGTTGTTTGCCTTCAGCATCCACATACGTAACGCTATCTGGTGAAATTCGGGTAACTTGGGCATTCGTGATGGCCTTGAAACCTTCAGTCTTCTCCATTTCTAATTCCAGAACTTCATAGTAATGAGGACGTAAAGCTTCCTTGGCAAGCACTGCGGTCATTTCCAGCACCATTGTCTCATGCCCTGTCTTAGCAAGGTAAAGACCTGTTTCCACCCCAACTTCTCCACCGCCTACTACAACTACTTTTCCTGAGACCAATAAAGGGTTATTTAACACTTCAATTGCCGTCAATACATTTTTATTCTCAATCCCTTCAATCGGTGGCAAAATCGGCTCTGTGCCTACCGCTCCAATAACAACATCAAATTCTTCCCTTTCTATCATTTCGGGTGTGGCAAAGGTATTCAGACGGACCTCTATACCTGCTTTCTTCACCTGCTTCACTAAATAGTCTTTGAATTTCTTAAGAGGCCATTTAAAATCCGGTTGTGACCCCGGTATAAGCATGCCGCCCAAACTGCCGTTCTTCTCAAATATAACTACTCTGTGCCCACGTTCATTTGCAATCAAGGCCGCTTCCATGCCGGCAGGCCCGCCTCCGATAATGGCAATTTTCTTGGCCTGCCTGGGTGGAGCAACAAACCTGTGAAGCATATGCTCTATTCCAAAGGCGGGATTAACCGAGCATGCTGATAAATAAGGGTAATCCTTGGCTATGACATGGCACTTGTTGCAACGTATACAAGGAACTACATCTTCCCCTCTGCCTTCAGCCATCTTTCTCCCATAGTCAAAATCGCAGATCCATGCCCGGGCAGCCGCTATCATATCCGCTTTGCCGGAAGCTATCGCCTCTTCGGCCTCATCTAAATCCTGAAAGCCCCCCACCGGCGCTATTATCATGTTTAGCCCCAGTTTTTTAAACCCTTCGGCATATTTCAGGGTCGGCGTCGCCTCTTTCATAAATCCCGTAGGATGAGAATCATTGGCATTAGGCATTCTAACTTGTACTATATCTATAAGCCCTTCTGCCATTTTTAGAAACTCGCAAGCTTCTTCAAAAGTGTAACCGCCCGGCTCTTCTTCTGCGCTCATAACCGCCTCTAGCAGGAAGTCTTGACCCACCTTTTCTTTAATCCGGCGGAAAAGTTCTAACGGTATTTTTGCCCTGTTTTCCAGACTTCCCCCAAATTCATCTGTCCTATGATTGGTAAGGGGCGAGAGGAAACGAGCCGGGAAAAGCAAGCGATAAGCCATATGAATAGAGCCCATATCAAAGCCCAACGACTTGCAGATTGCCGCCTGTTCCACAAAATCGTCGAGCATTTTATCCAGCATTTCCGGTGTATAGGCCTTGAGGTTACGTTCAGGCACCTCACATACGTCATATCCCGGGACAATCAAAAATGCAAAACTCATGGAAGCCTTGGCGCCATAATAGTGAACAGCATCTACAAGTTGGGCAAAATAGTTTTGGCATTTAGGATCATAGAGGTTAAACCGTGGAAAATGCGGTATATCACCGTAATCACGATGTCCAGGCGGAGGCGGCATCTCCGGCAGTCCAATCCTGGCGGAAATGCCTGACACGGTAACTATGGCCGCGCCATTCTTAGCACGGTTTGCCAGGTGGGTGATTATTGCCTCCGACGGGTACGGTTCTGGTCCTTGCAAGAAATGCGGCAGGGAATTTGTGGATATCAAACGGTTTTTGAACACCGTATTTCTAAATTTTACCGGCGACAAGAGGTGACCGTATCTATTCCTTCGAGTAGGCATATTTCTCTCTTCCCCTTTCCTTAATTTGTAAACCCTTCCGGCGTCGGCCTCTCCCCTCACTTTAAGGCGAGTGCTCACTGACAATCACTTACGTAGCACTCATATATATTCACCTCCCTACTTTACTTTAAGGAGCCAGTCATCCAGCAGGGGGCTAGCCCCTCATCTATAAAGCAGGTTTGGCAGAAAGGTAACCAGCACCGGAAACGCAGAGAACAGTGCCACTAACAAGACGTCAGCGATAAAGAAAGGCCAAACGCCCCGGAAAATTTCATCAGGAGAAATTCGTAGGAGCGCCGAAACCGCAAACACATTCATTCCGATCGGCGGCGTAAGACCGGCTATCTCGCCCATAAATACCAAGGTTATGACGATTACATAAGGGTCAAAACCCAAACCGGTTAAAAGAGGAAATACTATAGGAATGGTAATAATGATAATCGAAGGAAGATCCATAACGCAACCGCAAAAGATGTAGAAAATCACTACTAACCAAAATACTGCCAGTGGAGGCAAATTGACTTGCGTGATAAGGTCGGCAAAGTTTTGTGCCAACCCGCTCAGAGCGACAAAACGGCTGAACAGGAAACCGGAAACAATTATAGGGAAAAACTGGGCGTTCATGACCGCCGCATCCCAAAAACACTTGCCTATTCTACGAAACTCCATCCGCCGGGCAAGAGCATAAATTAGCACTCCAAATGAACCTATCGCCCCACCGACAGTAGCAGGAAAAACACCAAAAAACATTCCGCCTATCACCAGGAAGAAAAGCCCTAAAATGGGCAGAATCAGTTTAAGAGAACTCAACCTTTCTGCCCAGGTAACCTTTATCTCGGCAGCCGGCACGAGCTCTGGCCTAAAGGCACCTATAACCCTTATCATGGCACAATATACAGCGGCAGTAATAAGCCCCGGGACAATTCCGCTCACCAGCGCTCTACCCACGGAGACATTGGTAAGGATAGAGAAGATTAAGATCCCCATGCTAGGAGGTATCAACGAGGATAAGGCGCCGGCCGCAGTAATACATCCTAAAGAGAGACGGCGGTCGTATCCATACTTTTCCAACTCCGGCAATGCCAACTTGCCGAATATCACATTACCCGCAATAGAGACCCCACAGCAGGCGCCGAAAAGGGCATTACCTCCGATGGTAGCCATCAACAACCCGCCCCGGAGCCTTCCTAACCACTTCCGTGCAGCCTCATAAGCACCCTCTCCAACCCCGCTCTCGCCAGCCAGTACTCCCATAAGTAGGAACATAGGTAGAACCGCGAAGCTGAATTGGGCTACAATATTATAGGGTCCAGTAGTAAAATAATTCCAGGCAACCTCTGGTCCACCGATAAGCCAAAAGCCGATAAAGGCCATCACGCCCATGGAAATAAAAATAGGGATACCCACCAGTACCATGCCGATCATGAGGATAAAACACACAAGGCCGATAATCGCTTCGTGGGACACTTTAGAGCGCTCCTTTCTCTCGCCAGCTCTGTGTCTAATAACGCGGCTTACTGGGGCTCACCTTGGGAGGCCATACTTCCCACTTCCTTCATCAGGGATACAATAAATGCCAACGCCAAGAGGAAATAACCCACCATCAGGGTAGCAACGAAAGGCCAGATTGGGAATTGCACTGCTCCACCAGCGGTTTTGTGGGCCAGCATGCATTCTTGCATATACACAAAGCCTCGCCAGCCGAATACGAAACAAATGATAATACCCAAGATATTGCCGGTGAGCCTTATCCCGTGTTTGATCACCCTGGGCATACGTTGCTGAAGTAGTTCTATCCTGGTGTGCCCGCGGTCAAGCTGCACAAAGGCCACCGCCAGAAACACCAGGGGTGCATTAAGTGACTGTATAAACTCTGGAGCTCCGGGAAAAGCCTGCCGGAAAAACTTGGTTCCCACGATGTCTATAACTGCTATGAGCATGATAGCTGCTAAGCATACTGTAGAAGCTATGGAGAGAGCCCAGACGACCTTGGACAGTACCACCTCCGCCACTGCAAAGGTAGTTCGGCTACCTCTGGGTTTCTCGCTCATTGCTATCTTCTTCTCCTTTCTTAGATACCTATAACTCGGTCAAGCAAATACAGCTCCTATCCATCTTTAAGGGAGGGGACTCAACACACTTTAATCCCCCGCGTGGTGAGCCCCCATACTCCTGTGCTTACTTGAGGAAAAAATTCTTATATTACTTAGACATTCCTAATTGCTCCTCAACATGCTTCAAGATAATCTTAGCCTGTTCGGCTTTCCCGGCCTTGGTGGCTCGCTCCAACATGTCTTTCTTGCCGTACTCGAAAATATTTTGGAACCACTGCTGAGCTTCAGCGGGCGAGAGCTCTTTTACTACAGCTCCAGCATTCTTCAGCGTTTGGATGTTCTGTTCCCTGGTGTTCTTCGCCAACTCAATGCTATAATCGGAAGCAGCTTTGGCTCCCTCAATAAAGATCTGTTGTATATCCGGAGGAAGCTTGTTCCAGGTATTCAAGTTTACTGTAATCGGGTTGCCGGCCGTATAAGTCCCGTCAAAGACCCAACACTTGGCCACCTCGTACCATTTAAGTTGCACCGTAGGTCCAAACCCCATATGAGTGACATCAATAATCCCCCGGGAAAAATCCTCATAAATATCAGGCGGTGTTACGTTGACTACTGTAACTCCCAGCTTAGCAAAGGCCTCCTGAGCCGCACCAGCGCCTAGTTTCTTGCCTTTCAAGTCCGCCAGAGAATTGATTTCTTTCTTGGAAACGAAAACATTGCAACCTCCAGATACAAACCTCAGGTATTTTATGTTATGCTCTTGGGCTTCCTGCTCCAGCAAAGGGGAAGTTTCGGGAATTTCAAGGAATATTTTGTTGAAATATTCAACAGCTTTTTCTGGAGCCCCGGAGCTCCACTCAGGGATAGCAGACAAGGGGAGTTCGTCTTTAAACACTACATGCGGAAAACTAACCACATCTACAGAACCTGAGCTCACCAGTCGTAAAATCTCAGGTGCTCCCCCGAGCACTCCTCCGGGATACCGTTCAAATTTTACTCTCCCTCCCGATCTCTCCTCGACATAATCGCAAAACTTGTACCCAATCAGGGCTCCTTCCTCAGTCTTCTGGTAGGTGCAGGCGTACTTAAGCTTGATAACTTCCTGGGACTTCTGAGGCTCTTGTCCACCCTGGCCAGGAGCCGAAGATTGTTTAGACCCACAGCCCCCCACCAAAATCAGCGCCAAAAGCATCAACATTGGACATATCCGCAAGAATAAACGCAGCTTCATGTTATCATCCCTCCTGATAAAATAGTTTCAGTGTTAAAATCATCTTTGGTATCTTCTGCTATTTCTGCCCTCCCTCCTTTCTCAATCCTAAAATTTTGATTAAAAATTTGCTTAACACTTGATATTAAAACTAAAATTTTCTCTTCTTACATGGACTACTGCTCCTTGGTAAATATTACTTCCCCTACTATTTTAATCCATAATAAATATAAAGGGTTATTCATAATCGCATCTAGCTTTATAGCAAAAAAACATAGAGTTATTCCCGGACTTCGACAGTTGATAAGTCAACAATAAGCCTGAAACTCAGAGGAGCGGCTATCTCTCTTGCCGTCACTTCGGACCCGGCCAACCCAAAAGAAAAACCCCCGGCGGTGCCGGGGCAAAACCACCATGTACATCCTGTCTTAAGATTACTTTTGAGACTGGGCACCAGACGAGACTGCGGGGGTTGCCCGCCCTGCTGCCGGTCCGGCGCCGACGGCTGCTGCCGCCCGGACCATTCCCAGGCCTCCAGCCTCTTCGCCCTCAGGTCCTCCAGTACCCTGTCCGCCTGCTCCTGGGTCATCTTCCCGGAGCTAACCTCTCCCTCCAGGCAGGACTTTCCCCGTTCAAACAGTGTTTGCAGCACCTGCTCTTTGTTGAGCCCTTTCTCCTCAATCGGGGCGGCAAGCGTCTTGTCACTCTGCCTGTGAGCGCGCACATCATCGACCGCCATCCCAAGGCCACGGCAATCTGTTGGAGGCGACTGTCTTAGTTTGGACCGGGCATATTTACGCCGGCCGGCGGCTGGCCTGCTGCTCGCTGTTTTGAGTCGCAGCAGCGGGCGGAGCTTCAGGCCGACCGCTCGCGCCTTTCGCCGTCGATTCCTTCGAGCTGCAGCCAGCGAGCAAAGTTTTCCGGGCATCCCGGGCGGCCTATACTTTGGGAGTTCCCTGATAACACTCAAGTCAAATTATAGGAGGGGTGTTGACCCCAAAATCGTCCACCCGGGTAGCCCTTGCTGATAAGGTTAACCTTATCGACTGCTAGCAGCCCTCCGTCAGGGCTTCACCAACGGCCCGAAGGATGTAATAGGTGGACATGGCACCCGGATCTACGTGCCCCCGGCTGCGCTCGCCCAACCGGGAAGCCCGGCCCCGCTTGCTGATCATGTCGGCCGTAGACTTGGCTCCCGCCTCAGCAGCAGGTAAAGCGCCTTTCCAAGCATCTACAACGCCCTTCCCGGCGGCCACCTGTTCGGCCATTGCACGGACGAATGGATCCAGGGTGTCGATCATGGTCTTGTCGCCCGGCTTGCTGCAGCCAAGCGTACAGACCGTATCCAGACCATGAGCCAGAGCCTTATGAAGGCTATCGGCGTCAATCTTTCCGTTCGGCAGAGCCTGTCCGACCGAAATGAAGAGGTTTCCGAATAGGGCTCCCGAAGCACCACCGGCGGCATCGGCGAAAGCAGTACCGGCAGCCTCCAGGAGCTCGCCCGGCGTTTCCGCAGACTTCTCGGCGGCAATTACTGCCGCTCGCATACCACGCACCATGCCTGTGCCATGGTCCCCGTCGCCTGCTGCCGCATCCAGACGGTTAAGTTCAGCCTCCGCAGCCTCAAGAGCCGCCAGGATCTTGTGACACGCCCGGCGTGCCACTTTTACCGAGTTCTGGGGCATGTCCGATCCCTCCCAAGGTTATGTCGATGCTTCCGAAGCAAAATCTTCGGACACATTTGATACATCAGGTTTGGAGGTTAGAAGGTTACCCCCTGGGGAGTATTTTATTACTACTCCCTTACTAAGGAGAGTAACCAAATTTGAGACCTGCACCTTCCACCAACCCTTGGTGCCCAAAGTGCGGTTTACGCACCCGTAAAAACGGCCACCAGCCTGGCCCTGACGAAAACAGGGCTGCCGGTCCAAGACAAGGGCGAGGGCTTAGTCTTCGTTTCCGACGGCCTTCCAGCCTATCGTAAGGTTATCCCTTTGCTCTTTCCAGACGCACAACACCTGGTGTATTCTGGCTTTGATCACCTGCCTAACAATAACTCCATTGAGCGCAGCACGGCTGGCTAAAAGCTCCTCTGCGCGCCTTCTGGGGCCTTAAGTCGACGCGGGAATCGTGGCTTTCGCCATTAACCGCACCTTTATCCACAACTTTTTCCAGCCCCAGAAAGCCCTGGACGGCAAGACCCCTGCCGAACATGCAGGTGTTGAGGTCTTCCGCCTGGATAATCCCCGGCGCTCTTTGATGCATTATGTGTTCACTACAGCCTATTTCCATCCCCTCTTTCGGAAGCCCCGTTATGTCACGCCCGAGTATACGCAGGGGTGAAAGCAGGTGCATCGTATAGGGCCTGCAATTCATCATCCAACCACATAATTGTCAAGGAGCAGCCAGCCATATCAAGGGAGGTGCAGACCTCGCCGACAATTGGGTCATGCAACTCGATGCCGGCCGCCGTCAGAAGGCGGTGGACATCCTTGTAAAGTACGAACAGCTCCTCGTACTTGGTGGAGCCGAGGCCATTTAAAATGACAGCCGCCTTGCTACCGGCGCCTTTAGGGGTATCCGACAGAACCGTGCGGACGAGCAGGTCAGCGATCTCCCTGGCAGGCATCAGTTCAACGGTGCGAACGCCCGGCTCGCCGTGAATACCGAGGCCGACTTCCATCTTGTCGGGATCGACCCTGAACAGCGGCTCAGACTGACCCGGAATGGTGCAGCCTGCAAACGCAACGCCAAAGGACCGTGTCCTGTCGTTGGCATGCCGAGCCAACGCCTCGACGGTGTCCAAGCTGTCGCCACGCTCCGCACTGGCACCCGCTACCTTGAACACGCAGAAATTGCCGGCTATCCCGCGGCGGTCCTCGATCTGATCGGGTGGAGCAGAGGCCACGTCGTCGGTGACTAATACCGTCCGGACATCAATGCCATCCCGACGGCAACGTGCCTGGGCCATACCAAAGTTCATGACATCGCCGCTGTAATTGCCATAGCAGAGCAGCACCCCGGCGCCACCATCCAGTGCCTTGATGCAACGATAGACCTGCTCGGCCGACGGGCTGGTGAAAACATCGCCGATGACGGCCCCAGCTGCCATTCCCTTGCCTACGAAGCCGCAGAAAGCAGGGTAATGGCCAGAACCACCGCCGATCAGCAGTGATACCTTCCCTCTCTGAGGGGCTCCTAAAGCCACGACACCGAAAACGTCAGGTACTCGACGCACATATCTACTATATGCCAGAACAAAACCTTCTATAAGATCCTCCTTGAAAGAAGAACCAGGGTTGAACACGTGAGTCATAAGCATCCCCCTCGTTTTGGCGCGTCAGTATCTACAACTCAGGGGCGACTGCAAAGATCGCCTTCACAGGGTATCCGTTGAAGTTCATCAACTGATACCGCACACCCTCCGGAATAATAAAGCTCTCCCGATTATCCACGATGAAAGCCTCTTCCGTATCTGGCAGGTTGACGGTAATAGGCCCCTTTTCCACGAAAAGCACACAGTCTCCCTTGTGGCAATCCGGCGCGGAGACCCGCGGCCCCTTTCCACCACACGGGAGGATGAATTCTCCCATGTGCATGAGATCGTTGCTGACGAAAAACTTGACCAGCATAGGGTTTTCAAGGCTGTGGATGGTGACCAACTGATTCGCTTCCGTAATGCGGTACATCGGATAGGGCGGCTTCCGGCTTTCAGGTCCATCGGCCGGCCACCGGCCGATATCGTCCGTGCTGGGTTGCCTGGTGATAGCGGGCACTGGAGAGATCTTAGGAAGATTCTTGTTGTTCTCCCCCTTGTAGATCTTCTGCTCCTTGGCACTGGGCAGAACGGCGGGCGGAACATGCTCATCCCACGCCTTGGGGGCAATAAAGTAGAGAATGCTGGTGATCTTGTCCGTAAAGTTGTACCCCCTATGCCATACACCCCGGGGGAGCCAGATGGCCTCGCCCTGGTGGGCCTGAAGAAACTGGCCGCTCAGGCTCTGTTGAACCAGGTCTCCCTCTAGAATGTAATAGGCTTCGTCCCCCGGGTGGATGTCAATGGGGTCGAAAGAACTTCCGGGAGATAGCTGGTAGATGCCAACTAGGAGCTTGTCCGTGCTGGCAATCAGATAGTTGAGATCGCTGGTATACGGGTTGTTGGGTGGGTAGAGGAAATGGAGGTAATCCGACCAGCGCATGTGGATAGGTCTTTTTTTATCTGGAGCGAATGGGAACCTACCCATCACACTCTTAAAAGAAGTCATCGTCACTCCTCCTTATTATGATATGACCATCGGATTATTTCCAGTTGGTCATTTATTTTGTTGTAATGGCAAACGCTTACGCGCGTGTCCGTCCCTTAGGGGGTTCTCCCTTAAGCAGGAGAGCTGAGCACCAATCTCTTGGGTCGGTGCTTGGCAGCAAGGTTGCTGTTACGTCAGGTTTGCAGGGACACCCAATTTTGATTCGCTATTTCCTCGAGAAAGTAGGTGTTTTTGCTATCGATATAGGGTCCTACACCAATGTGGTTCATCATCCTTGATGATACCGGCGGTATTTTTTTGTCTTAACTTACCGGTTTGGTTTCTTATTACCTTATATTACCTTATACATTTTTTATACATTTTGAGAGAATTAAATTTTGAATTCGGGGACATTTTACCGCGGGTCTATCCAGGTGAGACCGAACCAGGATCCCTAGGGTCCCTGGGAGTAAGCGGGAGAGACCACCAACTCTCTCCCGCCAAAGTATCCGGGTAGACTAGTTACCGGCGGACAGGAACTGACCCTCTTTCTCACCCAAATCGAGATCCTCGTCTGCTTCTTCCTTGACCACCGGCTTCAGCAGAATCAACATCCCGGCAGTGACAAAGCTCGCGATGGCGAAGACCAGTAGCCACACAAGCGGCTTATTGGCGAGCATGATCACGAACAGGCCGCCGTGCGGAGCCCGCAGCGTCAACCCGGCAAGGTAGGAGAGAGCAGCACCCACCGAGCTGCCGACCATCAGGGACGGGATGACACGGAAGGGATCAGACGCAGCATAGGGAATGGCGAACTCGGTAATCATCGCGCACCCGCCGATGATGCATCCGCTGATGCCCTTGCGTTCGAGCTTGGTAAACCGGTTCTTGGCGAGCAGCATGGCGATGGCTAGGCCCATGGGAGGGCTCATGGAAGCGACGAAATTGGCCGCCATCGGGGCCCAGTTATCGGCGCTGGAGGCGGCCAAAGCCATCGTGTATGCTGCCTTGTTCACAGGTCCGCCCATGTCAAACGCCAGCATGGCGCCCTGAATCAAACCCAGAACGATCAGGCTGCCCCCGCTCAGGTTGTTGAGCAAATTGGTCATGGCAGTGTTCAGCCACGTTACCGGCCCACCGAGGATGTAGGTCATGATTATGCCAATAATGAAGGTGCCAAACAACGGGATAACAAGCACCGGCATCAAGGGCTGAATCACACTCGGAAGATGTATCTTCTTAATGGCCAAAACAACGTAACCAGCCAGAAGGCCACCGAGGATGCCGCCAATGAAGCCAGATCCCTGATTGTTTGCGATCATGCCAGCGATGAAACCAACAGCGATTCCGGGGCGATCAGCAATGGAATACGCAATGTAGCCTGCCAAAGCGGGTACCATGAGACCAAATGCGACCTTCCCCCAACTAAACACCTGTGCCCAAAAACTGCCTTCGTTCTTGAAAACAAAGATACCGCCTGCTGCAAACGCAACCGCAATGAGAATGCCTCCTGGTACCACAAACGGGATCATGTACGAAACGCCTGTCAACAACGCCTTCTTTAGTTCCTCACCGACCGACTTCATCCGTTCTAACCTCCTATCCCACCATAATAAGAATGCCTCCTGGTACCACAAACGGGATCGTGTACGAAACGCCTGTTAACAACACCTTCTTTAGTTCCTCACCGACCAACTTCATCCGTTCTAACCTCCCACCCCACCTCCTTGTATGATATGACCAACGGGCAAATTTCCGGTTGGTCATATATTTTTTGGCTCAAAAAGTTGACCTTTGGAGTATCCTTTGGGACCATCACGGTAGAACCGAAGACGGGGCAGTTCAGTACCTCCTGCACTTCCCAAATACTTCTGAAGACTGCTGCTCCTCATCCCTGACGGCAACCGCTTAAACCCCAAAATGTGGGAGGCTGTGGATATTACCCTGCCTATGTCTCTTAAAATTTCCCTTTCAGGGTCTTGACATTTTACCGCGGGTCTATCCCATTGTAATTATGAAGTCGCCTAGGGAACTGGGATTAAAGCCCCAGTTCCCTTAAAGCCTCTTCAACAGACGCCCCGTTGTGAACAATTTTCTTGGTAGCACGGAGCATGGCGACAGGATCCTTATACTGCCAGATGTTTCGACCCACGGCGCACCCGCGACCGCCAGCGTCGATGCAGTTCTTCAGAACTGTCAGGTATTCTTCGGGTGTCGCAGCAGCGGCACCGCCAGAGAGCAAGATCGGGACCGGGCACGATTCCACAACTTCCGCGAAGGTTTCCAGGGACCCGGTGTAGCGGGTCTTGATCAGGTCAGCGCCCAGCTCGGCGCCAAGCCGCGCAGCCCACTTGACCCACTTCACATCGTTGTCGTTCTGGAAGCCTGAAGGATACATAATACCGATTAACGGCATTCCCCACTTGTCACATTCGTATGCAACCTTGGACATGCCCTTGATCATATCGCTGGTCTTCGGCGAACCAACCATGACGTGCATGCAAACGCCGGAAGCGCCTACTTCAACCGCATGCTCTACGGAGTCGGTTAGCATGAAGTAATCAGGCTCCGGCCCCATCTCCGTGCAGGTGTCAATCGAGAGCAAGAATGGAACGCGCTCCTTAATGAATTCGCGATAAACGATCTTCAGGGGGCCGATCGGCATGAACCAACTATCAGGATGTTCTGGCAGGAGCATCTTAACGGTCTGTAGTGGGTTCACGATCCCCTCGATGGGACCAAGCACCGGTGCGTGGTCCATCGCTAAAATGACTGCGTTGTGGCTTTCCGGGTTGAAAATCTGGTTGAGTCGTACTTCTTTACCAATATGGGACATTGAACGACGCGCCTCCTATCTTGGTGTATAATAATGTAAGACATAAGGAATAACTGAGACCAACTGTGAATAACTGAGAAGAACTTTGCGAATAAATGATAACACTCACCGTACGTCTTTGTCAAGGTTCGGTAATAAAAAATCACTGAAACCAACACACATGAATTCTAGTAATTTTTGCCGAGTTTTGTTAGAATAACAGTTAAAATATAATAGATAACAAGTATGGAGGCAGAGCCACACGATGTTTCGCGAAGAGCGGTTGCAGGCCATTTATGAGAAGATCAGGGCCGAAAAAAAGGCCCTTGTAAAAGATTTAGCCAAGGAGTTTGGGATCAGCGCTTCCAGTATCCGGCTGGATCTGGCGGAGCTGGAATCCCGCGGTCTCATTACCCGTACCTATGGTGGTGCTACTTTACCCAACCATTGGAAAAATGGAAGTTCGCTTACAGAGAACATTAGCGAGCTGGATGTGCGAAACAACATCAACCAGGCGGAAAAAGATGCGATTGGCCGGCTAGCAGCTTCGCTGGTGAACGACGGGGATACTATCATGATCGATGGTGGCAGTACTACCAGACACGTGGCGGAGCACCTGTCATCGGCGCGGAAACTTACAGTCATCACCAACTCGATCTCTCTCCTGCCGGCACTCTATGCCATCAAAGATGTCACGATCTATTTGATTGGCGGGTTATTGTATCGGGAGAACGCTGTACTAATCGGCGATTTGGCCAACGACATGGTAAAAGCCTTTCATCCGGACAAAGTCATCATGGGGATAGATGGAATTTCGCTCACACATGGCCTCACAGCAGCCAATCCATCCGTTCCCGCAGTGGCTTCATTTAAGCGCAAACTGGTTGCCACGGGTTCTCAGTTGATCATTGTTGCTGACCATACGAAACTCGGCCGGGTGTGCCCCATGCCAATTGCCCCGTTAAGTCGCATGAACTATCTGGTCACAGACGATCAAGCACCCGCCGATTTTCTCGAAGGCGTGCGGCTCACGGGCTGCACGGTCCTGGTCGCCGAGGTATCGCGCTGAGTTCACCTTCAACCCCCCAGATATTATGTAGCCAGGAATATGCTTTCCAGACCACCCAGGAAAGGGACTTGAAGTCCTGTGCTTAAGCTCCTGGCCCTCAAGTAAAGGAAGCTTCTCGGTCCTTTGGGGCTCTTTTTCTTTTGCTTATCCCCTCCTCCGGCAGCTCTATTTGAGGCTCGAACAGGTGCAAAACCATTTGGATAAACCTCAAGCTGGCTAGAGCGCCGGAGGCAAGAACTGTAATGGGGATATTTCCCAGAAAATTGGTAACTTTCCTTAGCAAGGTAAGATATGGTGGTATGGCAAGAGCAACCCTTTAACCTTGAAACCTGATAAAAAGTGAGAGGGACTTCGTTCTTTCCTTAACTCTTGCCCGCACATTGTTCAATTCGCAAATGAGGTTCAAGCTGGGCTCGATTTAATTTGCATCAAACGGAATTCGGCCGCCACTCAACTTGTTGACGTACCCTTTCGAAACTGCTATAATGTATTTAGCATTCTTTCTCATTTATTGATATTTGATTTTGTTCGTTAGTAATTCATTTCGTTAGTAATTTATAATGGAACTTTAGACATGGGAAAGTGGGGGCCCTAAGCGTCAACATGAGTACTAGGAAACAATATTCAGCCAAGCTAAAGCTGAAATCGTACTGGAAATTCTCAAGGAAGAAAAACCATTTCTCAATGGGGCTACCTTAGCAAAAACCGTGTAAGCGCGGTTTTGCCGTGATATGCCACTTCCATAGGAGGTGCAACGCCATGGACACAGAATTGCGAATTGCAGAAGTAATACTACCTGAAACCACGGAGCTAGAACTTGTAGGGATTGAGGGGGGGAAGGATGCCCTGTTCCGTACCATGGTTTCCCTTTTGTACCGAGCTGGTAAGATCCGTTGCGAGGATGCCTTTCTGAAGGCTGTGTACGCTCGGGAAGCCCTGGGTTCCACATATATGGGTAATCATATTGCAATTCCACATGGCAAGAGCGACACCGTGGTTAGTCCTACAATCGCCTTCTGCCGTTCTCAGCAGGGGATCTTGTATGAGACAGTGCCTGAACCGAAGTATGCTAACCTCATTTTCATGTTGGCCGTCCCTGACAGGACCGGACCAGATGAATATATCAAAGTCCTAGCTCGCCTGGCACGCTTGCTAATTCACGACGAGGTCATCAAAGGTCTGTATGCGGCCAAGAGCTATAGCGACGTGATCGAAGTGCTTAAAGCCGGGGAGCGAGTGCTTGACAACCTACAGTGAATCTCACAAGGAGTGTGATGAACATGAAGCTAGTAGCCGTAACCGCGTGCGCAACCGGGATTGCCCACTCTTACATGGCAGCAGAAGCGCTTAGGAAGACTGCAAAGTCAAGAGGAGACCAGATCAAAATTGAAGTCCAGGGCGCATTAGGAATTGAGAACGAGCTTTCCCCTGAGGATATCGAGAGCGCTGATGCCATTATCCTGGCCACTGACGTAAGCATCGCCAAGATGGAGCGGTTCGCCAAAGTGAAGAACAAGCTGATTAGCACCGGCCCTCATGAGGTAATCCGGAATCCACAAGCTGCGTTTGCCAAAGCCGAGGCTCTCGCGAAGACAACTCAGGACTGAGGTACTCCCACGTCGAGAGTTTAGTTCAACGTGAAATTCTCTGTTTTTGCTTTTCACATGGCCAGGGCCGAGCAGCCAAGAAGGAGACGCCCGGCATGTTGTCTTTCGGCAAGGTAAGAGGGCCGACCCGTTTAAGTAAGACAAGTTTTAAACGAAGCGATCAAAACTCGGACTCGTCGGCTGTCATGCGCTGGAGACACCGAAGGAGAGCGGCCACGACACAAATTCAATTACGCAAGGAGGGAACACTGATAATGATCGAGAAAACCATCGTGATCACCAACGAGACCGGGCTACATGCCCGTCCGGCTGCTCTATTTGTTCAGGAGGCGACCAAGTTCAAGTCAAAGATCACGGTGAGCAAGGCTGGCCGTGAGGCCGATGCTAAGAGCATCCTGAGCGTGATTGCACTTGGCGCCGGCAAGGGCTCAGAGATCACCTTGACGGCCGAAGGGGAAGATGAAAAGGCTGCCATCGACTCCCTGGTTGCACTCATCCAGAACATTACTGAGTAAAGATAAGCTACTTGTCCCTTCTTCCTGGTGGTCATTTATTCCTAATCATTTATTCCTAAGGAGAACAGGTATGATAAAGCTAACAGGGATAGCGGCATCTCCTGGCATTGCTATCGGACGGGCTTTCATCTTGCGAGAACTCAATTTGAAGCCCTCATCCTCTACCATCGATCCTCAGGAGGTCGAGGGTGAATTGGCCCGTACCAGGGAAGCCTTTCGGGCTTCGCGAACTCAGCTGGAGGCCATCCGAGGGCGTGTCGTCGCGCAGATGGGCGAAAAGAAAGCGGCTATTTTCGACGCCCACCTCATGCTCCTGGATGATCCTGTCCTGGTGAAGCAGGTAGAGCGACTAATAAGAGAGGACCACCGACATCCCTCGTCGGCAATAGCCCAGGTGGTCGAAGAGTACGCGGCGGTCTTCGAGGGCATGGAGGATACTTATCTCAGAGAGCGAGCGGTGGACATTCGAGACATCGGCTGGCGGCTCCTGGCCAATCTGGCGGGCCTTGAGCTCAGCACCCTGGCGGACCTTTATGAGCCGTCCATCGTCGTGGCCCATGATCTCACCCCGTCAGACATCGCCCAGGCCTCCAAGGATTTAGTGCTGGGCTTCGCCACGGATGTGGGCGGAAGGACTTCCCATACGGCCATCATAGCCCGTAGCCTAGGGATCCCTGCAGTAGTGGGACTGGATCGGCTAACCTCCCAAGTTACCCCAGGCGACCTGCTGGTGGTCGACGGGGTGGAGGGAGTCGTCATCTTGCGCCCGTCTGAAGAGATCCTGAAGGAATATCGTGCACGACAAGAACGCTTCTCGGCCGTGCAGCAAGAACTGCGCGCCCTTCGGGCCTTGCCGACACAGACTGTCGACGGGCACCGGGTCGAGGTTGCGGCCAACATCGGGAATGCAGAAGAGGTGATGCACGCCCTGCACTGGGGAGCCGAAGGGGTGGGCCTATTTCGCACCGAGTTCCTGTTCATGAATCGGAACCGACTTCCCGGAGAAGAGGAGCAGTACCAGGCCTACCGCGCTGCAGCCGAGGCGATGAAACCCGGCATTGTTACTATTCGTACTTTGGATCTGGGTGGGGACAAGCATATCCCGTCTTTGAATATTCCTCGCGAAGCGAACCCCTTCCTCGGCTGGCGGGCCATACGCATCTCCCTGGAGTGTCGGGATCTCTTCCGCGACCAACTCCGGGCCATTTTCCGGGCCGCCGCCTACGGTCGGGTGCGGGTAATGTTTCCCATGATCGCGACCCGGGAGGAACTTCTCCACTGTAAGGAAGTAGTGGAGGAGGTCAAGCGTGAGCTTGCAGCCAAAGGCGTTCCCTACGACCCATCGGTTCAGGTAGGGATCATGGTAGAGACACCAGCCGCAGCGGTGGCTGCAGATATCCTGGCTCCCGAAGTGGACTTCTTCAGCATTGGGACCAATGACCTCATCCAGTATACCCTGGCCGTTGACCGGATGAACGAGAAGGTGGCCTACCTTTACGACCCCTTTAATCCCTCCGTGCTGCGCCTCATCAAGCATGTTGTCGAGGCTGGCCATGCCCACGGCTGCATCGTGGGCATGTGTGGAGAAATGGCGGGGGAGCCTTTGGCAATACCGCTGCTTTTGGGGCTGGGATTAGATGAGTTCAGCATGAGCCCTTCAAGTATCCCTTTGGCCAAGAAGATTATCCGCAGTCTGACCATGACGGAGGCTAAGGAAATTGCAAAAAAGGTTCTATCTTTCAGGTCGTCACATGAATCACGTGAGTACCTAAAAGCAGTCCTTGAACGGATCACCACTTAAGGTAGAACCAGACGAGGTTGAGGACAGTTCCTTAACACCCATTGGGCTGCTTTCCCTAACAGGTTTTTAAATACTTGCCCCAGCTCGGGAAAGTATTCGTCCAGGATGGCCTGGAGTTGGTTTAAGGCGCTATTTAGGAGCCGCACTGCCCTTTTCCACGCACCGTTGCATTGAAGTTTGGAGTGAGCAAGAAAGGGCGCCTGCATTTAAGCATTTTCTTTCAGGCGCCCTTACCTTTCGTCCGGCGTCGGACAACATTTTCATGAACCTATAGAACTAAGCGCCTTCTGGTGAGCACCTCTCACCAAAAGGCGCCGTTGCCTGCGTTTTTATATTACCACCAGCAACCTGCGGTCCATTGTCAAAAGTGCTCAGCTCTTAACAGCTGGATACTAAAGCCCGATTCCTGTGTTTTTCGCACGCTTGCTTCGAAATGCTCTACAAGACAAAGGGTTGCATTGGCGGGGAGACTAGTGTAAAATACAGCCAAAAGCAGTGGAGCGCAGACGCTCAACCGGGATGAGGGAGTCCCCGTAAGAGAGGCGGGGACTTTTGTATTTCCTTTCCGGTTTAGAAAATCTCATTACAGCTCGGGGCCGCAAAGCTGCGGAAGCGTTTTGGCAAAGAAGCCCTTGCTTTGGGAACATCGCAGTTCCTGAAGTCAGGGCTTTTTACTTTTATAGATTACTTGGATAGGGGGGTGGTAAGACAAGGGGGGCCCGGTACTAATTTTATTTCAAAGACAAAAAAATTTTTTAAGGGAGTGAGGTAGTTGAGTAAAAGAACTATGTTTCTTTCCGTGGCTCTGAGCATTGGCCTTCTTGCATTATTTTTAAGCGGCGCAGCCCTGGCTGCTGACCCTACTGGAGCAGAGACCTTACGGAACAATGAGGCGGCTCCCGTTGATTACGTGTGGGTGCTGGTCTCGGGGTTCCTAGTATTCTTCATGCAGGCAGGGTTTGCTATGGTAGAGGCGGGCTTCTGCCGGGCTAAGAACGCTACCAACCTGCTCAGCAAAAATCTCATCGACTTCGTCGTGGCTTCTCTCGGGTTTTTTGCCCTGGGTTACGGCTTCTTAAAAGGGACGGACATCGGGGGCTTTATCGGCTCGGGCAACTGGTTCCTCCACGGCGAAGCTTATGATGTAGGGGTTTATCTGGATTTCTTCTGGCAGCTGGTATTCTGCGGCACGGCGGCAACCATTGTATCCGGGGCGGTTGCCGAAAGGCTGAAATTCCCTGCCTATCTAATCTATACCTTTTTCGTGAGCCTCCTTATCTACCCCATCTATGCCCACTGGGTCTGGGGAGGGGGATGGCTGTCTAAAATCCCCTTGGGCGCAGGTCACGTAGATTTTGCAGGCTCAGGAGTGGTGCATGCTCTTGGCGGAATGGTGGGTCTGGCAGGTACGATGGTTCTCGGACCCCGCTTTGGGAAATACGGGCGTGACGGAAAGCCCCGGGCCATCCCTGGCCATAATATGGCCCTTGCAGCCCTGGGGACTTTCATTCTATGGTTCGGCTGGTTCGGCTTCAACCCGGGCAGCACCTTCAATGCTCATCATCTGCGCATAGCCGTAATAGCTGTGAATACTAATCTTGCAGCGGCAGCGGGTGCCTTCGTCACCCTTTTGGTCATGTATCTTAAGACTCGGAAATGGGACCTGGGCATGGCTTTGAATGGTGCCCTGGGTGGGCTGGTGGCCATTACCGCACCTTGTGCCTGGGTAGAGGCCTGGGCTGCGGTAGTTATCGGCGCAGTAGCCGGGCTTATTATCGTTGCTGGTGTCTATTTCCTGGAAGGTCGGGGTATAGACGACCCGGTGGGTGCGGTAAGCGTCCACGGCTTCAATGGCCTATGGGGGCTATTGAGCGTCGGCCTTTTTGCCGATGGCACATACGGTCTTTACTCTCTGGAGCCCCCCTACGTTACAGGTCTCCTCTATGGAGGTGGCTTTGAGCAGCTATTAGCCCAGGTTATCGGTATCATAACAGTTGCCGTCTGGGCATTTGGATTGGGTTATCTCTTATTTAAAGTTATGGACCTGATTTTCGGCATCCGGGTTTCTCCTGAAGAGGAATTACAGGGACTGGATGTGGTGGAGCACGGGACCCCGGCCTACCCCGACTTCACCCGCCACCGGACCTTATTGACGGGTTAATAGCTGCGTTTTAGCCTTTGTCGCCCGCCATCGTAAAAGGGTTGTTACGGACGACAATACCACATCCTGCTGGAAGGAGAGTGAATTGGATTTGTATAAGTTGGAGATCATCGCGCGTGAAGATAAGCTTGCCGAAATCATAGAAGCCCTTGATAAAATGGGCTATCCTGCAGTTACCGTCTACACCGTGGAGGGCCGGGGCCACCAAAAAGGGCTCACCCAACAATTCCGCGGAAGGGTTTACGAGATCCCGTTTCTTCCCAAAATAAAGATAGAAGTTTTGATCCGGGATCATGACCGCGAAAAAGTGATTGCGGCTGTAAGCGAGGTGGCCCGAACCGGTGAGATCGGAGATGGCAAAATCTTTTTGTACCCCGTTGCTGACGTAATCCGGATTCGTACCGGAGAAGCTGGCGAGGCTGCCCTTTAACATAATTTATTTCTTGCTCCCCCAATACCCCCAGCAACTAGCCGGGTGCATTGGAAGCCTTTAACATAATTTATTTCTTGCTTCCCCGCATGCCTGCCGGGTTTTGCTCCCTCCAAACTCGGTAGGCTATATTATTTTTTATTTTTCCGTCCCCTGGCCAGACTGCAGATTGGCGGTGGCGCCGCCCCTTTCGTAGCGGCTGGCACCAAACTCATACAAAAGCTAGGGCCGCATTACCCGCTTTTCCCTATCTGGAAAGTCAATTAAATTATACTTTATTGTGAAATTGGGTACAAAAGCGGAGATGAAAGGGCGGGAAAGCGGAGAAAATGGAGAGCAATCCCCTTCAGGAAAACTTAACACCTGCTGGGAGCAGGCCGTGGAAGGGAAAAATCCTAATAATGGCGAATCAATGTCGTAGGGAAAAATCAACTAAACCAACATAATTGAAGAGGTGAACTTAATTGGGTACTCTTAAAGGTTCCCGGACCGAAAAGAATTTACTGCTGGCCTTTGCCGGCGAATCTCAGGCGCGTAACCGCTATACCTTTTACGCCAGCCAGGCTAAAAAAGAGGGTTATGAGCAAATTGCTGCTATTTTTCTGGAAACGGCCGACCAGGAAAAGGAACATGCGAAACGGTTATTCAAGTTCTTGGAAGGCGGCGAAGTGGAAATTACGGGCACCTTCCCTGCCGGCTCCATTGGCTCCACCGCCGAGAACCTTGCCGCCAGCGCTGCTGGTGAAAATCACGAGCACACTAATATGTACCCCTCCTTCGCCAAGATAGCTGAAGAAGAAGGCTTTACCGAAATTGCGGCTGTTTTCCGAGCCATTGCTAGAGCGGAGAAGGGGCACGAAGACCGGTTCCGAGCTCTCCTGGCCAATTTGCAAGAGGGGCACGTCTTCTCGCGGAAGGAAAAAGTCACCTGGCGGTGCCGTAACTGTGGCTACCTCCACGAGGCCACTGCAGCGCCGGAGGTATGTCCCGCATGTGCTCACCCGCGTGCCTTCTTTGAATTACTGGTTACCAATTACTAACTCTTGCGCTCACAAGAGGCTTAGCTGAGTTTAGCGCAGCGTAAAAGCGCAAATGTGAGGCCCCGGTCTGGCTAAAATAAAATGGGGGTTACGTTTAGGGGGACCAGAAGCGCCGGGGCCTCAAAATCAAGTTATAAAAAAAATAGAGCCCCTGTTGCCAGCGCATAAAACACCAGCAATACAGGGACTTCCTTGCCCGCACACTAGGGGAGCATCTTTGCTCACCAAACAGGTGTATTACGTTTTACTTCTATCATAACATGGAACAGTCATTTGTCAAGGAAAACCTTGACTTTTGGGAACAGGGCGGTATAATGGGAACAGGCAACGAGGCCTCGGTAGTCTTTAACTTACAAGGACACCGGGCTTTTCTTATTTTTAAAACCGAAAGGGTGGTGTAAATGAAGGAATTAGCCGACAAATTGGTTGCCTGGATCCAGGAAAAAGTACAAAAGAGCGGTTGTCAGGGCGTGGTACTGGGTTTAAGCGGAGGGATTGATTCCGCGGTAGTAGCTGCCCTCTGTAAACGGGCCTTCCCGGAAAATAGCCTGGGCCTGATCATGCCTTGCTATAGCAATCCGCGGGATGCTGAAGATGCTGAGCTGGTAGCCAGAACCCTGTCCCTCCCCACCAAGACTATAGTCTTAGACGCTGTTTATGACGCTCTAGTAGAAGCCTTAACGGGCAGCCCTTACATTCCCCAGGAGCGCTCCCTGGCCCTGGCCAATATTAAACCCCGCTTGCGCATGACTGCTCTCTACTACTGGGCCAATAAATTGAATTACTTAGTAGTCGGTACTGGGAACAAGAGCGAACTGGCCGTAGGCTACTTTACCAAATACGGCGACGGCGGGGTTGATATTTTACCCCTGGCCAATCTGGTAAAGACCCAGGTGCGGGAGCTCGCGCTTTATCTCCACATCCCGGAATCAATTATTAACAAGCCCCCTTCTGCCGGCTTATGGGAAGGACAAACCGATGAAGGAGAAATGGGGTTAACCTATGCTGTGCTGGACCATTACCTTCTTACCGGCGAAGCTCCTCCTGCGGTTGCCGAACGCATTAACCATCTTATGGCCGGCAGCCAGCATAAGAGGCAGCTTCCGGCCGTGCCTCCCTTTTAATACCCTTGTAATGCTGGCGTAACTCCTACCAATGCCTTATGTTGCCAGCTCAAGCGCAAAAATCTTTTGCGCTTTTCTTTTACCTTAACAGGATGAGCCATTTGCGCTGACGCGGAAATAAGAAAGGTGAAGGTATGAAGGGATTGGGGAAAAAATTTTACCCCGGGAAAG